>JADLDB010000200.1 GCA_020846875.1 Myxococcales bacterium | reverse complement strand
GGAGGAGGCGCGGGCGGAGGAGGCGCGGGCGGAGGAGGCGCGAGCGGAGGAGGCGCGGGCGGGGGCGCGATGGGCGGCGGAGCCGGCGGGGGCGCGAATGGAGGAGGCGCTGGCGGTGGCGGCTCCACCATGACGGGCACCTTCACCCTCACCGGCCGCGTCACCTACGACTTCGTGCCGGCGCTCTTCTCCTTCTCCAGCAACACCGGGCGGCTCGACTTCGGCGGGGCCTCCCAGCGGCCGGTGCGCAGCGGCGAGGTGCGGGTGCTGCAGGGCGCCACGGTGCTGGCCACCACCAACACCGCCGCCGACGGCAGCTACTCCCTCACCTTCACCTCCAACGGCTCGGCGCCGCTCTCCGCGCAGGCGGTGGCGCGCACCGCCACGCCCGTCGTCATCGTCGAAGACAACACCTCCAACAACGCGGTGTGGGCCATCGCCGCCGGGGTGCCGATGGGCGGAGGCACCTTGAACCTCCACGCCGCGCACGGGTGGACTGGCTCCTCCTACAACCCGGCGCTGCGGACCGCGGGGCCCTTCGCGGTGCTGGACTCGATGTACGGCGCGGCCGCCGCCTTCCTCGCGGCGCGGCCTGCCCTCGCCTTCCCTGCGCTGCGCGTCAACTGGAGCCCGCGCAACACCACGGCCACCAACGGCACCGTGGCCAACGGCTTCCTCGGCACCAGCTACTTCGACTACGAGGACAACGAGATTTACATCGTCGGCAAGGACGGGGTGGACACCGACGAGTACGACAACCACGTCATCGTCCACGAGTGGGGGCACTACTTCGAAGCCAACCTCTCGCGCTCGGACAGCCTGGGCGGCGACCACGGCACGGGCGACGTCCTCGACGCGCGCGACGCCTGGTCCGAGGGCTGGGGCGACGCGGCCTCGGGCATGTTGACGGGCGACCCGCTGTACGTGGACACGTCCTTCGCGGGCGGGGGCCAGGACTCCTGGGGCTTCGACGTGGAGACGGACACCAGCCCCACCGACGACCCGAACCCGGGCGTCTTCTCCGAGTCCAGCGTGATGCGGCTGCTGTACGACGCCTTCGACTCCACCAACGAGGCCTCCTACGACCAGCTCTCCCTCGGCCTGGGGCCCATCGCCGACGCCCTCACCGGCGCCTTGCGCAGCAGCGACGCGCTCACCACCGTGGCCCCCTTCGTCATGGGCGCGCGGGCGGGGGGAGCCAACCAGGCGCAGCTCGACACGCTCCTCTCCCACTACTCCATCGGCGCCCTCACCAGCGACTTCGGGGACGGAGAGCCCACCCTGCGCGGCAAGTACACCTTCGTGGCCGGGCTTCCGGCCAACCAGACGGCCAGCCTCGACGGGCGCGTGGACTACAACTTCGCCGGGCAGAACCGGTACTGGGTGGTGCAGGGCACCGGCGCGCGCCTCACCGTGTCCGCCACCAGCGCCGAGGACGTGGCCCTCACCGCCTACCGGCGCGGGGCCATCGTGGGCTCCGCCGACGACGAGTTGGACAACGCCACCGAGACGATGGCCTTCCCCACCACCGCTGGCGCCACCTACGTCATCAACCTCACCGGCTACGGCGCGGTGAATGGCAGCTACTCCGTCACCCTCTCCCTCACCAGTCCATGAGAAGCGACATGTTCCGCTCGAGCCTCTTCGTCCTCGCCTGCGTCGCCGGCGCGTGCACGCACTCCACCACCATCACCTCTGCGGCGCCGGCGAAGGGCAAGCCGTCGGCGCCGGTGTCCGTCACCGCGCAGGTGGCCCAGTCGGGCGCCCGCGTCACCGTCACCTTCGAGGCCGACGTGAAGGACGCGGCGGTGTCCATCACCGGCGTGGACGGGCTGGCGGTGGTGGGCGAGCCCACCGTGCTGCGGGGCCAGGCCTTCGCCCGCGGCGAGTCGAAGGCCTTCGACGTGGCCTACACCCGGCCGGCGGGGCGCGCGGAGTTGGTGGTGAGCGTCTCCGGCGACTTCGGCGGCGGCAAGCGGGGGCGCGTGGCGTCCTTCGTGGTGGGCGAAGGCCCGCTGCCCGACTCCCCCGGCCAGGTGATGACGACGGACCAGGGCGACACGGTGAAGGTGCTGCCCGCCGCGCAGTAGGCCGCCCCGGCGCCTCCTCGGGGCCGGAGGGCTGGCCGAGAACTTCCCTGTGCGCGTGGCGGCACTACCGTCGCGTCATGGACAAGGCCTTCCTGGTGGCGCAGCTGTCCTCGCGGCTGCAGCGCATGAATGACGTCGCCTTGCGCACCGCGGCCGACGCGGGGGACGACGCGAAGACGGGCGCGCAGCGGGCCCTCAACCTGGCGGCGGCGCACGCCCACCGCAGCGCCTCCACGCTGGCGGCGGTGCACGCGCTCGACTCCTTCCGTCCGAAGCCCTGGGTGAAGGGGGCGCCGGTGGGCCTGGGCGCGCTGGTGGAGGTGGAGTCCGACTCCGGCGGCCGCACGCTGTTCCTCGCCCCGGTGGGGGGCGGCGCCGAGCTGGAGGGCCCGGGAGGTGACGGCCTCTTCCACGTCGTCACCCCCACCTCTCCCCTCGGCCGCGCGGTGATGGGCAAGCGCCCCGGCGCGGTGGTGGGGGTGCTGGTGCAGGGCGAGGTGACGGAGTGGACCATCACCTGGGTGGGCTGAAGGGCTACTCCTTGTCGGCGTCGCGGTCCCACAGTTGGGCGCCCGCCCCGAAGGGCGCGTCCTTGAGCCGCTCCGTCAGCGCCTGGGCGATGGCCACGCTGCGGTGCTTGCCGCCGGTGCAGCCGATGGCCACCGTCAGGTACGCCTTGCCTTCCCGCTGGTAGCGCGGCACCAGGAAGGCCAGCAGCTCGTACACCCGGTCGAGGAACTCCCAGGCGTCCGGCCGGGCGAGGACGAAGTGGGCCACCCGCTCGTCCTTCCCGGTGAAGGCCTTCAAGTCCGGCACGAAGAAGGGGTTGGGCAGGAAGCGCACGTCGAACACCAGGTCCGCGTTGGACGGCACGCCGTACTTGAAGCCGAAGGACATCACCGTCAGCGCCAACTGCCCGGTAGCCGTGGGCGAGAAGCGCGCCGTCACCTGCCGTCGCAGCTCGTGCACCGTCATCGACGAGGTGTCCAGCACGTGCTCGGCGTGCCCGCGCAGGGCGCCCAGCAGCGCGCGCTCCTTCGCGATTCCTTCCGCCACCCCGCCCGTCTCCGCCAGCGGGTGCCGCCGCCGCGTCTCGCTGTAGCGCCGCGTCAGCGCCTCGTCCGAGGAGTCGAGGAAGAGCACCTCTACCCGGTGGCCGGCGCGGCGCGCCTCGCCCAGCGCCTCCGGGGCGTCCTGCAGGTAGCTGCCTTCCCGCGCGTCGATGCCGAAGGCCAGCCGCTCCTTCGCCCCCGCCAGCTCCGTCACCTTCACCAGCAAGGGCGCGGGCAGGTTGTCGATGCAGAACCACCCGGCGTCCTCCAGCGCGCGGATGGCCGTCGACTTCCCCGAGCCGGACAGCCCGGTGACGACGAGGATGAACTTCACTCGACTTCCTCTTCCTCGAAGCGGCGGCGCGCGTAGGGCGTGGGCCTGGGGCGCTCGCCTTCCGCGGCCGGAGGCGGGGGCACCCGGGGGGCGGAGAGGGCGGGGGCCACGGGGGCTGTCCCCGCCGGCGTCACCCGCGAGCCGTCGCTGCGGTACATGCCGCTGTCCCGCACGTCCAGCGCCGAGGCCTGGGTCTGCTTGGTGCGGACGATGGCCTGGCTGAGGCGGTCCGCGAACTCCTGCGCCGAGTTGTGGCCGCGCAGCTTGAGCAGGTGGTTGCGCGCCGCCACCTCCACGATGGTGGTCATGTTCCGGCCCGGGCGCACCGGCACCACCGCGTGCGGCAGCTCCACGCCCACCAGGTTCATCGACTCCTGGTCCAGCCCCAGCCGGTCGTACTCGGCGTTGGGCGCCCACTCCACCAGCTCGATGATGAGCTCGATCTTCTTCCGGTCGCGCACCGAGGCCACGCCGAACAGCGCCTCCACGTTGAGGATGCCCAGCCCGCGGATCTCCATGTGGTGCTGGATGAGGTCGTTCCCGTGCCCGTACACGTCGCCCGCCCGGCGCACCAGGTTGACGATGTCGTCGGCGATGAGGCGGTGGCCGCGCATGATGAGGTCCAGGGCGATTTCCGACTTGCCGATGCCCGACTTCCCCAGCAGCAGCACCCCCACGCCGAAGACGTCCAGCAGGACGCCGTGCAGGCTGCCGGTGGCGGTGAGCGACTCCTCGAGGAAGGACTGCACCTGGCTGATGAAGGCCGAGGACACCAGCGGGGTGCTCATCAACGCCAGCCGGGTGCGCTCGCAGCCCTCGAAGAGGGGCGCCGGCATGTCCAGGCCCTTGGTCACCACCACGCAGGCCAGCTGCGACTCGAAGAGCCGGGCCAGCACGCCGCGCTGCTGCTCCTCGGACAGGGTGCGCAGGTACGAGATTTCGGTGTTGCCGAACACCTGGATGCGCTCCGGGTGGAGGTGCTCGGTGAAGCCGGTCAACGCCAGGCCGGGCTTCTGGATGCGGGAGCTGGTGATGCGGTGGTCCAGCCCGTCCTTGCCGGCGAGGAGCTGCAGCTTCAAGTCGTACTGGGTGTCCGTCAGCAGGTCGGCGACGGTGATGGAGGGCGTGGTGGAGGTGGAGATCACGGCGCGCTCGATTGTGCTCCCGATGCGGGCTCGACCGCAAAGACTTGTGGACAGTCCTCACCCCTCGCGGGCGACGCTGCCCACCCGTCGTCGGTGCCGTCAGCGCCGCAGGGCGGCCCTGGCCTGCTCGACCTTCCGCTGGGCCTCGCGCGTCTGCACCACCTCGTGGAGGCGGCGCTGGACGATGAGATCATCCGGCGCGAAGGTGAGCGCGAGGCGGAGGTTGGTCTCCGCCGCTGCCCAGGCGCCCTTCTCGCACTCCTCCGCCGCCAGCTTGAGCAGCATCTCTGCCTTGCCGTGCGGCTCCGCGGGCAACTGCCGTCGCAGGCCGGACGGGCTGCTGGAGTTCGCACCCGACGGGCTGCTGGCGCGCGGCTGTGGTGGTGCTGCGGCAGCGGACGGCGTGAAGACACGCCACACCCCGCTCGTGGACCGTTCTGTCATGTGGACACCCCCCGTGAAGCGAAGCGAAGTCTAACGCCGCCCGGCCCCGACTTCACCAGGGGCCCCCGCGTCCACGTGTCGTACCTTCCCCAACACCATGAAGGTGCTGGTGGTGGGAGGATGTGCGATCTCCAGAGTTCACTTCTCCGTCACGCCAGCGCCGCGCTCGTGTAATCTTGAGGCGGCAAATCGGCCTCGGATGCGTTGGTCCCTCTTGTCTGGAGGCATCACCATGCAGCTCGATTCGATTCGACCCACGGCGCAGCGCCTGGAGCAGTACTTCAACTGGTACCTGCGGGCGGACCCGGACGCGACGTCGGAGGCGGCGGACCTGGTGTCCCGCTTCCTCCAGCTCGTCTCGGGCCCGGCGTCCGCGCAGGAAGCGAAGCTGCTGCTGGACAAGAGCGGCGCCTTCGCGCTGGGCAGCGCCTGGGAAGAGATGCGCGCGGCCCTGCGGGTGATGGCGCGCGCGTAGGCGAGGCTTCCCAGCGGAGACACGACCGCGGCGCCCACGGCCTCTGTTCTTCCCTCCAGGACGGCGAAAGTGGGCTGGCGGGCGGCGTGAAGTCCAGCCGCACCACGCCGGCGCCCGCGTCCTCCAACTGGGCGGAGAGCGGAATGCGCTCGCAGTTGGACCCGGGCCATCCACTCTTCTACGCCTGTCCTCCGTAACGGCTCTTCAGCGGTGAGCGACCCGAGGTGACTCGCCGCTGAAGGGTGTTTGGTCGCCCCCTGCAGCGGGGCGTGGGTAGAGTGGTCAGCCGATGTCCCCTGTCGCGCCGCGCCTCCTCGCCGTCGACCTCGATGGGACGCTCATCTCCCGCGGAGGCCAGCCTCATGAAGCGGACGTGCTGGCGCTGCGGGCCGCGCGCGACGCCGGCGTCGTCGTCACCATCGTCACCGGGCGGCTGTACTCGGGCACCCACCTCGCCGCGGAGGCGCTGGGCCTCGAAGGGCCGCTGGGCTGCGCCGATGGCTCCCACATCGTCCACGCCGTGACGGGCGCCACGTTGGCCCACACCTCCATTCGTGGAGAGGACGCCGCGCGGCTGCGCTCGCACCTCGAGGCCAGAGAGGTGACCACCTTCCTCTTCGCGCAGGACGCCATCGTCCACGACGAGGCGGGCGACGACTTCGTCCATTACGTGCGCACCTGGTCTCCCCGGCTGGAGCGCGCCGCCCGCGTCCTCGAGCACCGCGCCTGGCACCACGACGAGGGCGTCACCGCGGTGGTGGCCGTGGCCGACGAGGCGCGCATCGGGGAGACGACGGCCTCCATTCGCCGCGAGTTGGCTCACGCCGCCCAGGTGCTGTCCTTCCCCATCGGCCAGACTGGCCTGTGGGGGTTGTTGACGCGCTCCCAGGGCATCGACAAGGGCACCGCGCTTCGCTTCATCGCCCAACACGCCGCCGTGCCCCTCGAGGCCACCGTGGCGGTGGGCGACTGGCTCAACGACGTGCCGATGTTTCGCGCCGCCGGGCGCTCCTTCTGCATGGGCCAGGCGCCCGAGGACGTGAAGGCGGCCGCCACCGACGTGCTGCCCGAAACCGCCGAGGCAGGCGGCGGCATCGCCCGCGTGGTGCGCGAGGTGTTTGGCGTGCGCTGAGCTGCGCGGCTTGAGCGCGGTCCTCCGTCGCGCTTGGCTGGCGCCCTCCATGACTCCCTCTCCTCCCGTCTCGCCGCCCGCCTCGAGAGGGCGCAGTCCGCTCTTCTGGGTGGCCCTCGTCGCCGGCGGCCTGTGCTTCGTCTGTGGGTTGGAGCTCGTCACCCAGTCGAAGCGCTGACGCGGCGGCGGAATTGCAGCGCAGTTTCCGCCATGAGAACTCCGTGGCGAATCGCACTCGTCGTGTGTCTCGTCGCCCGCGCCACGTGGGCTGCTGACGACGGCTTCTCGGTGATGGCGTTCAACGTCCTCTTCAAGGGCGCCAACGACGAGGAGTCGATCGCCGCCATCAAGAAGCAGGCGAGCGAGCTCGTGTGCCTCACCGAGCTCACGCCGGCCTTCGAGTCGGCCTTCACGAAGGAGCTCGGCGCCGACTGGCCGCACCGCCACTTCGTTCCGAAGGCGGGGACGTGGGGCGTCGGGCTGGCGTCGAAGCGGCCGCTGAAGGACGTGAAGGAGTTCCGCGTGGCGCCCTCGAGGATGCCCGCGCTGGAGGCGACGATCTCCGTCCACGGAAAGGACGTGCGCTTCGTGTGCCTGCACCTCACGCCGCCGGGCATGGCGCAGGGCAAGGGTGACTCGTTCGCCACGCGCATGGCGAAGAACGCCGACGTCCGCGAGAGGCAGGCCGCGACGCTGGTCGCCCGGTACAAGTCCACGAAGATCCCCGTCGTGCTGCTCGGCGACTTCAACGAGGAGGCCGGCGGTGACGCGCTCGACGCCCTCGAGAGCGCCGGCTGGGTCCGCGGCTGCGCGGGGCGTCCGTGCTCGGGCACCTTCCCGGGGCCCGTCTCGCCGTGGCCCGCGCTGTTCATCATCGATCACGTCTACGCCCGCGGCGCCCAGTTCCTCGACGCGCAGACGATCCGCGCCGGCGGAAGCGATCACTACCCCGTCACGGCGACGCTCAAGGTGGAGTGACGCCGCGCTCGCTCACCACGCGCCAGGCCGCGGTCCACAGGCCGGCCTCCTACTTCGTCAGCCGCGCGCGCGTCAGCGCCGCCCTCAGGTCGTCCACCGCGTGGCGATCGTCCGACTCGCTCGCGCACGAGCCGGTCGAGGGTGGTCTGCGCCTTCTCCATCGAGACCTTCACGGCCTTCTTGCCTGAAGACAGCGTGCTGCCGCGCCGGTCCACTGCACCACCACCTCGGAGACGTTGGCGCCCGCGGGCACGATGCGCGCGAAGTAGACCCCTGTCGGAGTTGCCTTCCTGGAAGAACAGCTTCACCTCGGGCGGGAGCACGAGGCGAGCATACCGGCTACGGGGTCCAGCTGATTCGGTAGAGCACGTGGTGCCCATCGGTGGAGACGACCTCCACCCGCAGGTTCTTCGCGGTCGCCGACAGCCCTTCCTGGAACATGCCCTGGTAGAAAAAGGGCAGCTCTCCGATCTCGTCGGTCTCGAGCTCGTAGCACCCGGGCCCCAGCTTCCTCGAGGCGAGGTCCATGAAGTTCATCGAGGACTTCGTGTTGTGCGTCATGCGGGCCAACGAGCGCGCAGGCCCCAACAGCTTGGTGATCTGCACGATGGCGCGACCGATCATCGTCGAAGCGAAGCCGCGAAAGGCGAGGGCCCCCAGCTGCGCTTCTGACTCTTCCGAAGGCACTCCGGGGAAGAGCTCGGCCTGCGTCATGCGAATGGCCGACACCAGGGTGGTGTACGGGTAGGCCGGCCGCAGCTTCTCGAGGTCGAGATCGAGCTCGGCCTTGAGGCGCGCTCTGAAGTGGGACGTCAGCTTGTCCTTGAGCGCGACGCCGAAGGTGCTGTGGAAGGCGTTCTCGAAATAGAGCTTTTCGGTCATGGGCGTTCGTCGTCAGGAGTTCCCGGCGACCGTACAACGGGCGGCCCTTCGTGCCGAGCAGCACGACCTTCAGGGAAGCTGAGGGATCCCTTCGACTTGACCGTATCGACTCCGTGATCCCGAACGGACAAGAAGAACAAGACGCGGATTCGGGAAGGAGGGCCAGTGGGCGTCATGTCTTCGAGCCGGAGCCCGAAGAGGCCTCGATGGGTCCCGAGGCGGTCGAGGGCCCAGGCGAGGTAGGTGCGAGCAGTTCTGCGCGGAGGACCGACGACCTACCGCTAGAGAGAGCGCCCTGAACCGCTTTGTCTTGGTCGAGCATCTCGAAGTAGGCGATGCCTACGCTGTTCAAGAAGCCCGAGCTCTTCCTGGGCCGCAACAGAGGGGCCAGTACCTCGAAGGCACGCTCGAACACCTCCTCGAAGACGGTCCGGTCGGCCGTCGAGAGGTCACCGGAGGTCTCGTCGTAGAACGACCATTCGGTGACCGTTTCCGCGGTCTTGATCTTCAGGCTCCACCCACGCATGTCCTCTTCCTGAAAGAAGCTGATCACGACGGGGAAGAGCTCCGCGACGTGATCGAAGCGGTCGTGATGGTAGAACTGCCCATCCTCAAGGAACCCCGAGTCGGCCGGCGCCGTGACGACCACCCACGCATAGGGTGTCCCGCGCTCACGCGCGTACCGACCCCAAAACCCAAAGCCGTCCTCGGCTGCATCGACGACAGACTTGATCTGCGCCCTCTCCAACACGTCCCTCACCGCGATCGCGGAGGACGACTTCACGGCGAAATAGCGCGTGTACTCCGACATGAGGCGTGCCCCGATCGATGTGGGAAAGGTGAGCGTAGGCCCCTGCCTGGCGTCAATTGCATTCTTGCGCTTGCGCAAGGGCTCGTTCGCCAACGCGGCGCTGGTGGGCGAAGGCGCCGAGGCGGGTGACGCGGCGCGGGTGGTGCGGCTCCGCGTCCCACCCCGTGACGGCGAAGGGCGTCAGGCGGCCTTCCACTTCCACCGGCCGGGAGTCGCTGGTGGGCGGGTGCAAGAGGCCCTGCTCCACCATCGAGGCCACCTGCTCCAGCGACGCGGACTTCGTGGTGCTGCCGCTCGACCCGGTGTCGGATCCACCGGAGGGGCTCATCAACGCGAAGGTGCAGGTGAGGGTAGTGGACGGCGTGGACAACGCGCGAAGCCGTAGCTCAGGGAGGCGCCGCGGGACGATCGTCCGCGCCGACCCCGGGCGCCCAGTCGGCGGAGCCCTGAGGGCCGGGCAGCAAGATCGCGAGTTACAGGCAAACACCCCCGCTGCCGCCGCCCTCCGACGACGACGGTCCTGCGCCTCGCCAAGAAGGACTTCGAGGACATCGACGTCCCCTTCCCTGACGACGACTTCGAGGGCCTCCAGCTGCGCGCTCTCCAGAAGCCCCTCCCCCTGGCCTTGCCGCACAAGGCCACGCACCGGCTCGCAACCGCCCACGGCGCTGTCTCACTCACGTTGGCAGAGAGGGAAGCACCTTCGCCTCATCGAGCACGCGCACCTGTCGAAGTGCGCGCGCTGCACCAAGGCGTGCGACTCGCTGAAGCGCACCGTGTCGCTGTGCCGCGCGATTCCCGGCGGCGACGTGCCGCACCGGTGAAGGCCGCCGTGCGGCTAGTTTCCATTACGCCGTCTTCTTGTGCTGGCGCTGGATTGATGCGCGTCAAAGCGGCGGTTCGGTCGGGTGATTTCATGAGCCTCCCTTCGAAAGGAGTCCCCATGCGCAGCCTGTTCAAGCTCGTCGTCGTCCTCGGTGTTTCCCTGGTCGCCGCAGGCTGCGGCGGGTGCGGCGGCAGCAAGGCGACGCTGGTCTACGGCAAGCTGGTGGACTCCACCGGGCAGCCGCCGTCGGCCGCGGGCCAGGTGGAGGTGGGCGACACGTCGGTCGACACCAACGAGAGCGGCTTCTTCACCATCGAGGTGCAGTCGGACGTCGAGACGAAGCTGCGCGCGCACGTCACCGGCTACGCGCCCACGGTGAAGACGTTCACCGCGCCGTCCGAGAGCAGCACCTTCGTGCAGGTGACGATGCTCGCGTGGGACGCGACCACCACCTTCGACGCGGCGGCGCAGGGCACCATCTCCACCGGCGGTACCACCATCACGTTCCCCGCCAATTCGTTGGACGGCACGGGCACGCTCACCGCGCACCTCGCGCACCTGGATCCGTCGGACCTGGGCGAGCGCGCTGCGTTCCCCGGCGGCTTCGTCACCAGCGACGGCAAGCTGCTCGAGAGCTTCGGCGCCGTGGCCATCGTCGTAGAGGACTCCAGCGGCCGCGAGCTGCAGCTGAAGAGCGGCCAGACGGCGTCGGCGCAGCTGGGCGTCACCACCACGCCCGGTGACTCGGTGCCCCTGTGGTACTTCGACGAGGCGACCTCGCGCTGGAAGCAGGAAGGCTCGCTGAGCAACTGCGCGTCGGGCACCTGCACCGCGTCGCTGCCGCACCTGTCGTGGTGGAACGCCGACCAGGTGGTCGAGACGTCGTGCCTCAAGGCCTGCGCGAAGAACAAGGCTGGCGACCCCGCGGTGGGCGTGTCGCTGGAAGCGCGCGGCGTCGACTACAACGGCAGCAGCTACGGCACGACGGGCTACGACGGCTGCGCGTGCCTCGACGTGCGCAAGGCCTCGCAGGTGCAGATCGTCGGCGTCACCTCGGGTGGCATCATCGGCCCGGTGACTGAGACCACGGCCAGCTCGACGATGACGTGCTCGGGCGGCGGGTGCCCGTCGCTCACCACCCCGCTCACCATCGAGACGCCGAAGTTCCAGGCCATCCTCACCTGGAAGGAGAACCCGTCGGACCTCGACTCCCACTTCACCGGGCCGTGCGAGGCGGGCTCCAACGGCTGCACCGACGGGCGCTTCCACATCTACTACTCCGCGCGCGGCAGCCTGACCGAGTCGCCCTTCGCGTACCTCGACACCGACGACACCACCGGCTTCGGGCCGGAGATCACCACGCTGACCGCCTGCAAGGCGGGCGTGTACCGCTTCTCGGTGCACCTGTACTCGGGCACGCCGGGCCTCGAGGCGTCCGCGGCGAAGGTGGCGCTCTTGCTCACCGACGGCTCGCTGGTCGAGCGCACCGTGCCCACCGCCAACCCGAACACGTCCGTGGTGTGGACGGTGGGTGACCTGGACTGCAACGCCAGCTGCGCGTGCTCGTGGAAGGCCGTGGACACGTTCGTCGACGCGAACGACACGACGCCGTACGACCCCTGAGGCGCGGGGCGTTCACACGTCGAGCAGGTTCTTGAAGGGCTTGCGGTTCTTCCAGCGGTAGGTGCGGAAGTCGCGGCGGTCGGTCGAGAGGATTCGGCCGTCCCGGCGGGCCTCCGCCAACAGCACGAGCGATGCGTCGGCGAGGTCCATCGGGAGGTCCGCGTACTGCGCGAGCAGCACCTCGAGCCGGGGCCAGTGCCCGGGCTGCAGGTCGAAGACCTCGAACGCCCCGGCCCGGGCGCTCGCGACGAAGGCCAGCAGCGCGCGCGTGCCGAGGCGCGCGGCCAGCAGGTGCGTGGTCTCGGTGATGACCGGCCAGGTGGTGACGAGCCCTTCCTTCAGGCGCTTCAGCGCCGCGGTCGCCGCGGCGTGGTCCTGGTCGGCGTCGTTCGCGAGCGCGAGGAAGAACCCGGTGTCCGCGATGATCAAGCCTTCCGCCCCAACGAGCGCGTCAGCTCGGCCTTGGCGTTCCGCGCGAGGTGGCGTGGCCCGCGACCCGAGCCGATGAAGCCAGCCGCCTGGAAGGCGTGCGCCGGCCCGGGCCTGGCGCGGCCCACCTGCTCGGTCCAGGCCTCGAGGGCGGCCTCGACGATCTCGGTGATCGTCATGCCGGTCTTTCGGCGCAGCGCCTCCACCCTGGCGGCGAGGTCGTCATCGAGGCGGGCGTTGATGCGGGTCGGCATGTCATACAAAACGTATGACAGACGCTCGGGCCGGGTCAATCCTGGGTCCGTCGGGTCGAGCCCCTCGGCCGGCGGTCCAGCCACGCCTGCACCGCGAGGCCCGTGCCGAAGGGCCACGCGCGCAGCTTCACCCCGTCTCCTGATGCAGCCCGAAGCTCAGGGTCCGTCTTCTGCACACGGCCCCAGCATCCGGCCTTTCAGGGCCTCGTCCACCCCCTGAGACCGCAGCATCGTTGCGAGACGTACCTTTTCTCGCACACTTAGCACCGACACTCGTCTTGCATATGCCCGACGTCCATGAACGTCCCCATCCGAGTCCTCCCTGCCGTTGTCGCGGTTCACCTGCTGGCGTGCGGCGACGGCACCGGGACTTACATGCCCACCCCGACGGCCCCGGTGTGCGGCTCGCCGGGCGCGACCGCCTGTCCGTCGTCTGCGCCCCCGCTCGACTCGAACTACGGCAGCCTCTGCTCGCTGGGCAGCCAGTGCACAGCGCCGGGGACGACGTGCGAGTACGTCGGGGACGGCAAGGGACAGTGTCTGGCCAGCTGTGTCGGTGGAGCGTCCTGCCCGAGCGGGACCATCTGCACCAACGACAGCTACGCCCTCTGCGCGCGAACGTGCGCGACCGACGCGGAGTGCGGCGCGGGCAATACCTGCTTCACTCTCCCCCCAGAGGCGGGCTTGCAGGCTGGAACGCGCGCCTGCGTGCCCGCGACTGGCGGTGGCGCTGGCGGCGGTACCGGCGCTGGCGGCGGTACCGGTAGCGGTGGTGGCGGCGGCTCGGCCACGGGTGGTGGCTCGGGCGGGGGCACTTCCCCTCCTCCCGTAAACCACGCCGAGGTGCTCTGGAAGGCGCAGGAGGACGTGTACAAGACGTCCGAGAAGCTGCGCGACACGTGGGGCGAGTGGATGATCAGCTGGCTCCGTAGCGCGCGTTCTGCCGCGGGTGGTTCAGGCAACGTCACGACGGGGACCTTGACCGAGACGGCTTCGGGCTCCTTCACCTACACCTCGGGCACGCAGCCGCTCCGCATCGTGAAGGCGAGCGGGCAGACCTTCTCCATCACCGTTCAGCAGCTCGTCGGCGCAATCAGCAACAGCTCATTCCCATCGGGTAGCGACCACCTCGTCGGCACCTTCGACATGGGCAGCTACACCATGCAAGTGGACGTGGCCGCGAAGGCCTCTGCGTTCGACGGGGACTACTACGATGACGCCGGCACGCGGACGACGGTCCACGTCCGGGACACCAAGGTGGTGGACTCGTTCACCTACAACGGGATGTACTATCTCGACGACAAGAGGACGTTCTCGGGCACGGTCGCTCAAGGCAGCACGCTCGTCAGCTACACGACCAAGAAGTGGCTGGACAGCTGCACCGGAGCCACGTGCACCCTCAGCGGGATGACGCTGGACGTCGACCACGACGTGACCGTGACGCTTCCGAACGGCACGTGGAGGCTGGTGTACTCGACGGGCTTCCGGCAGCCGAGCGGCACTCTTCCAACCTACGCTTGGGAAGGCGACATCTGGTCCGGTTCCACCAAGGTGGGCGGCCTGCTGAAGAGCAGGGTCGGCACCGCCACGGCGCTCAACGTCACGCTCGGCAGCGATCTGTGGCGAGTCCGGACCGTCACGGAACCGTGAGCCTGATGCAGCAAGAAGCTCAGGCTCCGTATTTCGTTCCATGACGCGTGGATGACTTCGCCTTCTTCGTGGCCGGTGCGCGAGCATGCCACGCCGCGCGCGTCCTTTACCCTCGACAGGCCGGCGAGGCGGCGACTAGGTCCGCGCGCCGATGCCCAGCCGCCGCGGGTTCCCTTCCTCGGACGGATACCGAGCGGCAGCGAGAGCTACCGCAACATGGCGAATACGGCGAGGACGCTGGGCGGGAACGCCGGGGTCAGTAGTATGGGCGGCCGTCCGCGAGCACGCGCGCGTTGAGCGCGCCGATTCCGTAGAGCTGATAGGCGTAGAAACTGGTGTTTCGGCGCGTCTGGTCGAGATACTCCGTCTCGATGCGTGCCTGGATGTCCGCGCGATGGCGGCCGAGGTTGAGCCACTCGTGCAGCCGCCCGCCAGTGGTGTTGGGCAGACCGTAAGGGCCCTCGGCGGGGTCGGTTCCGTCGACGTACTGGTGGTAGCCCCCGTCGAGCGCGGGGTCCCAGACGACGAGCATCAACGTGTTGGCAAGCGCGTCGATGTCCGCCTGCGTCCAGTACATGCCCGCCAGCGCCGCCTCGTGGATGAACGCCACCAGGGCGCCCGCGTGCGAGGTGTCCTGGACCGAGGCGTCGAGCTCGGCGCCCCAGACGGACGCCCAGACGTAGGCCGTTGGATGAGCCAGGTTCGGCTGGAACTGCGTGCGGAGGTTCGAGGGTTGGCCGACCTGCACGCCGTGCGAGATGTTGTCGAACACCTCACGGTACTCCGCGTCGCCCGTGATGAGATAGAGGTCCATCCCGATCCGTGCCCAATGGCTCGCCATGTGGGTACGGGATCGGTAGAAGTTTCCGAGCCCATCGTCTCTCCAGTAGCCCCACAGGCCTACCGAGAACGCGAGCAGATCGTCGTAGCGCGCCTGGTAGTCGGCGCGGGCCAAGAGCTCCGGGTGCGCCTGCATGACGCGGAGTAATGACGTAACCATCCGCCAGTAATACGAGTCCCAGAGCGCATAGGTGCCCGCCCAGTGCCGGCGCCCGAGCGCGTCGGGAACGCTCGAGTCCACCGTGTTGCCAATCAACCTCAGCGCCTCGTCGAGATATGTGTCGTCGCCCGTCGCGCGCCACGCCGAGACGAGACCGTCGATACAGTATGCGAGGAAATAATAGTCCTGATCGACGGTGCCACCCGACAGCGATCGTGACGTGCAGTCTTCCTCGATACGTCGCGGGTGCTCGTATTCCAGGTCGAAGCGCCTGCGCCACTCGTCGACCGACATCGGGCACGCCGCGCCCGTGCATGGATCCCTGCGGCAATAGAGTCCCTCGGCGTGAAAGCCGGGATCGCACACGCAGCTCTCCGCTCCCGCGGCCAGGATACAATGCCCGTGGCCGCAGTCCGCCGCGCAGCTGCCGCCATCGGTGCCCGCATCTCCCGGGGCCCCCGCATCGCGGGCGCCTGCGTCGCCCGTGCCCGCGTCGCTCGTGCCCGCGTCGCCTGCGGATGGCCCGCCGCTGCAGGCGATGAGAAGCGCTACGCTCCCGACGAGGAGCCTTGAGACGATCGAGCTGCGACTCACTCAGACGAGCGTAAAGCCAGCTCCACGCACGGCTCAACACCGAAACGCGCCGCCGAAGACGCGCGCCGATCCGACTGCCAGAAGACAAGGCGGACGTGCGCTCGCTTGCTCAAGCACTTCACCGCGCTCTGGACGTTCGTCCGGCTCGAGGGCGTCGAGCCAACGAACAACACGGGCGAGCGTGCCATTCGCCGCGCCGTCATCATCCGCAAAACGTCGTTTGGGTCGCAATCCGAGCACGGCCGTCGCTTCCTCGAGCGTGTGCTCACGGTTCATGCGACGCTCAGGCAGCGCGGTCGCTTCGTGACCGATCAGCGACGGCTGGATGAAGGCCGAGCCGAGGCGTGATGGGCTGCGCGCGAAGGCGTGTCAGCCGAGAGTCTTCTTGAAGACGGCGGGCGTCATCTCCTCGAGCTGTAGCCCGGACGTCGCGGTGCGTGCCGAGGCGCTCGAAGGCCCAGGTGAGGTAGGCCTGCACGGGGACGCCGACGGTGCGACAGTAGACTTCCCGCCCCGGGCCCGCGACGGCCGCGCTGGTGCGCGTGTGGGCCGCGTCGGCGACGGACGCGTGGGCCGTCGGCACAGGCGGTGTCCTTCGCTGGGACGGCACCGCGTGGGCGGCGGTGACGGGGCTGCCGAGCGTGTCGTGGGACTGCGTTTACGGCACCAGCGCGCAGGACGTGTGGCTAGCCGGCGCCGGCCTCGTCTACCGATGGAACGGCACGGGCTTCACCATGCCCGGCGCGCCGCCCGAGGGCGCGACGGCGTTGTGGGGCAGCGGGGCGAATGACGTCTGGGCGACCGACACCTACGGCGGCGTCGCCCACTGGAACGGCGCGGCGTGGACGCAGGAGTTGGTGGGGAACGGGGGCCAACCCCTCTACGCCATCGCCGGAGGCCCGACACGGCGGTGGGCCGTCGGCACCGGCGTCATCGTCCAGAAGTAGCGCGCGCGTCAGCCGCGCCGCTGCGCCGCGTACGCCAGCGCGTGCCGCACGATGTCGCCGGCGATGTCCTTCTTCGTCGCCGCCTCGAGGCCCTCGATGCCGGGCGACGAGTTGAGCTCCATCACCTTGGGGCCGGCGGCGCTCTCCAGCAGGTCGACGCCGCACACCTCGAGGCCGATGACCTTCGCCGCCGCGGCGGAGGTCCGTGCACGCCGAGCGCTACGCTCGCTCGGGTGAGATTCGCGGCCGCACTTGGTCTGCTGACGATGCTCGGTGCGCGAGGAACGTCGCGGTGGTCGCCGCGCCGCCACCTGCGCCCGAGAACCGCGACCGCGACGGAGACGGCATTGACAACGCGAGCGACCGCTGTCCGGACCTGCCCGAAGACTGCGACCAGTTCGAAGACAACGACGGCTGCCCCGAGCTCGACAACGACCACGACCTGATGCTCGACGCCTGCGACAAGTGCCCGGGCCTCGCCGAGGACTGGAACGGCTACCAGGACGACGACGGCTGCCCCGATCGCAAAGTGATCATCATCGGCGAGTCGCTGCGCATCATTCAGCTCGTTCACTTCCGCCACGGCTCGGCGCGCGTGATGGACGTCTCGCTGCCGATCATCGACGAGGCCGCGAAGGTGCTGGTGGCCTCCCCGCAGCTCGAGCTCGTCGCGATCGTCGGCCACGCCGCGGTCGGTGAGCCCAATGCGCTCGAGCTTTCCCGCAAGCGCGCCGAAGTGGTGCGCGACTTGCTCGTGCAGCGCGGTGTTGCGCCCGAACGTCTCGAGGTCCTCGCCGAGGCCGACCTGGAGCCGCTCGCCCCCAACGACAACGAGCTGAACCGCGCGAAGAACCGCCGTGTGGAGTTCAGAATTCAACGCACCACGCCGCCTCCGCCTGAGCCGCCGCCAGCCGCCTACCAACCAGAGCGCACCGGCTGCCCTGGAGGAGAAGTGCCGGCGCCGTACACGGTGCGTCCCTGCAAGTGATCGGTACGTCGACGAGACGCTCGCCAGGCCGTTCCCCACCGAGCCCGACGCGCAGCGGACCGCGCTCCAGTGCCGGCTGTACCGTGGCGTGTTCCTCGAGCGCGCGCTCGCCACGCACCTCGGCAAGGGCAACCACGACTTCCGCTTCAACGCGGTCAGGCCGGGTCACGAAGCGCGTCATGGCCGGCGCGCGGGCCTGGCTCGACAACCTCCGCACGTGGCTGGCCGACGACGCGCGCACGAAGGGCAGGGCCTCGAAGATTGCGAGTGAGCTCGTCGAGAGTGCTTCACGTGCACGCGGGCATGTGTGAGACCGCCGAGGGCATGGTCGAGCGTCTGCTCACGCGCTTCGTGCGCCGCTGAGGTCCACCGCTGACGGCGCCACCGCCGGCACGCCGCGCGCGTCGACACGGAGCGCGATGACGGCGACCACGATGGCGATGACCGCGCTGAGCTCGATCAACACGCCCGGGTGAATCGAGTTCGACGTCACGAGCGGCACGTCGATGAAGATCATCGCCAGCGTGAACACCACGAGCACCGGAGTGGCGACGGCGATCAACAGCGTGCCCACCAGCCAACCAAGTCGCAGCCGCGGCACCCATGCTGCGCGCTCAGGTGCAGCGCGCAGCGACCAGAGCGACAACGCCGCGACCACACCGACGAGCCCCAGCATCGCCGGCCGCGAGACCGCCAGCGCACCGGCAGCGCCGAGCGCCGCGGCGCCCCAGCACGCCCAGCGCGCGGTCGACCCAGCCGCGCACGTTCGACGGCTTCCCCGTGAGCGAGAAGCGCACCACGCGGAACAACAGGCGCGGCACGGCGGCGAGCAGCGCCACCACCAGCCACGCGCACAACACGCCGAGCGGGAACAACACGCCTTCGGTGAAGCCGCCTCGCAGCGCCTCGGAGCACACGACCATCGCGGTCAGCGGAAAAAGGCACCACGCCCAGGGCGCACGCCAGAGCCCTGTCGGCAGCGGCGTGTGCAGCAGCGCCAGCGCCAGGGGCGTGCCGATGACGGCGACGATGAGCAACGCGCCGACGGCTGCAGACGCCGCGCTCGCTGCGCTCGAGAGCACCGCGAGCGGCGCAAGAAACTGGAGTGGTCCCATGGAGAAGTGTCGCAGCGACACCTACAGACGTTCCCGCGACACCTGCAACGCTGATTTACGGTTCTGCCGCCCCCTTCAACCCTTCAGCGGTGAGTGACCTCGGGTTTTCCGGGCGGGCTGGCACCAGATTGGGGGAGGCGGGTCGCCGTGCGGCAGGGCCGTTGGTCCCTTCGGGGATTTGCCACGAAGCCGGCGCTCCCGGGTCACCAAGCGGTCGGGCCGAGAGGCAGCCGGAGCGAGGCGCGGCGTCGGGTCAGGGAAGGTTCGACCGCTGGCCCGAAGGCCCGCCAGGCGGCGCGCTCACGCCCCCGTGACGCGCTTCCACGCGGCGATGAGGGCGGCGGCGGCCGTCTCCACCTCGCTGCTGGTGGTGGTGCGCCCCAGCGTCAGGCGCACCGCGCCCACCGCCGTCTCCGGCGAGAGAGCCATTTCCGTCAGCACATGCGGCGCGGCGTCCCGTCCGTCGTGGCAGGCGCTGCCCGTCGAGGCGGCCACCTCGGGCGCCGCCGCCAGCACTGCGTTCCCCGAGGCGCGTGGGAAGAGGACGTACAGAGTGTTGGGCAGCCGCGGCGCCCCCTCTCCCGCCAGCAGCAGCCCGGGCACGCCCGCGCGCAGCTTCTCCCACAGCCCGTCGCGCAGCGCCGCCACGCGCGCCGAGGCGGACTCGAGGTCCCTCGCCGCCGCCGCGCACGCCGCGCCAAACCCCACGATGGAGGCCACGTTTTCCGTGCCCGAGCGCCGGCCGTGCTCCTGGCCACCGCCCACCTGCAGCGGCACCACCTGCACCCCCGGCCGCACGTACAGGGCGCCCACGCCCTTGGGCCCGTACAGCTTGTGCGCCGCCAGGGTGAGGCAGTCCACCCCCAGCGCGTCCACCGCCACCGGCACCTTCCCCGCGGACTGCGAGGCGTCGGCGTGCACCAGCGCGTCCACCTGGTGCGCGTACTTCGCCGCCTCCGCGACCGGCTGCAGCACCCCCGTCTCATTGTGCGCGTGGATGAGGGACAGCCACAGGGTGTACGGCTTCAAGGCCACCTTGAGCGCGTCGAGGTTCAACACCCCGCGCGCGTCCACCGGCACCAGCGACAGGCGCCCGCCCTCGGCCGTCAGCGCCTCCGCCACCCTCGCCGTGGCCGGGTGCTCGATGGAGGAGGTGACGAAGTGCCGCCGCTGTGGCTGCGCGCGGGCCGTCCCCCGCAGGGCCAGCGCGGTGGCCTCCGTGCCTCCGGAGGTGAAGACGAGGCACTCGGGCGGCGCGTGAAGGAGGGCCGCCACCTGGGCGCGCGCGCCTTCCACCGCGTCCTTCGCGGTGCGCCCGTAGACGTGCGAGGAAGACGGGTTGCCGAAGTGGGTGGTGAGGAAGGGCGTCATCGCCTCCACCACCTCGGGCAGCAGCGGCGTGGTGGCGTTGAAGTCGAGGTACACGGGCGCCATCGCCCCGGGACTGTAGGACGCCCTCACCGGCGGCGGGGAGCCAATGGTACCGTCCGCGGCCGATGCTCAACCCCGGCGCGACGTGCGCGAAGCACGCCCTCTCCAACGCCATCGGCACCTGCAGCCGGTGCGGCAGCTTCATGTGCATCGCCTGCGCGCAGGCTGGGCTGTGCGAGGCGTGCCGCAACCGCCTGCCCACCAGCGAGTTCGTCGCCTGTCCGGCCTGCCAGTCGCAGACGGCGAAGCGGCTCAACTTCACCTGGTGGGGTGGCGCGCTGGGGCCGCGGCTGCTGACGCACGTGAAGTGCGGCGCCTGCGGCGTCACCTATAACGGGAAGACGGGGCGCTCCAACAACGGGGCCATCGCCGCGTACATCGTCATCGTCAACGTGGTGGTGATTGGGCTGGTCATCCTGCTGGGCCTGTTGGACTAACCCCGGAGTTCACCTGGGTAGAGCATGGATCGCGCAGGACGTTGCCCGGAGGTCGAGAAGCGAGGAGGGAGCGGGCTGGTGGGCCCGTGACCGACGAGCGACGACGAGATCCGGGCAAGG
>JADLDB010000199.1 GCA_020846875.1 Myxococcales bacterium | reverse complement strand
GAGGCTCGTCCCCACCGTCACCGTGCCGCCCGACGCGTGCACGCCGTAGGTGTTGCCCTCGAAGGTGCTGTTGCTGACGGACGCGTTGCCCACCGCCAGCACGCCCACCACCGCCTTCTCTACCCGCCCGTAGCTGAAGGTGGCGCTGCCGCCCGCCTCGACGCGCACGCCCTGCCAACTGCCGGACGCGCCCGCGGTGGTCAGCGTCGCCGCCGTGCTGGTGCTGCCCGTCACCTGCAGGGTGCCGAGGACGAAAATCTCCACCTGGCTGGTGTTGTTGCCGGCCGTCATCGAGTCGGAGGCGGCCGCGGTCAGCGTGGCTCCGGGCGCCACGGTGACGGTGACGCCGGGCGCCACGGTGAGGTCCCCGAGAATCGTCTGGGCGCCGGACAGCGTGGCGTCGGTGAAGAAGGTGCCCTGCAGGCCCACCGTGGCGTCCGAGACGTACGGGAAGGCGCCCACGTCCATCGACATCGCGTCGGCCTTGCGCGCCGGCGAGCGCGAGGTGAGGCGGAAGTTCTGCAGCGGCCGGTCCACGTACAGCGGGTTGCTGGAGAAGCTGCCCGTGCCCGCCGTCACCGACGAGTAGTTGGTGGAGTTGCCCCACACGTCGTTGAAGCTGTTGGTGACGTTGGTGCCGCTGGTGCTGCGCGCCAGGCCGTAGCTGTTGTTGGTGAGGAGGGAGGCGGTCACCGAGAAGGTGCCGCTGCTGCCCGACGGCGCGTACGTCGCGTAGTAGTTCCCGTCGAAGGTGGCGTGGTCGACGCTGGTGGTGCCGCTCTGGTGGTACAGGCCGTAGCTGCCGGCATTGGTGAAGAGGGCGCCGGTGACGGTGAGGCTGCCTCCGGTGGCCTGCGCGCCGGTGCTGTTGTTGTGGAACCGCCCGCCGGTGACGGTGACGGGCCCCGCCGCGGTCAACCCGGTGGTGGCCTTCTCGATGAGCGCGTGGGTGATGGTGTTGGCGGTGCTGCCCGCCTGCACCTTGATGCCGTACCAGGCGCCGCTCGCGCCCGAGGTGGTGAAGGTGACGCGGTTGGCGCTGGTGCCCTGCACGTCCAGCGAGCCGTTGATGAGGAGCTCCACCCGGCTGGTGTCGGTGCCCAGGTTGGCCCCGTCCGTCGTGGCCGCGGTGATGGTGGTGCCCGCGGCGATGGTCAGCTTCGCCGGCGCGTCCACCCGCACGTCGCCCGTCATGGTGACGGTGCCGCTCCAGGTGGTGTCGGTGGAGATGACGCCTTGCACGGGCTGGGCGGCGGCGGTGGCAGCGCAAAGCGCCGAGAGGAGGACGAAATGGCGGGCGGACAGACGCATGGCGGTGGATCGACACCGCACCCTGGAGCCGGGTGCAAGCCATTCCGCGGGGCTGGGTGGTGGTGCAGCGACGCATGACCAGGGGCCGGAGGTGGCCCGGAAGGCGTGAGACTGAGATGAGACTGTCGTCTCAGAATCACCCAAAACGCGCGCCGAATTTCGCGAGGTTGTGGACTCGAAATGAGACGACTGTCTCATCTCAGTCTCACGGGAAAAACCGGGAGGCCCGCCCGGACTTCAGTGGCCATGAAACCGCCTCCACCCAAGGCGAGCGCCATCAGAAGAGGTCGCGTCACCCATCGCCTGCCGTTACCTCTTCGCGGGGGTAACCACGGCGCTCCTCAAGAGCACGCGCTCCATCATTCATGCTGAAGAACTCCCGTGTCGGTGCTGCCCGGCGGCGCTGACGCGGTGCATTTCATTGGGCCGGGTTGCCAGCAAGGCCCGGAGGCTCTCTGGGGATTCCGGGCGGCGGGGGGGAGGTCGAACGCATGAATTCGCTCTTCGGTCGCATCGCAGCCGGCACGGTGGCGCGCCTCAGCCTGGTGCTCGACCTGCTGCTGCTCCTCGCGGCCCTCTCGGTGGCCTCGTCGCTGTCCGGGCTGCACCTCTATTCCCCGGGGTGGTTCGCCGGCGTGGCGTCGGTCACCTGGCTGCTCACCGCCATGGCCCTGCGGCACTACGATCCCTGGGCCAGCGAGCGGCAGCTCCTCGACGACCTCGCCCTCGTCACCATCCTGGTGATGGCCGTCACCACCGTGCTGGCGGCGTGCAGCCTGACTCTGGGGGAGCCCGCCCAGCTCCCCACGGTGTCCCACTTCCTCCTCCTCTTCTGGCCTTCGGCCATCGTCCTGCGGCTGTCCGTCTTCCGCGCCTTCTCCGAGAAGGAAGGCCCGCTGGACGAGGTGCTGGTGGTGGGCGTAGGCGCCATGGGGCGCGCCACCGCCAAAGACATCGCCCACAAGGGGAAGCGGCGAGTGCTGGGCTTCGTGCGCTTCCTCGATGAGAAGGCGCCGGCCTCCTTCCGCAGCAAGGTGTTGGGCAGCGTGGAAGAGCTCGAAGCCGTCCTCGCCACCGTCCCCGTCGGCGAGGTGTACCTGGCGTCGAACCACCTCGCCCACGTCGGGCAACTGCAAGCCGCGGTGAAGGTGTGCGAGCGCTTCGGCGTCCCCTTCGCCCTGCCCGCCTACCTCTTCCGCCTCGACCGCGCCCGCCCGCTGGCCAGCCACGCGGTGTCCGACGGCTACCTCCACTACCAGTCGGTCGGCTTCAAGCCCACGCAGATGGCCATCAAGCGGATGTTCGACATCGTCAGCTCCGCCCTGGCCCTGTGGCTCTTGCTGCCGCTGCTGCTCACCGTGGCCGCGCTCATCAAGTCGACCAGCAAGGGGCCCCTCTTCTTCCGCCAGCGGCGCGTGGGCCTCAACGGCCGGCCCTTCAACATGCTCAAGTTCCGCACCATGGTGGTGGACGCCGAGGCTCAGCAGGCCTCGCTCGCCGCCTTGAACGAGCTGGACGGGCCCGTCTTCAAGATCAAGGCGGACCCGCGCGTCACCCCGGTGGGCCGCTTCCTGCGGAAGTTCTCCATCGACGAGCTGCCCCAGTTGGTGAACGTGCTGCGCGGCGACATGTCGGTGGTGGGCCCCCGCCCGCCCCTGCCCACCGAGGTGGCGAAGTACGAGACCTGGCAGCGGCGCCGCCTCTCGGTGCGCCCGGGCCTCACCTGCATCTGGCAGGTGTCCGGCCGGAACCAGATCTCCTTCGAACAGTGGATGTACATGGACATGCAGTACATCGATAACTGGAGCTTCACGAAGGACCTGGAGCTCATCGCCAAGACGGTGCCCGTGGTGCTGTCGGGACACGGCGCCAGCTGAAGAAAGGGACCCACCACCGGGGAGGGCACCGTGCGCACGCTTCCATCGACGCGGGGACGTGGCGGGCACCGGGGCGCCGGCGGCTGGTTCCTCGCGGTGGTGGCGGTGGGGCTGAGCACCACCTCCTGCTACCGGCCGAAGGGCGCCTTCCGGACAGTGGACGACTACCTGCCGCCGGTCAGCGTGGGCGAGTACGTCATCATGCCCGGCGACGTGCTGCAGGTGCGCGTCTTCCAGCAGGAAGCGATGAGCAGCCGGGTGCGGGTGCGGGTGGACGGGCGGGTGTCGCTGCCGCTGGTGAATGACTGGATGGCTGCGGGAAAGACGCCCGCCGCCCTCGCCCTGGAGCTGCAGCAGGCCCTGAAGGGCTTCATCAACGCGCCGGTGGTGACGGTGTCGGTGGAGGAGAGTCGCCCCCTCTCGGTGTCCATCCTCGGCGAGGTGGCCCGGCCCGGGGTGGTGGTGCTGGAGCCCGGCGCGGGCGTGCTGACGGCCCTGTCCGCCGCGGGTGGCTTCACCGACTTCGCCCACCGCGACGGCATCTTCGTCCTCCGCAGCCGGCCCGGCGAGGCCAGCCCCGCCCGCATCCTCTTCACCTGGGACGCGCTCACCTCCGGCGACGGGCGCGCGGCCACCTTCCGCCTGCTGCCGGGCGACGTCGTGGTGGTGGAGTAGCCATGCGCGCGCGCCTGCCCCTCCTCGCCCTGCTGCTCGCCGCCCGCGCGTGGGGCCTGGACGTGCAGTACGAGGTGGCGGCCCGCAGCGACGTGCGCACCCGCACCGTGCAGCCGGGCAGCCTGGGCAGCGTCACCAACGAAGTCGAGCTCCGTCCCTCGGCCGGCCTCCTCCTCGGCACCGAGGACTCCCGCTTCGGCGCTTCGTACCTCCCCAGCCTGCTCTTCCGCGACCCCTTCGCCCTCGGGCCGGTGGGCCTCTTGCACCGCGGGCAGCTCTTCTTCACCCAGCGCTGGCCCCGCGTCTCGCTGCGCGTCGACGCCGACGGCAGCTGGGGCACCTCGGACATCTCCGCGCTCCGCCCCGCCGACACCCTCCCGCCGGGCAGCGTGGAGACGCCCACCCTGGGCCTGTTGCCCTACGTGCGCCTGTGGAGCCGCGCCGGCGTGGACTGGCAGGTGGGCCGCCGCGTCACCCTCGGTGTGGACGGCGGCTACCAGGTGTCGGGCAGCCCCGGGGACTTGTCCCTGCCGATGCAGCAGGGGCCCTTCGCCGCGCTGCGCCTGGGTTGGCGGCCGACGGAGCGCGACACCCTCACCTCCACCCTGCAGGCCGCGCACGCCGACTTCGTCACCGGCCAGGCGCAGACGGTGCTGCAGGGCACCCAGACGTGGCGCCGCACCTTCACCGCGCGCACCGGGCTGTCCTTGTCCGGCGGCGTGGCCTTCACCCGCGAGGACATCCCCGTCATCGACCTTCCCCGGCCCCCGCAGCCCGGCCTGTACCGGGAGGTGCTGCCGGTGGCCTCGGTGTCCGTCGACCACCGCGCCTCGGGCGTGGGCACCGTCGACGTGCTGGCCCTGGCGCGGCTGGGGCCCTTCCAGGACCGCTTCACCGGCAACGTCTACGAGCGGCTGGAGGCGCTGGGCCTGGCCCGCTGGCGGCCGGTGCGCGAAGTGGATTTGACCGGCACGCTGGGCGGCGGCTGGGCGGTGGACATCGGCCGGGCGGAGCAACTGGGAGACCGCATCATCTACGGCGACGTGCTGGTGGCCTGGACGCCCGAAGAGTGGCTCCTCCTCCAGGGCAACGCACGGCTGGGGTGGAGCGCCCAGCCTTCCTACGAGCTTCCCTCCGGCCTGCAGTGGCTGCTCGGCGTGGCCGTCACCTTCCGCGACGCGGGGCCGCTATGAATCAACTCCTCTTCGCCCTCCTCCTCGGCCCCATCGCCCTGCCGGCGCTGGCGGCGCGCGACAGAAACCCGAAGCGGGGGCTGCGTCGCGCCCTGGTGCTGGTGCTGGCCTTCACCGTCCTCTGGGCGGTGCTGGTGCTGTCCGTCTTCCCCGACTCCCTCGAGGTGCAGCCATGAACGCCCTTCCCCGCACCGCGCTGGTGGTGGACGACGACCCGGACATCCGCCGCATCGTCTCCGCGTGGCTCACCCGGCTGGGCTTCACCGTGCGCAACGCCTCGGACGGGAAGAGCGCCCTCACCGCCCTCCACGAGCGGCCCCCGGCGCTGCTCTGCCTCGACCTCATGCTGCCCGAGTGCAGCGGCTACGACGTGTGCGAGCACCTCCAGCACACCGAAGGACTCCGGGAGGTGCGGGTGCTGGTCCTCTCCGCGCGCTCGCTGCCCGAGGACCGGGCGCTGGCCGAGGAGCTGGGCGCCCGCAGCTACCTGATGAAGCCCTTCACCCACGCGGACTTCATTCGGCACGTCAACGACGCGCTGGCCGAGGAGCCCCTCGGAGGAGGCCTCCCATGACGCGCGACTTCGACACGCCCCCCCCACGGCCCCGAGGGGAAGGGGAAGGCGACTCGTCCGACTTGTTCGACTACCAGTTGCTCAAGCACTGGCTGGGCTTCGTCCTGCGCGGCGTGCGGCGGCACCGCGTCCTCTCGCTGGTGGCCTTCGTCGGCGCGCTGGCGCTGGGCGCCCTGGCCATCGCCTGGTACCCGCGCACCTGGCACGTGGAGGCGAAGCTGCTGGCCAACCGCGCGCAGCTCATCCGCGAGCTGGGCAACCCGCGCTCGCCCTTGCAGTCCGACGACCCCACCCGCGCCGCGGAGGAAACCATCTACTCCCGCGACTCGCTGGTGGCCCTCGTCCGGCAGACCAACCTCGTCCACCGCTGGGAGGAGACGCGCGCCCCGGTGCTGCGCGCCAAGGACCGACTGCTGGCCCTGGTGTTTGGCCCCATGTCCGAGGAGGACAAGCTGGACGCGATGGTGGGCACGCTGGAGAAGAAGCTCAAGGTGAAGGTGGACCCGCACACCGTCACCTTGAGCGTGGACTGGCCCGACGCTCAGCTGGCGTACCAGATTGTCGAGACGGCCCAGCAGAACTTCCTCGAGACGCGCCACGTCACCGAGATGTCCGCCATCAGCGAGGCCCTCTCCATCCTCGAGGTGCACGCCGCGCGGGTGCAGGAGCAGGTGGACGAGGCGCTGGCCGAGTTGGAGCGGGTGCGCGAGCTGCGGCGGAAGGGCCAGCACACCCACGCCGCCGCGGGTGGAGAGACCAGCGCCCCGGTGGCCCAGGCGGCGCCGCTGCCGGCCCCGCCGCCCCCGCCTCAGGTGCGCACCGCCTCGCAGTTGGCCAGCGAGCAGGAGCTCTCGCAGTTGAAGTTCCTCATCAACTCCAGGAGGCGCGCGCTGGGCGACCTGGAGGACTTCCGGGCCCGGCGCCTCACCGAGCTCACCCAGCAGCTGGCCGAGCAGCGGGTGCAGTACGCCGAGGCGCACCCCGTCATCCTCGACACGCACAGCCGCATCGACGCCCTCAGGCAGGACTCGCCACAGCTCATCCAACTGAAGCAGGACGTGGCGGACCTGCTGGCCGAGTACCGGCGCAAGGGCGGGGGAGACCCGGAGGCGGCGGCCGAAGCCCGGCGCGCCACCCGGCCGGTGCCCTCCTCTCCCGCGCAGGCGCAGGTGGCGCTGTCCTCCGGGGACTTGGCGGAGGACCCGGCCGTCGAGCAGGCGCGCACCACCCTGCGCATGGCCACCGCCAAGTACGAGGAGTTGATGCTTCGCAGCGACGCGGCGCGCCTCGAACTGGACACCGCGCGGGCGGCCTTCAAGTTCCGCTACAGCGTGGTGCGCCCGGCGGAGGTGCCGCGGAGGCCGGTGAAGCCCAGCGTGCCCCTGATGGCGGTGGCCACCTTGCTGGCGGCGGTGGCCCTGGGCCTGTTGGCCGGCGCGACGCGGGACTTGTGGCGCGGGCGGCTGGTGGAGGCCTGGCAGGTCGAGCACGCGCTGGGCCTCGAGGTGCTGTCCGAGGTGCGGCTGCCGGCGGAGGTGAGGCCGCCGTGACGAGCGCGCGCCAACTGGCGCTCGCGCTGGGCCTGTCCGGCGCGTCGGGCGTGGCGGTGCTGGCCGCCACCATGGAGCCCGGCCTGGGCCTCGCGGCCTTCCTGGGGGTGCTGGGGGCGTACGCGGTGTGGCGCGCGCCGGTGCGCACCACCTTCCTGGGGCTGATGTTCCTCGCCCTGACGGTGGAGAACCCCGCGGAGCGCCCCTTCGCCGCCCAGTGGCAGAGCCCCCTCTTCCGCCTGGGAGAAGTCCTCTTCACCGGGCTGCACCACCAGGTGCCGCTGCCCTTCCTGCGGGTGTCGGGGATGGAGCTGCTGCTGCTGGTGCTAGCGGGGGTGGTGCTGGCGCGCAAGGCGTGGGGCCTCCCGGTGGAACCTCCGCCCCTGCCCGCCCCCAAGCCGCTGGCGCGCGCCCTCGTCCTCTCCTTCGCCGCGGTGCTGGCGCTGGAGGCCTGGGGGCTGGGGCGCGGCGGCGACGTGAAGCAGTCCCTCTTCCAGATGCGCACGCTGCTCTTCACCCCGGTGGTGACGGCGCTGGGGCTGTACGCCCTGCGGGGGCGCGAGGACGTGGTGGTGGTGGGGAAGGTGCTGGTGCTGGCGGCGACGTACCGGGCGCTGCTGGGCGCGTACTTCGCGCGGGTGGTGGCCTGGCCCCACCAGGTGTGGCCGCCGTACGTCACCACCCACACCGACACCGTCCTCTTCGCGTTGGCGCTGCTGGTGCTGGCGGCGCGGTGGTGGGAAGCGCCCACGCCCGGGCGGCTTGGGGAGGCCGTGGGCTGGGGCCTGCCCATCCTCTACGGGGTGTACCTCAATGACCGCCGGCTGGCCTGGGTGACGGTGGCCGCGGGGCTGGCCGCGCTGTACCTGGTGTCGCCGTGGAACCGCGCGCGCCGCTTCGTCACCCGGGCGGCGCTGGTGGCGCTGCCGGTGCTGCTGGCCTACGGGGTGGTGGGGTGGAGCTCCGGGCGGAGCGTCTTCAAGCCGGTGCAGGCGGTGAAGACGGTGGTGGCGCCGGAGCCATACGGCACCTCGGCGGACACCTCCACCGAGTTCCGCGTGCTGGAGAACTTCAACCTGGTGCAGACGTGGCGGGGAAGCCCGCTGGTGGGCAGCGGCTTCGGCCACGAGTACCAGGAGGTGGTACCGCTGCCGGACATCTCCCGCTTCATGCCCGACTACCGCTACCTGCCGCACAACGGCGTGCTGTGGCTGCTGGGGGTGGGCGGGGTGCTGGGCTTCTGCGCCCTCTTCCTCTACCTGCCGGTGGGCGTCTTCTTCGCGGTGCGCGGCTACCACGCGGCGGTGCGGCCCGACGAGCGCGCCCTGCTGCTGGTGGGGCTGGCGGCCGTCATCGCCTACTGGAACCAGGCGTACGGGGACATGGGCACGCAGAGCTACACCAGCGTGTGGACGCTGGCCCCGCTGCTGGCCCTCGCCGGGCAACTGGCCTCCGCCTCCCTCGCCCCCCACCCCCTCGCCCCCATCGGCGGAGAGGAGCAGTCCGCATGACGGCCCTCTCCCTCTTCCTCGTCCTCCTCGCGCTGCCGGCGGTGGCTGTCTCGGCGTACCTCCTCGTCCTCTCGTCCCTGGCGCTGGCCACCGCGAAGAAGCCGCCTCCCACCCCGCCGCCACCCGCGCTCCGCTTCGCCGTCATCATCCCCGCGCACGACGAAGCGGCCAACGTCACCGCCACGGTGCAGTCCTGCCTCGCGGTGGACTGGCCCCGGCCCCTCTTCACGGTGCACGTCCTCGCGGACAACTGCACGGACGCGACGGCCTCGCTGGCGAAGGCGGCGGGCGCCTGGGTGCTGGAGCGCCGCGACGAGACGAGGCGCGGCAAGGGCTACGCGCTGGCCTTCGCCTTCGAGGCCCTCCTCGCGGACGACCCGCCGGACGCCTTCGTGGTGGTGGACGCGGACACGCTGGTGTCCCCCAACCTCCTCCAGGCCTTCGCGGCGCGCCTCGGCAGCGGGGCGCAGGCCGTCCAGGCCCACTACACGGTGCGCAACCCGCGCGACTCCTGGCGGACGCGGTTGCTCACCATCGCGCTGGCCCTCTTCCACCGGGCGCGGGGGCTGGGGCGGGAGGCGCTGGGCGTGTCCTGCGGGCTACGGGGTAACGGCATGGGCTTCACCACCTCCCTGCTGCGCGAAGTCCCGTACGGGGCCTTCTCCCTGGTGGAGGACGTGGAGTACGGCCTGGCGCTGGGAAGGGCCGGCCACCGGGTGGCGTACGCGGACGAGGCGCAGGTGGCGGGCGAGATGGTGGCGGGCGAGCGCGCCTCGCGCAGCCAGCGGCGACGCTGGGAAGACGGCCGCAGGGCGCTGGCGAAGAAGCACGGCTGGCCGCTCCTTGGGCGGGGCCTCCTGTCCCAGAGCCTCCTCCTCGTCGACCTCGCGCTGGACGTGCTGGTGCCGCCGCTGTCGCGCGTCGCCTCGTGGACGGCGCTGGGCCTGCTGGCGTCCCTGGGCGCCTTCCTGGCGCTGGGCGCGGGCGGCGCGGCGCTCGCCCTCTTCGCCTTCGCGGCGGCGGGCCTCACCTTCGCGGTGCTGGCGGGGTGGTGGCTGTCGGGGACGGGCGGGCGCGGGCTGCTGGACCTGGCCTTCGCCCCGGCGTACGTGGCGTGGAAGCTGGCGCTGGCGCTGGGGCGGCCGGCGGCCAGGGCCGAAGGCGACTGGGTGCGCACCACGCGGGCAGGGGAGCCGCGGCCATGACGCGCAAGGAGACTCCGCCGATGGAGGACAAGGGGCTGAAGAAGGACGACAGCCCTTCGACGCAGGCCCTCTACCAGCAGCTCCTCACCTGCCTGAAGGGCAGTTGGCGAAGCCTGGTGGTGGTGCCGGCGCAGCCCGGCCTGTCCGCGAAGCGGGTGGCCAGCGCGCTGGTGGACGTGGCGGGCCTGGTGCGGGGCGCCTCGGCCAAGCTGTTCGACGCCGAGGGCCTGGAGCTGGCGGGGGCCTCGCGCGTCATCGTGGAGATGACGACGCACGTGGAGGCGGGCGGGCTGGCCGTCGTCTGCCTGGAGTCGGTGGTGCGCAAGCCGGCGGGCATTCCCCTCGCGCTGGCGGCCGACGCGGCCTTGCTGGTGGTGCACCTGGGGCTTTCCTCCACGGAGGACGCGAAGAAGACGATGGCCCTCATCGGGGAAGAGAAGTTCCTCGGCGCCGTCACCCTGGAGCAGGAGCGCCCTTGAACTTCTTCTCCTCCGACGCCTTCCTCGAGACGGCGGCCGAGGTGTTCCACCCGGGGCGCACGCACAGCATCGAGGTGTGCCGGGTAGGCGGCGTGCTGCTGCGCCTGCTGGTGCTGGACGACGCGCAGGTGCTGCAGGCCGCGCCCTTCTACGACTTCCCCCAGCCGCTGGAGGGGCCGCACGAGGGGCCCTTGCGGGAGGTGCCGTACTTCCCGCGCGCGGTGGTGGCGACGACGACGGTGGAGGCGCGGGTGCCGGAGGCGAAGGGCTACCAGCCGGCGCCCTTCATCGACTGGAAGCGCTTCCCTTCCTGGAAGGACTTCACGGCGCACGTGGAGGCGCGGCGCGCGCGCCTCTTCGACGACTCGCGGCGGTGCCGCACCAAGCTGGGGCGGGAAGTGGGGCCGCTGCGCTTCGTCTTTTCCGACGAGCGCCCTTCCGTCTTCGAGGCGTGCCTGCGGTGGAAGTCGGCGCAGTACCGGGCGTCGGGCCTGCCGGACCTCTTCGCGGTGCCGGGAAACGTCGCGCTCTTCCGGGGGCTCCAGGCCCGGGGCGCGCTGGTGGTGTCCAGCCTGTCGGCGGGCGAGACGCTGGTGGCGGCGCACCTGGGCGCCTCGTGGAGCGGGCGGCTGTCCTGGTGGGTGCCGGCGTACGACGTGGCCTTCGCGAAGGCGTCCCCGGGGCGGCTGTTGCTGGAGGACCTGCTGCAGGCCAGCCACGCGCTCTCGCACGCGGAGTTCGACTTCCTCCTCGGCGACGAGGCCTACAAGTTTCACTACGCGACGCACAGCCGCGTCATCGGCCCGGTGGGGGTGCCGCCCTTGTCGGAGCAGTTGCTGGCCGAGGCGAAGGCGCGGGTGAAGGGCGTGTTGGAGCGCTACCCGCCGGCGCTCTCGTGGGCGCGGGCCGTTCAGCGGGTGCTTCGGGGGCCAGGGAGGCCTCAGTACTGAAACTCGGTGCCGCGGACGCGGAACTTCACGGCCCGGGCGGCCACCCACGCCACCAACTCCTGCGCCGCGAGTCGCCCGTCGACGGGGTGGCGCGGCAGCACGGCGCGAGGGAGGCGCTCCTCGGGGCGGAACGGCCGGCCCTCGGTGGACCAGAGGAAGAAGTCGCCCACCTCGCGCCACATCGCGACGTGACGAGCGTCGAACTCGGCGCGCGGAGTGCCGAAGGGGAAGGCCGCCTCGCGCAGCGGGCCGAAGAGTCGGGTGAAGTCGTCGCAGGACTCTTGGTACTCGGCGCGGACGACGTCATCCGCGAGGCCGGTGGCGCGCAGGTGGACGTTGGAGTGGTTGCCGACGGTGACGTTGGGCAGGCGCTGGAGGGCGCGCACCTCTTCGACGGTGGCGAGGCGGAAGTCGTCGTCCTCCCCGAGGGCGCGGAGGTCCTCGCGCTCATTCTCCCGGGAGAGGTCGACGGGCGCGTCGAGGAGGTGGAGGGCGTCGGCGCGGGGGACGCCGCGGACGAGGGCGCGCTCCACGAGGTCCCAGCGGTAGCCGGCGCGGCGCAAAGTCTTCTGGGGGCAGACGAAGCAGGAGAAGCGCACCCGGGGCCAGCGGGGCGCGCGGGCGGCGATGAAGGCCACGGCGTCCGCGTAGCCGTCGTCGAAGGACAGGGTCAGCCAGCCGGCGCCCGGGCGCGCGGCGAGGAGCAGCTCGACGGCGCCGTCCAATTCGTCGGGGTGGATGGTGAGGGCGGGCTGCCAGTCGGTGGGGCGGCGCTGCGGCGCGACGCGGTGGAGGCAGAGGCAGACGTGAAGCCCCTCCAGCGCCCGCTGAGTCACCGCCCGGAGTACGGACGGGGACAGGGCGCGCCCGGCGCGGGTGGACAGGGAGAGGAGCGTCGGACGGGCCACGGGGCGCAAGGGTACTGCAGAGCGACAGGCAGGACGCGCGCCGCGTCAGCTCCTGCGGCCCCAGCCGGCCTGGCCGCCGGGTGGTGAAGCCCGCGGCCTCATGGCTGCCAATCGCGCGCGAGGACCAGCGCCGGGTCGTCGGCGTGCTCGAGCAGCATGCGCCGCACCCGGTCCTGCCAGAGCTCGCCGAAGCGCGCCTGCTCGGCCTCGCTTGCCTGCCCACTCACCGCGCGGGGGAAGAGCGGGCGCATCGCCCCGTCGGGCGCGACCCTCGAGGGGTCGAGGTCGAGCACGACTCCTCTTCCGTTGTCGCGCCGGCGCAGCGCCAGTAGGCCGTCTATGGGCGCGCCGAAGCGCAGCAACTCTCGCCGAGAGAAGCGCCCGCCGGGGCCGATGCCGCCGAAGCCCGTCTCTGGCGCGGCGCCAGTCAGGAGCGTCGCCACCGCCGCCAGCACGCCGGTGGTGCCCTCGTCGCGCTCGTCGCGAAGGCTGACCTCGAGGCCGCCGCGCTCGGGCACCTCCTCGCCGTAAAGGTGCAGCAAGCCCCGGCGCACCATTAGGTACGCGCCCGCCACCGTCGGGCACGAGTGGCCAGCCAGCTTCACCGCGTCGGCAAAGGTGTAGGTGAGGGTACCGGTGCGCGGCATCCCCAGGAAGGCGGCCAGCGGGTCGCGCAAGGTGAGGGTGGGCGCCGCGGCGAAGAACTCGGGAAACTCCATCACTGCCGACGTATACCCGTGGGCGGGCCACGTCACGCACCGTCGCGCCGGGCCTCAGCAGCCGATTGGGCGGGTGGCCGGTGTCATATTACTTCGACAAGGCGTTCCACCAGGTGCTCCACTCCGAGCTCCAGGCGCCGCTGGTGCTGAGCGCCATCGCCCACCTGCTGCGCACCGAGGGCAAGCGCCTCACCGTCGAGCGCGCGCTCAAGCACCTCTTCATCTCGGTGGATGAGCCGGTCACCTTCGTCACCGCCGAGGGCCGGTCCTTTCGCGACTTCGTGTACCAGCTGCCCCGCTGGGAGGGGCGGCTGAGCCCGTACGTCGGCGCAATCCACACCGACACCGCGCACGCCTTCGACTTCGAGCCCCAGGACTTCTACCACCGCGTCGTTTTGACCTACGACGTCGACTGGTCAAACTTCATGCCGTACGCGCCGAAGGTGAAGCGCGACTTCCTCACCGACGACCCGGTGGAGCGGCGGAACTTCGGCCACCTCTACATCGCCTGGTACGACCGCGACGGCTACCGCGACCGCCCGGGCGTCCGCGAGGCCCTGGCGTGGCTGAAGTCGATTCGCCGGTACCTGGCGCAGCACACGGTGGTGGGTCGCCCCACGCCGGCCGAGCCCCCGTCGCTCGCGGCGCTCGAAGGGGAGCTGCTGGAGGCCATGTCGGCGGTGAGCGAGGCGCTGTGCGCCCACCCCGCCGTCCGCGAGCCGGGCACGCCCTTCTTCTCCTGGTTCGACGAGCTTGGGTGGCTGCTCGGCCCGCCCAGCCAGTCCCCCCAGCTCCACCCCCACCTGCTCGAGGTGCTGGCGGCGCTCCGGCTGCCAGCGCCCCGCCTCGCCTTCCTCTGGCGCATCGTCGGCATGCACTGGCTGATGTTTACGGTCGCGCCGCGGCCCAGCGCCTACGAGGGACACCGCGCCGCGCTCGAAGGGCCGCTCCAGCGCCTGCGCGCCGCCACCGAGGCCGCGCTCGCGTGGGCCTGGTGAAGCATGGCTACCGGCGCGCCACGCCCGATAGAATTGTGAATTGTGTCCCGTCAGGAGCTCCAATGGCCCGCTCCGTCCATGCCAGCAACCGTCTCGTCTGGCTGCTGCCTGCGGGTGCGCTGCTCGTCGTCATGGGTTTCCCGGCGCTGCTCGACTGGCGTCCGGTTTTCGGCCCGGACACCCCGGCGCTGATCCAGCAGGTTCTACAGCACCCACTGGCCTACGCCATCCCGGCGCTGTTGCCATTGGCCAAGCTGGTGATGGTGGTCGTCGCGGTTCTCGCCGCCGTGGGCGTCCGGCACTCGGCACGCCTGCTGGTCGGCTACTACGCAGTCGTCCTGCTGATCGTGGGGGTGCTGCAGAACGCAGCCGACCTCGGAGGCACAGGGTTTGCGTTCCTGACCGGCAACGCCCTGGCTCAGCTCGTGCTGGCGGTTGGGTGTCTGGCAGCGCTCCGCTCGCTCACGGCTGAGGCGCGCCCGTTGCGCAACAAACGGACATGGGTGCTCCCGTTGGCGTTGCTTGCCGCGGCCTTCCCCTATGCCACGGCCGGCGGGAACGCCGTCGCAGGCCTCGACGGTGCCCTCACCAATGGCGCCGGAGTTACCTACTGCATGGTGACGGCCGTCGTCGCCGCGGTGATGTTTCTGCGCCCGGACTCCTATCCAGGCTGGTTGCGGGTGGCCGTCGGCAGCCTGGGTGGAGTGTTCGGCCTGCTGAACGTCGTGGTCTGGTTCGTGTTGTCACCGGGGAGTTGGTGGATGGGTGTGTTGCATCTGCCACTGCTGATCTGCTCGGTCGCCCTGCTGGCCACCTCCTGGACGGAGGCACGCAACCCGGCCCGGCTACCAGTTGGTCCCACCGTCTGAGTTGACGGCCCTTCCGTATCCGTTCGGTGAACACCGTCGGCCCGCCGCCGCGTGAGCGGGGTACGCGGGGCGGATGACGAGCACCCCCGAAGAGAGAGCGCGGGCAGTGGCGGAGTGGAGGAAGAGCGGGCTGCCGGCGTGG
>JADLDB010000198.1 GCA_020846875.1 Myxococcales bacterium | reverse complement strand
CGCACCAACCGCCGGTAGAGGTACACGTTGGCGCCCACGAAGACGCCGAGCATCAACCCGCCGAAGACGATCCGAGACGCCAGCACGGTGCCCGTTGTAACCCGCCCCGCGGCGGATTTCTTTCGGGCGTCCTACCGGGGGGCACGCCGGCCGCGGGCGGCGAGGTAGGCAGGCACCGCCAGCCCTCCTACCAGCGCGAAAACAGCGGCCGTCACGAGGTCCGGAAGGGAGGTGAAGGCACCGTGAAGCGCCGATGAAATTTCGAGAGGCGGCGGGTGGGGCAGGGCGTGGCCGGCCCGCCAGACCTTGAGCGCCGCCATCGCCACAGAAAGGGCCATCGACAGGGACGCGAGGAGGAGGCCAGCGCCCACGCCCGACAGCCACAGCGTGCGCCGCGGCCAGTCAGGCCCGGGAGGTATGGGCTCGAGGGCCTCTCCGGTGATCTCCTTGGGCTCCTGGCCCCAGGGCACGAAGCGCCGCAGGACAATCATCCCGGGGATGCCGAAGGCCATCGACACCAGGAAGAAGGGCGCCCAGCCCATCGCGTCGGCCATGATCCCCGCCGGCGGCCCAACGAAGGTGCGGGCCAGCCCCACCAGGCTGGAGAAGAGCGCGTACTGCGTGGCGGAGAAGCGCTTGTCGGTGAGGCGCAGGAGCAGCACCCCGAAGGCGCCCCAGCCCATCCCGCCCGTGGCCGTCTCGATGAAGATCGCCGTCTGCAGAGGCAGGCTGAGGCTGGAGGCGGCCTCCGCGCCGCCCAGGAAGGCCGGCAGGTCGACCACCCCCCACTTCGGATCGATCACCGCGATCACCGCGTAGCCGACGTTGGAGACGATCTGCAGCACGCCGCAGATCCACAGCGCGCGGCCGACGCCGATCCGCGCGGCGAGCAGCCCTCCGAGGAAGTTGCCCAGCAAGGTCCCCCACACGCCCACCGCGCCCCGCACCACGCCCACGTCGAAGGCCGAAAAGCCCCGCTGCAGGAGGAAGGGGCTCACCAGCGCACCGGCGAAGGAGTCGGCGAGGCGGTAGAGCAGGACGAAGGCGGTGATCTCCAAGGCGCGCGGCCGCCCCAGGAAGCCCACGAAGGGTTGCCACACCGCGTCGAGGATCCGCTTCGGAGCCTCGTGGGCCAGCTTCGGCTCCGGGGCGAAGATCGTCACGGGCATCAAGGCGGCGTAGACGAGCGCCTGCGCGGCGAGCGTCCAGCCCCAGCCCCACACCGGCCCCAGGCTGATCGCGATGCTGCCGGACATCCACATCCCCGCCCGGTACATCGCGCTGCGGGCGCCCACCGCCGGCCCGTGCTCGTGCTTCTCCAGCACGTCGACGGCGTACGCGTCGTAGACGATGTCCTGCGAGGCCGACGCGAAGGAGATGAGCAACGCCAGTGCGGCGATCGCGGCCATCACCCCCGGCGAGGGAGGCGCCAGCGCGTCACACGCGGCGCCTTTGAGCGCGCGGTCGCACGTCTCCACGCCGGCGGCCACGTAGCCCAGGGTGGCGGCGCCCGCGGCCAGCGCCACCTGGCACACCAGGATCCACCCTCGCCGGAACCCGAGGAAGGGCGGCCGCAGGTAGTCCATCACCGGCGACCAGACGAACTTGAGCCCGTAGGGAAGCTGGGTGAGCGTCAAGAGCGCGTTGGTCTTCAAGTCGACGTTGGCCCACTGCAGCCACGCCGGCATCGCGGTGACGATGAGGCCCAGCGGCAGGCCCGACGACAAGGACAGCAGGGTGACGGCGCCCAAGCGCCAGCTCTTGAAGCCCGCGAGCAGCCCGGCCTTCTTCTTCGCCGCGCCGTCCGTCACCGTCGCGCTACTTCAGGAACTTCGTGACGGCGACGGGCTTGGAGGTGTCGATTTCCACGTTGCCCCCGCCCAACCGGGGCTGCGCGCCGCCGCCTTCGCCGATCCGCGTGTGCGCTTCCTTGTGCACGTGGTCCGGCGGCAGGGACGAGCCGCGCTTGTACCAGGGATCCGTCGGGTGCGTCACCGGTGGCCCCTTGAGCAGCCTGGGAATGTCGTACACGAAGCCCTGCCGGTTGTACTCGCTGGGCGTGTGCATGTACGTGTCCATGCGGATCGCGTCCTTGGGGCACGCGTCGACGCACAGCCCGCAGACGATGCAGCGCAGCTCGTCGATCACGAACTGGCTCGGGAACTTCTCGATCACCCTCGACTCGGCGGCCTCGTCGGCCGGATCGTACTCGCCGGCCTCGATGTAGATGCACTGCGCCGGGCAGATGGTGGCGCACATGTAGCAGGCCACGCAGCGCGGCTTGCCGTCCTCGCGTGGCACGAGCCGGTGCAGGCCGCGGTAGCCCTCGGGGTAGTCGGGCTTCTCTTCCGGGTAGAAGACGGTGCTCACCGTCGACAGGCCCGTGCGGTCGACGACCTGGGTGTTGGTGTCGCGCTCCCCGAAGAGGTTGCGCAGGAAGTGCCGGGTGGTGATCGCCAGCCCCTTGAGGAACTCGGGGACGTACGTCCGCTCGCGAACGTCCGCCTCGATCAGCTCCTGCTTCGTGGGCTCGGCGTGCCCGTGGGGCGCGTGGGTGAGGGAAGCCATGGATCCTCGTCAGTGCGTGTTGGCGGGCAGGGAGTGATCGTCGCCGTGGCCGTGGCCGCCGTGGACCTCTTCGGCCTGCTTCGCGAGGCGCACCTGCCGCGAGGGCGTCAGGGTGAGGAACACGATCACCCCCAGCACCACGAAGCCGAACAGGGCCAGGGAGTGGAGCGACGGATCCCACAGCACCAGCGCGCCCGAGATGAACAGGTTGGCGAGGCCCAGCGGCAGGAGGATCTTCCAGCCCAGCGTCTGGATCTGATCGTACCGGAAGCGGGGGAACGTCCAGCGGATGGCGAGCTGCAGGTAGCAGAGGAGGATCACCTTGAGCCAGAACACGGTGCCCAGGGTGGCGCCCAGCAGCCACGGGTGCGCCTTCATCACCGGCAGCCCCATCAGCGCCTCGTTGCCGAACGGGAGGTAGTAGCCGCCGAAGAAGATCGCCGCCAGCACGCCGGACAGCACCACCACCTCGACGAACTCGCTGATCATGAACATGCCGAACTGCATGCCGGAGTACTCGATGAAGTAGCCGACGATCTCCGACTCCCCTTCCGGCGTGTCGAACGGCGCGCGCTTGGTCTCCGCGAAGGCGGCGGCGAAGAAGAGCAGGAAGCCGAGCGGCTGCAGGAAGATGCCCCAGCGCGGAATGCCGACGTCGAGGCCCAGGAGGTTGAAGGACCACAGGTAGGGGGCCTGCAGCGCCGTCATCCCCGTGGGACCGGCCAGCTTCACCGTGGAGAAGGCCAGCATCATCCCCACCAGCGACAGGCCCAGCGCCACCTCGTAGCTGACCATCTGGGAAGACGCGCGCACACCGCCCAGCAGGCCGAACTTGTTGTTCGACGCCCAGCCGGCCAGCGACGTGCCGTACACGGCCAGCGACGCGATGGCGAAGAGGAACAGGAGGCCGAAGTCGGGGTTGGCCGCCACCATCATCACCTGCTTGCCCATGACCTCGACGGTGGGGCCGGCGGGGACGATCGCGAACAGCGCGAACACCGGCGCAAAGGCCAGGATGGGCCCCAGGTTGAAGAGGAACTTGCTGGCGGCCTTCGGGCGGAAGGCCTCCTTGGTCAGCATCTTGAGGACGTCGGTGGCGATGTGGGGCAGGCCGGCCAGCGGGTTGTCCTTGAGCCCGGGGATCGGCAGGCGGGCGCGGTTGGGGCCCACCCGATCCTGCATGAGGGCCGACCACTTCCGCTCGGCCAGGGTGAGCAGCGTGGCCGTCACCATCACCATCACCAGCATCTGCACCAGGATCGCCCCGAGGTGCCCGGCGCCGGCGAACAGCTCCAGGCTCTCCAGCCACCCGGCGAGCGCGTAGGACGCGCCCATCAGCGTGAAGAGCGCGCCGACGATGAGGCTGATCGAGATGAAGATCATTCCAATGCGCATGACGTTCGTGCTCGCTCTTTATGGAATCGAAAGACCACGCAGGTTGGGCACGCCCTGCTCGCGCCAGCCGGGAGGCCGCCCGTCGGCCGCCGCCGCCATGGTGCTGATGCCGGGGCGCGTCTGGTTCACCGGGGCCTGCTTGTCCCACTCGAAGGACGCCAGCTCCGGCACGGCCGGCGCAAGCTTCTTGAAGACCTCGCGCGACGAGGCGACGGCGAGATCATTCCCCAGTTCCTTCGCCAGCTCCGCCACCCATCGCCAGTGCGGGCGGGCCTCTCCGCGAGGAGGGAAGGCGCGGCGGAAGCGCTGGGTGATGCCGTCGGCCTGGGTGAAGGTGCCTTCGTCCTCCACGTGCGTGGCGGCGGGCAGCACCACGTGCGCGGGACCGGTGGCCTTCGACTCGTTGGTGGCGGACAGGACGAACAGCTCCAGCTTCTCGGTGCGGGCGGCCCAGGCGTCATCGGCCTCGGGCACCTCGTGGCCGAGCGCGAACAGCGCCTTCACCAGGCCCGCGTCCAGCGCCTTCGTCAGCGCGTCGAAGGGCTGCACGGTGAGACCGAAGGCCCTCGCGATCCACTCCAGGCCCCTGCGGTTGGGGTTCTTGTCGGCCTGCATCAGGAGGAAGTCGGCCTGTCCGTCGGCCCGGCCGCCCACGTAGACGGTGGACGTCTTCAGCACGTCGCGGGCGAAGGCGAAGCTGGCCAGCAGATCCTCATTGGAGGCCACGGGCGAGGCGAGGAAGGCCACGCTGCCCAGCAGCGGCTGGAGCTTCATGGCCGCGTACTTGATGGCCTCGGCGGCGGGCGCTTCCTTCGCGTCGGCGCCCCGGCCCAGCACGGCCTGCGGTACGCGGTGGGTGTTGAGGGACTTGTACGAGAGGCGGCCCTGATCGCACAGCCAGGACTTGTTGATCGCCTCGTTCTCGCGCGGCCGGTAGCGGTACACGTCCTGGCCCATGAAGTCGGCCACGGTGCTGCAGCCCCGGCTGCACCCGGTGCACACCGACGGCGCCGCCGAGAGGAACCAGGCGCGGGCCCGGAAGCGGAAGTCGCGATTGAGCAGCGCGCCCACCGGGCAGAGGTCGACGATGTTGCCGGAGTAGTTCGACTCCAGCTTCCCGTACTCGGGCGCCACGTCGATGACCTCGTGGGAGCCGCGGCCGAAGACGCCCAACTGCGGGGCCTTCGCCACCTCGCTCATGAAGCGCACGCAGCGGGTGCACATGATGCAGCGCTCTTGATCGAGCACCACCGTGTCGCCCAGCACCTTGCGCTTGTGGCGCAGCACCTTGCCGCCTTCCAGCCGCGACGGCTGGAAGTCGTGGCGCATGTAGTAGTCCTGCAGCTTGCACTCGCCGGCCTGGTCGCAGATCGCGCAGTCGACGGGGTGGTTGAGCAGCAGGAACTCCATCACCATCTTCTGCTGGGTGCGCACCCTCTCGGTGGTGGTCTTGATCACCACGCCTTCGGTGGGCGGAATCTGACAGGCGGGCACCAGCTTGCCCGGCTGCACGGCCGACGACTCCACCAGGCACATGCGGCAGTTGGCGGCGATGGTGAGGCGCGGGTGGTAGCAGTAGTACGGAATGTCGGCGCCCACCGTCTTCGCGGCGTCGATCAGGTTGGTGCCCGGCTTGGCGACGACCTCCTTCCCGTCGACGGTGAAGGTGATGAAGCCCGGGTTCTTCGGCGGCGGCGGGCCCGGAGGGGGCCTGGGGGCCTCGGCCGGCTTCTTGTCCTCGCTCACTGCTCCACCTCCCCGCCGATCATGTTGATGGTGTCGAAGGTGGGGACCAGGTCGGCGAGCATCCGGCCTTCGCAGAGTCGTTGCATGCCCGAGAGGATCTGAAAGCCCGGCGCGCGCACGTGCACCTTGTAGGGGCGGCCGGAGCCGTCGCTGCGCAGGTACCAGCCGAGCTCTCCGTTGGCGCTCTCGGTGGAGTGGTACAGCTCCCCCGGGGGCACGGGCACGCCTTCCATCACCACCTTGAAGTGGGCGATCAGGCCCTCGATGGTGCCGTACACGTCGTCCTTGGGCGGCAGGACGATGCGCCAGTCGTCGATGATCACCGGGCCCTCGGGGAGCTGCTCGAGCGCCTGGCGGATCATCTTGATCGACTGATGGATCTCGAGGATCCGCAGGTAGTAGCGGTCGAAGTTGTCGCCGTTCATGCCGACCGGCACTTCCCAGTCGAGGCGGTCGTACACCCAGTACGGGGTAGCCTTGCGCACGTCGTAGCTGACGCCGCAGGCGCGCAGGCAGGGGCCGGTGAAGCCGAAGTCGAGCGCATCGTCCCTGGTGATCACCCCGGTGCCGCGGGTGCGATCGGTGAAGATGCGGTTGCGCGTCAACAGGCCGTCCACCTCGGCGGTCAGCTCTTCGATCTTGACCAGGCTCTTGAGGACCTTCTCGGCCCAGCCCGGGGGCAGGTCTCGGTTGAGGCCCCCGATGCGGCCGAAGTTGGTGGTGAGCCGCGCGCCGGTGAGCTCGGTGACGCGATCGATGATCAGCTCGCGGGCCTCGACCCCGTAGAGGAAGGCGGTGAAGCCACCCAATTCGAGGCCGAGCGCGGCGGCGGTGGTGAGGTGGCTGGCGATGCGGTGCAGCTCGGCGCCCACCACGCGGATGTACTGGGCGCGCTCGGGGATCTCGACGCCCATCAGGTGCTCGATGGCCGACAGGAAGCCGAAGTTGTTGGTGAGCGACGCCACGTAGTCGAGGCGATCGGTGTACGGCAGCGCCTGCATCCAGGTGACGTTCTCGCAGGACTTCTGGAAGCCGCGGTGCAGGTAGCCGATCTCGGGATCCATCTTCACGATGGTCTCGCCGTCGAGCTCCAGGCGCAGGCGCACCGTGCCGTGGGTGGCCGGGTGCGAGGGCCCCAGGTTCAGCACCATGTTGCGCGTCTGCAGGTGCGCTTCCAGCTCTTCGTTGCTCGGTGTGGGATCGTAGGTGGCGTCGTTGGACATGGGAACTCTCGAGGAGAAGGTCAGTCCTGCACGCCGTTGGTGCCGGGGCCGCGGTAGATGTCCTTGATCGCGCGCTCGGGGATCAGGCTCTGCCGGCCGCGCAGCGGGTAGTCCTTGCGCAGCGCGTGACCCTTGAATTCCTCGTAGGTGAGGATGCGGCGGTTGGAGCCGCCCGAAAAGCGCACGCCGTAGAAGTCCCACACGAAGCGCTCGGCCCAGTCGGCGCCCTGGTACACGGCCTTGATGGTGTCGATGTCTTCGCCTTCGTTGACGCGGACCTTGAGCCGCATGTGCTCGTTCCGCTCGATGTTCTTGAGGAAGTAGAGGACCTCGAAGCGGGGATCCTGCTCGTGGGCCGGCAGGTGCAGGCGGTCGACCGCGTCCATGGAGACGAAGAGGCGGAAGCCCAGCTTCTCCTTGAGCAGCCTCAAGGTGGCCACGAGCTGCTCGCGCTTCACCACGCCCCACTCGGCGCCGGTGCGATCCTTGTAGCGTTCGGTGAGGGCTTGCGGGAGCTGCGCCTGAATCTGATCCAACGCGAAGGTGCTCACGGGGTGTCCTTCTCGGGTGCAGCGGTGGCCGTGGACTTATAGGGACGGCCCCCCGAGGGGTCAACGCAATTTACCGAAGGTTCCCGCAGGCTTAGGCGCGACCGCGTTCGCCTGAGGCCGGGCGCATCCTGACGGCATGGCGATGGACGTTCGCGAGTGGGCGGAGCGAATGCGGGCCTCGCATGATCGCAAAGATCGAGCACCGGGACGAAGTTCCTGAGAGCAGCCGACGCCACCTCGCGAGGTTGAGGGCCGAGCATGCCGCCCGCCGAAACCGCGCCTGACGTCATCGCGGCAGCGAAGCCGGTGGCGCCATTGCCTGTACCTCCTTGAGGAGCTTCCTGAAGGACCGGGAGTGGTGTTCGGCTTCCATGATGCTCAGGGCGGCGGTGAACGCCGGCTGATCCAGGGTGGGGGAGTAGCGTTGCGGCATTCTGTCGGACAGCCAGCCTTTGGCATCGCGGATTGCTCTGG
>JADLDB010000197.1 GCA_020846875.1 Myxococcales bacterium | reverse complement strand
GTTCACCTGGGTAGAGCATGGATCGCGCAGGACGTTGCCCGGAGGTCGAGAAGCGAGGAGGGAGCGGGCTGGTGGGCCCGTGACCGACGAGCGACGACGAGATCCGGGCAAGGGACCAGCGAGGCGTTCTCTGCTCAGGCGATCTCCGGGGTCAACAGGGGAGCGAATTCCCCAGGCACGCGGAGACCCAGCAGGGGCGGCTTCGTGGGGCTCGCAGCGGCCGTTCCGCTGACCAGTACATCGAGACTGCTCTGCCACCCGGATCCGCTCCGAACCTCGACATGTGGACCCCGGAAGAGCACATCTCCCGCGCCGGGGAGTTCTCTGGGGTCTGCCGGGGTCACGAAGATCGGTGTCACACGCACCCATGGGACGTCGTCACCTCCGCCGTCAGACAGGGCCGCAGCACAGGCCAGACGGGCGCCGACCATCGGTGCGATGCCGTCCGGAGAAACGGTGAACAGAGTGTCTTCGCTGAGCGTGGATTGTCCGGGCTGGTACGTGCGTGGCGAACTCCACTCGGGAGCAACGTGACTGCACGTCAGCCCGGCGTCGCGGCACGACGCGACGACTTGCTGCACGATTCCGTTGAGAGCCGCTCCGTACTGCGACCGCTGCTCGTCCGTTGCCCCGAGGAACCATACTGGGGCGGGCCGAACAACTGGTGCGCCTATCGGCTGTGCACCAGCGATGGTGGCTGACAGACAGACCGTGAGGAGTGTGCACCGCACCTGCAGCAGCCTACCCGCTTCCACGGTGTCTTCGGCCGCCCGTCTGCGCTGACGCCCTCCGCACGCGCGCCTCGAAGCCGTCGCGCTGCACGCCGGCACCGCCCTCGTGCTCGCCTCGCGACGTCGCGTACCATCACCCCATGTCGGGAAGCGGGATTGCTCATCCTCTCGTTCCGATGGTCCCGCGTGTGGCACTCCTTCTCCTCGCAGCGTGCGGGCGCAGCGCGCCATCAAGCGCGCTCGGCTCCGAGCCGGAGGCTCTGCCCGGAGACCGCTGCCGCGCCGAGGGCTGCATCTCGGTGAGGAGCCTGCCTGCGCTGGCGACAGGGGCTGGCCCGGTGCGGGTGGTGGGCTCCCTGCGCGCAGGCGCGGGCCAACGGCTCCTGGTCGAAGACGGTCAGGGCGTGTTCGAGGTCGCCGCGGGCGAAGGCGGCTTCGACGTCCAGTTCGGCGCCGGGTCGATGGCGGGCCCACCGCCGTGTGCCTGAGCGCTCCCGGTTGCTCCGACGCCACGCGGCAGCTGTGCATGGTCGTGCCGGGCGAGCGCAGGGTCGCGATCCAGTCGCTGCTGCCCGCCGCCGGCGCGCTCATCGGCGGCGACCGGGTGGACGTGCACGGGCGGTGGCCCCCGGGCGCGGTCACCGGGGTACGGGTGAACGGCCATGGCGGCGCTGTCGATGGGCAGGGCGCCTTTCTCGTCGCCGACGTACCGCTCCACGCCGGCGTCAACACGCTCGAGCTCGAGCTGACGCTGGCGTCCGGTGAGGTGGAGCGACGCCGCTGGGTGGTGGCTTCGGGCCACCTGCCGGTGCGCTGGGTCGAAGCCACGTTGCGCGTCGACTCGGTCTTGTTCATCTATCCCACCGAGGCGGCGACGGTGCATCGCGCCGACGAGCGCGAGGTCGTCACCGCCGAGCCGAGTTGGACCGGGCACTTCGCCTTCCGACTGCTCGACAGCGGCGGCGGCGAGGTGTTTCGCGCGGGCCTCCCCGGGTCCGAGCCCGCCATCTACGAGCACGTGTCCTGCCCGCCGTGGGACAACCGGCAGGTCCGCTTCGCGTTCCCCGACCTCTCGGGCGCCGCACGGCTGGAGATCCTCGACGACGCCGCGCGCCGATTGGTGCTCTTGCCGCTCTGACGACATCGTGCGGTCCCCTTTCGACGAGCGCCGCAGGCCGCGGTCGCTGGTCTCGCGGCCGGGCGGTCGCCAAGGGCGCGCCAGAGCGCAGCGAAGAGAAGTTGGATCAGGGAAGGCAGGGTGGAACCCGTCTGACAGCGAAGCTCGACGTCGGCTGTTTGCCCTTTTCCGGGCTCGCGTGTACCCATGCGGTGACGTGTCGAAGCGCCTCGCGGCCCAAAGGAGCGCCCCATGCACGCACCTGAAACGCGTTCGTTGGATTCGTTCAGATGGGAAGGCACGCCAGCGTTCGACGAGTTGGTCGCGCTTGAGCGCAGACACCCGTAGAGCGGTCAGTAGACAGGAACAGATGAGAATGCTCGTCCTGCGCTGGAGCGTTGAGCCGCATCAGCGGCGCGCGCGATGGTCTCGCCGTCGACTTGGAGGTTTACGGTGATGGGCTGGGGTGAACTGCTCACGGCCTGGGCCGACGAGAAGCTCGCTTGGAGGTTGTGCCAATTCGGCGCTTCTTGAGACTGCCTCGGAGTGAGCGGGCATCGATGACGAGGCGAGTTCGGACGGCGGCGTAGTGCCCAGCGTCGCCAGAGTGAGTTGTTGCTGAACTTCGGTCGACAAGGGCTGGCGAGCGAGCCACTGGTACTCCGGCGGCAGGAGCCGCGTGGGTACCCGACGAAGAAGACCGATGACACCATCGGAGAGGCTCGCGAACGAGCTGCGAATCGACTCGGCCAACGCGGTCAGAAAGCTGCGCACGGTCACGAACGAGTCGTAGAGGTGATTGAAGGCCGCGGAGAATACCTGCACGACCGCCGTCGCTCCCTTCGCGAGGCTGGTGAAGAAGCTGGCGGTCACCGAGATCGCCGTCGCGGTCCAATTCACGATGCCCGCGAGCGCAGAGCCGACCAGTTGTCCGAAGCTGCGGTACTCGTCTGACGGCAGGGCCGCGGTGCTTCCGGTGAGGGCCTGAAACAGCTCCAGGAGCGCGACGCCAAGTTCGTCGACCGTCGCGCCGAGGACCTCGAACACCGGGGCCGTTTCATCGAGCGCGGTCGTGAAGAAGAACAAGAACTTCAAAGCGGGAAACCGGGCGGCGGTCCAGGAGGTGGGTGGACGGATGAGGGCCTTGCAGTGGTGTCGAGGTGGGGGTCCAGCGCGAGGTGGCCGTGCCGCCCGAGTGAGTCG
>JADLDB010000196.1 GCA_020846875.1 Myxococcales bacterium | reverse complement strand
GTGACTTCGTCGCCGGAGAGGGCGACCTCGAGGACGAAGACGATCACCAGCAGCGCGGCGGTGGTGAGGGTGGCGGGGCCGGGGCGGAAGGGCTCTTTGTTCATGGCGTGCATGCGTCCCCTTCCTGGATGGCCATAGCACGGACGGATTTTGAAGCTCAGCGCTCGAGCAGTCGGGCGACGTACTCGCCCACCGCGAGGCAGGCGGTGAGGCCGGGGGACTCGAGGCCAAGGCAGCTGACGAAGCCCCTGGGCGACTCGACGAAGGTGAAGTCCTGCCAGGGTTCGCCGGGGCGGGACAGCTTGGGGCGGATGCCGGCCTGGTCGGGTTCGAGTTCCTCGTCGGCGAGGCCGGGGAGGAAGCGGCGGGCGGCGGCGGCGAAGGCGGAGGCCCGGCCCTCATCGACGGCGTAGTCCTCGCGGCGGGGTTGGAGGAGCTCCACGTCGGGGCCGAGGCGGGTGTCGCCGTCGAGGCCGACGGTGACGTGGACGCCGAGGCCGGCGAGGTGCTTCGGGGGGACGGGGTAGACGAGGTGGCGGAGGCGGCGTTGCTTCAAGCGGAAGTAGCTGCCCTTGACCCAGTGTTGGCGCGGGGCGGCGGGGCCGGCGAGGGAGTCGGCGTGGAGGCCGGCGGCGTTGACGACGGCGTGGGCGGGGAGCGCGAAGGCGTGGTGGTCTGGGCCTTCGACGGTGAGTTCGAATCGCCAACGCCCTCCCTCTCCCCCATCGGGGGCGAGGGGAAGAACGCCCAGCACGCGATGCCGGAAGGCGAAGGTCACCCCGAGGCTGCGGCACTGCTGTTCCAGCGCGACGAGCAGAGCATGCACGTCGACGATCCCGGTCCCGGGGCTCCACAGGGCGGCGGAGGCGCGAACCTGGGGCTCTCTCCCCCGGAGGAAGTCGGGGCCGACGAGCTCGAGGCCCTCCACGCCATTCGCCCTGCCCTGTTCGAGCAATCGCAGCAGCGCGGGCTCCTCGTCGGGGGCGGACCCGACGATGAGCTTTCCGACGAGGGCGTGGGGGACGGCGTGCTGCTGGCAGAAGTCGAGGAGCAGGCGCCTGCCCTCGACGCACAGCCGGGCCTTGAGGGAGCCGGACGGGTAGTACAGCCCGGCGTGAATCACCTGCGAGTTGCGGGAAGAAACGCCCTGCCCTGCCCTGTCGCCGGCGTCGAGGACGGTGACGGGGTGCCCTGCGCGGGCGAGCGCCAGCGCGGACGACAGCCCGGCGACGCCAGCGCCAACGACGACGAGGCTCACCCTCAGGGACGTCCAACCCCGAAGTACGTGAAGCCGAGCTCTCGCATCCGCCTGGGGGAGTAGACGTTTCGTCCGTCGAAGATGACTGGCTGCTTGAGCAGCCCCTTGATGCGCTCGAAGTCCGGGTGTCGGAACTCATTCCACTCGGTGACGACGAAGAGCGCGTCGGCCCCTTCCAGCGCGTCGTACGGCCGCTCCACCAGCGTGAGGGTCTGCCCAAGCACTCTCCGCGCCACATGACCCGCCACCGGATCGAACGCGCGGACCCTGGCGCCTTTCCCCACCAACCCCTCGACGAGGTCGATGGAAGGGGCCTCGCGCATGTCGTCCGTCTTGGGCTTGAAGGCCAGACCCCAGACGCCGAACGTCCTCCCGCCGAGCTCCCCGAAGTGCTTGACGGCCTTCTGCAGCAGCAGCTTCTTCTGGCGCTCGTTGGTTCGCTCCACGGCACGCAGGAGGTCGAACTCGATGCCATTCTCCCGCGCGGCGGACACCAGGGCCTTCACGTCCTTCGGAAAGCAGCTCCCTCCGTAGCCAACACCGGGGAAGAGAAACGGCAGGCCAATGCGCGAGTCGGTTCCGATCCCCTTGCGGATCAGCTCCACGTCGGCCCCGACTCGCTCGCACAACGAGGCGATGTCGTTCATGAAGGAGATGCGGGTCGCGAGCATGGCGTTCGCGGCGTACTTGGTCAGCTCGGCTGATCGCGGATCCATGAAGATGATCCGCTCCTGCGTGCGCATGAACGGGGAATACAGCTCGGCCATGAGGTTCCGCGCGCGCTCACTCGATGCGCCGATCACGATTCGATCTGGCTTGAGGAAGTCGTCCAGCGCGGCGCCCTCTTTCAGGAACTCCGGGTTCGAGACGACATCGAACGGCACCTTCGTCTCGGCCTCAATGACCGCGCGGACCTTGTCGGCGGTGCCCACCGGAACGGTGCTCTTGTCGACCACGACCGTGTAGTCGCGGATCGCACGACCGATCTCCTTCGCGGCCGCCAGCACGTACTTGAGATCGGCGTCGCCAGATTCGCCTTCCGGTGTCCCCACCGCGATGAAGACCACCTGGGACTTCTCCACAGCCGGCCCGAGCTCGGTCGAGAAGCTCAGCCGTTGCTCGTACACGTTCTTTCGGACCAGCTCGTCGAGGCCCGGCTCGTAGATTGGGACCTTGCCGGCATTGAGGGCGGCGATCTTCGACGCGTCGACGTCCACACAGACGACGTCGTTGCCAGAGTCCGCGAAGCAGGTCCCCGCGACGAGGCCGACGTAACCAGTCCCAATGACGGAGATTCTCATGGCGGTGCCCTTAGCTTCCCTTGGTGCCACGGGCAAACGCGGCGGTTCAGCAGAATCCGCTGGCGCGGGAGGGGAACCAAGCCGCACCCGGTGTGTTAGGGGACGCCTGTCATGTGTGGAATCGTCGGAGCCCTCTACCGGAACGGGACCCGCCCCGATGGCGCCGTCTTGCGCCGGCTGACGGATCAGCTCCAACACCGCGGACCCGACGGTGACGGCGTAGCGATCTTCGCCCAGGCAGCACTGGGGCACCGTCGGCTCGCGGTCATCGACTTGTCTCCGAGCGCCTCACAGCCGATGGCTGATCCAAGCGGCCGGGTGGCCGTGGCCTTCAACGGGGAGATCTACAACTTCCAGGACCTGCGCCTGGAGCTGGAGCGCGCGGGCCGGTCGTTCCAGAGCCACAGCGACACCGAGGTCATCGTCCACGGCTACCTGGAGTGGGGCGTCGAGGTCATCCGCCGGCTCGACGGCATGTTCGCGATTGCACTGTGGGACAACCACCAGCACACGCTCCTCCTCGCACGCGATCGCACCGGCAAGAAGCCTCTCTTCGTGTACGAAGACGGCGAGAAGCTCCTCTTCGCCTCCGAGGTCAAGGCGATCCTCGCGCACCCGAGGGTGGACACGCGCGAGAATCCCGAGGCCGTCCCGCAGTACCTGGCCCACGGCTACGTCCCTTCGCCCGCGACGTTCTACGCGCGGATCCGCTCGCTCAAGCCCGCTTCCTGGGAAGTCCACCAGACGAGCGGCCTTGCGCGGGAGGCCCTCTATTGGGACTTTCCTCTCGGCCCCGAGCTTCCGCTCACCTCGCGCGACGCGGTGGCCGAGGCGGAACAGACCGTTCGAGAGCTGTTCTTCAAGGCTGTCCAACGCCGGCTGGTCTCCGACGTTCCGCTGGGCGCGTTCCTCTCGGGTGGCATCGACTCGACCCTCGTCGTCGCGGCGATGGCGCGAGCCTCGAGCCGGCCCGTGAAGACGTTCAGCATCGGCTTCGAAGGCCACCCCGACTGGGACGAGACACGGTACGCACGCCTCGTGGCCGAGCGCCTGGGGACCGAGCACACGGAGCTCCGGGTGCGGCCCGAGAGCTTCGGCCTGCTGGAGACCCTCAGCTGGCACTATGACCAGCCCTTCGGGGACGCGAGCTGTATCCCCACCTTCGTCGTCTCGAAGCTCACCCGCGAGCACGTGACGGTCGCGCTCACCGGTGATGGAGGCGACGAGGTCTTTGCGGGCTACTCCCGGTTCCTGGCTGCTTCGCTGGGCGAGCGCGTCCCTGGCTGGCTGCGGAGCATCACCCGTCGCCTCGCCCCCTTCATCCCCGAAGGCGGCACGCACCACGCTCCCTGGGAGCGCGCGCGCCGGATGACCCTGGCGATGAGCCGCGAGCTGCCCGAGCGCCTCCGCTCCTGGATGACCTTCTTCACCACCGCCGAGCTTCGCGAGCTGCTCAGACCCGAAGTGGCCCGCTACGCCAACGACGGAGTCCTTGGGGAGTCGTACGAACGGCTGCTACAGCACGCTCGGGACCGCGGCGCCGACGTCATCAACCAACTCCTCTACGCCAACGCCCGGACCTACCTGCTCGACGACCTGAACGTGAAGACCGATCGTGCTTCCATGGCCGTGGGCCTCGAGACACGGTCTCCGTTTCTCGACACCGCGCTGATGGAGTTCGCCTTCTCGCTCCCAGGGACCGCCAAGCTGCAGGGACGAACGACCAAGTGGCTGCTCAAGCGCGCCCTGCGTGACCTGATACCGCGAGAGATCCTCGAGCGCCCCAAGATGGGCTTCGGGGTACCTCTGGGCGCGTGGTTCAGGCAGGACCGCACAGCCGAATTGCACCGGCCACGCCACGAAGCGCTCCTCCAGATCGTCCGGCGCGACACCCTGGAGAAGCTCACCGAGCGCCACGGGTCCGGCACGCGCGATCTCGGCCCCCAGGTCTTCCTCCTGAGGATGCTCGAGCTCTTCCTGGCTCGCCCGACCCGGCCCACGCCGCTCCTCGCGAGGTCTGCATGACCGTGCTCGTCACCGGAGGCGCAGGCTTCATCGGCTCCCACCTGACGGAGGCCCTCCTCGCGCGCGGGGACCGGGTGGTGGTGCTGGACAACTTCAATGACTTCTACGCGCCGCAGCGCAAGGAGCGCAACCTGACCGGCGTGCAAGGCCACCCCGCCTTCGCCCTGGTGCGCGGCGACATTCGTGACGAGGCCGTGCTCCGCGACACCCTCGCCCGGCACCACGTCGAAGCCGTCGTGCACCTCGCGGCCTGGGCCGGGGTGCGACCGTCCGTCGAGCGCCCTCGGTGGTACATGCAGAACAACGTGGAAGGCACCCAGAGCGTCCTCGACGCCTGCGCCCAGGCCGGCGTGACGCGGCTGGTGTTCGCGTCCTCGTCTTCGGTGTACGGCAATGACTCGCCTCGACCCTCGCGAGAGGCGCTCGGCGCCGACAGGCCTCTCTCACCCTATGCCGCGAGCAAGCGGGCCGGCGAGCTGCAGTGCTTCACCGCGCACCACCTCCACGGGCTGAACGTGATCTGCCTGCGCTTCTTCACCGCCGTGGGCGCCCGGCAGCGGCCGGATCTCGCCATCCACAAGTTCGCGAAGAAGATCGCCGCGGGCGAGCGCATCACTTTGTTCGGCGATGGCTCGTCCGAGCGGGACTACACGCACGTCCTCGACATCGTCGACGGAGTGGTGGCCGCGCTCGACCGCGCGCGGGGCTACCACGTCGTGAACCTGGGAGCGGGCAAGCCAGTGCGCCTGCTGGAGATGGTCCGCAGCATCGCCAGGCAGCTGGGCGTCGAGCCCATCATCGAGCACACACCGATGCAGAAGGGGGACGTGGACGCGACCATGGCCGACCTCACCCAGGCGCGCGAGCTGCTCGACTACGCGCCGCGCCGCAGCTTCGAGTCAGCGGTGAGCGACCTCTGTGCCTGGCTCGAGGCCGAGGGGCAGGTGCGGTGACTCGCTGGCGGATCCTCCAGGTTGTCCCCTCGCTCAACCGGGCCGGCGCCGAGTACTCGCTCTTGTTCGCCGCGGCCGAGCTGTCGGCCCGGGGTCACGACGTGGAGATTTGCTCGCTGCACGAGCCGGACGACCTGCTCGGTGACTTCGAAGCCGCGGGCCTCAAGGTCCACCGGCTGGGCCTGCCTGGCCTCGTCAACGGTCCACGCCGGGTGGCGGCCCTCGCGCGAGTCATCCACCTGGGGGTGTTCGACTTCGTCCGCAGCCTGATGGCCGAAGCCTCGATGACCTCGGCCCTCACCCGTCCTCTGGCGAGGCGGCCGATCCGCGTCGCCTCGTACCATCACGTCGACTTCGACGTTTACCCGGCCAACAACCCGCAGCGGCGGGCCCGCAGAGCCGCCTACGGCGCGCTCATGAGGACTGCCGTCCAGGGACACGTGGGCATCAGCACCGCGGTGGCGCGGCACCATGAGCGGCACCTGGGCCTGCGCCACGTCGACGTGATCTGGAACGGCTTTCCGGTCGCCGAGCTCCAGCGGCAGGCCGACGCAGGGAAGGCCGACGCCCGCGCGCGGCTCGGGCTGGGCAACGCGTTCACCGTGGTGTGCCCCGCGCGGCTCGCGTCGGACAAGGGCCACGAGTACTTGATCCAGGCCGCCGCGGAACTGGGCAGCGCAAAGGTGGTCGTCCTCCTCTACGGCGCGGGACCCCGCGAGCAGGAGCTCAAGCGGCTGGCCGAGGGGCTGGGCCTGGGGCGCGCAGTCCGGTTTATGGGGACGGTGCCTCAATCCGAGTTGATGCCCGTCATCGCGGCGGCCGACGCCCTCGCTCTGCCCAGCCCGCACGGGGAGGGCTTCGGCCGGGTGCTGGCGGAGGCGATGGCCGTCGGGACTCCGGTCGTCACGCCAGGCCTCGCCGGCGCCCTGGACTTCGTGGAGCACGACCGCAGCGGCCTGCTCGTGCAGCCGCGCAGCTCCAGTGGCATCGCGGAAGCGTTGGGCAGACTGGAGGCCACGCCCGGTCTCAAGGAGCGCCTCGGGCGTGAGGCGCGACGCCGCATCGAGCAGGACTTCGACATTCGCGTCTGCGCAGACCGCTGGGAAGCGCTCTTCGATCGCCTGGCCTTCGAGAGGGGCTGGCGCTGATCATGTGTGGCATCTTTGGAGAGCTGCGGTTGGATGTGAGCGCTCCGGCGGAGCCGTTCTCCTCACGGGCCGACACGTCACTCGCGCACCGTGGCCCCGACGGGCGGGGCACCGTGAGGTCGGGGCCGTGCCTATTGGGGCACCGGCGCCTGGCGATCCTCGACCTCGACCCACGAGCGGCGCAGCCGATGTGGTCCGCGGATCGCCGCGTCGCGCTCGCCTTCAACGGCGAACTCTACAATTACCTCGAGATCAAAGCGCGCGCGCAGGCGCCGGACGGCGGCTGGCGGACCACCGGCGACACCGAGGTGCTCGCGGAGGAGTGGGCGCGCAAGGGGGTGAGTGCGCTGTCCGGGGCGGTGGGCATGTTCGCCTTTGCCGTCTGGGAGGAGCGCCGTCAACGGCTCTGGCTGGTCCGCGATCGACTCGGAAAGAAGCCGCTGTACTGGGCGATGACTCGACGAGGGACCCTGCGGTTTGCCAGCGAGCTGCCGGCGCTCCTTGTCGACGACGAGGTCGCCCGCGAGACCACGCTCGATCGCCTGGGCGAGTTTCTCCAATACGGCTTCGTCGCGGCCCCGCGCTGTGGGCTGTCGACCGTGCAGGTGGTGCCGCAGGGCTGCGCGCTCGAGGCCTGGGTGGACGACGGCGTCCTTCGCACGCGCGTGCACCGCTACTGGGCGTTGCCGTCACCGCCACCGGCGTCCAACCGAGAGGCCTGGCTGGAGCAATTCCGCGCGACGCTGGCGGACGCGGTGCGGATTCGCCTCCGCTCGGACGTCCCGCTGGGCGCCTTCCTCAGTGGAGGCGTGGACTCCTCGGTGGTCTCTCTACTGGCCGGGCGCGCGCTTTCCGCCACCCCGTTGCGAACCTACACCGCGGACTTCGACGATCCCCGGTACTCGGAAGGCGCGTTCGCGCGGGAGGTCGCTCAGCACCTCGGCAGCGTGCACACCGAATTGCGCGTTGCGCCTCCTCCAGAGAGTCTGGCCGCGGCCGTCGTCGAGGTGTGGGGCGACTTGCATGGCGACCCGTCGGCGATTCCCACGCTGGCCATCACCCGGGAGATGCGCAAACACGTAACGGTGGCCCTCTCGGGGGACGGAGGAGACGAGCTGCTCGGGGGATACGCGCGGTACCAGGTCGCGCTCGCGGCGCACGAGCGGTACCGGCGGCTGCCCGGCGCGGTGGATGCCGTCCTCGCGACCGCACAGCAGACCGTACCCACCTGGCTTCGGGGGACCTCACGCCTGGCGCGCGCGCGGAGGCGGCTCGAGGTGGCCTACCCCAGCGAGCTGCGCGCCTATGCGACCCGCCGCTGGCCGCCGGTGCTGCGCGCGGAGGCGCCCTGGCGCGATCCGCTCGAGCTCTCCCTCGCCCGCCATTCCCACCGGCCCCCCCTCCTCCAAATGATGGCCTGTGACATCGAGAACTACCTGCCGGAAGACAACTTCGTGAAGGTGGATCGCGCCAGCATGGCGGTCGGGCTGGAGGTGCGCAGCCCGCTGCTGGATCACCGGCTCTTCGAGTTGGTCATGGCCGCTCGCCCCGACTGGCTGCTGGACGAGCGCGGCTCGAAGCGGCCGCTGCGCGAGCTCTTCTCCGCCTCGCTACCGTCGAGCGTCTTCACCCGAAAGAAGATGGGCTTCGCGCCGCCCATCGCCGAGTGGCTGTCGAGCGTGCCGCCCGAGCTGACGCTCGAACGCATCGAGAGCTCAGCGATCGCCGAGGTCCTCGACCGCCGGGAACTGCGCCGCCAGGTGCGGCTCTATGCGCGGGGCGTGCACGGTTTCGCCGGGAGAGTCTGGTACATGTTGATTGCCGCCGAATGGTGGAACCGATGGAAGCCCACGCTTCGCCCATGAGCACCCGTGGCCTGCTGAGGGACCTGCTGCACCGTGTTCGTGCCCGCATTCGGGGTGGTGTGACCGAGAGGGCGCTCCGCCGGGCAATGTGGCAGTCGCCGCGCCGCATCCAGCAGGGCCTGGCTCATCTGCTCCCTCAGCCGGGGCAGTTCGACCCGCAGGACGTGCGACACGTCGTGGTTGGGGGCGTTCGACTGGACCTCTTCCCCCACGAGTTCATCCAGTGGGTGCACTACTTCGGCTGGCTTGACCCCAACTTCGAGAGCTTGTCCTGCCTCTCCCAGGAAAGCCGCTGCCTCATCGACGTGGGGGCCAACGTGGGCATCTATTCGCTGCGCACGGCGGCCCGCGCGCCGGGCTGTGAGGTGACGGCCGTCGAGGCGCACCCGCGAACCTTCGCGCGGCTGGCGGCGAACACCCAGCTCAACCCGCTGCTTCGGGTGAGGCCAGTCAACCTCGCGGTCGCGTCGCTGCCCGGCACGCTGAAGCTCTTCGCCTTCGCGGGTGACGACTCCGGCTTCACTTCCGCGGTGGCTCGACCCGAAGCGCAGGCGGTGGAGACGATCGAGGTCGACGCGGTGACGCTCGATCAGCTCGTCGCGCAGCGGGGGCTCGAGCCGGATCTCCTGAAGATCGATGTGGAGGGCTTCGAGCCGGACGTGCTCGCCGGCGGCGAACAGACCCTGTCGCGGCTCCGGCCGGACCTGGTGCTCGAGTGGACCCCGACGTGGACGCGTGGCAGGGAGGCGACCGTCTCGCGAGCGGTGGGACTGCTCGAGCAGTGTGGCTATCGCGCCTGGCGCGTGCCGTCCCTGGAGGAACCAGCGGCCGTGGACCATCCCCTCGAGTCGCTGCGCTCGGGCCAGGGAGAGCAGGCGAACCTCGTCCTCTCGACGAGCGCGGCGATGCCGGCCCGCCTCGAGGCGCATTTTCGCGAGGTCGCCGCGCGATGACGGGAGCCGACGCCCCGCGGCCCTGCTTGCGGCGGGCTTCATCACCTCGAGGCCCAGCCACACCTCTTTGTGGCGGCGGTGAGTCTGCAGCGGCGCGTGCGCAATCGAAAGACCAGCTCGATCCGCGAGGTCGCTCCTCAAGAGCCTCTCGCGCGCGATCAGCAACTCCCCGCTCGGCGCGCGATTCAACCTCGGCAATCGAGTCACAACGATCGCTGGGATGGCCCGCGCGCACCGTACGTCCGCCGCATGAGGCCTCGGTTGAGCCTCCGGAGTGCGTCCCGGACGGCTCCAGGTAGGTACGGCGAGACTACCTTCACCACCGCCTCACGGGTACCCCCGAGCGCGATGTGACGGGCGGCCACCGCCAGTTGTCCTGGATCTGACGCCGTCATCAGCGCGTCCTTCCCGTGGCTCACGGCGCGGCGCATCGGCCCAAACCGCGCGTAGGCATCGAACGCGCGGAGGTGCAAAGTGTGGAGGGCCTCTCGATAGTGCCCGCCGAGCGCTTCGCGCTGCCGCTCGAGCGCCGCGAAGACCGAATCCATGTACCGCGTCGGGTTTCGCCCAAGGCTGGAGGAAAGCGCGCGGACGTACGCCACCCCCTCATTCAGGTATGCGAAGCGGGTGATGCGCGCCAGGCGTAGGTAGAAGTCGAAGTCCTCCGCGAGCAGCACCGGGTCGTTGCCCCCGATCGCCTGGAAGACGTCTCTCCGAATGAGCACACCCAGCCCGTTCACGCCAACGCGGCCCATCGCGTAGTCGAGAAAGACGTCTCCGTGCGCGGGGCGGATGATCGAGCGCTCGTACAGCCGCCCGCCGATCGCCCCCACCTCGTCCATGGCCCAACAGTCCCCGTGCAAGACACCAAAGTCGGGCCCGAGGCGCTGCGCGAAGGCGAGCAGCTTCTCCAGCTTCCACGGGGCGTAGGCGTCGTCCGAGGCGAGGAAGCACACCCAGTCTCCCGTGGAGTGCTCGAAGGCCAGGTTGACGGTCCGTCCGGGCCCGACGTTCCGCACGTTGCGAATGAAGCGCGTCGGGATCGGCGCATCGCGGATCACCCGCTCGATGAGCGCCGGCGTGCCGTCGGTCGAGCAGTCGTCGACGATGATGTGCTCGACGTCGGAGTGGGTCTGCGCCCAGGCACTGCGGATCGACTGTTCGACGAACCGCTCGTGGTTGAACGCGGGCGTCAGAATACTAACCTTCACGTCGTGCGAACGACCCATGTTTGCTGGGCTCATCCTACCGTAGCGCGAGGTGACTGAAGAGGTTCGCCGTGAACTGGTCGAAGCTGGGCCTCATCACCTTGCCGGTGCGGGAGCCATGGGCGCTGAGCCACGCCATGATCCCCACGCCGTACCTCTCACGGTCCGGGGCTTTGCGGATCTACTACTCGGCGTGCGACAGCGAAGGTCGCGGCCGGCCGTCCTTCCTCGAGGTGGACTCCTTGAGTCCGACCCGGGTGATCCGGCAGCCGGGGCCGCTCCTGGAACTCGGCCGCCCAGGCTGCTTCGACGATAACGGGGTGGTGGTGACGTCCGTCCTCCGCGGCCGCGGGGACGAGGTGTTGATGTACTACGTCGGCTTCGAGCTCTGCCGGGGAGTGCGGTACCGCCTCTTCACCGGCCTCGCCATCAGCGTGGACGACGGGCTCACCTTCCACCGTTACGCAGAGGTGCCGGTCCTGGATCGCTCCGAAGGCGAGGCCTACTTCCGCTGCGGCCCGTTCGTGGACTTCGACGGGGCGCGCTTTGCCATGTGGTACATCGGCGGCAACCAGTGGACGGAGGTGGCCGGCAAGCACGTCCCTGTCTACGACCTGAGATACGTCGAGTCGCCGGACGGCCGCACGTGGCCAGACGCGGGCCGCGTCGTGATGGAGCTGTCCGACCCCGATGAACACGGGTTTGGCCGCCCATGGCTTCTGCGGAGCGAGACGGGCTGGGAACTCTTCTACTCAGTGCGGCGGCGCTCCCTCGGGGCCTACCGGCTGGGCTACGCGAGCTCCACCGACGGCCTCGCCTTCACCCGCCGCGACGCGGAGCTGGGCCTCGACGTCTCGCATGCCGGCTTCGACAGTCAGGCGATCATGTACCTCGCGACGGTAGAAACTCCTTCGGGGGTGCTCGGCTTCTACAACGGCAACGACTTCGGTCGAGAGGGCATCGGCGTCGCGCGCCGCAAGCGCTGACGCTGGGATCAGCTCACCTCCCAGGTGCAATGCGGGACACTCCGGGCGCCGAAGCCTTCCTTCCACTCCGCCAGCCCCTCGTTCAACACCCGTCCCTGCTCCTCGGTGGAGATCCCGAAGCTGAAGAACCGCGCGGGCTGCGGCTGCTGCTCGAGGACGTGCCCGAACACCAGATCCAGCGCCCCCGTCTCTCGGCCTTCGTCGTTCGCGGCGATGTACTGGGCGTGCGTGAGGCCGCGGTAGAGGTACAGCACCGTCCCCGCGACGACGCGGCCCTCGCGGGTCGCAACGAAGAGCCGGATGTTCTCGGGGAAGCGGGCTTTCAGGAGCTCCATCTCCGCGATGGTGTGCACCGGCGCGACCCCGTGACGCGCCTCGAGCACCGGGACCAGCACCTCGCTCCAGTAGCGCGCGAGCTCGCCTGATTCACCTACCTCCACCCCCGCCTTACGCGCCTTCTTCATCGACCGCTGCCGTCGCTCCTGGATCGCTGGGCGGGCGGCGACGTCCAACACGAAGCTCGCGTCGACCCGCGTCAGCCGCGCTCCGGCCCTGAAGAGCGCATAGGAGTCCTCGCTCGAGAGCGGTTCGTAGAAGTACGGAGGAACCTGCTTGTAGACGAGCCGCGAATACCCCAGGCCGCTCAGCGCGTGCCTCACCGCGCCGAGCGCCGCGACGACCTGCGCCGCCCGCAGGGACGGCGCGAACACCAGGCCCCCGAACGTCAGGCCGGAGTGAGAGAGGAGCGCTCCGGCCGCGTGCGAGGCCGGAAGCAAGGCGATCAGCCGGCCCTCGTCGCGAATCAGCAGCGACGCATCCGGGAAGCGGTCGGCGTGGTAGTCCATGTACCCGCGGCGGAAGAGGAACAGCCCGTTGCGGGCCGCGTCAACGAAGGCGTCCCACTCCGCGGCTTGGTCCGGCGAGTACCGCGTGACGACCAGGCTCGAGCTCATTCTCCGCCCGGCGGTAGCCCAAACTTCGCCCACGTCGTCTGCTCGTCGGGCTTCGTCATCGGCCCCTTGAGCAGCGAGCCCGGGGGAAGGTCCTTCACCACCATCGCCCCGCTCCCCACCAGGCAGTCCCTGCCCACCGTCACGTTGTTCCCGATGGTGGAGTTGACGCCGAAGAAGCACGACTCGCCGATGTCGCAGAACCCGCTGATCACCACGTGCGATGAGATGAAAGAGTGATCGCGCAGCGTCGAGTGGTGGCCGATGTGGTTGCCGCTCCAGAGCACGAGGTTGCTCCCCAGCTTCACGAAGGGCTGGACGGTGTTGTCCTCGAAGATGAAGACGTTGTCGCCCAGGGTCACATTGCGCCACACGAAGGCGCGCGAGCTGACGTAGCTCGCCAGCCGGTAGCCCTTGGCCTTCGCTTCTTCGTAGAAACGGCGGCGCACGCGGTTGAGCTGGTTGTAGACGAGGGCCACGTGCAGCTCGTGGCTGTGCGCCGGGTAGAGGTCCGCCACCTGCTCGAAGGGCACCACCGGCAACCCGAACTTCGAGTCGGCCTTCAGGTACTCCTGCGTCACCGTGAAGGCCACCACCTCGTACTCCGAGTCGTGGGTAAAGTACTCGTAGGCGATCTCGCCGTAGGCGCTGTCCCCGAACAACACCAGCTTCTTGGTCTTCTTCATGGTCACGGCCTCACGATGAGCAGATCCTCACGGCGGTTCCTCAAGGGCAGCGCCGGGCCCTGCGGCAGGACGTAGGCGTCGAATCCCGCCGCGCGATAGCGCATCAGGATGCCGAAGACGACTCCATCGTCGATCCGCGCCGGCTCGAGCGCGTAGGGCTCCACCACCGGCGGCTGTTCCGTCTTCATGAACGCCTTGTGAAACGCGACGCCTGTCTCCGACGCGAAGAAGCGCCTCCGCTTGGAGACGTTCGGGAGGTCTCCGAGGAGCAGGTGCCCCCCCGGCGCCAGCAGGCCGCAGGCCGCGTCGAGGAAGCCAAACAGATCCTCACCTTCGAACACGTAGTGCAGAACGCTGTAGGCGATCACCGCCGTCGCGCGGCCTCGGAATTCTTCGACGAGGGCCGGCATCGCGGGGAACTTCCCAGGCACCTTCCGGACGTGTGGACCGGCCTGCACCCGGTCGAGCATCTCGGCGGAGTCGATGAAGACCAACTGCTGTCCGAGCCTCTCGCCGTGCGCGGCGAGGAGCCTGGGGAGGTCGGAGCAACCGCAGCCGATGTCGATCATCACGCCGCCCTGCGCCTGCAGCGGGGGCACCTTCGCGATCATGTCGGCCACGATCGCTGGCTCGAAGCCCTCTCGGTACGAATCGGGGAAGCCGATCCGCTGGTAGGGCGTGAGCGAGTCGTCGGCCGCCAGGCGCTTGAAGTCTTCGTACGTCAGCTTGGCGAACCGGCTCATGTCGTGCTTCAGCTTTTCATCCATGCGTGGCCTCCGACTGCGGAGCGGCCGCGGGGCTCCGCTTCTGCGCGACGAGGTAGTCCCGGAAGACCCACGCCATGAAGATCCAGTACGTGAGGTAGTTCAAGGCAAACGCGTAGGTGACGCCCACCGCGCCGAAGTGCTTCACGAAGAAAAGCGACCAGCCGACGAAGGCGCCGGAGAAGACGATTTCCGAGATGATGAACAGACGCGTGGTCGCCTTCGCCAGCATCAGGTGGGCCACCACCCAGGAGCCAATCTTGAAGAAGTCGCCGATGAGCTGGAACAGAAAGAAGTGTTCCATGGGCTCGAAGCCAGGCGCGAAGAGGAGCCTGATGAGCAGCGTGCGGAACACGAAGATGCCCGCCGCGGTGAGCGCCACCAGCGGCAAGAGCGTCTTGTAGCCCTGCAGGATCTCGCGCCGCAGCTCCGCGGGGTCCTTCAGCTCCGAGAGCCGCGGAAGGAAGTAGGTCGAGATCGAGAGCGTCGCCACCATCAGGTACACCTCGGAGATCTTCCACACTCCCTGCCAGTAGCCCACCTCCTGCCAGGAAGCGTGGGCGGCCAGGTAGTCCCGCAGGACGATCATCGCCACCGGGCCGCACACCGCCGTTGTGACGCTCATCGCGGTGAAGCGCGACAGCCCCTTGAGCTCGCCTCTGTCGAAGCGGGGGCGTTGCTTGAGCAGCGGCCACCACTCCGTGCGCCGGACCAGGAGCACCGCCCCGAGGAACGTGGCCACCGGCGTGACGATCAGCGCCAGCAGGGCTCCCTGCACGCCCATCGCCCACACCAGCGCCACGGTGAGCACCACCCCCGCGAGACTGGTCGTGACATTCACCCTCGTCAGCCGCCCGATGTCTTTGTGCCCGTTGAGCAGCGAGGTGAGCAGGTTGTTCCCGGCCACGAAGCCGGTGAGGAGCGCCAGGAGCAGGATGAGCTGCCAGTAGGAGCCGTCGCCCAGGACGTGGGCTGCAACGAACCACGCGCTGCCCCCGAGCAGGAGCGCCGCGCCCACCGAGCAGGCGAGGATGAGCGCGACGCTGGTCGCGACCAGGGGCCCGAGGCTCTTGCCCGCGGCGCGGTACTCCGCCACGTACTTGGTCACCCCGCCGAAGATGCCTCCGCCCGCGACGATGGTGACGACAGAGATGACGTTGCTCAGCTGCCCCAGCTTCGCCAGCCCCTCGGGTCCCGCGAACCAGGCAATGGCCTTGACGCTGATGAAGGCCGTGCTCACCTTGATGGCGGTGCTCACTGCGGCGAGCGCCGAGGTACGCAACAGTGACATCCCACCCGGTGCCGCCTTCGCCGTCACGTGCGCCCTCGTGAACGGGCCGCGGCGACGAACTCGTCGTAGCTCCGGAAGTAGTCGCTTTCGCTGAAGCGCATGGACGCCAGCACCGTGCACACCGCGCCCGAGGAGAAGTTCACCAACTCTCGCCACACCATCCGGGGGAGGAAGAGCCCGTAGTAGCTGCGGTTGAGGGAGTACGTCTTCTTCTCGAAGCCGTCGTCCAGCACCACGTCGAAGCTCCCCGACATCGCGATGATCACTTGCTCCAGCTCGCGGTGGGCGTGCCCACCTCGTGTTTCCCCGCCTGGCACGTCGTACAGGTAGTACACCCGCTCGATGGCGAACGGGACGTGCACCCCACCTTCGACGAAGGTCAGGTTGCCGCGGGGATCCGAGATCCGGGGGAACTCGATGATCCGGCTGTCGTGCACGCTCACCGCTCGCCTCCCGGCGTTGGTCCCTCGACCAGAGCCAGAGATTCAGCGACATTGCCGCACGCCGCCATCCCCATGAGACCTGTCCTGTACTTGAGCATCGAGGGGATCCTGAGCCACCTGGGTTTCAGCCAGGTCTTCCGGGTCATCGAGGGACTCTCCAACCGCGGCCTACCCTATGCGCTCGTCTCCATCGAGCGCCAACGCGATCTCGAAGACAAGGCCCGCCTCGCCGAGGTCGAGGACCGCGCCCGGAAGGCCGGCATCCATTGGCGATGGGGGGTGTACCGCGAAGGGGGCAGCCCTGCCGCAGTCGCCGAGAACATGGGGCGGCTCTCGGCCATCGCCACCCAGCAGGTGCTGCGCCATCGATCCGTGCTGCTCCACGCCCGGGCCTACCACGCCGGGGTCGTCGCGCTCGGCCTCCAGACGACCCTTGCCCGCCGGTGGATCTTCGACGCGCGCGGGTACTGGATCGACGAGCGCCTCGAGGAAGGCCGCTGGTTCACCACCCCCGCCCGGCTAAAGGTGGCGCGGGCGGTCGAGCGTCGCCTCTTCTCCCGAGCCTCGGCCGTCGTCACCCTGACGGGGCTTCAGGCGGACGACGTGCGTCGAGGTGACTTCGGGCAGCCTCGCGGGCCCGTCGTGGTGATCCCGACCTGCGCCGACTTTGACGAGTTTCACCCGCGCAGGCCCGACGAGCTGGGCCGAGTGCCCCACGAGATCATCGAGCAACTGAAGGGCCGGCTGGTGTTGGGCGTGGTGGGCTCGCTCAACCGGGCCTACCTGGGCCGGGAGACGGCTCGCCTCGCGGCACGGGTCCTCGCGCGTTCGCCCCAGGCCCAGGTGCTCGTGCTGACCGCGCAGCGCAAAGACTGGACACAGGCCTTCGCGGCGGAGGGAGTGCCTGAGGACCGGCTGACCATCACTCGGGTCGACCACGAGGCCATCCCCTTCTGGATGAACCTCATGACGTGGGGCGTGCTGCTGCTGACCCCGGAGACGAAGGCCAAGACCGCCATGATGCCAACCAAGCTCGCCGAGTTCTTCGCCAGCGGCGTCCGCGTCTGCGTCCACGGCTGCAACCGCGAGGTGGGAGAGTGGGTGTCGCGCGCCGGCGCAGGGCTGGTCCTTGACTCCGTGTCCGACGTGGCCCTCGACGCAGCAGCCGACGTCCTTGCCGCCGCGCCAGCCGGACCCAACCGCGAAGCGCGAGAGCGAGCGCGGGCTCACTTTTCCCTGGCGACGGGCCTCGACCGGTACGAGCAGTTGGTGCGATCGCTTTCTGGTTGAAGGCTGGCCATACTCACCCGGGCCGGCAGCAGAGGAGCTCATGAGGCACCACCCCTTCTCGGTCTCCCTGGCGGTCGCCGCACTCGTCCTTACCGCCTGTCCCAACAGACCTCCCAAAGTGCAGGCCTGCACGGCCACCAGCGAGTGCGACCCGGGGCTGGTCTGTCTGGACGAGGTCTGCAGCTTCTGCCGGGCCGACGCGGACTGCCCTGCCCCCCAGCGCTGCGGGGCCGTCGAGGCCGGGCACTGCGGGTGCGCGGACGCTGACGGAGACAGGCACTCGTGCGACGACTGCCGTAACGACGACGCCGCCATCTTCGCGGGCGCCGCCGAGGTGTGCGACGAGAAGGACAACGACTGCGACGGTGAGGTGGACAAGGCCGCGGCGGTACGCTTCTTCGCCGACCAGGATCACGACGGCTACGGGAACGGCGCCCTCTTCGTCGACGGCTGCTCGGCCCCGGTGGGCTTCGTCCCCATGGACGGCGACTGCAACGACGTGGACTCGACCAGCTCTCCCGGGCGCGTGGAGGTCTGCGACAACCGCGACAACGACTGCGATGGTGAGTCGGACGAGGACGTCAGGACCCGGTACTTCCGCGACGCCGACGGGGACGGCTACGGGGACCCGGCCAACAGCCTGCTCGCCTGCCAGTTGCCTGCCTCGGGGTTCACCCTGGTGACCGGAGACTGCGACGACTCCCGTGCCGACGTGAACCCCGCCGCGCTCGAGTCCTGCAACGCCCGTGACGACGACTGCGACGGCACGGTCGACGGGCAGAGCCGGCGCTGCGACAACGCGTGCGGCTCCGGGAGCGAGACCTGCAACGTGGGCCTGTGGCAGTCCTGCACCGCACCACCCATCGTCACCATCTCCAACCTCCTCTCGCTGACCGGGTCGCTCGCGGAGTACGAATGCCTGGTCGTCGGCAGCGCCGGGCGATTGAGCGTAGCCAGCGGCATGACGCTCCGCACACGCAACTGGCTGCGCGTCGAGGCGACCGGAACGCTCGAGCTGTCACCGGACGCCGTCGTGCAGACGGGCGGGGACTTCACCTTGGCGGATCAAGCCAGGGTGCTCGCCAACCGCGCTCGCATCGGCGTGGCCGGCACCGCGATGATTGGGCAAGACGCGCGGATCTTCCTCCAGACGCCCCAGGCGCCGGCCTACTCGGGCGGTGGCTCGGCGGCCTGTGCCAGCGCGACGGCCGCGGGCGTGGGGGGCGCGGGCGGCGGGGCCAACGGCGGGGCGGGCGGCCAGGGGGGACACTGCGGTCCACTCCTCACCCAGCCGCGCCCCGGCGCCGGCGGCCCAGGTGCTGCCAACGGTGCCGACGGTTGTTCCTGCCCATGCTCTGTCCCAGCGGCCGGCGGCGCACCCTCAGGGGGTGGGGGAGGTGGCTCCCTGGCCGGGGGCGGAGGGGGAGCCAACGGTGGGCGGGGAGGCCGAGGAGGCGCGGGCCTCTACGCCGGTGCGAGTACTGATGGCGGTGCGGGCGGGGCCGCGTTGGTTGGCCCCTCGTCCGTACCAACGGAGGGTGGAGGCGGTGGCGGCTCGGCAGGGAAGGCAGACGTCTCGTTCGCGGCCGAGGCTTGCCAGGGCACGGGCGGAGCAGGGGCCGGCGTGCTCGTGCTGCAGGCGGCGGGCTTCGTCAACGAGGGCGCCGTCTTCGCGGACGGTGCCCCGGGTGAGAACGCGGGCGGCTTCTACACCAACAGCGGCGGCGGTGGCGCAGGCGCCGGCGGGACGGTCTTCTTCGCTGTCGACCGCTTCGACAACCGCGGGGCCATCTCGGCGGTCGGCGGCCGGGGCGGCGGAGCCTGGGTCAACCTGGTGGGCGCGCGGGCGGGTGGAGGCGGAGGTGGAGGCGGCGGGCGCGTCTACGTCACGGCGCAGGATGGGGGCACCCCCACCCTCACCACTCGCGGGAACATCTTCGTGGGCGGAGGGCTGGGCGGCGTTGGCTTCACGTCCGAGAGCGGCGAGGCGGGCGGAGACGGGTGGGTCTTCATTCGCCCCTGAACGGCGACGAAGGCACCGGGTATAAGTCCCTCGCCATGTGCGGCGTGACCGGCCTCTGGGCCCCATCTCTGGACCGGCCGACGTCCGAGAAGCTGCTCTCGGAGTTGACGGGAGCGCTCGCCCACCGTGGCCCCGACGACTCCGGCACGTGGCGCGACGACACCGGCCTCGCGTTCGGCCACCGCCGGCTGTCCATCGTCGACCTCTCCGCCACCGGCCACCAGCCGATGGCCTCGGCGTCAGGCCGCTTCGTCATCGCCTTCAACGGCGAGGTCTACAACTACCGACAGCTCCGCGAAGCGCTCGAGCGGGAGGGCCGCGCGCCCGCCTGGCGGGGCACGTCTGACACCGAAGTGATGCTCGCGTGTATCGAGGCTTGGGGGCTCGAGCCCGCCGTCACCCGTTTCGTCGGCATGTTCGCCTTCGCCCTGGCTGACACGCGCGAGTGCGCCCTGCACCTGGTGCGCGATCGCCTCGGCATCAAGCCGCTGTACTGGACCCGCACCGCCCATGGACTCGCCTTCGCCTCCGAGCTGAAGGCGCTGCGCCACTTCCCCGGGTTCGACACCACCCTTGACCGCGCGGCACTGGCCGGCTTCCTGCGCGCCAACTGCGTCCCCGGTGAGACCTCGATTTACGCGGGGACCCGGCGCGCGCCGCCAGCCTCGATCCTCTCCTTCTCGGCGCCCGATCGCCCGCCGCGCGTCACCCGCTTCTGGGATCCCGTGGCCGTGGCTCGCGAGGGGCTCGCCACGCCTTTCCCCGGCACGGAGGCGGAAGCAATCGACGAGCTCGATTCGCTGCTGCGAGATGCCGTCAAGCTACGCATGGTCGCCGACGTCCCCTTGGGCGCGTTCCTGTCAGGCGGGGTCGACTCCTCCACGGTGGTGGGGCTGATGCAGGCGCAGAGCGATCGCCCGGTCCTCACCTTCTCCATCGAGAACGAAACGGCCGCGTTCGACGAAGGGACCGCCGCGCGGGCGGTGGCACGGCACCTCAACACCCACCACACGGCCTTCACCGTCACCGCGAAGGACGCGCTCGACGTCATCCCGCTGCTGCCGACGATGTACGACGAGCCCTTCGCCGACTCGTCGCAGATCCCCACCTTCCTCGTCTCACGGCTGGCGCGGCGGGACGTCACCGTGGCGCTGTCGGGTGACGGCGGTGACGAGTACTTCGGAGGCTACACCCGCCACCTCTGGGGCCCCCGCCTCTGGGATGTCGAGCGCCGGCTGCCACGCGCCCTCCGCGCCGCGCTGGCTAGCCTCATCACCTCGCGCTCACCCGGGGAGTGGGACTCGTTCTTCGATCGCACCCGCCGGGTGCTGCCGGTGATGCGCCTGCCCGGGCTGCGCCTCCACAAGGCGGCGTCGGTGCTCGACACGGCCAGCCCCGAGCACATGCACGCCCTGCTCGCGAGTCACTGGCTCCCCGCGGACCGCGTGTTGCTCGACGAGCCGCGGCCGAGTGGGCTCGGCCCGACGCCACTGGTGCGCGACAAGGGCGGCAGCGTGGCCGAAGAGATGATGCTGCGCGACACGTTGGAGTACCTGCCCGATGACATCCTCACCAAAGTGGATCGGGCCTCCATGGCCGTCAGCCTGGAGGCCCGCGAGCCGCTGCTCGATCACCGCGTCTTCGCCTTCGCCTGGAGGTTGCCGCTGCACCTGAAGGTGCGCGGAGGAACCGGCAAGTGGATCCTCCGGCAGGTCCTCGCCCGCTACGTGCCGCCGGGCATCATCTCGTCGGCCAAGATGGGCTTCGGCGTGCCCCTGGGCACCTGGCTGCGGGGGCCCCTGCGCGACTGGGCGGAAGCCTTGCTGACGCCAGCGCGCCTCGACGCCTACGGCTTCAACACACCGCTCATCCGTGCCCGCTGGGACGAACTGCTGAACGGTCGCCGCTCCTGGGAGTACCACCTCTGGGACATCCTGATGTTCAAGGCCTGGGCCGAGGCCCAGCGGAGTACCTGAGTCCACCGTGCGAGTCCTCTTCTTCACTGATGGCCCGCTGAGCCCCGGCAGCCGCTTCCGCTGCCTGCAGTTCTTCCCGCACTTCGAGCGGCTCGGCGTTCGCTGCGACGTCCGCTTCGCCTACGACGAGCGCTACAACGACGTCTTCGACAAGCCGTGGGGCGATCTCTACAAGCTGCGGGGCCGACTGGTGCGCAGCGCCCACCTCCTCTTCGACCGCGGTTACGACGTTCTCTACCTGCACAAGACGGCCTTCGCGCTCACCGGGCTGCCCGAGTGGCTCCGCGCGCGGCGCAGCACCCCCATCGTGTTCGACTTCGACGACGCCATCTACCTGGGCGTCGACGGCGTCGAGAGCCGGCTGCGGCAGCTGACCTTCAACCAGGCGGTCGCCGCCGCGGACCACCTGGTGCCCGGCAACCAGCACCTCGCGCGCGTCGTCAACGCCCCCGAGCGCACCAGCGTCATCCCCACCGTGGTCGACACCGACGCGTGCGTGCCCCGGCCCCCAGGCAACCGTCGCCCGTCCGGGCTCGTCGTGGGGTGGATGGGAACCGCGTCGAACTTCCCGTTCCTGCGCCCGGTCATCCCGTCGCTCCTCGAGCGCATCGCACGGAGGCCCAGGGCGAGGCTGCGCATCGTGTCGAACGGGTTCCTTCCCGAGTACGCCCGGCACCCGCTCGTGGAGCAGTGGCGCTGGAATAAGCCCGGCGAGCTGCGCGCTCTGCAGTCGTTCGACGTGGGCCTGATGCCGCTGCTGGACAGCGAGCAGACCCGCGGGAAGTGCGGCTTCAAGATGATCCAGTACATGTCCGTCGGCGTGCCGGTGTTGAGCAGCGCCGTGGGCGCCAATGTCGACATCTTCGCGGGAAGCGGCGCCGGGCTGATGGTGCAGCCAAACGAGGACTGGGGCGCGAAGCTCGAAGAACTGGTACGGGGGAATCTGCCGGCGATGGGGGTTGCGGGCAGGGCCCACGTTGTCGCCCACTATTCGGTGAGATCGGTTCTGCCGAGGTACCTCGAGGTGCTCCGAAGGCTGGCGCCGAAGGCCATGGCGGCCTGAGGGTGCTTCCCCCCCTCAGGCTGGCTGCTCACGCACCCTTCTTCTCTCCCTCGCCGTAGTAGCGGTACGCGTAACCGTAGTAGTAGTCACCGTACTTCGACTTCTCGAGGTTCACGTCGTTGAGCACCGCACCGTATATGTTGGCCTTCACGTCGCGGAGGGCCTTCACCGTGCGCTGCGCCACCTCGCGGTGCGTCTGACCGGCCTTCAGTACCATCACCACCCCGTCCACCTGCGTGGCGAGCACCACCGCGTCGGCCACCGCTCCCACCGGCGGGCTGTCGAGGAGGATCCGATCGAACTTCTCCCCCAACTGGCTGAGCAGGTCCGAGAAGGCCTTGGTGTGCAACAATTCTGCGGGGTTCGGTGGGACCGGCCCACACGACAGCACGAAAAGGCCGGGCACCTCGGTGGACTTGATCGCGTCCTCGGGCCTGCCCTCACCCACCACCACCGAAGACACGCCGACGTCGTTCGGCACGCCAAAGGCGCGGTGGAGGCGCGGACGGCGCATGTCGGTGTCGATGATCAGCACCCGGTTCCCGCTCTGGGCCATGGTGATGCCCAGGTTGATGACCGTGGTGGACTTGCCTTCCTGCGGGCCGCTGGAGGTCACCAGCATGCGCTTGAAGGGCTTGTCGGGTGACATGAAGAGCAGGTTCGTCCGCACCGCGCGAGTGCACTCGGCGATGAGCGACTTCGGCTCTCGGAAGACGTGGAGGTCCTTGAGGCCGCTGGGGGTTTCGGGGATCGTCGGCACGAAGCCCAGAAAAGTCAGCCCCAGCCGCTCTTCCACCTCGTTCTGCGAGGAGATCGACGAGTCGAGGAACTCGAGCAACAGGGCCAACCCCAGGCCCAGGATGAGCCCGGCGATGATCCCCATCAGCACACCCTGAGGGACGTTGGGGCGGATGGGCGCCATCGACGGCCGAGCGGAGTCCAACACCTTCACGTTGGACGTACGCAGCGCGCCCGACAGCTCGATGTCCTTGAGCCGCTTGTAGACCGACTCGTACTGGCGCTTCGCGTTGTCCGCGTCCTGCTTGAACTTGTCGAGCTCGACCTTCTTCTTCTCGAGGTCGAAGGCCTCCGCCTTGGCGCCCTCGAAGAGGTCCTTCAGGTTGCGCTCCTTCTCGACGGCCTCCCTCAGCTCCGCCTCGGTGGAGAGGACGAGGTTGGCCAACTCGCGCTCCACGTCCTTCTCGGCGACGGCCTGCTTCTCGCGGCACTCCATGAGCTTGGGGTGCCCGTCGAGGTACCGGGACTGGAGGTCGGTGCATTCGTTCTTCAGCGTGTGGAGGCGATTCTTCAACATCTTGAGGTTCTCGTTCTCACGCGCGGCCGGCAGCGCCTCGGCCCAGAGGCGATCGTCGGCCCCTTTCGTCGCCTGGACGTTGCGTATCGCCGCTACGCGCGCCTTGAAGCCCGCGATCTTCAGCTGCACGTCGGTGAGCGCCTTGCTCGTCTCCTGCAGCTTCTGTGACACCATGCTGGCCCGGTCGTCGATGGCCAGAATGTCCGCCTGCTTGCGGAAGGTGTAGAGGGCCATCTCACTGGAGGTCGCCGACTCGGACAGGCTGCCACGCTGCTCGTCGAGCCACTTCGACGCGTTCTCGGTCAGCTTGAGCTTCTGCGCCAGCAGTTCGTCCATGTATGCCTGCGCCACTTCGTTCGCGAGCAGGGCGGCGCGGTTCGGGTCCGAGTCTTCGATCTTGATCAGGGAAACGCGGGAGTCCTTCACCGGCTCGACCCTGATCTTCGCCTGGAGGATCGACACCGCGTCGATTCGCGCCATGAGCTCCTGGCGCCGCTTCTCGTCCTGCAGCTTCGCCAGTCCGAGGAAGTTGACGTCGGCGTTGAGCCCCAGTTTCTCGACCACCCGCTGCGACACCGCGCGGCTCTGGATGATCTTGAACTGGGTCTCGAGGTACTCCTTGTTGGCCCAGTAGTAGGAGCCGGTGTCGCTGTTCACGTCCTGGATCTGCGCGTCCAGAAAGCGTGGCTCCTTGGGGTCGATGATCAGCGAGATCTGCGCGGCGTACACTCGCGGCTGGCGCGTCGTGTAGAGCGTCGTCGCCGCGACCACTACCGCGAAGACGAGCAGGATGAGCCACTTCCTCCGCAGGACGACGCGCAGGTAGAAGCGCGCGTCTGCGCCTCCTCCGCCGAACACGTCAGTCTGGGTGGAGGTGGAAGACACGCTCGTCTCGGGAAGTGAACCGCCTGATTGAACTCAGTACCACCCCGGGGGTAGGGAGTTCAAACTCCCGGCCTTTCTGCAACAGGCCTGTTCACGGCGTGGCCGCCTGCGCCTTCTCGAGGCGCTCCACCCACGGATCCTGCGTCTTTGCACCGTCGGGGCTGTCCAGCAAGCGGCCCCGGCGGACCTCGTCCAGCGCCGAATGGAGGCTGCCCATGCGCTCGTAGACCTCAGCCATCCGGTAGTGCAGATCCGCCCGGCCCGGCTCGATGCGGGAAGCCGTCTGCAGCGCATCCAGGGCCCGAGGCCAGCGCTCCTCCAACATCCAGGTGCGGGCCTCTGCCTGAAACGTCTTGGCGCGGACGTCCTGGCTCGACGCGAGCGCCCGGATCCGCCCGAGCGCCTGCCGGGCCGCCGCGAGCTTCCGCGTCCCTTCGAGCAACTCGGCGAGGGCGAAGGCTGCGGTGGTGTTTCCCGGCTCCCGGTTGCACAGGCTCTCCAGCTCCGAGGCCGCCTCGTCGAGCCGTCCCAGCTTCTGGAGCGCCTGGACCCGCACCATGGTCAGCTCCGCCTTCTTACGCTCCTCTTCGGGCAGCTCCCCCCAGCGCGCCAGCGCACCCTCGGCGTCGCCGAGCTCGAGGGTGTGCGACACCCGCAAGAATGCCAGCTCGGGCCGGAGCTCCTCGGACAAAGGGGCGTCGGCCGCCGCCTCGAGCAGCAGCCCCGCCTCGTCGAGCCGCCCCCGAGCGGCGAGGAGCTGGTAGACCGCCGTGAGGTGCCCCCGGGTGTCGAGGAGGACGCGATCGTACACCCCCTCCTTCGCGGCGATGTTCACCCCCAGCTCGAGCGAAGTGACGTCGCCCAGGGCCCACGCAGTCTTGAGCTCGATGAGCGCCTGGCGCGACTTCCCGAGGCGCATGAGCGCCTGCGCGGCGGCAATGTGCGCGCGCGCGTCAGCGGGGCGGAGGAAGAGCAGCCGATTGACCCAGGCCAGCGCTTCCAGCGGCTGGCCGCGACGCGCGATCTCGGCGCCTGCGTTCGCGTACAGCACCCAGTCCGCGGGGTGCCGGTCGATGGCGGCGATCGCCTGGACGCGCACCGTCTCCACGCCCTGCCCGCTCTGGATCGCGCCCGCCAACGCCTTCTCGGCGGCCGGATGCGCGGGGGTCCCCGCCAAGGCCGCCAGCAGGGACCCCGCCGTCAGCGTGACGCTCGCGACCGGTCCAGCGCGTCGGACGGCCACCCGCCCCTCAGTGTCGCGACCGACCGCGCACACCAGGCCCGCCGTGATGGCCACCCCCGCTGCCAACGCATTGAGCTCGAGCGAGAAGTCGAAGAGGTCGTGGAGCAGCACACCCGCCACCGCGATCATCGCCGTACGCTCGAGCGGGAGCTCCCACGTGTTTCTCCGGACCCGCACAGAGAGGACGAAGACCACCGCCCCGAGCATGACAGTGAGGGGGAGGCCCGCCTCGCTGGCCCACTGCAGGACCAGGTTCTCCGGGTGCGTGAAGGTGACGTCGAGCTGCTGGTCCTGGAAGCGCGCGAAGCCGAGCTCGAAGGCGCCGAGGCCCAGCCCCACCGGCCAATAGGCGAGCGCGCCGCGCCAGAGCATCGGCCAGAGCTCTACCTTCGTGGCGCGCAGCTTCTCCACGCTGCTCAGCGTCTCCGCGCGGGCGAGCAGCTGCTCGAAGGACAACAGGCCAGCGAAGGCCACGGTGGCGGCGATGGCCACCCACGGCAGCACCGAGCGGATGCCTCCACCCTTCCGCGCCAGCACGGCCGCCCCCACCAGGCCCCAGGTCGCGACAAACGTGCCGATGCCGCCCCGAGAGTACGAGAGGAACACGCCCACGCCACACGCGAAGGCTGCCGCACCCCAGCCGATCGCCCCGTCGCGAGACTTCGCGTCCAGCGCCAGCCCCAGAGCGACAGTGCCGGTGAGCGTCAGCCAGGCCGCGAGGTGGTTGGTGTTCCCGAACGGCGTGAGGAGAGGGACGGGGGCGTAGAAGTGGTGCACGCCGAACAGCGACTCCGCATTGGCCAACAGGTGGCCGAAGCCACACACCGCGACAGAGACCCCGGACAGAGCCAGCACCGAGAGCAGTCGGCGCCGCACGTGCCCCTGCCGCCCCAGTTCGAGCGCCACCAGGACCATACTGCCCAGGCCTATGATTCGCGCCACGGCGCGCGCGGTGGAGGGTGCGTCCATCGTCACCGGGCGCCACCTCTCCAGGCCCAGCGGGACCAGGGCGAACTCCCGGAGCTCGGCCGCGGGCGAGGAGACGAGCGCGAGCAAGCCCGGAGGCAACGGGAGCAACTGGAGGAGCGCGATGGCGAGCGCCACGCCCGGAAGCACGAGGACGAGGTGGGGCCCCCACCGCCGGTGATTCCTCGACGCTCCCGTCACCCAGAGGAGGAGAGCGGCGGCGCCACAGCCCACGACGAGCCACAAAGCCCACCCCGGTGCCCCGCCGAAGGACCAGGGCAAGGCCACGAGCGCGGCCGCCAGCATGGCCTCGGCTGCCAACCACCAGCGGCTGTGATCGGAAGCTGGCAATCATTCCTCCGCGCGAAACCGGCGGACGAACCGGCGCGCTCCGTCGAAGACGTGTCGTACTCCATGTGTGGGGGAGTCGACGAGCCAGAGCCGCACCAGAAAGGCCCCCAGGCGATGATCGGACACGCGGGCGGAGGCCACCGCGCCCGCCGAGAAGAGCCAGCGATCGACGGCCCCTCGCAGCCTCGATTGGGGAAAGTGCCTGCATGCGTCCTCGAGCAGGGGCACTCGGAGGAGGCGCTGTACGAGCTCGAGGGCCGTCGCGACAGCGGTGTGGAAACCGGCGGCGCGGCTTCGTTCGGCCAGGCGAGCCCAGTCGAAGGCCGTGGCCCGCGCCAGGTATCGCTGGAGGTCGAGCAGCCAGGAGACCCGGAGGAAGGCGTGCTTGGCCGCGTGGGTGGCCAGGTAGAGAAACTCGTCTTCCTCGTCGAGGAGGCGGGCGGTGCGCCCGTCGAGGACGTAGTCGCGCGCCCGGCGGCGCAGCGAGACATCGTCGAAGCCACCGCGGCCCAGCGTGACGATGAGCCTGAAGTGCACCTCCACCAACCCGGCCGCGCCGGCGAAGGAGAGGTGGTGGTGCTCTTCGAAGACGTCAGCCAGACCCGGATCATCGTGTCGACTCAAGCCCAGCCGAGCCATCGCCGCGGCGACTTGAGGAAGCTCCTCCAGGTCCACGTACACGTCGACGTCCGTGGACGGGCGCGCCAGGGGCTGTTCGGGGTAGAGCCGCACCGCCAGGCCGTACCCCTTGAGCAAGACGGGCGTCACGCCCTCGGCGCTCAGGGCGTCGAGCACCTGCAAGGTGAGCCGCTTCGTCTTGAGCCCCTGGGCGATCTGTGCGCGTGCGTCTCGCGCGAGTTGGTCGGGGATGGGCGCCCCCCTCGCCGCGAGGACGTCAGCGACCAGCGCGCTCACACCGTGGCGGGCGGCGGCCACCGCCAGGGCGTCTCCGAACGGAGCCCCGGCCTGCACCGACCGGTTGGCCAGCACGTCGAATAAGTGGGAGTCTGGTGGAGACTCAGCGCCCGGGCCCATGGAAGACTTCATCTTCACACCGATCGTGCTCGCCGTAGGTGTGGCGATTCACCTGGCCATCCTCCGCCGGCACACCCGTGACGAAGGCCGGTTGCTGACCGTGGCTTTCGCGGCCCACGTGGCGAGCGCCATCATCCAAGTCCTGTTGGTCCTCTACTACTTTCGCGGTGGCGGGGACATGCTGTCGTACTTCGCCTTCGGGGTGCCGCTCGCCGAGGCGCTGCGGGCCGACTTCCCCCGGTTCGGTCCCGAGCTCTTGAAGGCCTTTCTTCAGTTCGACGAATTCTACCTGCCGGCAGAGGTGTTCGGCACCTCGTCGACCCAGTCGATGTCCGCCGCGACCGGCTTCCTCCTGTTCCTGCTGGGGAACTCCCTCTACGCCGCGTGCGTGGCCGTCGGGATCGCGAGCTACGTCTCTCAGGTGATGATCTTCCGCGCCCTGCGCGGGTACTTTCGACCGGAGCAGCAGCAGCTGTTGCTGATCGGCGCCACGCTCCTCCCCAGCGCCGTGTTCTGGTCGAGCGCGGTGCTGAAAGAGCCCTTGATCATCGCGGTCCTGGGTCCGCTCCTGCTCGGTCTTCAGTGGTTCTCCATCGGCACCCGCCGGGCAGCGGCGATCGCCCTGATCGTCCCAAGCGCCGTCGTGATGGCCATGATCAAGCCCTACGTGCTGATGACGCTGTCGATCTCGGCCTCCGTCTTCTACCTCTGGTCGCGATTCGTTGCGGCGCGGTCTGCCGCACTCAGGCCTTTCGCAGTGTTCACGGCGATCGCGATTGGCGCCGGTGGACTGGTGCTCGGGAACCGCTTCTTCGTCAAGGGGGAGACCGAGACCGCGGCAGCTGCACTCGCCGGCCAGCGCCGGGTTGGTTACGAGGTCGAGGGAGGATCCAACTACCGCCTGGAAGACGGCGCTCAGCCGTACGAGGACATCACCAGGCGCTCACTCTCCGCCGAGCTCGCCCTTGCGCCCGTCGCCATGGTGACGGCTTTCTTCAGGCCATTCATCTTCGAGGCACGGAACGCCGTGCAGCTGGCGAACGCGCTGGAAGCCACCTACCTGCTGGTGCTGTTTGTCCAGGTCCTGAGGCGCCGAGGGTGGAAGGCCAGCCTGGCCGAGATCCGCCGCTCGCCTGCGATGATGTTCTGCGTCGTATTCGCCTTCGCCCTCGCGCTGGGGACGGGACTCGCCACCACGAACATGGGCACCCTGTCTCGGTACCGGGCCCCGATGATGCCTTTCTTCTTCGCGCTGCTCTTGATCCTCCGCGCGGCCCCGGCCGCCAGCGCAGCTCGAGACTCGCAGTCGCTCACGCCCGCTGCCGCAGGGTGATGACCTGTCCGCCTGTCGCATCTTCTCGCTGAAGCTCGGGCACGATCTCGGCCAGCCGTCGCGCCACGTCCGGCGAGGTCACCTCGTTTGCTCCCTCGAGGAGGACCTCCAACTGCCGCGCCACTTCGTCGAACGGCCGCGACGGCAACTTCCCGATGAAGATCTTCGGGTGCCGCGTCTTCTCCGCGTTCTCCTCGGCGGTGGACAGCTCCTCGAACAACTTCTCGCCGGGGCGGAGGCCCGTGAAGCGGATCTCGATGTCCTTGTCCGGAGTGAGCCCCGACAGCGTGATCAGATCCCGCGCCAGGTCGACGATCTTCACCGGCTCGCCCATGTCGAGCACGAAGATCTCCCCGCCCCGCCCCATCGTCGCCGCCTGAAGCACCAGCTGGCTCGCCTCGGGAATCGTCATGAAGTACCGGCGCATGTCCGGATGCGTCACCGTCACCGGCCCGCCCGCGGCGATCTGCTCCTTGAAGATGGGGATCACGCTGCCCGCCGATCCCAGCACGTTCCCGAAGCGCACGGCCACGAAGCGCGTCTTGCTCTTCTGGCTCATCGCCTGGACGTAGAGCTCGGCCACCCGCTTCGTCGCCCCCATGATGGACGTCGGGTTGACCGCCTTGTCCGTGGAGATCATGACGAATTGCTGCACCCCGAACTCGTGCGCCGCGTCCGCCACCATCTTCGTGCCCCCGACGTTGTTCTTCAGCGCCTCGCCGGGGTTCCACTCCATCATCGGCACGTGCTTGTGCGCCGCCGCGTGCAGCACCACCGTCGGCCGGTGCCGGCCGAACACCGAGCGCACCCGCTCGACGTCGCACACGTCGGCGATGCAGGGCACCACCTCAACCTCGGGGAAGTGCTTCACCAGCTCGCGGTGAATCTCGAAGAGCGCCGGCTCGGACTGCTCCACCAACACCAGCCGCGTCGGGTGAAAGCGCGCCACCTGCCGGCACAGCTCCGAGCCGATGCTTCCGCCCGCCCCCGTCACCAGCACCACGTGCTCCGCGAGCAGGCTCTTCAGCGACTCCGTGTCCAACGACACCGGCTCGCGACCCAGCAGGTCCTCGATGTTGACGCTGCGCAGTTGGTTGATGGTGACCTGGCCCGAGATGAGCTGGTCGATGCCCGGCATGGTGCGAATCGACACGCCCGCGCTCTTCACCGTGTCGACGATGCGGCGCATCTCCTTGCCCGATGCCGACGGGATGGCGATGACGACCTCGTCGACCCGCTTGTCTTCCACCAGCCGCTGCGCCTCACCCAGCCGCCCCAGCACCTTCACGCCGTGAATGGAGACGCCTTTCTTGTTCGGGTCGTCGTCCACGAAGCCCACCGGCTCGTAGCGCCCGCCGTGCGTCTTCAACATCTCGCGCACCAGCATCTCGCCGGCGTTGCCCGCGCCGACGATGAGCACCCGCTTCTGCTGGCCGTCCTTCTTCTGGCCCACCGCCGCCGCGAGCTGCCAGAGCGAGCGCACGCCGAAGCGCAGGCCGCCCACGAGAATCATCGTCAACAGGAAGTCGATGACGAGCAGCGAGCGCGGGTAGCTGCGGTACCCCCCCAGCACGATGAAGACAGAGAAGATGAGCGTCGAAAGCACCGCGGACTTCAGCAGCGCCTCCAGGTCCTTCGCCCCGGTGTAGCGCCACATGCCCGAGAACAGGCCGAAATACCCGAAGACCACCAGCTTGGTGACGAGGTTCGCCCCGAGCCACACCCAGAACAGGGGGAAGTAGACATCAGGAATGCTGAACTCGAAGCGCAAGCCGAAAGCGAAGGCCTGCGCCAGCGCGAAGAGGCCCAGGTGCACGCCCACCGCCACCAGGCGGCGGTAGCGCAGCAGCCACTGGCTGGACTCCTGCATCGTCACGGCTCCTTCGTGCCCGCCCGCCCCACGCGGGTTCAGTGCGGGTGTAGGCCCCGGTGTGGGCCCCCGTCAAATCCCAGGCGCCGAAGCGATTTCGCGCTCGTAGACGTCCACCACCGCGTCCGCGATGTGCTCTCGGCGGAAATCCCGTTCGACCCGGGCGCGGCCGGCCTGCCCGTGGCGGCGACGGAGCTCCGCGTCGCCCAGGTACCTCCCGAGCGCGGCGCCCAGCGCCTCACCGTCGGCAGCTCCCACCAGCAGCCCCGTCACCCCGTCCTCCACGGCGTCCGTGCAGCCGTCGACGCGCGTCGACACCACGGGCCGCTCCATCGCCGCGGCCTCGAGGGGCACGTTGGGGAAGCCCTCGCGGTGGCTCGGCAGCGCCACCACGTCGGCCGCGGCGTACACGGGCGCGGGGTCGCTGACGAAACCTAGCGCGAGGATCCGCGGGTGCGACTCGATGCGCGCGCGCGTCTCGGCATCCACCGGGTCGCGCGGCTCGTACGGCCCCGCCAGCACCAGCCAGGCCCCCGGCCACGCCCGCGAGAGCCGCTCGAACGCCGACACCAACTCCGGCACGCCCTTGTCCCGCACCAGGCGCCCGACAAAGCCGATGACGACGTCCTGCGCGGGAATGCCCAGCGACGCGCGCAGGGCCTGCCTCGCGGCGACATGCCGTGACGGGAGAAAGCGCCCGTCGCAGTCGACGCCGTTGCTGCCCTTCAGCACCACTTCGCACCGCTCCGGGTCCACCAGGCGGTGCTCGAGCGCCGTACGTCGCAGCGACGGCGACTGGCACAGCACGCGTGTCGCCGCGTCACAGGACACGCGCTCGGTCGTCTGCATGAGCGCGCGCATCGACCCCTTCAGCGTCACGAAGGGCAACCCGCGCATGTGGTACAGCCGCACCGGCACTCCGGCCGCTTTCGCCGCCAGCGTGCCCAGCAGGCCACCCTTTGGGGTGTGCGCGTGCACGACGCCGGGGGCGAGCCGCTCGAGCAGCGCGTGCAGCTTCGTCAGGGCCTGCCAGTCGCCCAGCGGCGTCACGCGACGAGGCATCTCGAGCGCCACCGTGCGGGCGCCCAGCCGCCGCCCGAAGACGTCCAGCCGCTCGTCGGGAGACGTCACCACCGTCACCTCGAAGCCCCGCGCGAGCGAGCGCCGCACCACCTCGTCGATGAAGCTGAGCGAGTCGGCCACGGTCAGCACGTGCACGACGCGGCGCGGGACAGACGTCACTCCTCCGTCCCCATGAACTCGGTCATCGTCGCCTGGCCCTGCTGCGAGATGCCTTCGCGCCGGACCACCTTCTTGACCGTCTCGAACAGGATTCGGGCGTCGAGTCCCAGCGACCAGCCTTCGACGTACTGCACGTCGTACTCGAACTTCTCTTCCCAGCTGAGCGCGTTGCGCCCGCGCACCTGGGCCAGGCCGGTGATGCCCGGCTTCACGTCGTGGCGACGCGCCTGCCGGGCGTTGTAGCGGTCGAGGTACTGCATCAGCAGCGGTCGCGGGCCGACGAGGCTCATCTCGCCCTTCAACACGTTCAGCAACTGCGGCAGCTCGTCGAGGCTGGTCCCACGAATGAACCGGCCGACCGCGGTGAGGCGCTCGTGGTCAGCCTTGAGCTGGCCGCGTCCGTCGCGCGCGTCGGACATCGTGCGGAACTTGTACACGTGAAAGGGCCGTCCGCCCTGCCCTGGGCGCTGCTGCCGGAACAACACCGGCCCGCCCATGCTGGCGCGAATCGCCAGCGCGGCGGCCGCCATGAGTGGCGCCGTCACGGCGAGCCCGGTGGCTGCGCCCAGGACGTCAACGAAGCGCTTCACGGCCAGTTGCTGTTCCCGCGTCACGCCGTCCATATACTGCGGAACGTGGCCTCTCTTCCTGTCCTCGTCTTCGGTGCTGGTGGCCATGGGCGGGTCGTCGCCGAGGTGGTGCAGTCCGCCGGGCTGGTCGTGGAGGGCTTCGTCGACGACAACGAGCTGATTGAAAAGCAGGCGCTGGGGCTGCCTGTTCTTGGAACTGGCGCTTGGCTCGCGCGGCAACCCCCTCGGGTCGTCGCACTGGGCATCGGTGGCAACCGAGCCAGAGAGCGAGTTGCGGCCGCGCTGACTGAGCAAGGGCACACCCTGCTCACCGCCGTTCACGCGCGGGCTTGGGTGTCGCCTACAGCTCGGCTCGGCGCGGGTACCGTCGTGATGGCGATGTCCGTGGTCAACGCGGAAGTGCGAGTCGGCGCCGGCGTCATCTTGAATACTGCGAGCGTCGTCGAGCACGAGTGCGTGATCGGCGACTTCACGCACGTTTCTCCCAGTGCAACCCTTGGCGGCGGGGCACGAGTGGGGGCGCGCACACATATCGGCATTGGGGCGACGCTGCTTCACCTCGCGACCGTCGGTGACGACTGCACCATCGGGGGCGGGGCCGTCGTGCTCAAGCAGATTGAATCTGGCGTCACGGCGGTGGGCGTGCCCGCGCGACGGCTGCGCTAGCCACGGGTTCTGCTAAGGGAGCGCCCCATGCCCGCGCGCGTCTACCTGTCGTCGCCCCACCTCGGCACCGAGGAGCAGCAGTTCGTCCAGGAGGCGTTCGACACCAACTGGGTCGCCCCGCTGGGGCCCCACGTCGACGCCTTCGAGAAGGAGCTGGCGGCGCGGGTACAGGTCCCGCACGCGGCAGCGCTGTCGAGCGGCACCGCAGCGCTGCACCTGGGGCTCATGCTGCTCGGCGTGAAGCCGGGCGACGAGGTCATCGTCTCGTCGCTCACCTTCGCGGCGTCGGCCAACCCTGTGACGTACGTGGGCGCGACGCCCGTCTTCGTCGACTCCGAGGCGGCCACCTGGAACATGGACCCGGCGCGCCTCGAGGAGGCGCTGGCCGACGCGAAGAGGCGCGGCAAGCGGGTGGGCGCGGTGGTGAGCGTCGACCTCTACGGGCAGTGCGCCGACAACGAGGCGATCGAGCGCATCTGCGCGACGTACGACGTGCCGTTGTTCGAGGACGCGGCCGAGGCGCTGGGCGCGACGTGGAGGGGGCGACCTGCGGGCTCCTTCGGGCGCTGCGCGGTGTTCTCCTTCAACGGGAACAAGATCATCACCACCTCGGGTGGCGGCATGCTGGTGAGCCAGGACAAGGTGCTGGTCGAGCGCGCGCGCTTCCTCGCCACGCAGGCGCGCGACTCCGCGCCGCACTACGAGCACTCGACCATCGGCTACAACTACCGGCTGTCGAACGTGCTGGCGGGCATCGGCCGTGGGCAACTGCGCGTGCTGGACCAGCGCATCGCCACTCGTCGAGCCCACCGCGCGTTCTACGAGAAGACGCTGGGCGAGTTGGATGGAATTGGCTTCATGCCGCTGTCTCCCCACGGCGAATGGAACGGTTGGCTCACGGTCATCACCATCGACCCCGCCCGCTTCGGGGCCACCCGGGAGGACATTCGGCTCGCGCTGGAGAAAGAGAACATTGAGTCGCGGCCGGTGTGGAAGCCGATGCACCTGCAACCGGTGTTCAAGGAGTGCAGGATGTTCGGGGGCACCGTCTCGGCGCGCGCGTTCGAGCTGGGACTGTGTCTCCCGTCTGGCTCGAACATCAGCGAACTCGACCGGGAACGAACGGTGTCCACCATCCGGAGCCTCCACCGCCGCTGACGCGCCATGCGCCTCCTCTTCCTCGGCGTCCATGGCCGCGATCGCTCGCCCAGCCAGCGCTACCGCTTCGAGCAGTTCGAGCCGGCCCTCGCCGCCGCGGGCATCGAGGTCGAGTACGCCGGGGCCTTGACCGTCGCGGAGGCCGACGTCTTCTACGGCGCGCACAGCCCTCCGACGAAGGGCCTGGTCGCCGCACGCGCGCTGGCCCGCCGCCTGTGGAGCCTCGCGCCCCGCCTCGTGCGTCCCCGCTTCGACGTCGTCTTCGTGCAGCGCGAGGCCTTCTTCCTCTCCAACCAGTGGGCAGAGTGGCTCGCCCACCTGCAGGCCCCCGTCGTCTTCGACTTCGACGACGCCATCTGGATCCACGCTGTCTCCGAGGCCAACCAGCGCTTCGCCTTCCTGAAGAACGTCGACAAGATCCCCCGCATCGTCCGCCTCGCGCACACCGTCATCGCCGGCAACGACTACCTCGCCTCCTGGGCCCGCGCGCACAACTCCAACGTCCACGTCATTCCTACCTGCGTAGACACCGACCGCTGGGTTCCAGGCCCACCCAGGCCCGCTGGTCGCCCCGTCACCATCGGCTGGAGCGGCAGCGCCACCACCATCGCCCACCTGCGCCTCGCCCTGGCCGCGCTCGAGCGCGTCAAGGCCCGCTTCGGCGACCACGTGCGCTTCCGCGTCATGGGCGACGCGAGCTTCCGCCATGAGCCCCTCCAGCTCGCCGGCGAAGCGTGGCGCCCCGAGGTCGAAATCCCTTTCCTCCAGGACCTCGACGTCGGCCTGATGCCCTTGCCCGACGACGAATGGTCCAAGGGGAAGTGCGGCCTCAAGGCGCTCACGTCCATGGCCTGTGGCGCCGCGATCGTGATGAGCCCCGTCGGCGTCAACACGCAGATCGCCCAGGGCTCCGTCACCGGCTTCCTGCCCCGCACCGAAGACGAGTGGGTCCACACCCTCTCTCGGCTGGTGGAGGACGCCCACCTCCGCGAACGCGTCGCCCTCGCCGGCCGGCAACGCGTCGTCGAGGCGTACTCTGTCGTCCGCTGGAAGAACCCCTTCGTGGACTTGCTCCGCGCCGCCGCAAGTTCCCGGTAGGCATGTAATTCCAGGTATTTATTCGTCGGAGAATCGGTTGTCAGCCCCATGCGTTACACCGCTCACCATGAACGATCTCTCCCGGGTGGCGGCGTGGAAGGTGGTGGACGACCTGGTGATGCGCGTGTACCGCGCGTCCGCTGAAGTGACGGACC
>JADLDB010000195.1 GCA_020846875.1 Myxococcales bacterium | reverse complement strand
GTGACTTCGTCGCCGGAGAGGGCGACCTCGAGGACGAAGACGATCACCAGCAGCGCGGCGGTGGTGAGGGTGGCGGGGCCGGGGCGGAAGGGCTCTTTGTTCATGGCGTGCATGCGTCCCCTTCCTGAATGGCCATAGCACGGACGGATTTTGAAGCACCGACAGCGGCCCGTAGCTCCTGCCCTGAATGGAACCTCCCAAACGGGCGACAGACCGACGGGATTGACCTAAACCGCGCCCGCCATGTCGTCCAAGCCGCCAGCCGTGAAGAACCACGTTCCCGCGCTGGACGGTCTGCGAGCCGTCGTTCACAAGCTCAGCGCCGCCCGGAGCCTCGCTACCTGCTGGCGATCGCCACGGGCGTCGCTGGGGCCTTCACCGTTGCGGCGCTGTCCTTCCGGTACTTCGAGACGCGCTTCCTCGAGCTCAAGAAGTACTTCACGCTCGAACGACGGGCACCGAACGAGCGACCGGCGGAGAGTTGAGGTTCAGGCCAAGAGCCGCTCGACCTCGGCAGCAATCTCCAGGGCACAGGTCAAGCCGGGAGACTCAATCCCCAGCAGGTTGATCCACCCAGAGAGCCCTCGAGAAGACTCCTCGGCGATCACGAAGTCGCGGAAGCCGCCACCGCGCGACGACAGCTTAGGCCGAATGCCCGCCTGGTCGGGCGCCAAGAGTTCGGGACGAAGCCAGGGCAGGTAGCGGGAAGCGCCGCGCCAGAAGCTCTCCGCGAGCTCCTCGGGGACGTCGTAGTCCTCCTGACGCCCGTCCAGGAACTTCACGTCGGGGCCGAGGCGCACGTCGCCGTCCAGTCCGACCGTCACGTGGACTCCGAGCCCCGCGAGGTCCTTCACGGGCACGGGGTAGACGAGATGTCGCACGCGCCCCCGCGCCCGCACCCGGAAGTAGTGCCCCTTCACGAAGTGCTGGCGATAGCCCGCGGTGTCGACGTCGATCCCCGGGAGTGCGGCCACCGTGTCCGCATGCAGTCCCGCAGCGTTCACCACCCGCCGGGCGCGAATGGAGATTCGATCTCCCTCCGGGCCCAGCACTTCGAGCCCGAAGCCATCGCTTCTGGTAGCTGCCGCCTGGAGCCGGTGCCGCAGCGCCAGCACCACCCCCTGCGCCCTGCCCTGCTCGAGCAGCGAGCCGACGAAGGCCTGGGCGTCTATGACGCCCGTGTGGGGGCTCCACAGGGCCGCGGTCGCAGCCACCTCAGGCTCCTTCCCACGCACAAACCGGACGTCGACCCGCTCGAGGTGCCCCACCCCATTCGCCCTGCCCCGCTCGAAGATCGCGTCCAACTCCGGCTCCTCGTCGGCGGAGGTGGCGACGATCAGCTTTCCGACGAGGGCGTGGGGAACTGCGTGCGCGCGGCACCACTCGAGCAAGGAGGCGTTGCCCCGAACGCAGAGCGCCGCCTTCAGCGTTCCGGTCGGGTAGTACATGCCCGCATGGACGACCTGGGAGTTGCGAGAGGTCGTCTCCATACCCGGGGTCGGGTTCTTCTCGACCACCACCACCGCTCGTCCCGGGCGCGACAGGCGCTCGGCGACAGCCAGCCCGATCACCCCCGCGCCGATGACGGCGACGTCCGTGTCGAGCTCGGTGCTCATGCCGTGGCCTCTGCTTCAGGCTGCGGGGCATCCACCGCGTCCGCGCGGGGGAAGACCCCCGAGGTGCGCGCGAACAAGAGGACCGTTGCCACCCCCGCGAAGCTGCTCAGCCCCGACACGGCCGCAGCCCCCATGCCTCCCCAGAGCGGCGTCGCAACGAGGAGCCCCACGAACATGAACGCCGATGAGACCAGCATGGCTCGAAGGGAGAGATCCGGCCGGCCCGCCGCGATGATGAACGGGTGCGCCCAGAAAGCCGCCAGCCAGGGCGCCGCGCCGAGGAGCATTAGCAGGAACAGCGGTGTGGCCACGGCGAAGCGATCGCCCAGCACGCCGTGGATCAGCGGCGGTACGACCAGCGCCGCGAATAAGCTGCCCGTCAGCCCCACCACGCCGAAGACCGCCGTCAGCCGCAGCGCAAAACGCCGGGCCGAGGCAGGTCGTTTCTCGGCGAGCATCCGCGTGAACTCCGGGTACACTGTGTTGAAGAGGGGATCGGCGAGCACCCACACCGCAGCCATGAAGTTCTTGGCAATCTTGTAGGCGCCGACCACTTCCAGCGACGTGAGCTGAGGGAGGAGCGCCACGTCCAGCTCCTTGGTGGGGATCTGGGTGACCGAGATGAGGTACGTCGAACGCACGAACCTCCTCATCTCCCGCGCCCGCGGGCGGAGCTCCTCCCACCCGCCTCTCTCGCCCGGGAAGCGCCGCTCGAGCCGGCGGAACGAGAGCGGCACCAACACGGCCGTCGTTCCGAGCGCCACCACGGCCCCGGCGATGGACACCCCCATGATCCCGAACCCGAGCACCAGCGCTGCCCACATGGCGGAAAGACGGAGGATCGCGCTCACTGCCACGACGAGCGCGTGCAGCCGAAACCCGTCGTAGACGCGCATCAGCCCGAGGGCGGTCGCCATGCCCACGCGGCCAAAGGCCGTGGTGGCGGCCGAGAGGAGGAAAATGGGCCAGTAGAGGTCCGCCATCGATGGCTCGCTCGCCACGATCCGCTCCTGCACCACCCACCCGGCGGCGAGCGACACGAGCGTGGCCAGCACGCCGGTCCCCGCGTCCAGCAGCAGCGAGACGCGCGCGACGCCGTGGCACGCGCGCGCGTTCTTCTCCGCGGCGTACTCCATCGAGTACTTGATCACCGCCTCATGGAGGCGGAGTTCGACGAACTGAAAGACGATCGCAGCCACCGCGGAGCACGCCGCCATCAGCCCGACGGCCGCCGGGCCCAGCGCGCGCGCCACGACGAAGGACTGAACGAAGCCGGCGCCCAGACTGACGATCGCCGCGCCGTGTTGAGCGAGCAGGTTCCGCCAGAACTCGCGCGACGCGCCCCGGGAAACCCAGTGAATCATGAGGCGGTCGCCAGCGGCACGGGGACCACGCGCGGGGAGGGGAGCCCAAGCCGCCGCGCGAGCTCGACGAAACGGTCGACGTAGACGCGCCCGGCCCCTGCCGGAGAATGGAAGGACGCGAACCACCGCTTGCCGTCCGCGCCCCGCCGCGCGCGCTCCTCCGGGCTGCGAAAGAGGCGCTCGAGAGCCGCGGCGATCTCCCCAGGTTCCCTCGCCGACACGAAGGGGTGCCACGGGTACATCTTCGACACCACCCGCTCGTCAAAGTGGGAGATCAACGTGGTCCCCACCGCCGCCGCCTCGACCGCCACCGAGCCGAACCAGCCGATGTCCCCGAAGTCGTCCGCCACCACGTCCGCGACGGTGTAGTAGCGCATCAGCTCCGACCGCGGGAAGCCAAGCGCGACCGGCGGTCGGGCCCAATACACGTGCTGCCCGATCCCCAACCTGGCGATCAGGTCCCTGGCCACGTCCAGGTCGGGCGATGCCGAGCGCTCGGGCATGACGAGGAGCGGGTGGCGGGCGAGGCCGTGCTTCACGAACTGCGCGAACCCGTCGAGCAGGCGGTCATTGCGCTTGGTCTCCACCAGGGCTCGCGCCCGCGGGAGCGCCGGGTTGGTCCGGATCATGATCCGCGAGGGGTGGAAGACCACGAAGTCCGACCGGCGGCGGATCTCGGCGATCTGCGGGTCTGCCTCCAGCTCCGCGCGCGGTGCTGCCTTGACGATGGCCGGGTCGACGATCAGCGGGAAGTAGACTGGGGCGATCTGGTCCCTGCGCACGCGCAGTTGCTCGAGCGAGTACTCGAAGGGCAGGAACTCCTGGGTCCAGATCTCGGTGGAGTGGCGGATGCCGCGGCGCTGCCAGAACGCCGTGAGGAGCGCGTCGAGATGCGCCTTCACACCTCGACGCTTGTTCGCGAAGTCGAAGGGAAAAGGCATGACGTTGAGGTCCGCACCGCTCACCCAGAAGAACGTCGGCTTCCCCGAGAACTGGGCGTACAGCGGGCCGTTCGAGCTCACCACCACCACGTCGAAGTTCCGCAGCTCGGCAACCAGCGGGGAAACCCAGGGCGCGAAGCGAACCCACGGGTACATGTACCGCCGCTTGTGGATCCACGAAGGGTAGTTGTCCTTGAGCGACGGGTCATCGCTCTCGGGCTGCATCTGGAAGTCGTGGACGGCGTCGACGAAGAGGTGCGCGTCGATGTCGCTCCCTTGACGAAGCGCGCGAGCGACGTGGAAGAGGTTGTTGCAGATGTTGCCGTAGAACGCGACCCGCATGCCGGTGAGGCCCCCCGTCGGCATCGCACCATCACCGCGTGGGCGCAAGCTGAAGTCCCCGTCGCACGGCGGCACATTCACCCGGTTGGTCTGCCTGCCGACTGCGTGTAAGGACGCCCCTGCAATGGCCACCCCTTCACGCCCGCGGGTCATTCGCCTCATGCCGGTGCTCGACTTCGGCGGAGTGGAGTCGCGCATCGTCACCCAGGCCGCGCTCATCGACCACCAGCGCCTCGACTACCGGGTGTGCACTTTCTGGAAGAAGGGAGCCGCCGCGCTGAAAGTGGAAGAGCTCGGGGTGCGGGTCGACTGCCTGGACGTAGATCCCTCCCCGAAGAACCCCCGCGCCACCGCCCGCCTGTACGAGTACCTGCAGGACTCGCGCGCTGACGTCGTGCACGCGAGCATCCTCGAGGCCAACGTGCACGCGGCGCTGAACCGGCGCCTGCCCGGAGCCGCGTCGGTGGCGATCGAGGAGGTTGGAATGCCGCAGCGTCGCCTCGCGGCGCGCGTCGCCTTCGGGGCGGTGTACCGGCTTGCGGACGTGGTGATCGGCGTCTCCCAGCGGACGTGCGAGGCGCTGCGCTCGGAGCACCACCTGCCGTCCGGCAAGGTGCGGCTCGTCTACAACAGCGTCAGCCCCCTCTTCCTCGAGCCTTGCACTCCCCTGCCCGACCGGCGGCGCTTCAGGTTCCTCGCCGTAGGGCGGCTGGTGGAAGTGAAGAACCACGAGACGCTGCTGCGAGCTTTCAAGCACACCGCCACCCAGCTTCCCGACGTCGAGCTCCACCTCGCCGGAGAGGGACCCCTGCGCGAGAAGCTGGAGCTGCTCGTACGGGAGCTCGGCCTCGAGGGCCGCGTCACCCTGCTCGGCTTTCAGAGTGACGTCAGGAAGTTGCTCGACGACGCGGACGCGTACGTCATCCCGTCGTTCTCGGAGGGGACGAGCATCAGCCTCGCCGAGGCGATGGCCCGCTCGCGCCCCTTCGTCGCGTCCTTCGCCGACGGCATCAACGAGGCTGTCGACGGCTACCCGGCTGGCTGGCAGGTGAAGCCGACCGACGAGCAGGGGTGGGCTTCGGCCCTGAAGCGCCTCGCAGGCCTCTCGAGGCGCGAGCGCCTCTCACTCGGCGAGACCGCCCGGAGGGTGGTGGAGGCGCGCATGTCGCCTGCCGGCTACGCGCGGACGTTGAACGGCTTGTACGACGAGCTCGCCGGCCTGACGGCCGCCCGCCGGGGACGCTTCGGCCCGCTCTCCACCGCCTCGTCGGCCCTCGCCCGGCTGATGGCCTCGCAGCTCCGATGAAGGCCCTCTACGTCACCTGGGACGGCCCGGACCAGCCGTACCTCGAGTCCCTCTTCTTTCCCCTCTTCGAGGCCGCCGGCCGCGCGGGCGTCTCGGTGCACGTCGCGCAGTTCTCCTGGGGTGAGGCGCGCGTCTTCGAGGAGCGCGAGGCGGTCGCCGCGAGACACGGGATCACCTACGAGTACCACCGTGTGCCCCGGCGGCCGCTTCAGCTGGCCACCGCCGCGGCGATTGCCGCCGGCGCGCTGCACGTGGCCAAAGCGGTGCGCGCGCGCTCGGTGGAGGTGGTGGTGCCACGCTCTCACATCCCCGCGGCGATGGTGCTGGCAGCCACGCCGCTGCTTCCACCCGTGGCCATCGCATGGGACTCCGACGGCCTTGTCCCTGACGAGCGGGCCGACTTCGGGTCCTGGCGGCGGGACGGCGTCAACTACCGGCTGTTCCGGGCTGTTGAGCGGGCCATGCTACGGCGGGCCGAGGCGACGCTCACGCGGACGCGCGCGGCGGCCGCGCTGTTTCGCGAGCGGGTGCCTTCCCTCGACGCGTCGAAACTGCACGTGGTACCCAACGGAAAGGACGTCGACCAGTTCTCTCCAGGCGCGTCCGCGGATCGCTCGACCGTGCGGCGGGCGCTGGGCCTCACTCCAGAGCAACTGATCGTGGTGTACGCCGGCTCCATTGGGCCGCAGTACCACCCCCAGGCGATGGCCGAGGTCTTCCGCCAGGTGCAGGCCCGCGTCCCCAACGCGCACTTCCTTGTCCTCACGGGCGCCGCGGACGCCGTGCGGGGTGCCCTGCGTGAGGCGGGTGTGGACCGCGGCTTCACGATTCGGCGGGTGCCACCCGGCGACGTGCCGGGGCTGCTCGCGGCGGCCGACGTGGGCCTCGCCTTCCGAGAGCCGGCCCTGTCGATGCGCGGCGTGTGCCCGATCAAGGTGGCGGAGTACCTCCTGTGCGGAGTGCCCGTGGTGGCGAACACCGGGGTGGGCGATCTCGACGCCCAGCTCTCGGCGGACGTCGCGCACCTGTGCCCGGACTTCAACGCCGCGAGCCTGCGCGCCGCGGCGGACTTCGTTGTGGACTCGGCTCGCGCGCGCAGAGATGAGCTGCGCAGCGCCTGCCGGGCGGCCGGAGTCCGGGAGTACTCCCTGGTCAGGTCGGTCGACGGCTACGTGAGCGCCTTGACCGGAGCGGTCGATCGCGCGAGGCAGCGTCCCAGGAGTGACTCATGACCGCGAAGTCCGACCTCACGCAGCGCCTCTACGATCTCCGCTTCCGCCTTCGGCTGCGCGAGCGGCTCCGCCCGGCCTTCGGAGTCCTGGACGCGGCCACCCTGCCGGCCACGGCGCTCAGCGCCGCCTACCTGAGGCTGTTGCGGCGCTTCGGCATCGGCGAGCTGTCCCGCAACCGCGACCTGCTGAAGCGGATCGGCATCTACCCGATCCAGGCTCACTACTACGAGCCGCTGGTGCGCGCGGAGGATCTGCGCCAGCCCCTCAACCGTCCACGCGCCCTCCCCGGTCTGGACCTGAACACCGCCGGCCAGTTAAAGGTGCTCGAGACGTTCACCTTCGGCACGGAGTTGTTGCGGATCCCGGTGGAGCAGACGTCTCCGACCCAGTTCGGCTACTCCAACGGCACGTTCGCGTTCGGCGACGCGGCCTTCTACTACTCGATGATCCGGGCCCGGAAGCCTCGCCGGGTGATCGAGATCGGCGCCGGGAACTCTACACTCGTGGCCCAGTTGGCGATCCGCGCGAATCGGGAGAACGGCGCGACGACCGAGCACGTGTGCATCGAGCCGTACGAAATGCCCTGGCTGGAGAAGCTCTCCGTCACGGTAGAGCGGACGCGGGTCGAAGACGTCGGCCTGGGGTTCTTCGAGGCCCTCGCGCCCGGCGACTTCCTCTTCATCGACTCGTCGCACGTCATCCGTCCGCAGGGCGATGTGCTCTTTCTGTACCAGCAGGTGCTGCCACGGCTCCGCCCCGGCGTCGTCATCCACGTGCACGACGTCTTCACCCCGCGCGACTACCCGGAGCACTGGGTCCTCAAGCAGATGTTGCTGTGGGACGAGCAGTACCTGCTGGAGTCCTTCCTCACCTTCAACACGAAGTTCCGGGTGCTGGCCGCACTCAACCACCTGTTCTGCGATCACTTCGAGGCGCTGGCTACGGCCCTGCCCATTCTGCGCGAACATCGCGCGCGCGCTCCGATGAGCTTCTGGATGGAGCGGACCGAGTGAATTCAGCGCCCCCTCACCGGGCACCAAGGCCGCACGCCGCCTGCCTGCAATTGGTCCCCCAAACCCCGCGACACTCCTGGTCGCATGCACTACTGTCCGCCGCCCTGAGTCCTCCTGATGGCCATCGAGAAGCCCGCCTTCGAGTTCCCGGACGCGCTGCGCGAAGAAGCGAGGCTGTACCACACACTTCGCCGGCTCCTGGGGCACCTGAAGCAGCAGATCCAGGCGAGGTGGAAACGCGACCTCCCGCTGGGGGACTACCTGTCGGACCGCTGGGAGCGGGCGCAGACCCTGGGCTTCGGTGAGGCGACGAGCATTTACGACTCCAGCCTGGTGCTCGGCGACGTCCGGGTCGGCAAACACACCTGGATCGGGCCCTTCACCATCCTCGATGGCTCGGGCGGCCTCGAGATCGGCGACTACTGCAGCATCTCGGCGGGAGTGCAGCTGTACTCGCACGACACCGTGAAGTGGGCTCAGTCGGGTGGGGCGGCACCGTACGAGCGCGCGGCGACGAAGGTGGGCTCTCGGGTGTACATCGGCCCACAGACAGTCGTGGCGAAGGGCGTCACCATCGGCAACGGGTGCATCATCGGCGCACACTCGCTGGTGTTGACGGACGTTCCGGCGAACTCGAGGGCCTTTGGCATTCCCTGCCGCGTGGCGGGGCCGGTGGACCCGGTGAAGACAGAGGGCCCCGAGCCCTGACGGGGCGAGCGGGTCAGGCGAGGAACGAGATGGACATTCGCGGCAAGAAGATCCTGGTGATTGGCGGCGCGGGCTTCATCGGCTCGCACGTGGTCGACGAGCTCCGCAAGGACGACGTGAAGGAGATCATCGTCTACGACAACTTCTGCCGCGGCTCGAAGGAGAACCTGGAGGACGCCCTGAAGGACCCCCGGGTGCGAATCTACGAGATCGGCGGCGACATCCTGCAGACCGACATCCTCGCGGGCGCGGTCAAGCAGTCCAACGCGGTGGTCCACTTGGCGGCCCTGTGGTTGTTGCAGTGCTACGAGTACCCGCGCGCAGCCTTCGACGTGAACATCCGGGGCACCTTCAACGTGCTCGAGGCCTGCCGCGACGCGAACATCGAGCGGCTCGTCTATTCCTCGTCGGCCTCGGTGTACGGCGACGCCGTGCAGATCCCGATGACGGAAGACCACCCGTTCAACAACCGCACCTTCTACGGCGCCACGAAGATCTCGGGCGAAGCGATGTGCCGGGCCTTCAACGATCGCAACGGGCTGCCATACGTGGGCCTGCGGTACATGAACGTGTATGGCGCCCGGCAGGACTACAAGGGCACGTACATCGCGGTGATCATGAAGATCCTCGACCGCATCGACCAGGGCCAGCCGCCCATCGTCTACGGCGACGGCTCCCAGGCCTACGACTTCATCTACGTGACCGACGTAGCCCGCGCGAACGTCTGCTCGCTCAAGTCGAACGCCAGCGACCGCTTCTACAACGTGGGCAGCGGTACGCGAACGTCGATCAAGGAGGTCTGCGAGCTGTTGCTCGACCTCACCGGCTCGAAGCTCAAGATCCAGTACGAGCCCGCGGGGAAGACCTTTGTGACCAACCGCATCGGCAGCACCGAGCGCGCCGAGAAGGACCTCGGCTTCAAGTACAAGGTCAACCTGCGCGAGGGGCTCAAGCACCTGATCGAGTGGCGCAACGCGCACAAGGCCTTGGTGGCCGAGCGGGCGAGGCAGGCGCGATGAAGGTCCCCATCACCAAGGCGGTCTTCGAGGCGGAAGACTTCGCGTTGATCCAAAAGCCACTGGAGACGGGCTGGGTGGTGCAGGGGCCCTGGGTGAAGCAGTTCGAAGAGAAGTTCGCCGAGTTCACGAAAGCAGCGCACGCGGTGGCGGTGTCTTCCTGCACGACCGGACTGCACGTGGCGCTGGAGGCGCTGGGGATAGGGCCGGGGGACGAGGTGGTCGTTCCGGCCTTCACCTGGGTCGCGACCGCCAACGTGGTGGAGTACGTGGGAGCGCGCCCGGTCTTCTGCGACGTGGAACTGCAGACCTTCAACCTTGACGTCGCGGAGCTGGAACGGAAAGTCACGCCCCGGACGCGGGCGATCATCCCGGTGCACCTCTTTGGCCTGGCGGCGGACATGGGGCCGATCATGGACCTCGCCCGGCGCAAGAAGCTGCGCGTGGTCGAGGACGCCGCCTGCGGCTTCGCGTCGTACTACCAGGACCGCCACGTCGGCACCTTTGGCGACTTCGGCTGCTTCAGCTTCCACCCCCGCAAGGCGATCACCACCGGCGAGGGCGGCATGAACACCACCCAGGATCCTGCGCTGGCCCAGGCGGCGCGCACCCTGCGCGATCACGGCGCCAGCCGGAGTGACCTGAGCCGCCACGGCGCGAAGAACGCGTTCCTCCTCGCCGAGTACAACGTGAGGGGCTTCAACTACCGGATGACCGACATCCAGGGTGCGCTCGGGGTGGCGCAAATGAACAAGGCTGCCGACATCCAGCGGCGCCGTGTGTCCTGGGCGCAGCGGTACGACGACAAGCTCCAGGGCCTGGGCTGGCTGCGGCTGCCGACGGTGCCGAGGGGCTTCCGGCACGGCTACCAGTCCTACGTGACTCTCTTCGCACCGAAGGAACCCAGCCTGGCCAACCTCGACGAACTGTTCGAGGCGCGCAACGAGATGATGATCGCCCTCGAGGAGCGCGGCATCTCCACTCGGCAAGGCACCCACGCGGTCACCACGCTGGGCTACTACACGAAGAAGTATGGGATCCGCCCCGAGGACTTTCCGCGCGCGCTGATCGCCGACCACCTGACAGTGACGCTGCCGGTGTACGCGACCATGACCGCCGAAGAGCACGACTTCGTGGTGGAGAACTTGAAGTCCTGGAAGTGAGGCTCGGTCATGTGCGGAGTCGCCGGCGCATTTCAGACTGACGGCAAGCCGGTCTCCATCCAGACCATCAAGCGGATGACGGACGTCCTCCACCACCGCGGTCCGGACGGTGAGGGGTACTGGGCCGAGTCCTTCGTGGGGCTTGGGCACCGCCGGCTGGCGATCATCGACCTGTCCTCTGCGGGCCACCAACCGATGCAGACCGAGGACGGCAAGTTTGTCATCTCGTACAACGGGGAGATCTACAACTTCCCCAACCTGCGCATGGAGCTGGAGGCGAAGGGTCACCGCTTCCGCTCGCGCACCGACACCGAGGTGCTGCTCAAGGGCTACGCCGAGTGGGGTCCGGCGATCTTCTCCCGGCTCAACGGGATGTTCGCCTTCGCCCTGTGGGACGCTCGAGAGCTCACCCTCACGCTGGTGCGCGACCGCTACGGCATCAAGCCGCTGTACTGGTGCTTCCGCGACCGCGCCCTGCTTTTCGCGTCGGAGATCAAGTCGCTTCTGGAGTTCCCCGGCTTCTCGGTCGGCGTCAGCCCAGAGGCCTTGAGCGAGTACTTCTCGTTCCAGAACATCTTCTCTGATCGCACGCTCTTCAAGGGCGTACACATGCTGCCCGCCGGCCACTTCCTCCAGGTGCGGCTCGGCGACGCACAGGTCGGCAAGCCGAAGCAGTACTGGGACTTCGACTTCCGCGAGCAGCGCGTCGAGGACGAGCGCGAGACGATCGAAGAACTCGATCGCCTCTTCGAGCAGGCCGTGAAGCGGCAACTGTTGTCCGACGTGGAGGTCGGCGCGTATCTCTCAGGGGGCATGGACTCCGGCGCGATCGTTTGCCTGGCCGCGCGCGAGCACAAACACCTCAAGACTTTCACCTGTGGCTTCGACCTCTCCTCGGCCTCCGGCCTCGAGCTCAACTTCGACGAGCGGGCGCGGTCCGAGTTCCTGTCGAACCTCTTCAAGACCGAACAGTACGAAGCCGTCTTGAAGGCCGGCGACATGGAGCGCGTAATGCCAGACCTGATCTGGCACCTCGAGGACCTGCGCGTGGGACAATCGTACCCGAACTTCTATATCTCCCGCCTGGCCTCGAAGTTCGTGAAGGTGGTGCTGTCGGGCACCGGTGGCGACGAGCTGTTCGCTGGCTACCCGTGGCGCTACTACCGCACGCTCGACTTGAGCGATCCGGACCACTACGTGCAGCACTACTACGACTTCTGGCAGCGCCTGCTCCCGGACGCGAAGAAGAGGGCGTTCTTCCGGCCCGCGGCCCTCGCTGGCGTACCGGACAGCCTCGCCTACGACGTGTTCCGCGGCGTGTTCGGCAGCCGCCTGGGCACCGTGATGTCCCGCGAGCAGTCGGTGAACGCGTCGCTCTACTTCGAGGCCAAGACTTTCCTGTCCGGCCTGCTAGTGGTGGACGACAAGCTGAGCATGGCGCACAGCCTCGAGACGCGCGTGCCGTTCCTGGACAATGACCTCGTAGACTTCGCCATGAAGGTGCCGGTCCGGTACAAGCTGCGGGAGCTGGGCGATCAGCCGCGGCTCAACGAGAACGACGTGCGCCCCAAGCACAACACGTACTTCCTCGAGACCAACGACGGGAAGTTGGTGCTGCGCAAGGCGCTCACCAAGTACCTGCCGCCCGACTACACCACCGCGCTCAAGCAGGGGTTTTCCGCGCCGGACGCGTCCTGGTTCAAGGGCTCGAGCATCGAGTACATCCGCCGGCTGTTGCTCGACCCGCGCGCGCGCATCTACGAGTACCTCGAGTTCAACTCGGTGAAGGTGGCGCTCGAGGAGCACTTCAGCGGCACCACCAACCGGCGCCTGTTGATCTGGTCCCTGCTGTCGTTCGAGTGGTGGAACAGGATCTTCGTAGATGGAGAGTATAAGGCCCGCGTGCACGCCTGACCGCGTTTGGGCGCCTGGCCCGCGCCGTGGTAGGCCCGAAGCCACAAGGAGTCGTCGTGACCGAACCTGCGCGGATCCACTCCAACCAAGAGCTGCCCATCCCCACCGGGCGGGACATCAGCAAGCTCAAGCTGTGCACCCGGTGCGTCTACGACGAGCAGGTGAATGGCATCAGCTTCGACGCCGAAGGCGTCTGCGTGTACTGCCGCACCGTCGAGAACCTGCAGAAGGACTACGGCACCGGCACGCCCGAAGGCGAGGCCCGGATGCAGGAGATCATCGAGCAGATCAAGCGCGACGGAAAGGGCCGCAAGTACGACTGCGTGGTGGGCGTCAGCGGAGGAACCGACTCGTCCTTCATGCTCCTCAGGGCGAAGGAGTGGGGCCTGCGCCCGCTCGCCGCGCACTACGACAACACCTGGAACACGGCCATCGCGACCGAGAACATCCGCAAGGTGCTCTCGAAGCTGAAGGTCGACCTCTACACGCACGTCGTCGACAACAAAGAGGCCGACGACATCATCCGGGCCTTCTTCAAGGCCTCGGTGCCCGACCTGGACTGCGCCACCGACATCGCGCTGGCCGAGACACTGTACCGCGCGGCCGCGAAGCACGGGGTGAAGTACGTGCTGGAGGGCCACTCGTTCATGGCCGAAGGCATCTCGCCGCTGGGCAACGTGTACATGGACGGGAAGTACATCAGGTCCGTGCACCGGATGTTCGGGACGATGCCGATGCGCACGTACCCCAACATGGACTTCGCCGCGTTCATGAAGTGGACGGTGGTGCAGCGCATCCGGAAGATCCGCCCTCTCTGGTACATCGCGTACTCGAAGGAAGAGGCGAAGAAGCGGCTCAGCGCCGAGCTCGGCTGGCAGGACTACGGCGGTCACCACCTGGAGAACCGCATCACCGCCTTCCACCACGCCTACTACAACCCGGTGAAGTTTGGCTTCGACAACCGGAACAACACCCTGTCGGCGCTAGTCAGGAACGGCCAGCTGTCGCGTGACGAAGCCGTCTCCATTTACCGGCAGACGCCGTACATGGAAGAGGGCCTGCTGGACTACTTCAAGAAGCGGCTGGGGCTGTCCAACCATGAGTTCCTGCGGATCCTCCGCCAGCCGAACAAGTCCTACCGGGACTACCCGACGTACAAGAAGCGCTTCGAGCGCCTGCGCCCGATGTTCTACGTGCTGGCGAAGGCCAACCTGGTGCCGATGAGCTTCTATTTGAAGTACACGTCGAAGAACGAGATCTGACGGGCGATGAGTTCTCGGCCCCGCGTCATCCCGTGCCTACTCCTGGACGGAGCGAGCCTGGTGAAGACGGTTCGCTTCCAGGGCGGTGTCTACATCGGCGATCCGGCCAACACCGTCCGCATCTTCAACGAGCTGGAGGTAGACGAATTGTGCGTGCTGGACACCAGCGCGACGCGCCAGGGCCGCCCCCCCAACCTCGAGCTGCTGCGTGAGCTGGCCACCGAGGCGTTCATGCCGCTCTCCTATGGAGGGGGCCTGCGCTCGCTGGACACCTGCGCCGAGCTGCTCAGGATGGGCTTCGAGAAGGTCGTGTTGAACAGCGCAGCCGTGGAGCGGCCGGCGCTGATCGGCGAGGCGGCGCGACAGTTCGGCAACCAGGCGGTGGTGATCAGCATCGACGTGCGCCGCAAGCTGCTCGGCCGCTATGAAGTGATGACCGTGTCGGGGACGCGGCGCGGACAGCTGGAGCCCAGCGAGTGGGCCGCCCGCGCAGCCGACGCCGGGGCGGGTGAGATCCTGCTCACGGCCATCGACCGGGAGGGCACCTGGTCCGGCTACGACCTCGAGCTGGTCAGGCAGGTCAGCCGCCGCGTGTCGGTGCCAGTCATCGCCAATGGTGGCGCTGGGAGCGTGGGCCACCTGGCCGCGGCCATTCGCGCCGGTGCGTCTGCGGTCGCGGTGGGCAGCATGGTCGTCTTCCAGGGGGAGGGCCTGGGCGTGCTGGTGAACTTCCCCGATCAGCACGAGCTGCGCAGCGCCCTTCGCACCTGACCGTCAACGCCACGCCCGGTTCACGATCGCTTCGCGATCACCGTGATTCCGGCTTCCTGGATGATCTCCCGCTCGATGGAAAGGCTCAACGCCTTGCACCAGGCCCTCACCTCTTCCGGCGTCTGCCGGTGCGCGTTCATCGGGGCGTACCAGTCGAAGTTGATGTGGTTGAGTTCTTCGAGGGTGTGATCTGGCCGGTAGAAGGCCTTGAAGACGTGCCAGTAGAAGAAGCGCTGCAGGTTGATTTTCCCGCGGGGGATCTGGAGGAGCTCGATGTCCTCGGGCACGTCCAGCTCGAGGTCGAGATCACCCAGCACCTTGCCCAGTTTCGTGAGGGGCATCATCAGCTCCCAGGCCTTCTCGGGGGGCAGGCCCTGGAGCTTCTGGCGCACGTGGTCGTCGGTGAACTCCCGGATCGGGCCCTTCTTCTTGTAGACGTAGAACATGATGCGCCCCCCTTTCTTCAGCAGGGGGACGAGGGCGGCCAGGGCCTTCTCGGTCGAGTCGGTGTGGTGCAGCACTCCCTCGGAGAAGATGAGATCCACGCTCTGCGGCGCGAGGGGAATGGCGTTCAGGTCGACCTGGATGAACCCGGCGGGGATCCCTCGCTCGGCGAAGCGCGCGCTGGCCACCTCGACGGCAGTGGACACGTCAACGCCCACGTAGCGAAGGCGTTTGAGCCGCGCGCCGAACAACTCCAGGGCTGACAGGGCGGCACCACAACCTGCGTCGACCAGCACCGCACCGGGCCCGTGCTCGTCCAGCCATGGATCCGTCTCGAGCGCGCCGTAGCGCTCCACCAGCCACTCCCGCATGCGCGCCCGCGCTGCCGGGCCTTCGAAAGTGTCGCGGAGCGCCCACTTGAAGCCGAAGGTGTCCGAGGTCTGCTGCTGCCGCGCCGACACCAGGGTGGCGCTCCGGGGGAGGCCCTGCTGCACCACCAGCTTCTGGCCACGCACCGAGAGCTCGGCCCCCTCGGCCGGTCCCCGTGTCTCCAACAGCTCCCAGAACCACCCCGGTAGTTGGTGCCACGTCGCGGTCATGTCTGTCCCTTCCCGTCTCGTTGACCGGCCAGCTCCACCCAGTTCTTCAGCAGCGCCATCCCGTGCCTGTGGCTCTTCTCAGGGTGAAACTGCGCGCCGCAAATGTTCCCCCGCCGCACCGACGCGGCGAAGCGGTAGCCGTAAGTCGCCCACGCGGCGACGTCCAACGGGTCGTCAGACACCAGGTGGTACGAGTGCACGAAGTAGAACCGCGTCTCGCCGGGCACGTGGCCCTTGAAGAGCACCTCGTCCTTCGTCTCCACCTCGCTCCACCCCATGTGGGGGATCGCCAACGGCGGGCGCCCGGTGAAGTCGAAGCGCTTCACGTCCGCGGCGATCCACGCCAGCCCCGGCTCCTTCCCCTCCTCGCTCTTCCGGGCCAGGAGCTGCATGCCAAGGCAGATCCCGATCACCGGAACTTTCTTCTCCAACACCAAGCTGGTGAGCACCCCTTCGAGCCCGCGCTCGCGCAGATTCTTCATGCCCATGTCGAAGTGGCCGACGCCCGGCAGGATCAATGCCTCGGCCGCTGCCACCGTCGAAGCGTCACCCGAGATGACGGACTTCACGCCGACCTTCCGCAGCATGTTCGCCACGGAGCCGAGGTTCCCCAGACCGTAGTCGACGATGGTGATCATCGCCGGCGCCGGTGAAAGGCCGCGATCGCCTCGACGACGGCGCGCTGCTGCGCCTCCTCGAGCTCTGGGTAGATGGGGATCGCCAGCGACTGGGCGGCCGCCGCTTCGGCCTCGGGGAAGTCGCCGCGCTTGAACCCCAGCGACGCGAAGCACTCCTGCAGGTGCATCGGTTGTGGGTAGTAGATCTCGGTGCCGATCCCAAGCTCCTGCAGGTGCTGCTTCAGCGCGTCTCGCTCGATCGAGCGAATCGAAAACTGGTTGTAGATGTGGCGTACGTGCGCCGGCTCAGGGGGAAGGACCAGCGGGTGCTCGCGCGTGGGTTTCACCTGGCTCACGTCGAAGCCCGCCGCAGCGAACCACTTCCGGTACCGGGCGGCGTTGCGCTGGCGCGCAGCGGTCCAGGCGTCGAGGTGCACGAGCTTGGCGCGAAGCACCGCGGCCTGGATGGCGTCGATCCGGAAGTTCCCGCCCAAGATCTTGCTGAAGTACTTGGGCTCCTGGCCCTGCGCTCGCAGCAGTTTCACGCTCCGGGCCAGCTCGGCGTCGTTGGTCACGACCGCCCCAGCGTCGCCGAAGGCCCCCAGGTTCTTGGAAGGGAAGAAGCTCAAGCACCCCAGCGCCCCCCAGGCCCCTGCGCGCCTGCCCCTCCACTCGGACCCGACGGCCTGCGCGGCGTCTTCGATGACGGGCACGCGGTGCCGCTGGGAGATGGCGGTGATCGCCTCCATGTCGGCGAGCTGGCCGAACAGGTGCACCGGCATGATCGCCTTCGTCCGGAGCGTGAGCGCCCGCTCGAGCAGTCGCGCGTCCAGGTTGAAGCTGGCCGGATCCACGTCGACGAAGACGGGCCGGGCGCCCAGCCTCACGATGCAGCTCACCGTGGCGATGAAGGTGTGCGGGCTGGTCACCACTTCATCGCCGGGCCCGACGCCCAGGGCCATCAGGCCCACCAGGATCGCGTCCGTTCCCGAGGACAACCCGACCGCGTGGGCGCACTGCGAGTATTGGGCGACTTCCTTCTCCAGCGCCTCCACCTCGGGCCCCAGGATGAAGTGCTGACTCTCGACGACCCGCGCGATGGCGGCGTCCACCTCGCCACGGATCGCCGCGTACTGTGCCTTGAGATCGAGCAGCGGGACCTTCATTGCCCCGTCCCCGCCAGCGGCTTGTCTTCGTCCCAGTCGAGGCACCTCAGTACCCCGGGAGAGGCTTCCTGGTAGCGGAAACCGCTCTCGGGGCACCGCATGATCCCATCCGCCCCGGCCTCCAGCACGTGACCGTGACGGCTCACCCACCCCTTGCGCCGCGCAGGGACCCCGAGCATCAGCGCGTAGTCGGGCACCTCACCCTTCGACACCACCGCGCCTGCGCCCACGAACGCATAGCGACCGATGGTCGAGCCACACACGATGGTGGCGTTCGCGCCGATCGACGCGCCCCGACGTACCAGCGTCCGCTGGTACTGACCACGGCGGACGATTTCCGACCGAGGGTTGATCACGTTGGTGAACACGCACGACGGCCCGCAAAAGACGTCGTCTTCGAGTTCGACGCCCTCGTAAAGCGACACGTTGTTCTGCACCTTAACGTTGGTGCCGATGCGCACGCCGGCGCCGACGAAGACGTTCTGCCCGAAACTGCAGCGCTCGCCGATGTTCGCCCCGGACATCACGTGACAGAAGTGCCAGATCTTCGTTCCGGCGCCGATCTGCACCGGCTCATCCACCAGTGCGGTCGGGTGCGAGTACCAGCTCTTCTCGGTCGTCCGCTCGGTCATCCGCTCACCCCGGTCGCTGCTTCGCCAGCGCGTGCATGTCGGCGTCGGGCTCGACGGGAGCCGTGCGGATCAGGTGGACCAGCTCGATTGACGGCCGGGCGTCGTCGATCCCGAAGCCGCGCCCCGCCAGCAGCTCCTCGTATACGCGCGTGTGCAAGTCCGTGAAGCCCTCGGAGAACTCCACCTCGTCCCCGTCCACGGTGATGGAGCGGAACGTCGTCTTCTTTCCGGGCTGCGGGGCGAAAGGCAGGTCACGGTGGTCGATGGACAAGAACCACTTCACCCGGGCGCGCTCGAGCTCTAGCAGCCCGCTGGCCCGTCGGACCTCGAACAGGTGCACCTTCGAGCGCCTCACTCCCCCGAAGAGCCAGACCAACATATCGAAGAAGTGGATACCGATATTGGTGGGTATGCCGCCCGACTTCTCGGTCACACCCTTCCAGGAGACGTCGTACCAATTGCCACGTGACGTCACGTAGCTCAGGTCGACCTCGTGGATCCGGGAGCGATCGGTCAGCAGCTTCGCGCGCAGTTCGATGAGCTTCGGGTGCAGCCGGAGCTGCAGCACTGTGTACACCCGGCGCCCCGTCTCCCGCTCCAGGGCCTGCAGCGCGTCGAGGTTCCAGGGGTTGATGACCAGCGGCTTCTCGCAGATCACATCGGTGTCCACCCGGAGCCCCAAGCGGCAATGCGCGTCGTGCAGGTAGTTCGGCGAGCAGACGGTCACGTAGTGGACGCGGTGCCCCTCACCCGAGCGCTTGAGCTTCTCGAGGTGCCGATCGAGCCGCTCGATCTCGGTGAAGAAGCGAGTTTCGAAGGAGTACTGATCGAGCACCCCGACAGAGTCCTTCGGATCGATCGCCGCCACCAGCCTGTTGCCAGTGTCGCGAATGGCCTTGAGGTGACGCGGCGCGATGTACCCACCAGCGCCGATGAGCGCGAAATTCCGGACCATTCCCGTAGGAACCTCAGTACCCCCGACGGAGCGCAGCATTCACCGACCGAGGGCTGTAGCGGAAGCGCTCCAGAGCGGCAAGCACCACTTCATCCCGGCGCGGCTTTCGCTTATGTGGCCACTATGTGCGGCGTCACGGGCTTCTGGGCCCCTGGGCTAGAGGAGGCCTCTGCGCAAGTGATGGCGCAGGCCCTCGCCCACCGCGGCCCTGACGACTCCGGCGTGCTGCGGTGTGGGGTGAACGGGCCCGTGCTGGCACACCGGCGGCTCTCGATCATCGACCTCTCGCCGGCCGGGCACCAACCAATGACGTCGGCCTCCGGCCGGTACGTGATCACCTTCAACGGCGAGGTGTTCAACTTCGCGGCCCTGAGGAAGGAGCTCGAGCGAGCAGGCAAGGCGCCACCCTGGCGGGGCAGCTCGGACACCGAAGTGATGCTCGCAGCCATCGAGGCCTGGGGCCTAGAACCAGCGGTGGGGCGCTTCATCGGGATGTTCGCCTTCGCGCTCTGGGACGGCCAAGAGCAGCGGCTGCACCTGGTCAGGGACCGCGTCGGCATCAAGCCGCTCTACTGGTCGAAGGTGGAGCGAGGCCTCGGCTTCGGCTCCGAGCTCAAGGCGCTCCGGCGACTCCCCGGCTTCGTCACCCGCATCAATCGCGTCGCCCTCGCCGGTTTCCTCCGTGCCAACTGCGTTCCGGGCGAGGCCTCGATCTTCGAGGAGACGCGCCGGGTCCTACCAGGGACCTTCCTCACCTTTTCAGCTCCCACCGCCGCCCCCACGACCACGCGCTACTGGGACGCCGTCGGAGTTGCCCGAGCCAGCCTCGCCGAGCCGTTCCAGGGCACCGAACGCGAGGCTATCGAACAGCTTGACTCGCTGCTTCGCGACGCCGTGAAGCTGCGCCTAGTGTCTGACGTTCCGCTCGGCGCCTTCCTCTCGGGCGGAATTGACTCCTCGACGGTGGTCGCGTTGATGCAGGTGCAGAGCGAGATCCCCGTCCACACCTTCTCCATCGAGAACGAGACCGCGGACTTCGACGAAGGGACCGCGGCGCGGGCCGTCGCCCGTCACCTCAACACCCACCACACGTCCCTCAAGATCACCGCGCGAGACGCGCTGGACGTCATTCCCCGGCTCCCCATGATGTACGACGAGCCGTTTGCGGACTCGTCCCAGATTCCCACCTTCCTCGTGGCGCAGTTGGCCCGTCGCGACGTCACGGTTGTACTCTCGGGGGACGGGGGAGACGAGTACTTCGGCGGCTACATGCGACACCAGTGGGGGCCGCGCCTGTGGCAGGCAGAACGTCTCCTCCCTGGCCCGGCGCGACGCGCGCTGTCGAGCCTCATCACTGCACGCTCCCCCGGGGCCTGGGACGCGCTCTTTGAGAAGCTGGGCGGGGTGATGCCTGCCCCCCGGCTACCCGGAATCCGCCTTCACAAGGCCGCGTCAGTCCTGAGCGCGGACAGCCCCGAGGCGATGCACGCGATCCTCTCCAGCCATTGGCTGCCCAGCGAGCACGCGCTGAGCGATCAGCCTCTCCCCATGGGGTTGCCGATCGAGCCGCTGGTGCGGGGCGGCGGCGCAGGAGTCGCCGAAGAGATGATGATCCGCGACACCATCCAGTACCTTCCGGACGACATTCTCACCAAAGTCGACCGCGCCACGATGGCCGTGAGCTTGGAGGCCCGGGAGCCCCTCCTCGACCACCGCCTGTTCGCGTTCGCGTGGCGGCTGCCCAGCCACCTCCGCATACGGGGGGGCACCGGCAAGTGGATTCTCCGGCAGGTGCTGGCCCGCTACGTTCCGCCCGAGATCCTCTCTTCCTCGAAGATGGGCTTCGGAATCCCCCTTGGGGCATGGCTCCGGGGGCCGCTACGGGACTGGGCCGAGGGGCTGCTGGCCCCTTCCCGCCTGCGAGAGCACGGGTTCAACGTGCCGCTCATCCGTGCGCGCTGGGACGAACTTCTCCACGGCCAGCGCCCGTGGGAGTACCACCTGTGGGACATACTGATGTTCCAAGCGTGGAGTGAAGCGCAGGCGCAGGTTGGAGAAAGTCAGGCCTCCTTCTTCTCGCCCTCGCCGTAATACCGGTACGTGTACCCGTAGTAGTAGTCGCCGTACTTCGACTTCTCGAGGTTCACGTCGTTCAGCACCGCGCCGTAGATGTTGGCCTTCACATCGCGCAGGGCCTTCACCGTCCGCTGAGCAACCTCGCGGTGCGTCTGGCCAGCCTTCAGCACCACCACCACGCCGTCGGCCTGGGTTGCCAACACCACCGCGTCGGCCACCGCGCCCACCGGCGGGCTGTCGAGGAGGATGCGATCGAACTTCTCACCCAGATGGTTCAGCAGGTCGGCGAAGGCCTTGGTGTGCAACAACTCGGCGGGGTTCGGCGGCACCGGGCCACAGGGCAACACGAACAGGCCGGGCACCTCGGTGGACTTGACCGCGTCCTCCGCCTGGCCCTCTCCCACCACCACCGAAGACACGCCCACGTCGTTCGGAACACCGAACGCGCGGTGGAGCCGCGGGCGACGCATGTCGGTGTCAATGATCAACACCCGGTTGCCGCTCTGGGCCATCGTGATGCCCAAGTTGATCACGGTGGTTGACTTGCCTTCCTGGGGACCACTGGACGTCACCAGCATGCGCTTGAAAGGCTTGTCCGGTGACATGAACAGCAGGTTGGTGCGGACCGCGCGCGTGCACTCGGCGATGAGTGACTTGGGTTCCCGGAAGACGTGCAGGTCCTTGGGCCCGTTCGGGTTCTCGGGGATCGTCGGCACGAACCCCAGGAAGGTAAGCCCCAGGCGCTCTTCCACCTCCGACTGAGACGACACCGAGGAGTCGAGGAACTCGAGCAGCAGCGCGATTCCCAAGCCCAGGATGAGGCCGGCGATCACCCCCATCAACACGCCCTGGGGCACGTTCGGCCGAATCGGCGCCATCGACGGCCGCGCCGCGTCGAGCACCTTCACGTTCGAGGTGCGCAGCGCGCCCGACAGCTCGATGTCCTTCAGGCGCTTGTAGACCGACTCGTACTGGCGCTTGGCGTTGTCCGCGTCCTGCTTGAACTTGTCGAGTTCGACCTTCTTCTTCTCGAGATCGAAGGCCTCGGCCTTAGCGCCCTCAAACAGGTCCTTCAGGTTTCGCTCCTTCTCGACGGCCTCCCTCAACTCGGCCTCGGTGGAGAGCACCAGGTTCGACAGGTCCCGCTCGACGTCCCGCTCGGCCACCGCCAGCTTCTCGCGGCACTCGATCAGCTTCGGGTGGCCCTCGAGGTAGCGCGACTGCAGATCGGTGCACTCGTTCTTCAGCGCGTGCAGGCGGTCCTTCAGCTTCTTCAGGTTCTCGTTCTCGCGCGCCGCGGGCAACGCCTCGGCCCAGAGGCGGTCTTCGGCGCCGTGAGTCTGCTGCACGTTGCGGATCGCGGCGACGCGCGCCTTAAGGCCCGCGATCTTCAGTTGCACGTCAGTCAGCGCCTTGCTTGTCTCCTGCAGCTTCTGCGACACCATACTGGCGCGGTCGTCGATCGCGAGGATGTCGGCCTGCTTACGGAAGGTGTACAGCGCGAGCTCACTTGAGGTGGCCGACTCCGACAAGCTGCCCCGTTGCTCGTCGAGCCACTTCGACGCGTTCTCGGTGAGCTTGAGCTTCTGCGCCAGCAGTTCGTCCATGTACGCCTGGGCAACTTCGTTGGCGAGCAGGGCGGCACGGGTGGGCTCGGAGTCTTCGATCTTGATCAGGGAAACCCGCGAGTCCTTCACGGGCTCGACCTTGATCATGGCCTGCAGCCGCGCCACCGCATCCATCCTCGGCATCAACTCCTGGCGGCGCTTCTCGTCCGACAGCTTTGAGAGCCCCAGGAAGTCGGGGTCGGCGTTCAGCCCCAGCTTCTCGACCACGCGCTGCGACACCGCCCGGCTCTGGATGATCTTGAACTGGGTCTCCAGGTACTCCTTGTTCGCCCAGTAGTACGAGCCGGTGTCGCTGTTCACGTCCTGGATCTGGCTGTCCAGGAAGCGGGGTTCCTTGGGATCGATGATGAGGGAGATCTGCGCCGCGTACACCCTCGGCTGGCGGGTGGTGTACAACGTCGTCGCGCCGACGACGACTGCGAAGGTGAGCAGGATGAGCCACTTCCGCCGAAGGACGACGCGCAGGTAGAACCGAGCGTCGGCGCCGCCGCGACCAAAAACATCTGTCTGGGGGGGACTGGCCGACACGATCCCGTCCTGGATGAAACCGCCTGATTCGACTCAGTACCACCCCCCGGCGACCAAGTTCAAACTCTCCACCCCCTTGCCACAGGGTTCTTCAGGGTGGCACCGCCTGCGCCCGCGTCAACCGCTCTACCCAGGGATCCTGGGCCTTTGCCCCTTCGGCCGAGTCCAACAGGCGCCCTCGACGGACCTCGTCCAGGGCTGCGTGGAGGCTCCCCATGCGCTCGTACACCTCCGCTAGCCGATAGTGGAGGTCGGCGCGGGCGGGTTCGATGCGCGCTGCCGTCTGCCAGGCCTCGAGCGCGCGTGGCCACCGCTCCTCGAGCACCCAGGTGCGCGCCTCGAGCTCGAAGGACCGTACCCGGACTGACTGGCTCGCGGCCATCGAGCGAATCCGCCCAAGGACCTGCCGGGCTTCGGTCAGCCTGCGTTGCCCCCCCAGCGCCACCGCCAGCGCGAAGGCCGCCTCGCTGTTGGTGGGATCGCGGTTGCACAGGCGCTCCAACTCCGCCACGGCCTCGTCTTGCCGGCCCAGCTTTCCCAGCGCCTGGACCTTCACCATCACTAGGCCGGGCTTCTGCCGTTCTGGACCGGGCAGCTCGGCCCACCTGGCCAACGCGACCTCCGGATCGCCCAGCTCCGCGGCGTGCAATACGCGCAGCACGCGCAGCTCCGCGTCGATCCTCTCCCCCAGGCTGGCCTGGGCTGCGGCGTCGAGGAGCCGCATCACGTCCTCCACGCGGCCCGCCGTGCGGAGGGCCCGGTACAGGGCCGTGAGGTGCCCTTCCGTTTCCAGCAGGATGCGATCGAACGCGTTCTCTCGCGCTGCGATGACGGCCCCCAGCTCCAACGACGCGGTGTCTCCCAGCCTCCACGCCGACTTCAGCTCGATGAGCGCCTGCAGCGGCTTGCCCAGGCGCAGCAAGGCGTGTGCGGCCGCAACGTGGGCACCGGGATCGGCGGGGCGCAGGAAGAGCTGCCGGTTCACCCAGGCCAACGCCTCCCGCGGTTGCCCCCGACGGGCGAGATCGGCGGCCATGTTCGCGTACAGCACCCAGTCGGCCGGGTGCCGGTCGATCGCCGAGATCGCGATCGCGCGCACTGACTCCAGGGGCTGCGCGGACGAAATCGCCTCGGCGAGGGTCTGCTCCCGGGCCACGTGGCTGGGAACTCCGCGCCAGGCTGCCAGCAGGGCAACCGTGCTCACCGCCACCGCCGCGGCAGGCCCGACGCGTCGAACCGCGACTCGCCCGCTGGCCTCACGCCCCACCGCGCACACCAGGCCGGCAACGACTGCGACCCCGACGGAGACGGCGTTCAGCTCGCAAGAAAAGTCGAAGAGATCGTGGAGCAGGACGCCCGCGACGGCGATCGTTGCCGTCCGCTCGAGCGGCAGGTCCCAGGTCCGGCGCCGGACCCGCACGAACAGCACGCAGACGACCGCCGCCATCGCCAGGGTCAGGGGCAACCCCACCTCAGTGGCCCACTGGAGCGGCAGGTTCTCGGGGTGCGTGAAGGTGACGCTCAGCTGCTGGTCTTGGTATTGGACGAACCCCAGCTCGTAGGCCCCCAGCCCCAAGCCTGCGGGCCAGAACGCGATCGCAGCGCGGGCGAACATCGGCCAGAACTCCACCTTGGTGGCTCGCAGCTTCTCGACGCTGCTCAGTGTGTCCGCGCGGGCCAGCAACTGCTCGAACGAGAGGAGGCCGGCGAAGACGACGGTGGCGGCGATGGCCACCCAAGGGAGCACCGAGCGGATCCCTCCGCCCTTCCGCGCCAACACCGCGGCGCCGACCAGCCCCCACGTCGCGACGAAGGTCCCAATGCCGCCACGGGAGTAGGACAGGAACACGACCACCCCACTGGTAAACGCGGCCGCCCCCCACCCGATGGCCGCGTCGCGGGTCTTCGCGTCGAGGGCGAGGCCCAGGGCCACCGTTCCCGTCAGGGTCAGCCACGCCGCCAGGTGGTTTCCGTTGCCGAAGGGCGTGATGATCTGAACGGCGGTCTGAAAGTGGTGGACCCCGAAGAGCGACTCCGCGTTCGCCAGGAGGTGTCCACAGCCGCAGACCGCGACCGAAACGCCCGAGAGCGCGAGGACGGCGAGCAACCTCCGCCGCACGTGAGCCTGCCGGCCCAGCTCCAGCGCCACGAGGACCATCGACCCCAGGCCGATCGCACGCGCGAGCGCCCGGGCCGTCGACGGAGCATCGAGGCTCACCGGCCGCCAGCGATCAAGCCCGAGGGGCACCAGGGCGAAGTCGCGGAGCTCGCCTCCCGGTCCCGAGAGCGCCGATAGCATCGCGGGCGGCAGCGGAACCAGCTGGAGCAAGGCCACCGCTACGATCGCGACGGGCAGCGTCATCAACAGGTTCGGGCCCCAGCGGCGATGATTCCGCGAAGCACCGACGACCCAGAACAACAGAGACGTCGCCCCGAAACCGACGACGAGCCAGAGGGTCCAGGTGGGCGCTCCCCCCAGCGACCAAGGCAGGGCTACAAGCGCGAGCATGAGCACGGCCTCGGCGGCCAGCCACCAGCGGCTGTGGTCGGAAGCTGGCACTCACCCCTCCGCGCGAGCCCGGCGAAGGAACCGGCGCGCTCCGTCGAACAAGTGTCGTACTCCATGTGAGGGGGAGTCGACGAGCCATAGACGCACGAGAAAGGCGCCGACCCGGTGGTTGGACACAGCTGCCGACTCCACGAGCGCGCTTGAGAACAGGCGCCGGTCGACCTTCTGCCGCACTCGAGAGTGGGGGAAATTCCGCCGAGCCTCGGCCGGCAACGAGACATGCAGCAGGCGCTGTACGAGTTCGAGTGCGGTGGTGACGGCGGTGTGGAAGCCAGCCTTCCGGCCCCGGGTTGCCATGCGGGCCCAGTCAAACCCGCCCGCGCGAGCGAGGTAGCGCTGCAGATCCACCAGCCACGAGATTCGGAGGAAGGCGTGGTTGGCCGCGTGGGTGGCGAGGTACAGAAACTCGTCCTCTTGGTCGAGCAGCCGGACCCTTCGGCCGTCGACCGTCCACTCCCGAGCGCGCGCGCGCAGCGACACGTCGTCGAAGCAGGCCCGCCCCAGCGTAGCGATGAGGCGAAAGTGCACTTCGACGAGCCCCCCTGGTCCGGCAAAGGACAGGTGATGGTGATCCTCGAACACGTCGGCCAATGCCGCGTCCTCGTGGCGCACGAAGCCGATCCGACCCAGCGCCCGACCCACCCGCTCCAACTCGCCCTCGGCCACGAGCACGTCCACGTCGCTGGCCGGTCGTGCGAGCGGCTGATCCGGGTACAGCCGCAGGGCCAAGGCGTACCCCTTGAGCAGAATCGGCGTGATCCCCTCCGCCGCCAGCGCATCAACCACCTGCAACGTCAGGCGCTTGGTCTTCAGGCCATAGGCAATCTGCGCGCGCGCGTCACGAGCGAGGGCCTCGGGCACCAGCCGACCAGTGCCCGCCAGGTGGTCGGCGACCAGCGCGCTGAGTCCGTGGCGTGCCGCCGCGGCCGCGAGGGACGGACCGGGGCCATGCGGCACTGGCGCTCCCGCCAGCACTTCGAATAGGGGAGAGTCCCCAGGAGACTCAGCGCCGAGACCCATGGAAGACTTCATCTTCACACCGATTGTGCTGGCCGTCGGCATCGGGATTCACGCACTCGTCCTGCGCCGCCACCCGCCCAGTGAAGCACCTCTGATCACCCTGAGCTTTGCGGGCCATGTCGTAAGCGGGATCGTCCAGGTGCTGCTCGTAAAGTACTACTTCAAGGGCGGGGGAGACATGCTCGCCTACTACGAGTTCGGAGTCCCGCTGGCCGAACTGCTGCGCGCCGATTTCCCCAAATTCGCACCGGAGCTGGTGAAGGCCTTCTTCCAGAGTGACGAGTTCTTTCTGCCCGCCAACCTCGCCGGCGGAGGGTCCACTCAATCGATGTCGGCGGCGACCGCCTTCCTTCTCTTCCTCGTCGGCAACTCGCTGTATGCCGCATCAGTCCTCCTCGGCATCGTGACCTACGTCTCGCAGTTGATGATCGCCTGGGCGCTCCGCGAGTACTTTCCCAGAGATCGCCAGCGCCTGGTCCTCATCGGCGCCACCCTCCTGCCGAGCGCGGTCTTCTGGTCGAGCGCCGTCCTGAAGGAGCCGCTGATCATGGCTGCGCTCGGCCCACTCATGCTCGGCCTGAAGTGGCTCTCCCTGGGCAAACATCGGGCGCTGGCCGTGCTCCTCGTCATCCCAGGCGCCACTTTGATGGCGATGCTCAAGCCCTACGTGCTCATGACGCTCTCAATTTCCGCAGCGATCTTCTACCTCTGGACGCGCTTCAGAGTGAGTGAGGACGCGCTGAAGCCGTTCGCGGTGATCATGGCCCTGGCCATCGGTGCAGGGGGGCTAGTGCTCGGGTCACGCTACTTCGGCAAGGCGGAGAGCTCGAACGCCGCCTCGTCGCTCGCCTCGCAGCGGCGCGTGGGCTACCAGATCGAAGGCGGATCGAACTACCAGCTCGACGCGCCCGCCCCCGTCGAAGACGTCGAGCAACGCTCGCTCAGCCAGGAGCTCGCCCTGGCCCCCGTCGCACTCCTCACGGCCTTCTTTCGGCCATTCATCTTCGAAGCGAGGAATGCCGTGCAGTTCGTCAACGCGCTCGAGGCGACCGTGCTCCTGGTGCTGTTCGTGCAGGTCCTCCGACGGCGCACGTGGTCTGGGCTGATCGGCGCCATCAGGGGCTCTCCAGCCATGCTGTTCTGCTTCACCTTCGCCTTCGCGCTGGCCCTCGGCACCGGGCTGGCGAGCTCTAACATCGGCACCCTCTCGCGTTACCGTGCCCCCATGATGCCCTTCTTCTTCACTCTGCTGCTCGTCCTCAGGGAGGTGCCCCAACCGGCTCCGGTGACCGGGCAGACGACCCTCACGCCCGCTGGCGCAGGGCGATGATCTGGGCGGTCGGAGCGTCCGCTCGCTGCAGCTCAGGCACGACGGCTCCCAGGCGCTGAGCGACCTCCGCCGCGCTGACCTCGTTCGCGCCGTCGAAGAGCGCCGCGACCTGCCGGGAAACCTCCTCCAACGGCCGCGGCGGCAGCTTCCCGATGAAGATCTTCGGGTGCCGCGTCTTCTCCGCGTTCTCCTCGGCCGTCGACAACTCCTCGAACAGCTTCTCGCCGGGGCGGAGGCCCGTGAAGCGGACCTCGATGTCCTTGTCCGGCGTCAGCCCCGACAGCGTGATCAGATCCCGCGCCAGGTCGACGATCTTCACCGGCTCGCCCATGTCGAGCACGAAGATCTCCCCGCCCCGCCCCATGGTGGCGGCCTGCAGCACCAGCTGGCTCGCCTCGGGGATGGTCATGAAGTACCGCCGCATGTCGGGGTGGGTCACCGTCACCGGCCCACCCGCGGCGATCTGCTCCTTGAAGATGGGGATCACGCTGCCCGCCGACCCAAGCACGTTGCCGAAGCGCACGGCGACGAAGCGCGTCCTGCTGCGCTGGCTCATCGCCTGGACGTAGAGCTCCGCTACCCGCTTGGTCGCCCCCATGATGGACGTCGGGTTCACCGCCTTGTCGGTGGACACCATGACGAACTGCTGCGCGTTGAACTCGTGCGCCGCGTCCGCCACGACCTTCGTTCCCCCGACGTTGTTCTTCAGCGCTTCGCCCGGGTTCCACTCCATCATCGGCACGTGCTTGTGCGCCGCAGCGTGCAGCACCACTGTCGGCCGGTGGCGCCCGAACAGCGAGCGCACCCGGGCCGCGTCACAGACGTCGGCGATGCAGGGCACGATCTCCACGCCGGGGAAGTGGGCCACCAGCTCGCGGTGGGTTTCGAACAGCGCCGGCTCGGACTGCTCGACCAGCACCAACTGCCTGGGCGCGAAGCGCGCCACCTGGCGACACAACTCCGAGCCAATGCTCCCGCCCGCTCCCGTCACCAGAACCACGTGAGAGGCGAGCAGGCTCTTCAGAGACTCCATGTCGAGCGACACCGGCTCCCGCCCCAGCAGGTCTTCGATGTTCACGCTGCGCAGTTGGTTGATGGTGACCTGCCCGGAAATGAGCTGGTCGATGCCCGGCATGGTGCGGATCGAGACCCCCGCGCCCTTCACCGTATCGACGATGCGGCGCATCTCGTTCCCCGAGGCCGAAGGAATGGCGATCACCACCTCGTCGATGCGCTGGGCCTGCACCAGCTTCGGCACCTCCGCAAGGCGGCCCAGCACCTTCACGCCGTGGATCGACACACCCTTCTTGTTGGAGTCGTCGTCGACGAAGCCCACCGGGAGGTAGCGCCCGCCGTGCGTCTTCAGCATCTCGCGCACCAGCATCTCGCCAGCGTTGCCCGCGCCGACGATCAGCACCCGCTTCTGCTCACCCTCCCGCTTCTGACCGACCGCTGCCGCGAGTTGCCACAACGAGCGCACCCCGAAGCGCAGGCCCCCCACGAGGATCATCGTGAGCAGGAAGTCGATGACCAGGATGGAGCGCGGGTAGCTCCGGTAGCCGCCCAGCACGATGAACACTGCGAAGACGAGCGTTGAGAGCGCTGCCGACTTGAGCAGCGCCTCGAGGTCCTTCGCCCCGGTGTACCGCCACATCCCGGAGAAGAGGCCGAAGTAGCCGAACACCACCAGCCGGGTGAGCAGGTTGGCCCCGAGCCACACCCAGAAGACCGGAAAGTAGACGTCGGGAATGGTGAACTCGAAGCGCAGGCCGAAGGCGAAGGCCTGCGCCAGCGAGAAGAGCCCCAGGTGCACGGCCACCGCCACCACGCGGCGGTAGCGCAGCAGCCACTGGCTGGACTCCTGCATCGTCACGGCTCCTTCGTGCCCGCCCGCCCGACGCGGGTTCAGCGCGCGGTGTAGGCCCCGCGCCCCGCCTGAGTCAAATCTCAGACCCTCAGCATTTCGCGCTCGTAGAGGTCCACCACCGCCTCCGCGATGCGGTCGCGCCGGAAGTCGGCCTCCACTCGGGCTCGACCGGCCAGACCGTGCCGACGTCGCAGGTCCGGATCGGCCGCGTAGAGATCGAGCGCCGCTGTGAGCGCGCCCACGTCCTCGACGCCGACCAGCGTACCTGTCACGCCGTCCTCGACCGCGTCGGTGCAGCCGTCCACCCGGGTCGATAGCACCGGCCGTTCCATCGCCGCCGCCTCGAGCGGCACATTGGGAAAGCCCTCGCGGTGACTCGGGAGCGCGACGACGTCCGCGGCCGCGTACACCGGGCCAGGGTCCGAAACGAAGCCCAGCGTCCGGATGCGTGGGTGGGACTCGATGCGTCTACGCGTTTGAGCGTCGATCGGATCTCTCGGCTCGTACGGGCCTGCCAGGAGCAGCCAGGCCTTCGGTCGGGTTGACGCGATCCGCTCGAACGCCAGGACCAGCTCCGGCACGCCCTTGTCGCGCACCAACCGGCCGACGAAGCCCACCACCAGGTCATCCGGAGGGATGCCCAGGGACGCCCGGAGCGCGCGACCTGACTCCGCTTGTCGGGCGGGCTGAAAGCGCCCGTCGCAGTCCACCCCGTTGCTCCCCTTGAGGATCACCTCGCAGCGCTCCGGCGCGACCAGGCGGCGCTCGAGCGCGGTGCGGCGCAGCGAGGGCGACTGGCAGACCACGCGCGTGGCCGCGCGACACGACACGCGCTCCGTCGTCTGCATCAGGGCACGCATGGGCCCTTTGAGCGTGACGAAGGGCAGCCCGCGCATGTGGTACAGGCGAACGGGCACCCCGGCGGCCTCGGCGGCCAGGGTCCCCAAGAGCCCGCCCTTGGGGGTGTGGGCGTGCACGACCCCCGGCTGGAGGCTACGCAGCAGGGCGTGCAGCCGCCTGAGGGCCTGCCAGTCTCCCAGGGGAGTCACCCGTCGGGGCATGTCGAGCGCGACTGTCGCCACGCCCTGGCGCCGGCCGAAAGCCGCGAGACGCTCGTCGGGCGACGTCACCACCGTCACCTCGAAGCCCCGCGCCTTCGAGCGCCGCACGACCTCGTCGACGAAGACGAGCGAGTCGGCCACGGTCAACACGTGCACCACACGACGAGGGACGCGGCTCACTCCTTCGTCCCCATGAACTCGGTCATCGTCGCGTGATCCTGCTGGGAGATGCCTTCGCGCTGGAGCACCTTCTTCACCGTCTCGAGAAGGATGCGCGCGTCGAGACCCAGCGACCACTGCTCGACGTAGCGCACGTCGAACTCGAACTTCTCTTCCCAGCTCAGGGCGTTCCGGCCGCGCACCTGCGCCAGCCCCGTGATGCCCGGCTTCACCTCGTGGCGCCGCGCCTGCCGGGTGTTGTAGCGCCCGAGGTACTGCATCAATAGCGGCCGCGGGCCCACCAGGCTCATCTCTCCCTTGAGCACGTTGAGGAGCTGGGGGAGCTCGTCCAGGCTCGTCGCGCGGATGAAGCGGCCCACGCCTGTGAGGCGCTCGAGGTCGGGCTTGAGGTGGCCCTGCGCATCGCGCGCGTCGCTCATCGTGCGGAACTTGTAGATGTGGAAGGGCCTTCCGCCCTGGCCGGGGCGCTGCTGTCGGAACAGCACAGGCCCCCCCATCGTGACGCGAATGGCCGCCGCGGCCGCCGCCAGAGCCGGCGCCGTCACCGCGAGGCCGGCCGCCGCTCCGAGGACGTCGACGAGCCGCTTGATGGTCAGTTGCTGTTCCCGCGTCACACCCTCCGTATACTTCGGAACGTGCCGTCTCTTCCCGTTCTCGTCTTCGGCGCCGGCGGCCACGGCCGCGTGGTCGCCGAGGTTGTCCAGTCTTCGGGGCTGGTCGTCGAAGGCTTCGTGGACGACTTCGTGGCGCCGGGGGAACGAGTGCTGGGCCTCCCGGTCCTCGGAAACGCCGAGTGGCTGTCACGGCAGGGGCCGCGCGTGGTGGCGCTGGGGATCGGCGACAACCGCAAGCGAGAGGTGCTCACCGCGGCGCTGGCGGCTCAGGGACACACCCCCGGCACCTTCGTCCACGCCCGCGCCTGGGTGTCCCCGACGGCACAGCTGGGCGCCGGCACCGTGGTGATGGCGCACGCGACCGTCAACGCCGAGGCGCGCGTGGGCCGCGGTGTCATCTTGAATACTGCCTGCGTCGTCGAGCACGAATGCGTGCTTGGAGACTACGCGCATGTTTCTCCCAACGCGGTGCTTGGCGGCCGGGCGAAGTTGGGCGCGCGCACCCATGTCGGCATCGGCGCGACGGTGCTCAACCTCGCCACCGTGGGAGACGACTGCGTGATCGGCGGCGGCGCGGTGGTGCTCAAGCAGCTCGAGTCGGGCGTCACCGCGGTGGGGGTGCCCGCGCGGCGGCTGCGGTAGCCCCGGGTTCTGCTAAGGGTGCGGCCATGCCTGCGCGCGTCTACCTCTCGTCGCCCCACCTCGGCTCAGAGGAGCAGAAGTTCGTCCAGGAGGCGTTTCAGACCAACTGGGTCGCGCCGCTCGGGCCCAACGTCGACGCGTTCGAAAAGGAGCTGGCAGCGCGGGTGCAAATGCCCCACGCCGCGGCGCTGTCGAGCGGAACGGCAGCGCTGCACCTGGGTTTGCTGCTGCTCGGCGTGAAGCCCGGGGATGAGGTGATCGTCTCTTCGCTCACCTTCTCTGCGTCGGCGAACCCGGTGACGTACGTGGGCGCGACGCCGGTGTTCGTCGACTCCCAGGCCTCGACGTGGAACCTGGATCCAGCGCGGCTCGAGGAGGCGCTGGCCGACGTGAAGCGGCGCGGGAAGCGAGTCGGCGCGGTGGTCAGCGTGGACTTGTACGGCCAGTGCGCGGACAACGAAGCGATCGAGCGGATCTGCGCCGCGCACGACGTGCCGCTGTTGGAGGACGCCGCCGAGGCGTTGGGCGCGACCTGGAAGGGACGGCCCGCGGGCTCCTTCGGGCGCTGTGCCGCATTCTCGTTCAACGGGAACAAGATCATCACCACTTCCGGCGGTGGCTTGCTGGTGAGCCAGGACAAGGCGCTCATCGAGCGGGCGCGCTTCCTGTCCACGCAGGCGCGCGATCCGGCGCCGCACTACGAGCACTCGACCATCGGCTTCAACTACCGGCTGTCCAACGTGCTGGCGGGCATCGGGCGGGGGCAGCTGCGAGTCCTCGACCAGCGCATCGCAGCCCGCCGCAGCCACCGCGCGTTCTACGAGCAGGCGCTAGGCGAGCTCGACGGGATTGGCTTCATGCCGCTCTCGCCGCACGGCGAATGGAACGGGTGGCTCACCGTCATCACGGTAGACCCGGCGCGCTTCGGCGCCTCGCGCGAGGACATTCGCCTCGCACTCGAGAAGGAGAACATCGAGTCGCGACCGGTGTGGAAGCCGATGCACCTACAGCCGGTGTTCAAGGGCTGCCGGGTGTTCGGCGGCGCGGTGGCGGAGCGCGCGTTCGAGCTGGGGCTGTGTCTGCCGTCGGGGTCGAACCTGTCGGAGGTCGATCGCGACCGAACGGTGTCGATCATTCGCGCTCTTGCGAGAAGATGAGGCGGACGTGCCAGAGAATCAAGACCGGGAGACCATCGAAGGATTCGGTGAGGAGTGGGCTCGGTTTCAGCAGTCGAACCTCTCCGAGGCCGAGCTCGCGGCGTACTTCGTTCAGTATTTCTCGCTCTTCCCCTGGGAAGAGTTCCCGAAGGACGCGGTGGGCTTCGACCTTGGCTGTGGCAGTGGGCGTTGGGCCCGGGAGGTGGCTCCGCGGGTGGGAAAGCTCCACTGCATCGACGCAAGCGCGCGTGCCCTGGCCGTGGCGCGGAAGAACCTGAGCGATCGGGCCAATTGCGAGTTCCACGAAGCGTCGGTGGATTCGATGCCCTTGCCCGACGGCTCGATGGACTTCGGGTACTCGCTCGGAGTTTTGCACCACGTACCCGATACGGCCGCGGCGATTGCCTCGTGCGCCCGTAAGCTCAAACCCGGCGCGCCTTTGCTTCTTTACCTTTACTACCGGTTCGACAACCGCCCGGTCTGGTTCCGTGCGCTCTGGAGGATTTCTGATCTGGGGCGGAGCCGCATCTCCCGGTTGCCGCACCGCGCCCGCCACCTCATCACGGACGCAATCGCCACCGGCGTCTACCTGCCTCTCGCTGCAGCCGCGCGACTGGCCGAGCGAGTAGGGCTCGACGTCAGCCACTTTCCCCTGGCTGACTACCGGCACTCGAGCTTCTACACAATGCGGACCGACGCCCTGGATCGCTTCGGCACCCGCCTCGAGCAGCGCTTCACGCGGGAGGAGATCGCCCAGATGATGAGCGACGCCGGCCTGGTGAACATTCAGTTCCGCACCGGCTCGCCGTTCTGGTGCTCCATTGGAACGAGAGCCGGCTAGGGCACTTCGCCCTTCCCGCTGACCCCGCGCAGGCCGTCGAGGATCCCGCGAGCGAGGAGCTTCAAGCGCTCCGTCTTCCGGCTGCGAAAGAGCGCAGTGACGCCGGCCTCGGCCAGCACTCTCGCGCCGACCAGTACCTGGATCCGGGGGCCGCGATGGGTTCGCCGGGTCGCCAGCAGCAGGTTCCTGCCCAGGTAGTACCAGTACCAGCTGGGCTTGTCGGAGACGAAGACCGAGAAGGGACCGAGTTCCCGGGCCTCGTACTCGTAGTCATCGTCCAGAATGACGTTCGGAAGTGTGAACTGACGATAGCCTTGCTCTTCGAGCAGCCAGCCGTACGCGAGATCCTCCCAACCCATCCAGAAATCGCCCCAGACGCAGAGGCCGTCCCGCACGGGAGCCATGCCGTAGAGTGCCCCGTTGCTCGAGCCCCAGTGGACCGCGAGAAACGGTGCCGTGGGCAGTTCTCGTGAGCGAATCGCCGGCAGCGGGAATCGCGTCGTCCCGGTGAGGTCAAACCGATTGCCGCTCTTCGTGTACCGCCGAAGGGGATAGACCGCCCCGACCCGGTCCTGCCCGAGCGCGAACTCTACCAACCGTCGGACCGTGTCTGGCGCCACGAGCCCGTCGTGGTTGATCGCATAGACGAAGTCGAACCCCTGCTCGGCGGGGATCTTCAGCCGCTCCGCCAGGTTCCCTGCGCTGCCCAGGTTGCGATCGAAGGAGCGGTACTCGACCCGCTCGCGCCACCCGCGCTCCTGAATAGCCCTTGGGATCTCGCCCGATCCCAGCGAGTCGACGACCAGCACCTTGCTCCATGGCGCGTCCTCGACCCTCGATGCCTCCTCCAGTAGTCGGAGGATCGCTGCGTCGGACTTGTAGGCAGAGATGGCAAGACAGACCTTCGGGCTCATCGTGGGTTCTTCCTGAAGTACTCGACCGTCTGCGCGAGTCCGTCCGACAGGCCCACTCTCGCCTCGATCTTCAGTTCGTTGGCCGCCCGCGAGACGTCCGCGCGGATCGCCTTGATGTCGTTCGACCACGCCGGCAGCCGCTCCACCTCGAGCTTCACGCCCGACACCTGCTCCACCGTGGCGAGGAGCGACTGGATCGACGCGTCCCTCCCGGTGCCCACGTTGTACAGGCGCGACGGCGTCGGCTCCGCGGCCCGGAGGAACGCCGCCACCACGTCGTCGATGAAGACGAAGTCGCGGGTGTTCTCTCCAGTGCCGTAGAGCTTCACTTTCCTATCCCCCGCCGCTGCGTGGGCGAACTTGCACGTCACGTTCGCGTACGGGTGATGTGGGTTCTGCCGTGGCCCATACACGTTGAACAGCCGCAGGCAGCAGAACTCGTAGCCGTCCCGCTCCTGGTACATCGACAAGAGGTGCTCTCCAGCCAGCTTCGTCAGCGCATAGACGTTGGCCGGCGCCGGCACGTCCGTCTCGCGACAGGTCGGCTCGGCTCGAATCCCGTACACCGTCGAGCTCGACGCGAAGACGATCTTCGGCCGCGGCGTCAGCGGGCGCGCCACGTCGAGCAACCGCAGCAGGCCTCCGAGGTTCACGTGCGTGTACTCGTCCGGCGTCTTCAGGCTGTCGTGCGAGCTGATCAGCGCCGCCAGGTGATAGATGAGCGTCACGCCCTCCAGCGCCTTCGCGTGCTGCGCGATGTCGAGCACCGAGCTGCGGACGATCCGCACCCGGCCAGCGACCTGCCGGAGGTTCTCTTCCCGCCCCAGCGAGAAGTCGTCCAACACCACCACCTCGTGGCCGCGCTCCACCAGCCGGTCGCACAGGTGCGATCCGATAAAGCCCGCTCCACCTGTCACCAGCACCTTGGCCATGTCGTCCTCAGGAGGCTCCCGTTCCCGTTTGCGCCCGACGGATTCGCGATCCAGTCGATTCAGGCACTTACACAACCGAGAATCGGTTGTCAGCCCCATGCGTTACACCGCTCACCATGAACGATCTCTCCCGGGTGGCGGCGTGGAAGGTGGTGGACGACCTGGTGATGCGCGTGTACCGCGCGTCCGCTGAAGTGACGGACC
>JADLDB010000194.1 GCA_020846875.1 Myxococcales bacterium | reverse complement strand
TCTTCGGCGCGGCCGTCCTGCAGGGCCACTTCGGCGGCGGCCAGCAGCAGCCGCGCGTCGGTGGGGTGTTGCTCTACCGCTTTCGCCAGGACGGCCGGCTCCAGCTTCACCCCTTCGGCGTGGGCGGCCACCAGCACGTCGGGCGACTGGGGATGCGCGGCCACCAGCGGCCCCAGCGCGCGGTGCTCGTGCTCCAGGTGGGCGGCCACCACCTGCCCCAGGGTCAGGCGGCACCAGCACACCTTCGGTACCGACGTCTTGCGCTGCCCCTGCGGCGGGCGCCGTCGCCTTCACGCCATCCACTCCACCAGGAAGACGGCCGAGGAGCGCGTCCACCGCCTTGCGCCTCGTCAGCTCCTTCCGCCTGCCACCGCCCAGCCCGCTCTCCCCCTCGCTGGCCGACGGACAGCCTCTCGAGTCTCTGGCGGTGCACCCGGCTGCCCACTGCTGCCGTTTCACCGTCACTGACGCCACCTCGCCCCTCGCAGCGACGCCCTTGAGGACGACCGCGGCGCCCACGGCCTCTGGCACTCCTTCCCGAATCCGCGGTTTTTCTTCTTGTCCGTCTTCTTATCCGTCTGGAAGGAAATGGTAGGCAGCTGGATTCGGATGTTCACGGAGGCTACGCCGCCTCACCCTCTGGGAAATGACGATGACGGATGTCTCCCGACCGCGAGGCCCGGTGTCCGACCTGCCATGAGCACCTCCCTCACGGAGCTCGCCGCGGTGGTGGCCTCGTCCTGGAGGGGGGCGGGCCCCCGCCTGGCGCTGACGTTCGCGGTGGCGCTGGGGGTGGGCCTCCTCGTGCCGGCCCTGTCGCCCCGCGCGCGCCGGGTGGCCGCCCTGGCCTTAGGCCTCCTGGGCCTCGCCTGGGGGCTGGCGCGCGCCACGTCGCTGGCGTGGCTGGCCGACGACGCCTTCATCTCGCTGCGCTACGCAGAGCACTTCGCTCACGGCGATGGGCTGGTCTTCAACCTGGGCGAGAAGGTCGAGGGCTACACCAACTTCCTCCTGGTGGTGCTCCTGGGGCTGGCGCGCTTCGCTGGGGCCAGCCTGCCCTCCGTCGCCCTGGCCATCGACCTCCTCTCTTTCATGGCGCTGGTGGGGCTGGCCGAGGCGCTGGTGCGGACGGTGCGGCCCGAGGAGCCGGGGGGGGGCCCCTGGGCGGGGCTGGCGGTGGCGGTGGCGCGCCCCTTCCACCTCTTCGCCACCTCGGGGCTGGAGACCGAGCTGGCCCTGGCCCTGGTGGCCGGCGGCGTCTGGGCCTGGCGCCGGGGAAGGCCTTGGGCCGCCAGCGTGCTCTTGGGCTTGGGGGCCCTGACGCGCCCCGACCACCTCCTGCTCGCCGGCGCGGTGTGGTTGGTGGCGGCGGCGACGACGCGGGGGCCCTGGCGCGAGCGCGTCGAGCGCCTGGTGCCACTGGTGGTGCCCGCCCTGGCCCTCTTCACCACCTGGTGGCTGTGGCGCTGGTGGTACTACGCGGACTTCTTCCCCAACACCTTCCACACCAAGTCCGGCGGCGGCGCCTACTGGAGCCAGGGGCTGGTCTACCTCACGCATGCGCTGCTGGCCTCGGGCGCCGTCGTCCTCCTGCCCTGGGTGGTGGCCGCGCCGGTCCTCGTGCGACAGGACTCCTCGGCCAGGCCGCTGGTATGGCTCTTCTTCGCGGTGGCGGCGACGCACGGCCTGTACGTGACGCGCGTCGGCGGCGACTTCATGGAGTACCGCTTCCTCCTGCCCTCCCTCTACTTCGCCCTCGTCGCCTGGGGCGCGAGCCTGCGGTCGCTGGGCCGCCCGGCCCGCTGGGCGCCGCGGCTGGTGGCGGTGGGCGCCGCGGCGGTGGGCCTCGCCTTCGTCGCGCTAGACACCCGGCCCATCGGCCCAATGGAGAAGCGGTGGTACCTGGCCGCCGAGGAGACCTTCTGGCCGGTGGAGCGTCTCTGGCCGCTCACCATCAACCACGAGGGGGCCAAGGAGGGGAGGCACCTGCGCCAGGCCTTCGAAGGCACCGGCGTTGCGCCGCGGGTGGCGCTGGGCTCCATCGGCGCGTCGGGCTTTTACTCGGGGCTGCCCATCACCGACGCGCTGGGCCTCACCAGCCCCCGCATCGGGAGGAAGCCCGTGGGCCAGCGGGGGCGCCCAGGGCACGAGAAGTTCGCCACCCCGGAGGAGATGGCCGACGACGGGGCCGTGTTCTCCCAGGCGCCGGTGTGGCCGGGGACCGCCGAGACGCTGCGGCTCACCATCGACGGCCGGGCCTTCTGGCTCATCCACCACGACGCGGCGCTGGAACGCCTCGCGCGCTCCCGGGGCTGGCGCTACCCAGACTTCGACGCCCTGGTGGACGCGGCGGCGGCCAGCGCCCCGACTCCGCAGGCGCTCGCCGCCGAGCGGAGCCTGTACGAGCGGGTCCTCCGGGGCACGCCGGGCGCCGAGGAGCGGCTGGCGCGGCTGGGGCTCAAGGCGGTGGTGGCGCGCCTGGGGGAGGTACCTCACGATCCGGCCCTGCTGGCCCAGCGGGTGCGGCAGGCCGACGGCTTCGCGCAGGCGGGTGCGGCCGACGCCCTGCGCGCGCGGGTGGCCTGGCGCTTCGACTTCGAGGGCGACGAGCGGCCGACGGTGGTGGAGGGGGCGCTCTGGCCGCCGGCGGCGGTGACCATGCCGAATCAGCAGCCGGTGGAGGGTTTTCAGGGGCAGCGGCTCCTCAACACCTACCACGACGGAGACGCGACGAAGGGGCGCGTGGAGTGGGCGCTGCCGGCGCTCCCCCGCGGCGGGTGGGTCTCGCTGTTGGTGGGCGGCGGCCGGGCCTGCACCCAGAAGTACGTGGCGCTTCAGGACGGAGACCGGGAGGTCGCGCGCTGGTGCGGGGAGGACAGCGAGCGGCTGCGCAGCGTGTCGGCGTCATTGGAGGGCCTCGCCGCCCCGCGGCTGGTGGTGGTCGACGACGAGGCGGGCGGGTGGGGGCACCTGCTGGTCGATGACCTGCTGGTGCTCAGGCCCTGACCCAGCCCACGGCAGCTGCGCCAACATCCTCCAGCACCGAGAGGCCCTCTGGTACTCCATCTCCCACGAGGGGAACGAGCCCACCAACAACCACGCCGAGCTTCGCGGCTTCGTGCTGTGGCTCACGAAGTCGGGCGCGGTGGTGGCGGCGGTGGTGACGTCGTTTCCCTTCGTGTTCCAGGGTGCCGCGCGGCGCTGGAGTCCGTCGACCCGACGCTGCTCGACGACGCCCGCACCCTGGGCGCCACCCCCGCCCGCGCCTTCGTGCGGGTCGCGTTGCACCGTCCGCGACTGGACTGGGACGGGCTTGCTGGGCTCGAGGCCGAAGCCTTCCTGCGTTGCGGCGACGTGCGGTACGGCTTCGTGGAGGTGTCGTGCGAGGACTGCCACGAGGCCCGGCTGGTGGCCTTCTGCTGCAAGGGGCGCGGGTGGTGTCCCTCGTGCACCAACCGGCGGGCCGTCGAGACGGGCGTGCGCCTCGCCGCGCTGCTGCCGCAGGTGCGCCACCGCCAGTGGACGATGAGTCTGCCCTTCTGCTTGCGCTTCGTCGTCGTGAAGCGGCCGGCACTCCTCAAGCGCCTGGCGGTGCCCGACAACCTCAGAGAGGGCGTGCTGAAGCCCGACGTCTACGAGCCGACCCTCAACCCGCTCTACCGCGACGTCCTCAAGCACTACGGCGTCGTCGCGCTGTCCTGCCGCGTGCGCCATCCCGACAGGAAGGGGAAGGTCGAGTCGGGCATCGGGCACACGCAGCGCACGCCGCTGCCGAACCGAAGGGAAGGGTGGTGGAGCACCCGACGAAGCCATCCTCCCTGCGCACGGCCGCCCCATCGCCCTGCCCGAGGGCGCGAAGTTGGCGCTTCTTCGCCAGGTAGGCGAAGAGCTCCTCGTCCATCGCCGCCATCTGACCGCCGCCCGGGTTCCCGCTTTGAAGTTCTTGTTCTTCGCCGACGGTTTGACAAAGTGGAAAGGTATCACTTCGAGGAAGGTCTCCCCTTCAACTACTACAAGCAACCCAAGCCTGATGGGCCGGGTCTGAGCTCAAACAGCCCTGTCAACAAGTCGGGGGCATCCGGAAAGGTGAATGACGACTACGAAGCCTATCGCAACGCGATGAAGGCCGGTACCTGGTAGACGCTCGCCGCACCTTCGCATCAGCGCGCGCGCGAGCCAACGGTCAGGGCGCGGGATCCACCGAGAGCAACTCCGCGTCGCGCACCCGCAGGCGGTGCGAGCTGCCCGGCGCACAGGCGATGAACTGGTCGAGCGACTGCGGCGCCGAGGTGAACTGCTTCGAGCCGCCGAAGAGGCTGTGCGTGGTGAAGGTCACCGAGTAGGTCGCCGCCTGCGCGACGCGCTCCTTCTCGCCGGGACCGAGCCGCGCGCCCGCGTTCACCTCCACCTCGCTCGGCCAGCTCGTCTCGGTGGTCGTACCCGACGCGCGCACGACGCGGTTCGGCACCCACTGCCACGTCTTCCACGTGTAGTACGGCGCGCTGCGCGGCTCGCTCCGGTACACCGGCACCTGCCGCGTGCGGTCGACGCCGCGGTACTTCGGTACCTTGCGCGTGCGATCGACCGTGCGGTACGTCGGCACCTGCCTCGTGCGCGTCTCGTCGCAGTACCTCGGCGAGCAACTGCGCCCGCCGCCGGAGCAGACCGTGCGGCACGTCGCGAAGCCGTTCTTGTTGCTGGTGCACTCCTCGGAGCAGATCTCCGGGCTCTCGGTGCAGTCTTCTCCGCAGCGCACGCGCTCGGTGTACGACTCGCTGCGAGTGCCGTCGCTGACCTCTTCGCTGTAGTGTTCGGTGCGGTACCCGTCGGACACCTGCTCCGTGTAGTGCTCGGTCTCGTTGTGGTCGAAGACCTGCTCCTCGTGGTGCACGCGCCGGCCCGCGGGCTTCACGTCGAACGCGTCCGCGGGCCGCGCCTCGGCGAAGCCCTCGCCCGGCATCGTCTGCCAGCGGTCGACCAGCACGCGGTGCTCCCACGACACCGCGGAGACCGTCGCGTTCACGTCGTCGAAGGGGCTGCGCGTGGCGACGAAGACGCCGCCGCCGAGGCACAGCGCGACGAGCCCGCCCATCACCAGCGCGAGCGTCATGAAGATGGAGCACCCCGTCTTCACAGGAACTGGAACCGGCGTGCGCGGCAGCGGCTTCGGCGGCAGCCTGTCGAGCGACGTGCCGTCACCCTGCTTCGCGCCACACGAGCGGCAGGTTCCATCGAGCGCGCGTTGATCGCTCCCGCAGAACGCGCAGCGCCAGTCGGCTCCGGCCTTCGCCAGCTTGAGCAACTCCGGGTCGGTCACGCTCGGCGCGGCGGACGTGTCGCCCGGCATCTCCCATTCTTCGGAGCCGTCCTTCGGGTTGCTGCAGTTCTGGCACTCGCCGTAGCGGCCGAGGTTCTTGTGGCCACAGGACGTGCACCGCCACAGCATCTCGATTTGCCGTTCGCTCATGTCGTGCGCCCGCGTGGACGCAGCGAGGCTCTCGCGTATTCTCGGGCCGGGCAACTCGAAGCCGTAGCGCCGCATGACCGAGGAGCCCACGGTGGACTTCACGAGGTTGAGAAACGCGCGGTCGCCGGGCTGGCTCGCGCCGTGACGGCACACGACGAGCGCCTGGTTCAGCGGCGCGCGGCGCGTCTCTTCGATGAGCAGCCGTGGATTCACCGTGTCGGTCGCCACCAGCGCGAGCGCGACGAGCGCGACCTCGGCGTTGCCCGTCTCCGCGAGCTGCAGCGTCTGCCGCACGTTCTCGCCGTACACCAGCCGCGGCTTCACCTGCTGCCAGACCCCGGCGTTGGTCAGCGCCTCCCTTGCAGCAGTGCCGTACGGCGCGGGCTCGGCGTTGGCGACGGCGATGCGCACGAAGCGGGGGTTGGCTTCTGCGCCAAGCGCAACATTCCCTACGAGGGCATTCGCCTCGTGCACGCGGCCGACCTACGACGAGAAGGGCACGCTCGCGGCGGTCGACATCGACATCGAGGTGCCGCCCGGCTTCCGGGAGATCGCCGCGCAGCCCGCGTTCAGCGTAAAGACCATCGACGCAACGTAGTCACCGCCCTCGCGGCCCTGTGCAGAATCTGCGTCAGGCGCACACTCGAGTTCCTCACGCAGCAGCGGCTCATCGCCGAAGCGCTTCGAGGTCTCCAGCAGCTCCTGCAGCCGCTTGGGCTCCAGCTGCTTCCCTTCGCGCATGGTCCGCACCTCGCGGTAGAGCGCGGCG
>JADLDB010000193.1 GCA_020846875.1 Myxococcales bacterium | reverse complement strand
TCTTCGGCGCGGCCGTCCTGCAGGGCCACTTCGGCGGCGGCCAGCAGCAGCCGCGCGTCGGTGGGGTGTTGCTCTACCGCTTTCGCCAGGACGGCCGGCTCCAGCTTCACCCCTTCGGCGTGGGCGGTCACCAGCACGTCGGGCGACTGGGGATGCGCGGCCACCAGCGGCCCCAGCGCGCGGTGCTCCAGGAGGGCGGCCACCACCTCCACCGCGGGTGGACGGGGAGAGGGCGCCAGCGCCACCACCTGCCCCAGCTCGGCGCGCTCGGCGGCTTCGTCGGCCAACCACAGCCGGCTGCGCAGCCGATGCACTTCCCAGGGCTCCAGCAGGCGCTCGTCCTTCACGGTGGGCGTGCGGCGCAGCGACGTCTCGTAGCCGCGGAAGCGGGCCTCCTTCATGTACGCCGTCACCTCTTCGCGCAGCCGCGCCGCGTCCGCCGGCGGGAAGACGCTCTTCATCACCTCGGGGAGGGGCGCGGGGCCCTTGAGGGCGGTGAAGAGGCGGGCCAGGCGCGCCTCGTCGTGGTTGGCGAGGTAGTGCACCCAGGCCCAGGCCGACGCGTAGAGGTTGGCCTCGCTGTCGTCGAAGGTGAGCCCGCCCCAGGCGTTGAGCTCCTCCAGGCTGGCCACGCCGATGACGAAGGCCTCTTCCGCCCGGCCCTGGTTCCACCGGCCCATCTTCACCGTGCGCGCGTCCTTGAAGGTGGCGTCTTCGAAGTAGGCGGCGAGGCCTTCGGCCACCCAGCGCGGCTGCCGCGGCAGGAGGTAGGCGCTCACCAGGTGCGTCAACTCGTGGGCGTTGACGTTGGGTTGTCCTTCCCCGGCGGGGGCGCTCACCACCAGGGCCTCCGGGTCGCTGCGGGTGACGAAGCCGGAGTAGCCGGGCGCGAAGGTGGCCACGTCCGAGGTGTCGCGCAGCACCACCACCGGAAGGGAGGCCTCGGGCACGTCGGCCTGGAAGAAGGCGGCCAGGGTGTCCCACAGCAGCTCGAGGCGCTCCGCCTCGGCGCGGTGCTCCTCGCGCGGGAGGTCGCTGGTGACGACGAAGTGCTCGGTGGTGAAGCTGCGCACCTCGTGGCCGCCGTGGGCGGTGCACTCGAAGTGCTTGCAGCCAGCGGTACAGCCGCAGGCGACGAGGGCGACGAGGGCGCGGACGAGTCGCAGGGGAGGCAGGCGCATGCGTCAGCGCGCCTCGGTGCCGAAGGTCCACTCGCGCTCGGCGGTGGCCAACGGCCCGCCGGGCTTCGGCCAGGCCACCGCCTGCAGCACCGCCTCCACGCAGGCCTTCGTCTTCGCCGCGTCCCCGCCTTCCGGCTTCAGCGTCACCACGGCACTCATCACCTGCCCGCCGCCGTTGAGGGACACCTTCACCTTCACCACCCTCGTCCACGCGCCCGGCGGGGCGGACTCCAACAGACAGCCCCCCACCTTCTCCTCGGCGCCGTCCAACGCCTGGGAGATGAGCTTCTCCGCGGGCACCGGCGCCGGCTTCGGTGGCCGCTGCTTCTTCGGGCCGGCGAGGGCGGGCGCGGCGAGGGCGCAGCAGAGCAGGGCGAGGGGAAGCGCGCGCACGGCCGCTCCGCGCAGCACCCGAAGCGCCTTCATCCCTTCGCCACCTGCTGCCTGGCGATGACGCTGGCGCACGTCATCACCGTGATTTGCGGATTCACCCCCAGGGAGGTGGGGAAGACGCTGGCGTCGGCGATGACGAGGTTCTGCACGTCCCACGTCTCGCCGTCGGGCCTGGTGACGCCGTCCTCGCGCCTGGCGCTCATCCGGTTGGTGGACATGGGGTGCGAGGCGTAGATGGACAGCTTGTCCAGCGGGACGGCGGCCAGCTGCTTGTCCAATTCGTCCAGCGACTTCACCGGCCCCTGCCCGACGAGGCCCGCGTGCACGTCCAGCGCGCCCGCGGCGAAGTAGATGCGCGCCGTCTCCCGCATCCCTTCCTTGATGATGGCGAGGTCCGAGTCGGTGACGGAGTACGTCATCGCGCTGCGCGACGGGCTTGGCCCGGGCCGCACCGTGCCTTCCGCTTCGTCGCCCAGCATGCAGCCGCAGGACGCGAGGTGCCGCAGCGTCTCCATCGGCTTCGCGTAGGCCTCGTACTGAATGGCGTAGATTTCCGGCGTGGCGCTGAAGGTCTCCAGCACCGCGGGCCGGCCGGGCAGGTCGACGTAGTAGCCCTGCGTCACGCCGTGCCAGGCGTCGATGACCTGCTCGAAGCGCGCGCACACCCCCGAGGCGGAGTGCACGTGCAGGTGGTTGCCCACGTGCCCCGCCTTGTTCGCCAGGCCCTGCCGCAACAGGAACATGGGCGAGTTGATGGCGCCGCCGCACAGGAAGACCTTCCTCGCCTTGACGGTGAGCTTGCGCTGCGGGGCCTCCGTCACCGGCTCGAGGCCAGAGGCCTCCACGCCCACCGCGGCGCCGTTCTCCACCAGCACCTTCTCCACCCGGGTGGACGAGAAGAGGGCCGCGCCCTTGCCCAGCGCCAGGGGCAGCAGCGTGCGGTCGACGCTGCCCTTGCCGCCCACCGGGCAGCTCAACTGGCACAGCCCGCAGCCGATGCAGCCCGGCGCGTTGCGGCTGATGAAGTCCCCGGCGAGGCCCAGCGCGTCCACCCCCTTGCGGAAGATGAGGTTGTGCTCGCGGGCGAACACCTCCGGCACCTTCCTCACCGCGAGGGCGCGCTCGACCTCCTCGAAGACGGGGTTGAGCTCAGCTTCGCTGGCCCAGGGGACGCCGAAGTCCCGCTGCCAGCGGTCCAGGACGCGCCTGGGCGTGCGGAAGCAGATGGCCGAGTTGAGCAAGGTGGAGCCACCCACCGCACGCCCGCGGGGCATGGGCAGGTAGATGTTGCCGGTGGCCACCGAGGTGCCGCGCTCGGCGTAGAGGTTGCGCAGCGCCCAGGACTGCCGGGTGGACACCTCGTGGGGCTCCCACTTGCGGCCCTCTTCCAGCACCAGCACCCTGAGGCCCGCCTCCGCCAGGCGCCAGGCCGAGGCCGCGCCGCCCGCGCCGGAGCCGATGATGACGACGTCGCAGTCCAGCGCCTCGTCGCGCGTGAGGGTGTCGCCGCGGACGTGCTGGCCGGACGGGAAGTCCACCTCAGGCCTCCTCCTTCAGCGGCGGCGCCTGCGTCCACAGCGTGGGGCGGCCCGGGGACGCCGACAAGTCACAGCCGGTGGTGAGGCCCAGGGCGGCCCGGACGCGCTCGTCTTCGTAGTAGCCCATGTTCACCGCGAAGGAGAGCGACTGGTACCCGGCGCGGCGCACCCGCAGCTCGCTGGTGGCCCACTCCCCAAGGGCCTCGCGGCGCTGCGCCACCGAGAGGTAGCGGAAGGTGCGCCCATGCGACAGCACGGTGGAGACGTTCAGCGTGCGGATGAGCATCCGGAACAACTGCTGCGTGTCCTCGTAGAGGCCCGACACGTAGAGGTCGACGAACTCGGGCAGCTTCACCTCGGCGGAGGTGTAGGGGCAGTCGGGCGGGCCGGGGAAGCGCGCCTCGCACAAGGCCTCCACCACGCTGGCCTCGATGAAGTCGAAGACGCGCAGGCCTTCCTTCGGCGCCCCGAAGCCGCGCAGCGCGTGCAGCACCGCCCCGCCCCCCGCCAAGAGCGCGCCCCCCACCCCGGCGATTCTCAGCAGCCGGCGGCGCGTGAGGCCCGGCTGGAGCAGTTCAGGCGGAGGTGCGGGCGGTGGCACCGGAGTCACGGGCGCCAGTCATCACGCGTTTCCGGCGCGCGCGCAACACCTCCTGACTCTTTGGTCACGGCATTTCACCAGAGAGCCGTCTGCGCCTGTCACTTCGACTCGCCAGCCGTCATCTCACCGGCCGAGAGCCCGGAACCACCTCGCGCCGGGCGCCGATAGTTCCGTATGCGTCCATATGTGACTCTCCTGTTCCTCGTCATTTTCGCAGGTTGCGAGAGTGACGCCCTCGTCAGCGGGGACTCGGACACCCAGCAGACGAGCGCCGGCCAGGCCTTGCGCTCCGTCGTGTCGCCTTCCGACAGGCCGAACCTCTACGTCTTCCAGGGCGGGCCCCAGGGCACCACCCAGCCGGCCCCCCCGGGCCTCACCCTGTTCATCCGGCACCTCGGCCTCGACTTCCTTCTCCAGCGCCCAGCCCTGCCGTCGCCCGTGTTGGCCCAGGTGGGCGCGGCGTCGTCGCTGCCGCTCATCGGCGCCACCGGCACCCCGTCGAGCCTCGGCAGCTTCGCCACCTGGCAGGACGACACCTTCGGGGTGTGGCTGGACAGCGCGCCGCTCGCGGCGCAGGGCCTGTTCCCCTTCAGCCAGGCGTACTGCCGGCAGGTGGGCCTCGGCGGCCCACAATTCACGCTCGCCGCCGAGGTCACCAGCCGCCAGTTCTTCCCCTGGCGGGAGCCAGGCGCGAAGCTGGCCCTCGCGGCCGACCTCGAGCTACCCACCTCGCGCCTCGTCGTGCGCACGCGGGCCGGCGCCCTCGTCGCGCGCGACCGCCTCGACGCGGACCAGCGCGCGCCCATCTTCCAGTCGTCCTTCTTCGTGTACCTGCAGGACACCAGCGCGACGCCGACGAAGGTCATCGCCGTCCTCTTCAACCTGTACGACCCTCGCGGCCCGTACGAGCTCGGCATCGGCGATGACCACTCAGTCTCCTTCTTCACCGCGTCCATCGGCCAGCGCTCGCCGGCCGGTGTCGACCTGACCCAGCTCTTCACCGTGGAGCGCGGCGCGCACGAGGCCGGCCCATGGACGGGCTACCGCACCTTCCGCGTCAGCATCTCCGCGGCGCAGCTGCGCGCGTTGATTGCCCGCTTCCCGTCCCAGGGCCTGTCCGACGACGTCACCCGCTACCGCCTCGAGTCCGTGGGCCTGCTCAACGAGCTCAACTTCCTCTACGCCGACGCAAACGACTGCCTGCCGGACTTCGACTCCAACACCAGCGCCGCCGTGGGCCTGAGCCTGCGCCGCTTCACCGCGGAGATTGTCCCGCCCGAGCCCGAGGCCCGCGGCTACTTCGACTACGTCAACGCCGACGGGGTGGCCGTGGGGTGGGCGTGCAGGGCCGGCAGCCCCGCGCCCGTCACCGTGCGCCTGCGCGCCGCCGGCGGGGCCGTCGTCACCACCGCCCTGGCCGATGCCGCAACGGAGCCCGGCGTGCGCGCCGCCTGCGGCACCGGCGCGACATGGGCCCGGCACCGCTTCGCCGTCGCCTTGACGCCGCAGCAGCGCGCCGCCTTCCAGGGGCAACTGCTCGAGGCCGAGGTCGTCGACGCCGCGGGCCACACCGCCCTCGTCCTGCGCAAGAGCCCCGGCGCCTCCTACGTCGTCCCCAGAGGCAGCCCGTACGCCGGGTACTTCGACTTCGTCGACGCCGACGGCCTCGCGGTGGGCTGGGCCTGCGCGCGCTCGAGCCCCGCGCCCGTCGCCGTGCGCCTCGTCTCCGCCCGGACGGGAGAGGTGGTGGCCTCCGCCCTCGCCGATGCCGCGTCCACCGACGAGGCGGCGGTGCGCGCCGCGTGCGGCACCCAGGCCACCGCGGCCCGGCACCGCTTCAGGGTGCAGCTCTCGGACGCCCAGCGCCGCCGCTTCGCGGGCCACCGCCTGCGCGCCGAAGGCGTCGACTCCGGCTTCCCCCTGCCCGAGGGCGCGGGCGCCTCGTACGTCGTGCCGCCGCCGCCCACCTACGCCGGGTACTTCGACTTCGTCCGCCCCGACGGCGTGGCGGTGGGCTGGGCCTGCGCGCAGGGCCACGTCGCGCCGGTGTCCGTCCGCCTGCGCACCGCGGCGGGACAAGCCGTGGCCGACGTCGTCGCCGACGCGTGGTCCGAGGAGGCCGTGCGCGTCGCCTGCGGCACGGAAGGCACCGGCGCCAGCCACCGCTTCGCCTTCACGCTGCCGCCCGACGTGCGCGCGCGCTTCGCCGGGCAGTCCCTCACGGGCGAGGTGCTGTCCCGGGCCGGCGAGCCGGCCCGGCCGCTCCTGCGCAACGAAAGCGCCCCCCAGGCCTACGTCGTCCCTCGCTGAAAGCCACGGCGGCGGACCTCCCACCCGCCCCGGGACTGGCGCCCGCACCCCACTCGGCGAGGAGGAGGCGCTGCGCCCGGCAGCGCGCACCCTGCTACGGCCTTGGGTGCGCGGCGAAGAAGTCCAGCAGCGTCAAGGTGGCATTCACCGGCCCGCCGCCGTCCCACTTCGCGCCGCCGCCGAACCACTCGTGGCCCGCGCCCTCCACCGCGGTGAGCTGCACCTGCGCCAGGTCCGCGCACTGCGTCCACCGGTGCACCGGCACCCCCGCGTCGTCCTCGCGGAAGGCCGCCTGGCAGCCGTCGCGCGCCGCCCAGCCGCCCAGCGTCGTCAGGGTGGCCGGGAAGCCGAGGAAGGGGTTGCCGGGGAAGGGCACCACCGGGTCCGCCGTGCCGTGCAGCTGCGCCACCGGCACCGGCCGCGCCGGTGCACACGTCGCCACCGCCAGCTGCCCGGCCACCACGCCCACCGACGCCACCACGTCCGCCGCCTCGCAGGCCGCGCGGTGCGCCAGGAAGCCGCCGTTGCTGAAGCCCGAGACGTGGACGCGCCTCTCGTCCACGCAGTACTCCGCGGACACCTGCGCGATGAGGGCCCGCAGGAAGCCCACGTCGTCCACCCCGGTGACGTTGGCCGGCCCACAGCACGCCCCGCCATTCCAGCTGTGCGCCACGCCCGAGGGGAAGGCGACGAGGAAGCCGCGCGCCTGGGCCAACTCCCGATAGTGGGTGGTGTCCCGGTGCTCCTCGGGCCCACTGGAGAAGCCGTGCAGCGAGACGACGAGGGGCGCCGGGTGGCCCGCGGCCGAGGCCGGCACGTACAAGAGGGCCCGGCGACTGCGCCCCTGGTGCAGCAGCGTCACCTCGCCGTCGAAGGGGCCGCCGCACCACCGCGCCCCGGCGTCGCCCCACAGGCCCGCGCCGGAGTCCAGGGGGCCACCCTCGCCCGCGTCCGCCTCCTGCCCGGCGTCCGCGCCCCGGCCACCGTCGGAGTCTCGCCCGCCGTCAGAGTCCCCTGGGGCGCCAGAGCCCTCCCCCGCGCCAGAGAAGCCCGCGTCCGCGCCGCCCCAGCCCGCGTCGAGGCCAGCCAGCGGCCCAGCCCCGAGGCCCTCCCCGGACACCCCACATGCCACCCCCAGGGCCAGCAACCCCCAGGCGAGCCACCCGGGGCTCCTTCCTCCTCCCCCCTCTCTCTCAGCGCCGGAGGGGCGGCGCGGCTGCAGCGACTCCATGGGCGCGTCATAGATGTATTTGCCTTGATTACGCAAATAGTCAGGGAGCCCGAGCCCGCGAGGGGTTGAGTTCGGGTGCGCCCCCAAAGGATGCTGTCGAAGAGGCTGACCGGTGGAGCTCCCATGCACTTGATTGTCGTGATGGTGTTGGCGCAGACGGCCGTCTTCGACGCCGACGTCTTCTCCAACCCGGAGCCGTGGAAGGAGCTCGAGGCCACGCCGCTGAAGCTGGAGACGCGGCCGGTGAAGGGCTCGAAGTGCTACGAGTACCGGGTGACGACGGAGGTGGCGCTGCCGGCCGAGCGCGTCTGCCGCGCGGCCTTCGACTACGTCACCCGCCTCAGCGGGGTGAAGAACGTGAAGAGCGCCAAGCTGCTCCAGGACAGCGGCGACGTGCGCGTCCTCTACATGCAGACGGACAGCTCCATCGTCTCCGCGCGCGACTACGCCGTCACCGTCGTCAAGCGCTGCAGCCCCACCGGCACCAGCTACGTCCGGGCGAAGACGACCAACGAATTGGCGCCGCCTGCCTCGGCCGACCTGGTGCGCCTGGAGTCGATGTGGAGCAGTTGGACGCTGGAGCCGGTGGGCGACAAGACGCGCGTCGTCTTCACCCTCTTCTCCGACCCGGCCGGCTCGGTGCCCACCTTCATCGTGCACGGGCCCCAGCGCAGCGCCGCGAAGGACACCGTCACCGGCGCGCTGGCCGCCGCGGCCAGCCAGTAGCCGACTGGCGTCAGAGGCCTGCGAGAGCGCCGAACAGGTTAGCTCCCGTCGTGACTCCCTCGTCGTGCCTTGGTCTGCTCGCAACTCACCGACGTCACCCGGTCCGCCAACCTGATCGGCGCTCTCGCGTCGCGGGGTCCATGCCGCTGCCTCCTCTGCGCAAGTCGGTGGCTGTCTCCTGCGGGCCCTTCGAGGCCTGGGCCCACTTCACCGCCGGCCTCGCGGACTGGTGGCCGCTGGACGCGCAGTCCGTCTTCGGGGCCGAGGCCGACTCCTGCCTCTTCGAGGCCTTCGCCGGAGGGCGCATCTGCGAGCGCAGCGCCTCGGGCGGGGAGGCCCTGTGGGGCACGGTGCTGCTGGTGGAGCCCGGCCGGCGCGTCACCTTCGCCTGGTGGCGCCGCCGGGCCCGAGGAGGTCACTTCGGCTTCTGCGGCTCCTCCGCGGCCTTCGCGGGGGCCGGCGGGTCCGCCGGCTTCTCCTTCAGCGGCGCCGAGGCTGGCGCCGGCGTCAGGGCCACGGCCGGACTCATCCCCAGGCCCACCCCCGTGGCCGCCTCGTCCGCGAACTGCAGGAGCGCCGCGCCCAACGTCAGCACCAGCGGGCCCATGAAGAGGCCGGCGAAGCCGAAGGTGGCCACGCCGCCCAGCAGGCCCACCAACACCAGCAGCGTGGACGCCTTGCTCCGCCCGGAGATGACCAGCGGCTTGATGACGTTGTCGCTGCCGGCCACCAGCACCACGCACCAGATGGCGAGGAAGACGGCCCACCCGGTGCGGCCCTGCGCCACCAGGGTGATGACCGCCGGAATCCACACCAGCGCCGTCCCCACGATGGGGATGAGGGACGCCACCGCCCCCACCGCGCCGAACACCAACGGGGAAGGCAGCCCGGCGATGGCGAAGCCGATGCCCAGGAGCGTCCCCTGCACCACGGAGGTGGCCAGCGCCCCCAGCACCACCGCGCTGGCCACCCCGCCCAGCGTCGTCTGCAGCTCAGCCTTGCGCTCCGGCGACAAGGGCACCAGGCGCACGAAGCGCTCCACCATGCCGCGCCCGTCCCGCAGGAGGAAGAAGAGCAGGAAGAGCATCATCAGGAACTGGGACACTGCCCCGAAGGCGCCGATGACCACCGTCCCGCCCAGCGAGGCCAGCTTGTTGGCTGCTTCCCGCAGGGCGTCGGCCGCCTGGTTGAGAATCTCCTCCTCGCTCAACGAGGTGTACGCCCCCACCGAAGAGATGAGCGCGTGCACCGGCTTGAACTCCAGCACCAACTGCAGCGCGGGCAGGTTGCGGTTGTGGGCCTCACTCTGCATCCGCGCGATGAGCTCGGAGGCCTGCCGGGTGAAGGCGAAGCCGAAGATGGTGACGGGCCCCGCCACCACCAGGAAGGTGAGCGCGGTGAGCAGCCCCGCCGACAACATGGGCCGCTTCCAGCGCGCGTCCAGCCGCCTCTGCAGCGGCATCAACATGAAGGTGAGCAGCGCCGCCCAGAGGATGGCCGAGGTGAAGGGCGCGAGGATGCGGAAGAGGAAGTAGCCCAGCACCGCGAAGGCCACGAGGGCGAAGACGCGGCGGTAGTAGCGCGGCGGCGAGAGGCCTCCTCCCCCTGCGCCTGGCGACGACGGTGAAGACTGGTACGTCGACACGAGGAAGTCCCCCTGCGGCCAAAGTGCAGCCCGCCGCTAGCACAGGGCGCGGCGGCTCTCCACCGGCCGCCCGCTACCGGCCGAACAGCCTCTTCAGCTTCTGCCCCAGGCCCCTGCCCTCCGCTTCCCCGCTGCCGCCGCCGAAGCGGAACGTCCACTTTGGGAAGCGGAAGCCCGCCTCGAGGGCCCAGGCGTCGCGCGCGTCCACCCCCGGCACCACCACGCGCTTCAAGGCCGGCGGCGGGGCGCGCTGCAGCGCCTCTACCCAGGCCCTGGCGTGGCCCGGCTTGCCTGCCAGGCGCAGCTCCTGCATGAAGCGCAAGGACGGGTGCGCCAGCACGCCCACCGCGTGGGTGGTGCGCGCCTCCTGCTCGGCCGCCGCGACGTCCTTGCCGGTGGGTGTGACTTCCAGCACCCGCACGTAGCCCCACTTCCACTCGCAGCGCAGCGCCTCGAGGCTGGAAGCCGGCGTCACCCCCGCCAGCGCCTGCACCGCCTGCGCGTCTTCGGCGGCCCGCGCCTTCACTTCGGCGCTGGCCCTCTCGTCGGTGGACAGCAACTGCGCGCGGATGAGCTTCGCGCGCTGGCTCTTCGCCTCGGCCAGCGAGTCCGCCAGCACCGCCCACGCCGGCGCCGAGTCGATGCCCGCCAGCAGCTTCACCTCCACGCCGGCAGGAATCGCCTCGTCGGCGACGTCGAAGGAAGGCATCGCCAGGCTCACCTTGCCCACCGCGGCCTCGCGCCGGGGCAGGGGCGCCACCGTGAAGGGCTTCAAGGCTTCGGCGAAGGCGGCCGAGTCCTGCTGGCGGGCCTGGGCCTGAGGCGAGAGGGCGCGCCTCAGCACCGCCTCCGCGCCCTTCACCTCCTCGGGCAGCGCCAGCCCCACCTGGCCCGCCACCACCAGCGGCGCCAGCAGGTCGCGCGCCGCCGTCTGCTGCGCGCCCGGCCTCAGCGTCACCTCGTACGGCCACTGCCCGGTGACGGCGAGGGCCGCCAGCCAGCCCAGCACGAAGACGTTGGTGCGCGCGGAGGCCGGGTGCCCCCACAGCTCCTCCGGCGTGAAGAGGGACGCCTCCACCAGGCCGGGGAAGCCTTCGTCCGGCGACGAGTCCAGCGCCGCCAACTGCAGCCGGAGGTGCCCGCGCCCGTCGCGCGCCACCACCGCGGGCCGCACCCCGAGGCGCGGGTTGGCGCAGTGCTGGGCCAGCAGCGCCTCGGCTTCCGCCATCGCCAGGGCCAGCCCGCGCACCTCGGAGAGGGCGTGCTTTGGGTCCGGGTACCGGAAGGCCCCGTCGGCGCGCCTCCCGGGGGCCTCCACCACCACCCACGGCCGGTCCCCGTCGTCGCCACAGTCCACCACCTTGGGCCACGCCGGCTGCCGCAGCCGCGCGCCCAGCCACCAGCGGCGCAGCACGCGCTCCTTGTGCTCCGGCTTCAAGTCGGGGTGCAGCCGCTCCACCCACCACTCCCCCGGCTCGTCCCGGCCCAGCGCGCGCACCTTCGCCGCCTCGGTGAAGCTCCCGTGCTGCCACGGAAGGCCCAGCACCTCCCAGCGCATCGCGAATGGCACGCTCATGCGGCGTCTCCCCCGACTCTCCACCACGCTAGCGCGGGCGCGGTGAGGGGTGGAACTTTCCGTCCCGCTGAAAACCCTGCACCCGCGGGGGTGGGAGTGGGTCATGCCGGACATGGAAGTCTTGCTGGTGGTGACGGCGGTGCTGGGCGTGGCGCTGCTCGTCCACCGGCGGAGCCAGGAGCTGTTCGTCCTCTCCATCCGCGACGGGAAGGCGCGGCTGGTGCGGGGGCGCATTCCGGGGATGCTGAAGGGCGACCTCACCGAGGCGGCCACCCAGATGCGGGTGAAGCGCTGCACGGTGACGGCGCGGCGCGACGACGGCCGGGCGCGGGTGGACGTGTCGGGCATGAGCGACTTCGAGGCCCAGCGGGTGAGGAACATCTTCCAGCTGTACCCCATGGCGGCTCTGCGGGCCGCGCCGCCGCCGGTGAAGGGCGCCTGGCTGCGCCTGCTGGGCTTCGCGTGGCTGGTGTGGTTGTTCGACCGCTCGACGGAGTGACGGCGCGCGCGGTACAAGCCGCGCATGCGAATCAACCCGGCGGCGCTCGCGGTGCTGGCGGTGTCGGCGCTGTCCTTCATGGCCTGTCCTTCCGGCACCGACACGGACGGCGGCACCGGTGACGCGGGCGGCGGCTCGGGGGGAGGCAGCGGCGGCGGAGGGGGCGGCGGTGGGGACGACGCCGGCTTCATCTCTCAACTCGGCGCGGGCTACGAGGGCGCGGGCAGCGCGGTGCGGCCCTGTGGCGCGAAGCTGTGCGTGGCGGGCGGCGTCCTTCGCGAGGGCAGCGGCACCAACGCCGACCTCCTGGCGGCCCGCTTCGAGCTGGACGCGACGCGCGACGAGACCTTCGGCGACCAGGGCGTGGCGTGGGTGGACTACGACGGCGGCTTCGTCTCCTCGCTGCCCTTCAACCTCGACAACGCCTGGGCCCTGGAGGTGGACGGCGACAAGCTGGTGGCCGCGGGCACCGCGCGCGCGGCCCTGGCCCTCAGCAGTGGAGGCTTCGCGCTGGCGCGCTTCAACGCCGACGGCAGCCTCGACTCCAGCTTCTCCGGCGACGGGGTGGTGCTGCTGCAGTTGGGCAACACCAGCGCCCACTGGTTCCAGGTGAAGCGCCTGTCCAGCGGGAAGTACGTGGTGGCGGGCACCATCTACAACGGCATCGGCCCCGGTGACGACTACGTGGTGGCCGTCTACAACGCCGACGGCACGCCCGACACCGGCTTCGTCCAGCCCGGCAGCACCGGCTTCGGCCACATCGCCCACCTGGGCTTCTCAGACGAGCAGGGCGTGGGGCTGGTGGTGCAGGCGTCGGGCAAGTACGTGGTGGGCGGCGGCGGCTTCGGTGTCACCCGCTTCCTGCCCACCGGCGCCGTCGACACCTCGTTCGCCGACGCCGGCCTGTACCGCGGCGGCGAAGGCAAGCTGGACACCGTCCTCGAGCGCAGCGACGGCCGCCTCTGGCTTCTGGGCTTCGACGCGGTGCCCAACCCAGACGGCGGCAGCACCGAGGCCACCATGCTCAAGCAGCAGGTGCTGTCCGCCGACGGCGCGCTCGACTCGAGCTTCGGCGCCGGCGGCACCCGGTTGATTCCTCTGCCCCTCACCCAGGTGCGCGGCGCGGTGGTGGAGCCTGGCGACAAGGCGCTCGTCTACACCGGGGGCTTCCCGGGGAAGCTGGCGCGCCTCAACGCCGACGGCACGCTGGACACCTCCTGGGGCCACGGCGGCACGCTGGACGCGGGCCTCACGCTGCCGTTGCTGTCGGAGCCGGTGCGGGGGCCCGCCAACCGCCTCACCCTGCACGCAGGCCGCGCCTTCCTCACCGACTTCACCGTGCTGCAGGTGTCCCCCTCGCGGACGGTGCAGACCTTCGTGCTGAAGGAAGTCACCCCTTGAGGTGAGGGGCCGGCAGCCTCACTCGTCGGGCAGGTGGCAGTCCTCGTAGAGCAGGTCCACGAAGCCGCCTTCCGGCGGGCAGGGGGACACCTCCAGGCTGCCGAAGGGGAAGGCCTCGTCGGGCGGGTCGCGCCGGTACGTCGCCGGCTGGCCGTTGACGGTGACGGTGACGCGGCTCATGTCGCCCACCTCGCGCTTCAAGGCCACGGTGCAGCGCGCGTCGACGATGCGCCCGGCGATGCTGCGCAGCGTGTCCGCGTACTCCGTGGTGCACAGCCGGGTGACGCCCCGCCTGGCGAAGCGCCGGGCGAACTGCACCAGCCGCCAGTTGTTGACGATGGCCGGGTTGCACCGCCCGACGATGATGCTGCCCACGGTGATGTCGGTGCCCTGCTTCTCCACCTCGAGGAAGTTGCCGAAGTCGGTGATGTCGATGCCGGACTGGTCGTCCTCGTCGCCGAGGAAGACGAGGGCGAAGTCGGCCTGCGCCCGCCAGAAGCCCCGGTTGGCCCCCGAGCGGTTGGGCTCCCGCAGGGCGCTCCAGGCGGCCAACAGCCCGCGCTCGATGGCGCTGCCCAGAATGCCCACCCGCACCATCTCGGCGAAGCGCTGGTTGACGTTGGGCGTGGCCGGGGTGAGGAAGGGCGCCACCAGCCGGCCCGAGCGCAGCGGGTCGTTCATGTCGGTGGTGACGGCGCCCAGGTGAAAGTCGACGTTGTTCTGCCGGAAGGCGTCGAAGAAGGCGTCGAAGTTCTCCGCCAGCGCGCGCTGGTCGTTCTCCATGCTGCAGGAGTCGTCGATGACGAACAGCACGTCGATGGGCCGCTGGTTTCGCGGCGGCAGGGGCAGGTGGTCCCCGTCCACCTCCTCGCAGATGGGCGGCGGCGGCGGCGGCGGCAGCGGCAGGTTCCACGGCTGGGCCGGGGTGGGGTTGGTGGGGTTCTCTTCCGGTGGCTGCTCCTCGCCGGGCACGTCGGGGTAGCGCACCGGCGTGCTGCGCCCGCAGGCAGCGAGGAGGAGAAGGACTGAGGCCAGCGCCCAACGCATGAGGGGCACTGTATTCCCTCGGCGCTCCACAGGGGAGAGCCCCTCGCTGGCGGTCAGCGGCCGCCCCCGCGCTTCACCGACGCGAGGAGCGCGCTCCACTCCGCGTCGCACGCCTCCGCGCCCGCGCCGCACACGGCCACCACCCACACCTCCCACTCGGCGGTGCGGTGGCGGTGGGCGTGCCAGGCCAGCGGGCGCACCACCGCGCCGTCCAGCACCCGCGCCACGCCGCCCACGGTCCCTTCGCCTTCCCTTCTCGCCTCCAGCTCGTCCGGCAGGGTGAGGCGGCTGCGCGCGGTGAGCGCCAGGCCGGCCGCTTCCCGCACCAGCGCCGGGAGGGACGACTCGGGCCGCCGCCGCTGCACCACCGCCAGCAGCGCGGGGTTGAGTGTCCCGGCCGGCGCTCCCCGCCGCCGCAGCACGCGGGCCCGCCGCCGGTGGATGTCGTAGTCCAGGTACGCCCAGGCCTGGGGCGGCTGGAAGCTGAAGCCCTCGAGGGCGAGGGTGTTGGTGCGGGTGAGGTAGCGCCACTCGGGCGGCTCCCTCCACGCGTCGAGGAGGTGGGCCGCGCCCTTCCACAGGGCCTGCCACTTCGCGTCCTCGTCGTCCGGGCCGCCGAGCCAGAGGGTGCGCGGGAGCGCGGACACCACCGCCCACGCGTCCTCCGCCGACACGGTGACGTCGTAGCCATGTCCGTCCGGCCGGGCCGCGGTGAGGGTGCCGGAGGAGCGCGCGCTCTCGGTGACGGCGTAGCCCTGGGCTGCCAGGGTGAGCCACACCGCGTCGAAGGCCTCGTCGCTGCCCGCCTCGAAGCGGTGGACGCCGCGGGCGCGCGCGGTGTCCTCGGACAGCGGGCGCATGGTGGCGCAGCCGGCCAGGACGAGCAGCACCGCCAGCTTCCACCGCGCAGGGGGCATCACCTCCCGCGGCCTGGGGGCGAGGGCCAGGCGGCGGGTGAGGCGCATGCTGCGCGCGTCGGGCTTCGATGTCGAACGCGATGCTGTACGGTGCGCGGGCGATGCGCCCGACGCGGCTCTCCTTCTTCAACGAGCAGGACCCGCCGGAGCTGGAGGCCCTCTTCGCCGACGCGGGCGTGGTGCGGCACCTGAAGGCGCTGGGCGCGGGGGTGACGATGGGCGTGCGCGACCTCTCCTCGGGCCGGGCGCGGGTCGTGAAGCACCTGGCGGACGAAGGCATCCCCGTGGGCGCGTGGCTCCTCCTGCCCCGCGAGGAGGGCTACTTCGCCACCCTCGACAACGCCGCCGCGGTGGCGCGCCGGTACACAGAGCTCCACGCCTGGGTGAGACACGAGAGGCTGCCCTTCGAGTCGGTGGGCCTGGACTTCGAGCCGGACCTGCGCGAGCTGTCCTCGCTGCTGCAGCGCCCGGCGCGCACCCTGGGGCGGTGGGCGTGGCGCGCGGCGGACAAGGGGCGGCTCCTGCGCGCGCGGGCGGAGTACCGGGGCCTCATTCAGCGCATCCGCGCCGACGGGCACCACGTGGAGACGTACCAGTTCCCGCTGCTGCTGGAGGAGCGCGGGGCGCGGGGCACGCTCTGGCAGCGCTTCGCCGGGGCGCTGGACGTGGAGGCGGACCGCGAGGTGGTGATGCTGTACTCCTCGCTGCTGGGCCCCCTGGGGCCGGGCGTGGTGGAGGCGTGGGCGCCGCGCTGCCGCGCCCTCGGGCTGGGCAGCACCGGCGGCGGCATCGACCCCTGGCCCAAGCTGACGTGGGAGGCGCTGGCCAGAGACCTCCGGGTGGCGGCGCGGCACTGCGGCGACCTCACCGTCTTCAGCCTGGAGGGCTGCGTGGCGCAGGGCTTCCTGGCGCGCCTCGTGGACTTCGAGTGGGACGCGCCGGTGGAGGTGGCGCCCCGGCTGCCGCGGGTGGCCACGCAGGCGGTGCGGGCGGCGCTGTGGGGCGCGTCGCGGCTGCTGCGGTGATGAAACTCCAGCGGCGACTCGTTGAAGCTCGTCCCACCGGGCGGGGCGCGTCGTCGTGGAATGAGTAGCCGCGGCCGACCCGCGCAGCGATGGTGGTGGAACGTCTCGTCGCCCCAAGACGGCGCTCCCTCACGCAGCGCGCACCAACTCCCTCGCCAGGGCCCGGGCGAGGGCCTTCACCGCGGGCACCTCCAGCTCCGCCCAGGCCGGGGCCGCGTCCACCTCCAGAAACACCCACGCGTCCTCCCGGCGCGCCACGGTGAAGGCGGCGACAGTCAGCCCGCACGCCCGCGCCGCCGCGCGCGCCTGCTGCACCACCTCCTCCGGCAGTGGTCCGCGCTCCGGCGGAGCCACCACCGCGACCTCCCCGGCGAGGACGAGGCGCACCGGCTCCTCGAGGCGCTCGCGCACGTACAGCGGCGTGGTGGAGTCGAGCCCGTCCTCGCGCCACTGCTCCCACCGCCCGCCGTCGAGGAGGGGACGGCGCTCCACAGGGCCGGCCCTCGCCAGCGCGCGCACCTGCACGGCGTCGTTGCTCACCACCGCGCGCACCACCGGCGCCCCCGCCCGACGGAGCGCCGCTTCCTGCGCCGGCGGGAGCATCAACTCGCTCATCGCGGTGGGCGGGTTGATGAGCCTCACGCCGCGCGCCTCCAGCGACAACAGCCACGCCAGCAGGAAGGACGAGCGCTCACGCACCTGCATGGAGTGGATGAACCAGGCCTCGTAGCTCTCGAAGGAGGCCGGCGCGAGGGGCGTCAGGAAAGGCGCGTCCAGCCGGCGCAGGTACATCGCCGACAGCGTGTCCCAAGCCACGCCCCGCTGGCGGAAGTGCCCGTCGAGGCTCGAGGTGGGGACCTCGCGGGTGAGCGCGTCGTCGTTGATCAGCACCGGCTCGGCGCCCAGGGCTTCGAGCTCCGCGGCGAGCGCCCGCACCTGCACGTCCTGCTCGGGGCCGAAGAGTCCGACGCGCATGTCGCCTCCGGGAGACACCGGGGGCATACTCTGCAACCGCCGCGGTCGGGGACCGATAATCTCGACTGCCTCACATTCACTCAGGGAGGAACGCCATGGCTGTCCGAGGTCCCGGAGGTCCCAAGAATCCATTTACCCGCTACGAGCTGCCCAAGAAGAAGAAGGAGGGCCGCGCCACCACGCTGGCCGTCGGCGAAGAGGGCGGGAAGAAGCCGGGCAAGCCAGGCGGCAAGACGACCAAGGCGGTGGGCGAAGAGGGCGGGACCAAGCCGACGAAGCCGGGCGGCGCCACCACCAAGGCGGTGGGCGAAGAGGGCGGGGCCAAGCCGACGAAGCCGGGCGGCGCCACCACCAAGGCGGTGGGCGAAGAGGGTGGCTCCAAGCCGCCGCCGCGCACCACCATGGCCCTGGGCGAAGAAGGCGGGACGAAGCCTCCGACGCACACCACGATGGCGGTGGGCGAAGAAGGCGGGACGAAGCCTCCGACGCACACCACGATGGCGGTGGGCGAAGAGGGCGGGACGAAGCCTCCGACGTACACCACGATGGCGGTGGGTGAAGAGGGCGGAACGAAGCCTCCGCCGGACGTCACTTCCGCGGCGGTGGGCGAAGAGGGCAGCACGCGTCCTCCGCCGGACGTCACCACCATGGCGGTGGGCGAGGAGGGCGGGACGAAGCCTCCGACGTACACCACGATGGCGGTGGGTGAAGAAGGCGGGGCGAAGCCTCCGACGTACACCACGATGGCGGTGGGTGAAGAAGGCGGAACGAAGCCTCCGCCGGACGTCACTAGCGCGGCGGTGGGCGAAGAGGGCAGCACGCGTCCTCCGCCGGACGTCACCTCCATGGCGGTGGGCGAGGAGGGCGGCACGCGTCCTCCGCCGGACGTCACCACGATGGCGGTGGGCGAGGAGGGCGGAACGAAGCTGCCGCCGGACCTCTTCACCACCCTGGCGGTGGGCGAAGAGGGCGGCACCCGGGGCGGCGCCACCACCCAGGCCGTCGGCGAAGAAGGCGGCAGCAAGCGCTGACATGAGCGCCCCGTCCCTCTCCCCGCTCGACGGGGAGGGGGCTCCAGCAGTCGCATCCCGAGGGTCCGCGCGAGGCCTGGGGCGGGCATCGACGTCTCGCTGCCTGGGGCAAACCTCGCCCTCACACCCCTCCAGCGGCTTCAGGAGTGGAGCTCAGCGCCGTCCCACCACCACCTCCGCCAGCCCACGGCTGATGGGGTGCCCCAGCTTGAGTTCCACGTCCAGGTAGATGGGGCTGCTGTTCAATTCCAGGAACACCCACTCCCCGGCGCGGGTCCGCTTGATGTCGATGCCGGCGAAGCGCAGGCCCAAGCCGCGGGCCGCCTCCCGGCAAGAGCGCACCACTTCGTCGGGCAGCTGCACTTCCTCGTACGCCGACTCACCGTCCCGGTAGCTGGGGTCACCGCGGAAGTCGAGGTGCTGCTCGGGCGTGCGAATGGCCACTGCCGAGACGACGTCGTCGCCGGCCAGCATCACCCGCAGGTCGTCCCCTTCGATGCGCTCCTGGAAGATGACGGGCGCCTTCGTGACGTGGTGGAGCGCCGGCAGCACGTCCTCGTCCAGCCGCTGCGTCAACGCGCCGCCCATCACCGGCTTGAAGACGACGTCCTTCACCTCGGCGTGGAAGGCGCGCACCGCGTCGGGGTCGTTGCTGATGAGCGTCCGCGGCACCCGCGCCCCCACCCGTCGCAGCACGTCCAACTGGAAGGGCTTGTACTGCAGCACGCTGGCGGCCTGCGGCGGGTTGACCAGCCGCGCTCCCGCGGCCTTCAGCGCCACCAGCCAGGAGACGTAGAAGGCCGACTGCTGCCGCGCGCGCTCGTACTTCGCGTGCCAGTCGCCGGGCAGCACCAGCTCGCCGTCGTCGGCTTCCAGGTACGGCGCGTACGCCGCGGGGATGTTGCGCAGGTAGAAGCCCGCGAAGCCGGAGGTGTCCACCCCCCGGTAGACGACGCGTCCGTCCACCAGCGTCAGCGGGAAGCCCTCGTCCAGCGCGTCGTTGCGCAGCAGCACGTCGTCGAAGCCCAGCGCGCGCACCTCGCGGGCCACCGCGTGCACCTGCAAGTCGTCATCCGAGCCGAAGATGCCCACGCGCATGCGACGGCCTCGCGGCCACCCGAGAATCTGGCACAGCACGCCCGTGAAGCCCTAGTAGGGTGGCGCTCCGCATGCTCTCTGCCTTCCTGCCCCTGGCGCTGCTGGCCGCTTCGCCCGACGCCGGCGCGCCCACCCGCGCCACCATGCGCGACGCCTTCCTCTCCCTCACCGGGCTGTTGCCCCTCACCGCGAGCCGCGAGGCCTTGCGGGACCCGAAGAACGCGCAGGCCATCGCCCAGGGCCTCGACACCCTGGCCTCGCTCCGCCACGCCTTCCCCGAGGACCCGAAGGCCCAGGAGCCCGCCACCGCCGCCCTCTCCACCCTCTTCGCCCGCTACGCCGGCGACACCCGCCGCCGCTTCGACTCCGGCGAGTACGAAGCCGTCAGCCTCCGGGTGCGCACCTTGACCAGCCTGTGCTTCACCTGCCACAGCCGCGAGCGCGCCCCCGCCGACTTCGCCGACGTGCAGAAGCGCCTCGACGCCCTCGCCCTCGCGCCGCTGGAGAAGGCCCAGGTGCTGGCCGCCACCCGGCAGTTCGACGCCGCGCTGGCCGCGTACCGCGCGTTGCTGGACGCCAGGCCGAAGAACGAGCGCGCCCTGCTGGAGTACGCCCGCGCCCTCCAGGACACCATGGCGCTCCTGGTGCGCGTCAAAGACGACGCGAAGGCCACCGCCGAGCTGCTCGACACCCTCGGCAAGCGCAGCGACCTCCCGCCCTTCCTGCGCGGCACCCTGGCCGCCTGGCGCGCCGACGTCGCCGCCTGGGAGAAGGAGAAGTTCGACGCCCTCAAGGCCAGCCCCGACGCCCTCTACCGCCGTGCGCAGGAGCTGGTGCAGAAGGCCGACGGCGGGCGCACCTTCCTCTCCGACGAGCGCCGCGACGTGCCGTACCTGCGCGCCTCTGGCTATTTGAATCTCGCGCTGGGGAAGCACCCGAAGCTCAAGGCGCGCGGCGAGGCCCTCTACCTGCTGGGCGTCTGCGCCGGCGCCCTCAAGTCGCCGCTGTTGTGGGACGTGGACCTGCTCTTCTTCGAGGCCTGCGTGCGGGAGAACCCGAAGTCGAAGCTGGCCCGCCGCTGCTTCCAGCAGCTCTCCGACCGGGTGTACCTGGGCTACACCGGCTCCTCGGGCACCCACATCCCCGAGGACGAGTTGGCCCGCCTCACCGAGCTGCAGGTGCTGGCGGAGTGAAGCGCAGCGGGACGTCTGCCGCCTCGCCGCCGGCTGCTTCGACTGGAAGGCCGCCCGCGTGGACTTCTGCGCCACCAACCGGCAAGTGCTTTGACGGCGAAGTCGGTGTCGAACGGCAGAGACACCGGACGCCGAGAGCTTGACGCCCTATTGAGCAGCGGAGCTCTGTGTGAGACCATGACGGCCATGGCGACAGGCATCCACCGGATAAACGAACGCCCCACCAAGGGCCCCCGCTCGGGTGGCGCGTGCATCAAGCCTCCGCATCGGGAGAGCGTGCCCAAGAAGGCCAAGGCGTCCAAGGCGAGGCGCTCCTTCGAGAAGAGCAGTTTCGACGACAATCCTCGTCACCGCACCAGAGGCGGGGCCGCGGGCTCCGGCGGCGGGGCGACGACAGTCATCAAGCAGACGAAGCCTGACCTGGAGTGAAGTCAGAGCCCACCCGCGAGTCGAACCGTCCGGTTTCAGGTACTGATGGACGTGATGGCCAGCGACTGCACTGCGCACAGCAGTTCGGCTTTCGCGTCGGCCAGCCTACGCTGCGCAAAGTGCAGCGTCGTGCCGAGCCGCTCGGCGACGGAGCGCATCGACAGCCCCTCCAGCTCGTGAAGCTCGAGGACGGCGCGGTGGTCCGGAGACAACGTCTTCAGCGCGCGTTGCAGCAACGCGTTGCGCTGCTTCTTCACCGCGTGCCGGTGGGCACTGGGCGGAGCGCTCTGCAGCGCGGTGTACTCCGGCACTTCTCCGGCCACTTCGACGTGGTGCTGCGGGCGACGCAGATGATCCGACGCGGTCCGGAAGGCGATGCCCAGCAGCCACGGCCGCAGCGGACGCTGCTGGTCGTACTCGGCGAACCGGCGCAGCGCGACCTGGAACACGTCGTGCGCCAGGTCCTCCACCGAAGCCGCGCTCACGCCCAGCTTCCTCAGGTATGCACGCACCACCGGTGCCTCGATGCGGTACGACCTCGAGAGCATCGTGTCGGCCGTTTCGTCTCGTTGTTCGGGCGACTGCGTCATGATCGACCTCCCGTGCCGGGTTACACAGAAGTTCTCGCGCCGCCCGTGGGGAGGTCTTTCGGGCGAAGTGTCAACGGCAGGACACACCGCTCTCGGGTTCTGAGACCTCAAGTCGAAGGCCTTGATTTAGTTGAGCTATCCGGCCGGCGTCAGGGTCACCTGAGACAGGGAACCCAGGCCCAGCTCGGCGAAGGACGGCAGGTGGCCGTCTGCGCCGCCCTGGAAAGCGGGCTTGAAGAAGTCGTCAACGCTGCCCTGGCCCTGGAGCCCCTGAAAGAGGGCGGTCGCCGCGGAGGTGTCTTGCGCGTCCACCTGCAGCAGGTAGTTGGACAGGGAGGGGAGGGCGGCCAGTGGGTCCATGGTCCAGTTGGGGTCAACCGCCCAGGGCGCTTGGTAGGTCGTCAGCCAGTCCGAGAAGCTCGAGAAGCTCGCGTCACCCGGCCGCGCCAGCAGCTGCTCCCACACCGAGCCTGGCAGCTGGCCGGCGATGTACTCGCGTATCTCAGCGTCAGTCTTTCCTGCCAGCTCCGGCGTCTGCCGCAAGCGATTGAGCACGACCGCCTGGCCCTGCGCGAGCGCGAGTTCCTGGAGCTGCTGTAGGCCTTCGGGGCCGTTCACCGAAATCGTCTCGCCTGAGCCAAGGGTGAGGCTGAAGGACTGCACCGTCGCAGGTTCTCCACTGAAGGCGATTTCGAACTCGCCGCCCGTCACGGTGTGCCCCGTGGCCGTCAGTGACGTCACCCCGTTTTCGGTGTGCCTCGTCCACGTCATGTCTTCGGTCCAGAACTGGTGCTCGACCGTGAGTATGTCGCCCAGCTCGAGCTGGCCGGCGAGCCCACCTTCATAGCCGAGCGTCTCTTCGCGGTACGACGACAGCACCCCGGGGCCGGTCGTTTCCGGCAGCTGCCCTGTCGCCACGAACGCCTCGTAGGCCGCCGCGCCCTCGGGCGTGGCCAGGTCGAACTCGACCGAGACCACCGAGCTGTCGCTGAGCGTGCTGTCGCGGCCGACGCTGGCGCTCACGGCGCCCACTTCGAGGCCGAGCGAGGTGTTCTGCGCCAACGTGCTGGTCGGGCCCACGGTGACCCGCACCGTCGTCTCGCCGGTGTGTTCCACCGCGAGCGTGTGCGTGTTGGTCTGTTCCGAAGACGAGCTCAAGGACAGCCCGCCGTATGAGATGGCGCCCGTCGAGGTGTGGAAGCTGCCCGTCGACATCGTCAGCGAGCCCCCGATGGGCAACGTGAGCGGATCGGCGACGGACGGAAGCGGTAACGCGCCAGCCTCGAACGCGGCGATCTGGCTCGCGGTGAGGTTGAGCTGGTACTCCTGTTGGCTGCTCACGCCCGTGCTGTTGCCACCAGCCAGGCCGAAGGCGCCCAACCCCACGGTCCCCTCGACCACCGCCGCCGCGGTGGACGTCGAAGAAATGGTCACGGCGAACGTCCCGTTCGGCAGCGGCTGCGTCGGATTGAACGAGATTTCAAGCTCACTCGAGACCGTCGTCCCGGCCGAGATGCCCAGGCTCACCGGGCCGAGGTCGACGTCGCCGCCACCGCTCACCCCCTGCGTCGTGCTGGCCACGGTATGGGTGACCTCGCCGCTGGTGTTCACCGACAAAGGCCCAGCGGTGAGCGTCACCGTCGTTTCGTCGGCCACCCGTCGTCCGGCGGCGTCCTGCAGCCCCAGCCGGGCTATCAACGCCTCGCGCTCCGGGCCCGGCGGCGTGTTGAGCACCGAGGAGAGGCTCGTCGCCGGAATCGGGCGTGGATCCGTGTACGAGTTGTTGAGCGCTTGCCACTGCCCGAGCGACTGGTAGCTCACCTTCGGGAAGTTCGGGTCGACGATGGTGCCGTCGGCGCGGCGAACGAGTGCGTGCCCGACGCCGTCGCGCCTGTCACGCAGCAGGATGACCGTGTCGCCAGGGCGCGCCAGCTCGGCCGCGCGCTCGAGACAGTTCTCTTTGCCGTCGTTGAGCCGCTCGGTGCTGAGCGACGACGCCTGCGAGCCCGCCACCGCGCTCGCTCTCGCCCGCAGCGCGCTACCCCGGCCACGGCTGAAGTCATCGCCGAAGCGGGTGCGCACGGAGGGCGCCGTCGGAGCTGCGGCCTTCGGCGGAGGCGCGTGACGGACGTTTGCGGGACGGGGCGAGCTCGGCTTTGGAGGGATGCGCGTCGTCATGGATTCTCCTGAACGCTAATCGGCACAATTTCCGACCATCAAGGTGAGCCCAGGGCCGACACCCGCTCCATCGGTGGGACCTTCACTTCACGAAGGTAATGGACCCGGGTTGGCCCCCCCAAGCATTGGTCGCTGCCACCGGCGTCGTAGAGCCGCCAATGTCACACGAACTTACAGACACTGACGCCGAGGCTGGGTCGTTGGCGCACAATCACTTGGCAGGAGAACGCCATGCACATCAACCCCCGCCAGCCGCCTTTCCCGCCCGCCACTCGACCCAGGGTCGAGGTCAACACCGTGTTAGCTCGCCGTCCTCGGGAGGTGCGCAGGGCTGCCAGCGGAGCCCCGGCGCTCCCGGAGTCGGCGAAGACCTTGAGCGTCTTACCGGCCGCTCGGAAGGCGAAGGCGCCTTCGCTGGTGGACCGCGTCATTGGGGCGCTTGGCTGGGGAGACAGCCGGGAAGAGCAATGTGCCGCGCTCGAGGCGCGCGTGGCCGATCGCCTGCTTGAGCGCGAAGCGCTGCGCGGCGACAAGACAGACGACCAGTACCAACTGATGCTGGAGTCTGCGCTCAAGAGGCTGTCGGTGCTGGCTGGCCTCGCCACGGCGCCGGCGGCTCCTCGCACCGAGGACCGTCTCGTCGAGACGCTGGCGATGGAACTCCGTCTTCCCTACGCGGAGTGGAAGCTGCGGAAGCTGCTTGCGCAGCAGGCGACCGCACGCTTCCTCGCCGAAGTCAGGCTGCTCGATGGTGGTGCGAAGCAGCAGAGCCGACGCGTCGCAGAAGCCGTCGAACGGCTCAACTGCGCGGCCTACGCTCTCAAGCAACTCGGGCGCGGCGAAGCGAGGAGGGCGATGGAGGTCGCCACGCGCGAGGCTGTGCGCTGGTTCCGTGCCATGGCGGCACCACGGTCGTGACGTCCAGGCGGTTTACGGTCCGCGGGCTGACGAAGGGCGCGCTCGAACCAATACCTTCGGTCATGCACAACCGAACCAGCTGTCTTTCGCGCGTCCTCGCGGCCGTTGCCCTGGGCACGGTGTCATTCGCCTGCCCGGGAAGTCCAGCGCCATCCGTCTGCAGCCCCAACCCTTGCGCCGGCGGCGCGCGGACGGTGTGCACCGATGTCGATGGAGCGGCGGTATGCAGTTGTGGGGAAGGCCTCTCCGACGAAGCTGGCGCCTGCGTGCGGCTGGGCCCTTGCGCGGCCAACCCCTGCACCGAGGCGCACCGCGGCGTCTGTATCGAGCAGGGCGCGGCGGCCGTGTGCCTGTGTGACGACAGCTTCCGCGACGACGGCGCTGGCACCTGCGTCGCGGCGCAGCGGTGCCTGCCCAACCCCTGTCAGCAGCCGAACAAGACGCAGTGCATCGAGACCCAGGGTGCGACGACGTGTAGCTGCGACGTCGGCTTTCGTGATGACGGCCGTGGCGGCTGCGTCAGCGCCAACCCCTGCGCGACCAATCCCTGCACCCAGCCCCATCGCACCGTGTGTGTCGCGTCGGGAACCACGGCCTTCTGCCAGTGTGACAGCGACTTTGTCGACCGCGCAGGGCAGTGTGTGAAGGTCGAGGCGTGCACGCCCAACCCCTGTACGCAGCCCCATCGTGGGCAGTGCAGCGACGTGGGCGGCGCCGCGGTGTGCGGCTGCGACGTGGGCTTCGAGGACCGCGGGAGCGCGTGTGTCCCGGTGGACCCGTGCAGCTCGAATCCTTGCACCCAGCCGCACCGGAGCGTGTGCACCAGTGGCGGGGACGCGGGCGTCGCCTGCGGGTGCGACATGGGCTACGAACTCGGCGTCACCGGGTGCGAGCTCATTCCGCCTCCGACGTGCGTGGGCCAGCACATCGCCGGTGACGCATATGAGCCCGACGAGTGCCCGGCGCTGGCGAGGGACATGCTCGCGGGCGTACCCCAGTCACACACCGTGGACCCGGTGGGTGACGTCGACTTCGTGCGCTTCTCGGTGGACGCCGGTGCCAGGGTCGTCCTCGAGGAGACCGGCGGGGTGTCCACCGCCCTGACGCTCTACGCCCCGGACGGCGTGACGGTGCTGCACACGGCGAGCAACCCGGACCGCATCGCCGCCCGGCTGGCCGTGGCGGGCACCTATTACCTGGGCGTGCGCGCGGCTTCGCCCGCGGGGGCGAGCTCGACGACCATCTCCTTCACCCACGTGGGCGTCGACGACCAGGCGGACAGTGAAGCGGGCGCGAACACGCTGGTGCCCACGACGGCAGGCACGGCGCTGAGCGGGAGTTTCGAGTACGGCGGCGACTGGGACGTGCTGGCCGTCCCGGTCCAGGCGGGCCGCGTGTACCGCTTCGAGGAGACGTCGGGGACGGACACCTACGTCAGGTTGACCTCCGGCGCTGGCACCGCGCTCGTCCCCACCCAGGACGCGCCGGAGTTCTTCCAGTGGCGCGCGGCGGCGAGCGGCTCGCTCTTCCTCGGGCTGCGGCACGCCAACTCCAGTGCAACCGGCTCCTGGGGCGCCCTCGTGGCGGACGTCGGCGTCGACGACCACTCCGACACGAACTCCGGCGCGACGTCGTTGGCGGTGGGAGCCCCGGCGACGCCCGGAGCGCTACAGTTTGTCGGCGACGTCGACTACTTCTCGTTCACGACGGTGGCCGGCGCGCTGTCGCTGCAGGTGGTGACGACGGGGGGCGTCGACGTGCGCGTCGAGAGTGCGAGCGGCACCGCGCTGACGTGGGGCTCGAGTCCCGCCACGCTCACCTTGGACGTACCCGCGCCGGGCACCTACTTCGTGCGCGTCAGCCGCGCCGCGCTCGCGAGCTACTCGGTGCGCGTAGCTCACTGAGGCGTCGGGCGCGTCACTTCTGCCTCGACGAGAAGGTGGGCTCAGGCGGCTTCGGCAGTGTCTACCTTGCCTTCGACACCCAACTCGGACGCACGGTGGCGCTCGAGGTGCTCAAGAGCGTCGGCGCCGAGCACGCCCGCATCGTGGCCGAGGCGCCCGCCCTGGCGTCCATCACGCACCCCAACGTGGTGCAGGTCTTCGACGTCGAGGACGATGGCGAGGTCACCCGGCTGGTGATGGAGTTGGTGAAAGGCTCGTCGCTGCGCACGCGCATGGCGCGGGCCTCGGTCGCGTTGCGCGTCTCGTGGCTCACGCAACTGGCCGACGCGCTGGCGGCGTCACACGCAGCGGGCGTCGTGCACCGCGACATCAAGCCCGACAACGTGTTGATCGCCGCCGCGAGCCACGCGACGAGCCTTCGCAGCGCCGAGACACAGAGACCGTCTCTTCGGTGCGTGTCCCGCCGCAGGGCTGCGCCGCGACCGGGGTCGTCTCACACAGAGAGGTCGCGGCCCAGAGCCACACGCCCGGCGGCTCGACGAGACTCGACTCTTCGTGGTCCTCGGCGCGATGGCGTTCTGCCTCTGTCTGTGGGCCTTTTCGCCTACGCGTTCCACCTGCGCGGACGACAGCACGCCAGCCCAGGCCCGCGTTGGAGGTCCCCCCCTGTGCAGCAGTTGCTCCATGGCGTCGCGGGGGCCTTGCGCGCACGCCTCGATGAGCGGCGTGGACGGGGGCGGCGAGCAAGGCCGTACGTTGAATGACCAGTTCATGGCGTGTCGTTCATGGCCTGCCGTTCCCCCCGGTCTGGGACGGCGCAGTGGCCTCTTCGACGGCGCGCGCGGCGTCCAGTACCGGCACGACGCGCGCGTCGACCACGACGGTGTCGAAGTTCGCCGGGTCAGTCAGCAACTGAGTCACCTGCGCGCTCGACAGAGACGGGTTGGCTTCGCGCACCAGGACGGCGACGGCGGCGATGGCTGGGACGGCGACCGAGTTGTTCCCATTCGTCGTCGGGACGGCCACGTTGACGGTGCTGCTGGGGGGCTGACCATGGGCCGCGTCGGGCACCGCGCCGTCGATGACGGGCTGGGCCACCAGCGCGCCGCTCTCCGCCAGCGCGCGACGCACGGCCTCCGCCGCCCCCACTGCGCCGAACAGGTTGCCGGGCAGCACCACCACCCCACCCTGTGCGACGTAGCCGCGCACCTGCGCGAGGAAGTCCAGCGCCTCTGCTTCGCTCATCGTCCGGGGCGCCGGGTTGGTGAAGGCGACGACTCCGGTTGACCCGGCCGCTGCCGCCGCGTTGGCGAACGTCGTCGTGAAGCCACGCGACACCTCGTTGTCGACGTAAGACTGCGGCTGCGTCAGTGCCCACAAGGCAGGCTCGAGGAAGAGGCCGGGCTGCCGGACGAAGGTCATGCCGGCCGCGGACGCCCCCGGCGCGATGCCAGTCAGCGTCCCCTGGCCCCACGGAGCGTCGACGTCTCCGGTGGCCAGCGTGGCGGTGTATGCCCCGTGCCCCGTCGGGTCTGCGTCGACGATGGCCACGGTGAATTGGCTGCCGACCGTCCAACAGTCGACGCCCCGGTCCGCCAGGAGGCGATGCGCCTCCTCGACATGCAGCGCGGACCACAGGCGCGGGACCTCGCGCGAGTTGTCCGCCGCCGTCGGTGGAGCCGGGCACGGCGGGTCCGTCAGCCGCTGCACCTCCTCCGGCGTCAGCACCTTGAGTCCAGGCAGCAGCGAGCCGATGACGACCTGCCGGCCGGCAGGCGCAGGGTTGGGGGTTGGTGCGCCCGCCGCCGGCGAGGGCCTGCGCCCCGGCGGCGAGCCGATGACCTGTCGATTCCCGGGCGCGGCCGCCGGCCTGCGCTCAAACGTCGACGTCGCCTGGGGCCGACGCGCGGTCGGCTTGGTGGTGCCCGTCGTCTTGGGCGGCAGCGGCTGCCCGCCCCGGGGTGGCTTTCCCGGCGTCCGCTGCCCCGGACGCGGCGCTGGTTTGATGGTGTTGCCCATGAAGACCCTCCTTGAAGCGTTTCCGAGGAGTGTTGGTCACAGCCCTCGGGCCCCGGGCTGCCGTGTCTGTAGCGAAAGATGACACGGCCGCCCTCGCTACGACTTGAGCGTCGGCGGGGCAGGGCCTCCCCTGAGACGACCTCGAGGGCGACGCCACCGCCGGCTTCGACGAAGCGTCGCAGCGTCGCGGACCTCTCGAGGAGGCCGGCCAGCGACGACGACGCCGCCTCGGCCTCGAGCGCGACGCGGATGCGCAGCGCCCCGGCCAGCCACTCGCCGTGGACCTTCGGTGCGCCCAGCGAGGAAGGCGGCAGTACCGCCCACCGCTTCCACAGGGTGCGCCACGCGGGCCACGCCCGGCACGTCGTCTGCCCGGCAGAAGAGGTCCGTGGCCGACAGCGCAACCTCGCCGTCTGGTGACGGGAGCGCGCCCGCGACACGGCCTGGCGCGGGCTGACTTCGTACGAATTCGTCACCACCTGCCGCACGCCTGGCGGACGGTCTCGAGGAGGAGTTCGTCCCGAGTCGCCCTCAGCGCGGTGCCGGCGCGACTCAGGTCAGCTCACGGTCGTCAGGCTGACAGCCAGGGGCCAGACGCGCAGCAGGTGAAGCGCGAGGTCCGCCTTCACGACTTCTCCCGCACCTGACACCACCTGCCCATGCGCCAGCCGGTGGAACTCGAGCGCGGCCAGGCTGTTGGCCTGGCGCTCGAAGACGGCCCTTAGCGGCCCGGGGGCCAGCATCAGCGCGCGCCGGCTCTCGTCCTTCAGCCAGCCGCCCATGAGGCTGAAGAACTGCGCGGCAGACAGCTTCTCGAGGACAGCCGCCGCCCGGCGCTGAGGCCGCGCCGCGTCGAGGAGGTCAAGAATCCTTCCCAGGCCTCCGCCGGCCAGCGCCGCCTCGAAGTCACGCGCTACCCGGCCTGCGTCGAAAGGCGGCGCCGCCCGGATGGCCGAGTTGACGACGTCGTGCAGCGCCACCGCGTAGGCGCCGAGGTTGGAGTCGCCCAGCACCGAGCCGAGAGCGCTGCAGGCGCCGCTTGTCGAGAGGCCCGCGTCGAAGCGCGAGAGGATTTCCGCCATCTTCACCGGGTCGGCCTGGCTGACCGCCACCAGGTAGCCCGCCTCCGAGGTGCTCTGCAGCAGCCCGCGCGGAAGCGCTTCGGGCCGTTGGGACAGCACCGCCGACAGGAGCACGGACGACGACGAGGTAGTGACGCCCCACGCGTCTGCCGGCGCCGCTCCGGACTTCCGCGCAGAAGACGGAGTCGCGCGGCTCGTCGAGTGGGGGCCGACGCGGCGTGGCGTTGCGGAAGTCACGGAGAGAAGGGGGCGCGGTGCGATGGTGGGCATGGAAGCAGCTCCGAAGAGAAGGTCTTCCCTGTCTTGGCGCGCCCGCCCACGACGTGGGTCAGCGAATCGTAAGGGGCCTTCGCATTTGCTTCGCCGCTGACCGATCGCGTGGGGCAGAATTCACTTCAGGAGCCGTCCTGCGTGAGTCCACCGTGCCCCGAAGCACAGCACCTCCTGGCGTATGCGACGGGGCGCCTCGCTGCCGAGGCGCGCGACGAAATCGACAGGCACCTGCCGGGCTGCACGTCGTGTCGCCAGGCAGTTGACGCCGCGCAGGACGAGCTCGCGCAGGCGCGCACGCGGCAGGTCGTCTCGCTACCTGGGCTGGGGACGGTGCCGCCAGCGCCCCCGCAGCGCGTGGGCCGCTACCTGGTCCTGGAGGTCCTCGGCGTCGGCGGCATGGGGGAAGTCCTGCTGGCGTACGACCCCGCGCTCGATCGACGAGTGGCCATCAAGCTGGCGCGGCGGCACGCCGGCGACGACACAGAATTGCTGGAGGACCGCCTGAGACGGGAAGCGCAGTCGCTTGCGCGTGTCGTCCACCCGAACGTCGTCGCCGTCTTCGACACTGGCAACGCCGACGGGCGCCCCTTCGTGGCGATGGAGTACGTGCCCGGCACCACCTTGAAAGGCTGGCTCAAGACCCGCCCCTCCCGTCAGGAGGTGCTGCGCATGTTCCTCGGTGCCGCGCGAGGGCTCGCCGCCGCCCACCGAGTAGGCGTGGTGCACCGCGACTTCAAGCCCGACAACGTGCTGGTCGACAACAAAGGCCACGCCCGCGTGACGGACTTCGGTCTGGCCACGCTGCTGGAGTCGTCGTCCGCGCAAGGCGCCGACCTCTCGGATGAAGACACGCAGCGCGTCACGGCGTCGGACCAAGGCGTCATGGGTACGCCCGGCTACATGCCTCCGGAGCAGTGGTTGGGCCAGACGACGGACGCGCGGAGCGACCAGTTCAGCTTCTTCGTCGCGCTGCACGAAGGTCTGGTGGGCCAGCGGCCGTTCTCCAGGTCCAGCCCCGGGCGCAAGCGCCCGGATTTCGTCGCCGGTCCGGCGCTGCAGAAGAAGCTGAAGGACCTGCCGCCGCGACTGAGGAAGTTGCTCGAGCGCGGGCTGTCGATCGAGCCAGCCGATCGCTATGCCTCGATGGAGCCCGTCATCGTCGAACTCGAGCGCACGCTCCGGCCGCTCCCGGTGAGGTGGGCTGCGCTCGGTGTCGCGACGGCACTCGCCGCCAGCGTCTGGACCGTCTTCGCGCTGCGCTCGCCCTGTCACGGCGCGCTCGAGCGGATCCGCGCCGTGCGGCCGGCAGTCCCCTTTGCGACGGCAGCCCCGGGCGACCGGGAAGTGGCCGCCGCGGAGCGCTTCGAGGCCGCGTGGGCCGCCGCGTGGACGGACGCCTGCCGAGAGACACGCGAGCGTGGCGAGCAACCCCCCGAAGTGCTGGCCCTTCGCAACGAATGCCTCGCGCGGCAGTCGCGCCGGTACCACCTCGTGCTCCAGCAACTGTCTTCCCCGCGCAGCGACGTACGCGCCTCGGCATTGGAAGCGCTGGAGGCCAGCCCCATGCCCGACGAGTGCCTCGCGGTGGAAGCGCTGCTGGCCGTCGACCGCCCCCCTGCTTCGCAGCGCGCCGAGTTGGAGGCGCTGGAAGAGCGACTGCTGGAAGCGCGCGTCCTCATCGACGTCGGGCGCTACGAGGACGCCCAGAGCGCGCTCAAGCAGCTTGACGCTCCGGTCCACGCCACCGGATTTCGCCCCGCCGCCGCGGCGTACGCGTACCTCCGCGGCTACCTCGCACTCCGGGAGCAGCGCTGGCGGGACGCGCGGCCGCTGTTGAATGACGCGGTGTCTGACGCCATCGCCGCGAGGGACTTCGAACTCGCCGCACGCGCCGCCAGCGACGCCGTCTTCGTGTCCGGCTACGCCCTGGGCTTTCACGACGAAGCGCAGGTGCTGACGAACATCGCCCATGGTCTCCTCGCCCGCCTCGATAACCGCGACCTCGAAGCCCGGCTCGAGAACTCCCAGGGCCTCGCGGCGATGGGCCAGGGGCAACTCGGCGAGGCGCGCACCCACCTCGAGCGCGCGTACGCGCTGCGCCTCGGGCGACTCGGCGCGGCGCACCTCGAGACGTCCAAGGTGGCGGGCAACCTGGGGCTGCTCGCGCTGCGACAGGGACGGCTTGACGACGCGGTGGCCCTGTTGCGCGACGACCTGCGCGTGCGTGAGCAGGTCCTCGGGCCGCACCACCCTCTGGTTGCGCTCAGTCTGGTGAACCTGGCGTCGGCGACCGGCGAGTCCGGCGCCCATGAAGAGGCAGTGGTCCTGTTGAAGCGGGCGTTGGACATTCGGCAGGCGGTCTTCGGCTCCACGCACGCCCTGGTGCTCGCCACCCGCGCGGACTTTGCTCTCGCGCTCGCAATCGCGGGCCGCTTCGACGATGCGCGCGCGATTCAGATGGACGCGCTGGCGAAAGCAAAGCTCGAGCACGGAGAGGACTCGGTGGAGGTGGCAGACGCCCTGTCCACGCTCGCCTCGACCGAAGAGGAGGCGAAGGCGCCCGCGCGTGCGCTCGAATACTCGCAGGCCGCCCTGGGCCTGTACCGGAAGCGGCTGGCCGCGCAGGATGACGCCGTCTTCAACGAGCGCGAGCGCGAAGCAGACCTCCTGGTGACGCTCGGCCGCTTCGCGGAGGCCCAGGCGCGCCTCGAGGCGTTGATCCAAGAATACCGCGCAGACCCGCAGCGGCAGGCGGGGTTGGCGGCTGCTCTCGCCATGTCCGGGCGCGCGCTGGTGCTGCAGAAGCGCGCCGCCCCGGCCGTGGCGGCGCTCGACGAGGCGCTCCGGCTCGCGTCAGCGCTCGAGGTGAGCCCGGCGCAGCGGGGCCACATCGGCTTTCTCCTCGCGCAGGCAGAGCAACTCACCGGACAGGGCGTCGCTGCGCGTCAACGCGCCCAGGCCGCTCGAGCGCTGCTCGAAGAAGCGCGGGACACGGAGAAGGTGCAGCAACTGGACGCCTGGATGTCGACGCTCCGCTAGGCTTGGCGCCTCTTCGGAGCCGAGCAGCTGTAAGCGCACCTGACAACCGGGGCTTCTACGGGCAATCGACCGACGTCGAGAATCCAGCATGCGACCCATCCAACCCAACCGTCGTCGTGAGCCCGTGACTCCGCGGCCGGACAGTCCTCCCGTTTGCCGGCCTACGCCGGGTCTGACGGCCGGGCTGAGCCTGGACGTGCTGGCGCGCAGGGCTGCGCGAGGTGAGCGGGTGGCCACGACGTTGGTGCCCGAGGACCACTTTGTAGCGCGGGGGCCGCGCGGCGCAGGAGGTTCCGGTAGCCCGACGGTCCAGGCCGGTAATCTCGAGACCATCGTGTGACAGCGGGCAGGAGCACGGGACGTGCTCGCTTCTCGAGCGAGCCGACGTGGACGTCCAGTCGTCGAAGCTGGCGCCCAGGTCTCGCCTCGCGGCGGGCTTGTCGGTGCCCCGGGTGAAGGGGACGGAGGTGGCATGCGCGCCCGCGGCCTGCCGCTGCCCGATTCGGCAGTTAGCTGTCACCGGGCTGCACCACGTACGCGCACTGCGCGGACGGCGAAGCGGCCGGAGGTTGCGGGGCACCCAACGCAGCTCCGCGCAGCGCCCTGTCGACTGCCAACCCTGAGGGACATGGCAGCCGGGTGCGTTTGGGGTGCGCGCCTGTATCGAGCGGTGACAAACGGGCGTCCGAAGCCGGGGGGCGAACGGTCAATACCGGGGCATGAACGTCAAAAACGTCGCCCCCACGAGGCCCCTGGTTCAGCAGTCGCCGTCGCAGCCCCGCCCACCGCGGTCCGAAGGCGTCACCGTCACGGTGCGGCCGGGCGACTCGTTCTTCTCCCTGTTGCAGCGGGAAGGAAGGGCCATCACCGGCCGCGAGCTGAGTCCGCTTGAGTTGACGCTGTGCGCGCAGTTGCTCGAGCGCACGTCGGTTCAGCGGGTCGAGCCAGGGCGGACCGTCACCATCAGCGCGGCGGACCTCGCGCCGGTGCTGACGAGAGTCCAGGCGGAAGTGGCCCGAGGCGTCAGCTCCTTTGACATTGGGTGGGGCGTCGAGCGTGACTTGTACGGCGGTCGGCCCAGCGCGGGTCGGCAGTACGTGCGGGGCGTGCGAGACTACCAGGTCCGTGCGGGCGAGAGCGTGGCCAGCATCGCCCAGGACATCGCCAGCACCTTCGCAGCCGACTTCCGGCTGGGGTGGACTCAAGACAAGGTGCTGCAGCTCGCGGCGGCGTTGATGAACGGCGTGACCGTCGACGGGCATCGGGTCGCGTTGTTCGAGCCGGGCAAGCGACTCCAGGCGGGTGAGGTGCTGCACTTCCCCGACCTCGACTTGTTTCGGGTGGCCGAGTCGCTGGGCCTGCGCACCTCGTAAAGCCGAGCGCGCAGCAGGAAGGAGCGGCCTGTGGCTTCGTACTGAGGGCAGGAAAAAGGCGGGGGCGGCTCCCTCGTCCTGAAGCCACCGCCCGCCTCCCCTCCCTTTGCTGCCCTCCCTGTGCCCCCTCCCCCAAGGAGATGTCAGAGCGTCTGCAGGTAGGCCACCAAATCATCCACCTCGGCCTCGGTGAGGCCGGCGGTGAGGCCGTGCCGGTTGGTGTCCTTGCCCTGGAGGAGGCGGGCCTTGAGCGTCTGCGCGCTGCCGTCGTGGAGGTAGGGCGCGGTGCGCGCGAGCCCCAGCAGCGACGGGGTGTTGAGGCCGCCGTGCGGCAGCAGCGACGGCTGGTCCACCACCCGGCCGGCGGTGACGTAGGTGCCCACGTCCGCGAAGGTGTTGTTGGTGAGCGCCACCCCCACGTGGCAGGTGGCGCACTGCGCGCGCTCGTAGAGGGCCACGCCGCGGGCCACCTGGGCCGTCGCCACCGTGTCCCGGTACGGGTTGTCCGGCGTGGGCATGGACTCGATGAAGGCCGCCACCTGCTGCTCCATGGCCGGCGTCACGCCTGAGCCGCCCATGCGCCGCTGCACGGTGTGCGACATGAAGGCCAGCAAGTCACTGAACTCGCCGTTCCAGTGGAAGGGCGCCGTCTTCGACAGCATGCGCCCCGACAGCGACGGCGTCTGGCGCGGCCCCTCGGGGAAGTTCCACACGTGGCCGTCCTCGCGCCCCTCGAGGTGGCAGGTGCCGCAGCTGATGCCGGTGGCGGGGTTGTTCATCCGCGAGTCCACCGCGCTGAAGAAGAGCTTCCGGCCGGCCACCGCGTCGGGCGGCAGCACGTCGGCGCCCAGCACCGTAGTGCCCACGTTGGCCACGCGGCCGTTGAGCTGCTCCAGCACCGACACCGAGTGGTCGAAGGCGTTGAAGACGTAGGCCCTGGTGCCGTCGCGCGTCACCGCGATGCCGCTGGGGCCGGCGCCTACGTTCACCAACTGCCGCACCGAGCCGCCCACGCCGAACTCCGAGCGCGGGACGGCAGAGGGCGCGGTGCTCACCCCGAAGGCCGACGGCGAGCCCTTCTGCGTGGTGGGCACGATGGCCACGTTGTTGGAGTCGAAGTTGGCGATGAAGAGGAAGCTGCCCGTCGGGTCGAGCGCCAACGCGCGCGGCCCCTGCACCGGCATGCCCGGGATGTTGGAGGTGAGCAGTGTGGGTGGGCGCTCGCCTTGCTCGCCGGGGCTCTCGCCGCCACAGGTGGCCAGGTCGTCCACCAGCGCCTCGCCGTCGGCGGAGAAGGTGAGGATGGCGGGCGACGCCACCGCCGTGGAGCCGCAGCTGCCTCCGCCGTAGCCCGCCGCGGACGGCTCGCCCGGCCCGCCCAGCGGATCATCCGGCTTCCCGGTGTCGAGGATGCCATCGGTGGAGATGAGGGACGCGGCGAACACCTGCGAGCCGTCGTGGCTGGTGAGGAGCGCCTCCATGCCGCGCGGGCGCGAGGTGCCGGACATGCTGCCCGGGAAGGGCCCGGGCAAGGGCTTGTCGTCGAAGGAAGGCGTGTCGATGCCCAGCGTCACCCGGTTGAGCTGCTCGAACACCTTCGTGCCGGCCTTCACCACCTGGCCGGAGGCGGTGTCCACCAGCACCACGTCGCCGTCCTTGAAGAGCGACACCGCCGCCTTGCCGTCACCCAGCAAGGTGATGCCGCGCGGCTCGCGGCCCACCGCCGTCTCGAAGCGCACCTGGCCGGTGGCGGCGTCGAGGGCCATCAGCGTGCCCGTCTCCGCGCTGGTGAGGGACGTGGCGTTGACGACGTACAGCGTCTTCGCGTCGGAGGAGACGGCCAGGCCCACCGGCTCCACGCCCACCGCGAAGCGCGCGGCCTCGGTCGCCTCTCCCGGGCGCAGCACGGACACGCTGCGGCCGAAGCGGTTGGCCACGAAGACGGTGCCGTCGGGCGCCACCAGCAGCTTCTCGGGCGTGCGCCCCACGGCCACCTTCGTCACCTCGAGGGTAGAGGTGTTCATCACGAAGACGGCGTCGAGGTCCGGGTCCGCCGCGTAGAGCAGCGCGTCGTCTCGCGACAGGCCGAGCGAACCGCCCGACGAGCTCCCTCCCCCCGCGGGGGCATTCGAGCAACCGGTGAGGCCACCGGCGAGGCACACAGCGAGCGCAGCTCCCAGCAGAGGCTTGTTCATGGCTCGTCCTTGGAAAACTGATGCGGAAACGTCGCAAGCTCCGGATTTCTTGAGGGCCTTCGGAGCTTGATGTGGATCAATGCAGCGGCCGGGCCCGCCGCGCAACCCCCCCTGGGGGCGGGGCTCCTCCGCAGGTGATTCACCTGGTGCAGCGGTTGCTGCCCGACGGCTAGCTGTCGCTCGCTGGGTGAAGCCGTCACCCAGTCTGCTTCTTCACCGCGTCCGCGCCCGCCTTCGCCGCCGCCTCGTCGAGGTACCTGGGCGCCTGCGCAAAGGACATGTCGTCCTTGAAGCGGTACAGGCGCGGCATTCCCGTCGGCACGTTCAGCGCCGGGATGTCCGCGTCGCTGATTTTCTCCAGGTGCTTGATGAGGGCTCGCAGGCTGTTGCCGTGCGCCACCACCAGCACCGTCAGGCCCTGCCGCAGCTGCGGCACCGCCACGTCGTGCCACCACGGCAGCACGCGGGCCACCACGTCCTTGAGGCACTCGGAGGCGGGCAGGGCGTCCGGCGCGATGAGGCGGTAGCGCGCGTCGTGGGAGGGGTGGTGCTCGTGGTCCGCCGTCACCGCCGGCGGCGGCACGTCGTAGCTGCGCCGCCACGACTGCACCTGCTCCTTGCCGAACTGTTCCACCGTCTGCTTCTTGTCCTTCCCCTGCAGGGCGCCGTAGTGCCGCTCGTTGAGCCGCCAGGTGCGGTGCACCGGCAGCCACGTCTGCCCGGATACCTCCAGCGCCAGGTGCGCCGTCCGCACCGCCCGCGTCAGCAGTGAGGTGTGGAGGATGTCGAAGAAGAGGCCTTCCTTCTTCAAGAGGGCGCCGGCGTTCCTCGCCTCGGCTTCCCCCTTCTCCGACAGGTCCACGTCCACCCAGCCGGTGAAGAGGTTCTTCGCGTTCCAGGTGCTCTCTCCGTGGCGGACGACGACGAGGGTTGAGGTCATGGTGCGGCCACCCTAGCAGCGCTTCAGCGAGGAGGACTCTTCGCCGCGCCACAACCTGGAACGGCGGTAGGCCCTGGCCCGCCGGCGCCCATGGGTCGGCCGCCCAGCGAAGCCAAGACCGTCGCTGGGGGCGTGCGTTGACATACCCGCACTAGCGCCGATATGTCTTGACATATGAGAACCACAATCCGGCTCGATTCCGCCCTGATGCGCGAGGCGAAGAAGCTCGCGGCCGCCCGGGGGACGACGTTCACCGCGATCGTCGAGTCCGCGCTCCGGGACACGTTGCGGCAGGCCCGGGAGGCCAGGGCGCACAGGCCCATCCGGTTGCCGACGAGCCGCGGGCGCTTCCGGGACAGCGTGAACCTCGATCGCACGTCTGAGCTCCTCGACTTCATGGACGGGCTCGATGCTCCTCAGTGACGCCAGTGTTCTCGTCTACGCGTTTCGCGAGGACGCCGCCGACCATGAGCGCTACCTGGCGTGGCTCGACGGGCTGGTGAATGGCCCGGCGCGCTTCGCGGTGAGCGACCAGATTCTGAGTTCGGTCGTGCGCCTCGTCACCCACCCGAAGGTGAACAAGACACCTTCGAAGCTCACCGACGCTCTCGAGTTCGTGGACGTGATTCGCAACGCGCCTGGCTGCGTGCTGGTGACGCCGGGGCCCGAGCACTGGAGGATCTTCGAGGGGCTCTGCAGCCGCTTGAAGCTCACCGGCAACCTCGTCAGCGACGCGTGGCACGCCGCGCTGGCCATCGAGGGCGGCCATGAGTGGATCACCACCGACCGCGACTTCGCGCGCTTTCCGGGGCTGCGCACCCGGCATCCCCTCGACTGAGAAGGACCCCCGGCCGGCCGTGCCGCCCACTACTGGGCGTTGCCGTCCAGGCGGGCGAAGCGCTGGTCCATCTGCGTCTTGATGAAGCGCTCGATTTCTTCCGCGCTGGAGAACTGCATCGCCTGCTCCAGCAGCGCCGCCGCGTCGGCTCTGGACACCGAGCGGATGACGTTCTTCACCAGGGGAATCTGCCCGCTGGTCATCGACAGCTCCTCCAGCCCGAGGGCCAGCAGCACCATGGTGAGCCCCGGGTCGCCCGCCATCTCGCCGCACATCGCCACGGGGATGTTCGCCTTCTTCGCCGCCCCCACCACGTAGGACAGGCTGCGGAGGATGGCCAGGTGCAGCGGCCGGTACAGGTACGCCACGTCCCGGTTCTGCCGGTCGATGGCGATGGTGTACTGAATCAAGTCGTTGGTGCCGACGCTGAAGAAGTCGGCTTCCTGCGCCAGGCGGTCCGCGATGAGCGCCGCTGACGGCGTCTCCACCATGATGCCGAGGGGGAAGCGCTTGCCCATCGGCACGCCCTGCCGGGACAGCTCGCTGCGGCAGCGCTCCAATTCGCTGCGCGCCTCCCGCAGCTCCGAGATGCTGGAGACGAGGGGAAACATCACCCGCAGGTTGCCGTACACGGACGCGCGGAGCAGCGCCCGCAGCTGCGCGCGGAACAGGTCCCGGTGCTGCAGGCAGTAGCGAATGGCCCGCAGGCCCATCGCCGGGTTGTTCTCCTTCTCCGGCTTCTTCCCGGGCACCTTGTCCCCGCCGAGGTCCAGCGTGCGGATGGTGACGGGCCGGTCCCCCATCGCCACCAGCACCTGCTTGTACGACTCGAAGTGCTCCTCTTCCGTGGGCGCGGTGGGGCGATTCAAGAAGAGGAACTCGGTGCGGTACAGGCCGATGCCTTCCGCGCCGTGCGCCAGCAGCGAAGGGATTTCCTCGGGGAACTCCATGTTCCCGTTGAGGCGCACCCGCACCCCGTCCTGCGTCACCGCCGGCAGCTCGGCCGTCTTGAGCGCCAACTGCTCGCTGGCCAACTGGCGGCGCATCGTCTCGCGGAAGAGCGCCAGCTGCTCGTCGGTGGGGTTGACCAGCACCAGGCCGCGCCGCCCGTCCACCGCCACCACGTCGCCGGTGCGAATCGAGTCCGACGCCCTGGTGAGGCCCACCACCGCCGGCACCTCCCGCGCGCGCGCCACGATGGCGGTGTGGCTGGTGTGGCCGCCCAGGTCGGTGACGAAGGCCGACACCTTCCCGTCCTTGAGCAGCATGGCCGCGTCGGCGGGCGAGACGTCGTGGGCCACGATGACGGAGTTGGGCGGCACCTGCAGCTCCGCGTCCACCAGCTCACCCATCAGGTTGCGCACCAGCCGGTCGGCGACGAACTCGATGTCGCTGCGGCGCTCGCGGAAGTACTCGTCGTCGAGGTTGTCGAACTGGTGGCGCAGCCGCCGGCCCACCCGCCGCACCGCCCACTCCGCGTTGATGCCGTCCTCCTTGATGAGGCGCGTCACCTCCACCAGGAACATCGGGTCGTGCAGCATCAGCCGGTGCGCCTCGAGGATGAGCCCGTGCTCGCCCCCGTCCGTGCCCAGGCCCGTCAGCTTGCCCTTGATGTCCCCCAGCTGCCGGTCCGAGAGGTCGATGGCCGTCTTGAAGCGCATCACCTCCGCGTCCACCTCGTCCCGCGTCAGCTTCACCTTCGGCGTGCGCACCCGCCGCGAGTCCAGAAGGAAGGCGTGGCCCACGGCGACGCCGGGGCTGGCTCCAATTCCGTGCAGCGAGACGGTGGCGCTCACAAGGGACGCGACACTCTAACCGAAAGGCCGCGAGGTGCGCCGGTTCACCACGTCGGGTGCCGGGCGCAGGACGGACGGTGCGCGTCGCCAGCCGCGGAGGGACACCGGCGAGGCGGGGTAGCGACAGGCAGGCCCGAGTGCACCGGCAGCCACGGACGGCTCGGGCGCAGCCCTGCACCACCTTCCGCGTACCACTGCCACCTGCCGTTGACAGTGGGGTGGACAGTCAACCCCACGGAAGTGGGCTGATCCACCCTCGGCACGCGGCGTGAAGTGGGGCCCGCGCATGTCTTCCCGACTCCTGGCGCTCGCCGTCGCCGCGGCGGCCGCGGGCTGCACCGACGTGGACCTGTTGAAGCCCCGCACCGGCGAGGTGCAGCAGGGCATCGCCACGGTGGAAGGGCGCTTCTGCACCGACGACCCGGACACCATCGTCTTCCCGGTGAAGGTGTGGTTCATCATCGACGACTCGGGCTCGATGCAGCAGAACGACCCCAACCAGCAGCGCTACGCCCAGGTGAAGGCGCTGGCCCAGCGCCTGGAGCAGCCCGGCGTCTTCTTCTTCGGGGGCGAGACGTTCGCCGGCAACGCCGACGGCGCGCGCCGCTTCACCAACCCGCAGCGCTTCACCGACTCGGTCGCCACCTTCTCCGCCAACGTCGACGCGGTGGCCAACCCCGGCAACGGCGGCACGCCGTACCTCGCCGCGCTCAACTTCGCCTTCGGGGAGCTGTCCGCCGACGTGCGGGAGAACCCGGTGACGGCCCGCCGCAGCCGCTACGTCGTCCTCTTCCTCTCCGACGGCGCGCCCACCGACAGCACCGAGGCGCAGGTGCTGGACGCGGTGAAGACGCTGATGACGCTCAAAGACGACGTGGGCGCCATCACCTTGAACACCGTCTTCCTCGGTGGGCCCACCGGCCCCACCCAGTCGCTGTTGGAGACGATGGCGGGCGAGGGCGGCGGCGTCTTCAAGTCCTTCCCCAACGGCGACGCCCTGTCACTGGACGGCTTCGACTTGTCCGGCCTGCGGCGCAGCTACGCGCAGCGCTTCTTCCTCGTGTCCAACCGCACCGTGCTGGCGTCGGGCGACGGCCCGAAGGTGGACTCGGACGAGGACGGGCTGTCCGACGAGCGCGAGGCGCAGCTGGGCACCGACGCCACCACGCGCGACACCGACGAGGACGGCTGCAGCGACGCGATGGAGGCGCGGGTGGGCTGGAAGGCCAACGTGCCCGGGCAGCTCAACGGGGAGTGCGTGTGCGGCCCCAACGAGCTGAGGGACACGGACAGAGACGGCCTGTCCGACTGCGAGGAGCGCTGGCTGGGCACCTCGAAGCTGTCGCCGGACTCGGACCTGGGGCCGGAGCGCGCCGCCGCGGGCGACTGGCTGTACGACCTGGTGGACTCGGACCTGCTGGCGGACCCGGGCGGGCCCAACGAGACGACGGACAAGGACATCGACGGGGTGGGCGACCTGCACGAGGCGCGCACCCACACCGCCGTCACCACCGCCGACGTGCCGCTGCACGAGAAGCACGCCTACCGCTACACCCGCTTCGTGGCCGACCGCGCCCAGCCGCGGTGCGTGGACTTCACGGTGGAGAACGTGAAGCTGTTGCCCACCCTGAAGACGGACGGCCACGCCGCGCAGGAGAACGTCATCGAGGTGTACTTCGGCCAGTCGCCCGAGGACGAGCCGTGGAAGGAGCGCACCTTCCACCTCGCGCGGAAGGTGGTGGTGGACGACGGGCGCACGCTGCGGGTGGAGGTGAAGCCCGAGGACTTCACCACCGTGCTGCAGGAGGTGGCCGAGGGCGCCGCGGCGTCGGGGCGCTGAGATTCGTCCTCTCCGCCCGTCGTCCAGCTACTCGAGCCGCGACCCGACGGGACGGGCACGCCGCCGACCTCTCCGTGGCCCGCCGCGCGCTCGCTTGCGCGCGAGAGCGGTTCGACTCAGGCTACCCGGCCCCCTCCTGCAGGAGCCGCATCGTGACCGCCCACACTGCGCCAAGGCCGTCCACCCAGGTGCTCGTGCGCATGGGCGTGCTCCTCGCCGCGTGGGCGTTGGTCTGGAGTCTCACACCGCAGGCGATCCTCGACACCCCGTGGGTGAGCTTCGCGTGGTGGACGGTGATGAAGGGGGTCGTCTGGTTCGCGCTCGGCGCGCTCCTCTTTCGACCCGACGGACGCCGCATGTGGTTCGGCTCGTACCGAGAGCGGATTTCCGTCGTCTTGCTGCTCGCTGTCGCCTGGGTGGGGCTCGACGTCGCGGCCGTTCAGCTGGGGCTGAAGGGACCTGTCGTTCCGCCGACCGTCAGCGCGATGCTCGGCAACTGGAGCGCGTGGGTGAACGTACTCTTGCTCGCGCCTGTCCTGGAGGAGGTGCTGTTTCGTGGTCTGTTCTGGTCCGCGCTCGAGCGGACCGGGATGCGCCCGGTCCACGTGTGGACGCTTTCCGCTGCGGCGTTCGCGGCGCTCCATCTGCCGGGGTGGGTCGCCATGCACG
>JADLDB010000192.1 GCA_020846875.1 Myxococcales bacterium | reverse complement strand
CGACGTCGCTCAACCAGAACAGTCTGCCCGTCGAGGACATGTGGGGCGACCTGACCTTCGGCTTCGTTTTCGAGGGCCGGCCCCGCACCTACTCTTTCGACGGCGGAATCCAGATGGGCCACCACGCCTTTCATGTCAACGTGTACGCAGGTTGTCCGCGGGACTGCAAAGGCAACTGACCCGCCGCGGCGCCTCGGCTAGGCCAGGCGGCCACCGGCACGGGGAAGACGGTGGCCTTCGCGCTGCCGGCGCTCGAGCGGCTGACCCCCGGCGCGGAACCCGGTGCGCGTCACCATCGCGCCGAAGTAGCGTCAGGCCGCTCGTGCCAGCCTCCTGGAAGGGCTTCGCGACGCGCTGTGCGGAAGTCCTGGGTGGCAGCCTGCGCAGCGGCCGCCCTCGTCGTCGGCTGCTGGGGAAACTCGTCCCGGTGTACCCCCGGCGCGTCTCTTTCGTGCACCCGCACGGACGGAAGGAGCGGCGCGCCGGGCAGCACCTCGGCAAGACGTAGTAGCTGGTTACCTCAGCGCCGGTGCACCTCGACGCCCCCGTCGGCGGCCAGGAACCAGACGTGGGTGGGCGAGGCGCCCGTCCTCACCCGGCCGGGCGGCGGGGGAAACGCCTCGAGGAGCAGGTCGTCCGGGCGCAGCACCACGGTGAAGGTGCTCCAGGTGAAGAAGGGCAGCGGCCTGCCCACGTCCACCAGCGCCACCGGCTGGGCGGCGAGGAAGACGACGGCGGGCGTCTGGGTGCCCGGGAGGTAGCGCAAGAGGCCCACCCGCTGGCTGTCCTCGGCGCGCAGCCACAGCGCGTCGCCTTCGCGGGCGCCCAGGCGCAAGCGGGCAGGCGTGCACACCACGCCGGCGTCGGGCCGGGGCACCAGCGGCAGGTGACAGACGCGCGTGGGGCCCGCGTCTGCGCGCTCCTCTCCGGCGTCCCGTCCAGCATCCACGCCGGCGTCTTCCCCGGGGGCGGGCGGGCCCTGGGGCCAGGCCTCGAAGGCGAGCGCCTGCCCGTCCTCCAGCACCAGCAGGCCCGCGCGCCCGGTGGAGGAGACGGACAGCGTCGTCACGCCCGACTCCAAGGCAGCGCCGTCCCACCGCACCTCGACGTACTCGCGGCCGGACACCAGGCGCAGCGCATCGGAGGTGGCGGCGTGGGTGAGGCCCACGAAGCCCGCGTCCACGCCATCGACGGCCGAGGCGAGGAGTCCTCCGTCGCCGGCCACCCAGCGGGTGACGCGCCCTCCAGAGAGCGTCCAGGCGACGCCGGGCGCGAAGGAGGCCACCTCGGCCGGCAGCGCTCCGCGAGGGGCGCCGTCGTCCCGCGCGAAGGCCTCCACCTGGGCGGAGGCGGCACGGGCACAGAGGACGGTGTCGCCCACCTCCTCGACGGCGTCGCACAGGCCGGAGGGACGAAAGCGCGCCACTGGAGTCGAGGCGGTGCGGTCGGCCACCACCAACACCTCGCGGCGGGCCACGCCCAGGCCGGGCTCGAAGCGGGCAGACAGAGAGTAGAGGCCCGGCGACTGCGGAGTGAAGTCGACTTGCACCAGGTAGCCTTCGGTGTCGGAGGACGACGGGGCGCTGGCCTGGTGGGGCACCGGCTGCAGCCGCGCGTCCAGCACGCGCGTCTCGACCGAGGTGGCGACGGGGTTGCCGCCCGCGCAGGCGATGACGAGTGGAAATTCGACGGAGACGGTGAGGGGCTTTCCGGCGAGGGCGACGACGACGAGGGGGGGCGCGGGAGTCTGCAGGCGCTTGGCGCAGTTGGGCCCGTAGGGGGCGTTGGCGCCGCACGAGGAGGCCAGCAGCGCCAGCGCCGCACCGAGGAGCGTCCACCACCGCATAGGCCTCCTCATACCAGTCTCGGTCCAGATGCCGCGCAGAAAGCTCGGTCTGCTCGCTGCTGTCTGACATGCGCCCAGGCGAAGCTCAGGCTTCGCGACCTTGCCCAGCCACCGCGTCCGGCGCCTCCAACGGCCCCTCGCCCTGACGCCGCGGACGTCGCCACCGGAGGCCTCGCCACCCTCACCGCCCCCGTCACGCCACGTCTCGCGGCCGGTCCAGGCGAGGAACCTGGAGGACGAGGCAGCGAAGCTGCGGGCGCAGGTGCGCTGACTGCTGGCCGAGGGGCGCGCCTGGAGGTGGGGCGTGTCAGCGGGTGACGAAGGCCCGGCCGTCCCAGCGCCGTGCCCTGCTGCCCTGCCCGCACCCGAGGAATGTCAGCCCTGCGCGGCAGACACGCCGGGTGGGGACGGGCGAGTCGGGCCGGCGGCGGGCGCCGGAAGCATCCACGCTGCACGAGGCCTTTCGCCGGGGCTGGCCGTCCGTCTCGTCGCTCCTCCCCCGACGCATTCGACAGGAGGCCGCGCGCTTCCTCACCTGCGGCGACGTGCGCTTCGGGCTTCATGGAGGTGGCGTGCGCCTCGTGCGACGACGCGCGCCTCGAAAGCCTTCTCGTGCGAGGGCCGCGGCTGGTGTCCCTCGTGCACCACGCGCCGCGCGCGTCGACACCGGCGCCCACCTCGAGTCCGTGCTGCCCCGCGTCGCCCACCGCCAGTGGACGCTGAGTCTGCCCATGGGCTTGCGCTTCCACGTCGTGAAGCAGCCGGCCCTCTTGAAGCGCCTCGAGGTGCGCCTGGTGCGCGCCGTCTGGCGGCTTCAGCGCGCCACAGCCCGCCGCCTGGGCCACGAAGGCACTCCCACCGGCGGCGCGGTGCGCTTCTGGCAGTACAGCCGCTACGAGTACTCACCCAAGAAGGGCGTCGCCTTCGTCCTCACCGCCGAGGCCCTGGTAAAGCGCCTCGGCGCGCTGACGCCTCCGCCCAACCGCCACCTCACCAGCTTCCACGGCGTCTACGCCCCCAACGCGAAGCTGCGCCCCCTCGTCGTGACGCCTCGCGCGCCGACACCGGAGGCCACAGCGCCTTCGCCGCCGACGCACGCGCGCGCGGTGTCACCACCGCCTCGCCTCGACTGGGCCACCCTGCACCAGCGCACCTTCGGGACGGACGTCCTCCAGTGCCCCTGCGGTGGCCGCCGCACCGTCCGCCGCGTCCACCTCACCCGCAAGGCCGCCGAGGCACGACTCGTCGAGTTGGGTGTCGTCCTCCCCTCGCGCCTCCTGCCCAGGCCCACCGCACCTCCTCAGTTGCTGCTGGAGGTGTAGCGACTCCCCGCGTCCCAGACGACTCGCCACTCACGCCACCGGTGTGCCCACTGCCCGGAATTCGGCCTCTCAGCCCGCCTCCAGCCGCTCGCCGACTGGCTCCTCGCCGTGCTTCACTCCGCCTCGAGCCGCGCCTCCCGTCCCACCCGGCCCGCGGTTTCCCGGTTTGAAGTTCCTCTTCCTCGACGAGCCCCACGACGAACGTCACGAGCACCGCGGCGTGGAAGCCCGTCACCCCGAGCCCGAGGAAGGCGGCGAACGGGCGGACGAGCGCGAGAACTGGCTGCGAGGCAGCGCGTCGAGTGTGGCATTGAGCCACTGGAACGATGACATGAAGCCCCCGGGCTGCTTCCTACACCGGAACCTGCGACGCGCGTCAGGGCAGTGCGGCACCCCACGGCGTCCACCAGGGCGCCTGCGCCAGCGGTTCGGCGTCGAGGCGCCAGAGCGCGTCTTGCGTGCGCGGGTCGTAGCCGCTCCACGCGGGGGCTCGCGGCGCGCCGCGCGCGGCCGGCCCCTCGACTCCTTCCTCGATGCGGGCGCGCACGCGCTCGACGAAGTGGCGCGGGTCTCCGCCACGCAGCGCGAAGCGCCGCAGGGCCTTGCCCGTCGCGACGCGCAACGCCCAGGCCGGGAGCCCCGCGCGGGCCATGACGTGGTCGGCGGCGTCGACGTCGCCGATCGCCGCTGCGCCCGCGACGAGATCGAACGCGACCTCGTACCAATCACGCACGTGCCGTGGCGGCTCGCCGCCGAGGCGCCCCAGCCCCGCGTCGAGGCGACGCACGCCGGCGAACGCCGCACCCTCCGCGAGCAGGGCGAGCGCGTCGAGCGGCTGGCGCGCGCACCAGCCGTCGAACCGGGCGGGTGCGCTCACCGCTGCGCGCGCCGCGACCGCGACCAGCCCGTCTTCCACCGCCGCCGCGCCCACCTCGGCGATCGCCTCGTCGGCCAGCGCGAAGGCCGTCGTCACGTCGTCCCGCGCCGCACGCCGCAGCCGCGCGACGTACGCGGCGATGCGCGAGTCGAGGTCGGTTCGCGTCATCGCCGCCTCCACGCGCGCGACCAGCCGCGGAGGGAGTTCGAGCCCCGTGTCGTGCGCTGCGAGCCACGTCTCGAACAGCAGCGGGGCGGCGGCGTGACGCGCGTCGTCGGCGCAGCGCCAGGCCAGCTCGGCGTACGCGGGCAGCAGCAGCCGCGGCAGGCGGCAGAAGTACGGCGCGACGCCGCGGGCGTGCAGAGCGATTGCGAGCGCGGGCGCGTGGGCCGCCGGCGTGAAGCCGTCGAGGTCGGTGAGCAGCTCGTCGGCGACGCCGTCGGTCGCGCCGTTCACGAGGAAGCGCGCGAGCGCCGCGAAGGGCGCGGGGGCGCCGACGGGGTCGAGCGTGCCGACGTCGAGCAGCGCGCACAGCACCGGCGCGACGACGATCACGGGCGCATCTTCGGGGAGCGCCGCGAGTACGCCCTGCGCCACCTCGCGCACCTCGTCACGCGTCATTTCTCGTTCTCCAGGTCGGACGTCTTCACGAAGAGCTGCCCCGACATGTTCGGTGCGGTGAAGGGGTAGAGGATCTCACCGCGGTACACCGAGCCGCTCCGAGCGCGGTACACGGCGCGGCCGGCGCGCTGATCGGCGAGCGCACGCTTCTCTTCGGGCGTGCGCTGCGGCTCGCTCGGGAGCGCCTCGTAGGGCTTGGTGACGTCCTTCTGGATCTTCACGACCTCGGCGGGGTCGTACGTGTACACCGAGGCGTCGCGCAGCGACACGAGCGTCGCCCAGTCGGCACCGCTGACGAGCGAGTGCCCGGCGCGCTCGGCGCCGCCCGAGTGCACCAGAAAGCGTGGCGCATCGGCGATCCACGGCACGTCGACCTCGGTCATCTTGTAGCCGCTGTACGCCTTGCGCGTGGCGTTCTTCGCGAAGTGCGCGCGCCCGACGATGGCGCCGATCAGCGCCTCGGGGTGCGGGCCCTCGGCGTCGTTCGACAGCGTCACTGGCACGGCGGGGCCGATGGTCGGCCCGATCGTCGGGCCCTGCGAGACCTGCGGGGTGCCTGCCGCTTTCGACGCGGCGGTGCGCTTCTCAAGCAGCGCCTTCGTGTTGGCGATCACCCGCGTCGCCGTCGCCTGCATGATGCGGGTGAGCATCGCCGAGGGCTCCCAGTCGGCCTTCACGTGGTCGCCGTCGAGCTTGCCGGTGAGCAACTCCCACTGCTGGTTTTCGAAGCCCGAGGCCGAGCTCGCCGCCATGCGCAGCGGCGCGCTGGGCAGGTCTTCGAACTCCGAGCGGTAGTCGTCGTAGTCCTTCACGTTGACCGTCACCCACAGGCGAAAGCGGTCCCAGAAGGCGAGCCCCTCCTCGGTCTTCCAGTCGGCGAGCTTCGGCACCCACAGGTGCGACATCGCCGTGGCCGCCTTCAGCTCGTCAGAGAGTTGGTCGGCCTTCTTGCGTTGCCCCTCGGGCATGTCCTGCCACGCGCGCTTGTGCGCCGAGAGGACGAACTGCTTCGGGTCGGTCACGTCGGCGCCCGACGCGCGGCCCTTCAGCGGCGGCGTCGCGCCGTGGTCTTCCCACCAGGCGGTGATGGCGAAGAACTTGCCGAAGTCGCCCTGGGTCTGCGCCGCCAGGTCGGCCTGGTACTGCTCGATGAACGGCGCGGCGAGGTTCACCACCTCGATGACGAGCAGCACGACGGCGGCGCCGCGCCCGACCGGGCCCAGCTTCGGCGCCGAGCGCATCTCGAGCAGCGACGAGTCGCGGCGCAGGCGCGAGAGCGCCCGGTTGCGCGCGCGGCGCAGGTTACGCTTGCTCTGGCTGGTAACCTTGTCCTGCTCCTCTTCGAGGATCTCCTGCGCGCGCTTCGGCTCGACGGCGGCGATGAGCTCGCGCAGCCGCTTCGACGCCTCTCCCTTCGCCCGGCTCGCCTTGAGCTCGCGCGAGATCTCGTCGGCGTACGTGCGGAAGCGCGCCAGGCGGCCGATCGTCTCGGCGCCCAGCTCGGCGCCCATGCCCTCGCTGCGCTTGAGCGCCTCGGTGTTCGCCTTCAGCTTCGTCTCGAGGTTCGCGTCCTTCGTGCTCGAGTGCAGCGGCGAGGTCGCCAGGTCGACGCGCTCGTCGGCGAGGCGCGTGAGGCGGTTCGCCTCGGCGCGGAGCCCATCGACGATCTCGGTGCGCGACTTGCCGGCGGTGATCACCAGGTCGGGGTTCGTCTCGAGCAGCTCGGCCGCGCGCCGCAGTTCGCCGACTCGCGCCCGCGCGTCGACGACGTCCTGCGAGGCCTCGTAGACCGACGCGCCCTTCGCGAGCACCTCGCCCGACGGCGTGACGGTCACCGACTTCGCCGGGTCGAGCTCGCCGGTCAGAGCCTCGCGCCAAGCAAATTCACGCGCTTCTTCATTGACTTGTCGGCGAAGGCCTCGATGACCCACCCGCGATCTCCATCGGCCTGTGACGGCCAGAAGCGCACGGCGGTGCCGACCTTGATGCCGCCGACGGCCCAGGTGGGAACGGTGATGGGTGCCGGCGCGCCCGTGACGGTCGTCTCACCGACCTTCTTGCACTTGTACTCAAAGATGCGCGTACCACCGGGCGTGATGCGCCACACCTTGTCCGTGTTGCCGCATTCCAGCTTCGGTTCCTTGCGCGTCTCTGCCTTGAACGTGAGCGTCGTCACGGCGCCCTTCGCCTTCATCGCGGCCACCACCCCCGAGGAGAGCTGATGCGGGTCGAAGGGCATCAACGAACCGCGCACGCCGAGGTCGAGCCCGGGCGGATTCACGACCGGCTTTGCCGGAGCGAGGTGCTCGGGCAATGACAGCTTCTTCGTCGTGGCGAGGTTGAAGCCCTCGACGCTCCCCGCCTGTGAGGCCGCGATGGAGCCACGCTGCAGGGGGCTGCGGTGGAAGTAGTACGAGAAGACCTCGTCGAGGACGGGCGCTTCCGCATCGTTGAGGCCGCACAGCGAGAGGCCGTATGCCAGCTGCGAGCCAACGTAGTCGCCCATGGTGAGCTCCAGCGGCGTCACCTGTGGGTTCACCTTCACCGCCGCCTTCATCCACGGCTCGAACGCCGCGAACAGCGTCTTCGCGCAGCCGTTCATGCCGCCCGGTTGCGCGCCGCGCTTCTCTTCGAGCGCCAGCACCTGGTCGCGCAGCGTCGCGTTGGCCGCCGACTCGGTCGCCCACCTTGCGCGTGCGGCCGCGGGCCCGCTCAAGAAAAACGCCTCGACGCCTTTGCGCTGCTTCGCGGCGTCTTCGATGAAGGCGCGCTGACGCTCGAAGCGGGTGACGGCACGGCGGAAACCGAGCAGCGCCCGCACGGCCGAGGTCTCCGGCAGCTTCATGGCCGCGAGCTGCTGACGGAACTTTGCGTCGTCCAGCGTCACGCCGGCGGCGTTGACCCACGGCGTGTAGTAACGGAGATCCTGCTGCGCGCTCTTGCTCAGCGACTTGAAATCGGTGAGCACCTCGTTGACGAAGCTGGCTTTCGCCAACTCGCTGGTGAAGCCGCCGTCGAAGTCGACGAGCCAGTAGGGCGGGTAGTCAGAGCCGAAGTGCGAAGGAAGGCCGGCGCGGTTCTCTCGACTGCGCCAGTCGCCGCAGTCGATGGCGGTGCGCTCAAGCACCCGCGAGAAGCGCTGGGAGAGCGTCCCATCCATCAACGGCGCGAGCTGCTGACAGCCCGGGTCTTCGGAAGGCGACGACGGCTTCTTCCATGACGACGCCCCGCCGTGCAGCGTGACGGCCAGCTTCATCACGCGCTCGTTGTCGGCGAGGGAGAGGCCGTATTGGTTGCTGAGGCTCTGGCGAACGGCCTGCACCCAGGCCAGCCGCGTCGGATCGTCGACGTCGACGCAGCTCGCGCGCGCAACCTCCTTCATCGCCTCCAGCGTCATGCCGTCGTACATCTCGCTGGCCAGCACCAGCTTCGTTGGAGGCGATGACTCGTTGACCGAGACGCCGTCGCACCACGTCGGCTTGCCAGCGGGCACCGTTTCAGCGGGCGCCTCCGCCTTCACGGTGGGCGCAGGGTCCATGGCGTGCAACGCGACAACGACGAGCGCGGACATCAACATATTGGGGCTCCAATCAGGGTGGGGGAGACGACTGTGCGACGAGCGCTACCACCGCGCGACTACGAAGCGTCGGACCCTACCGCGCCGCACGGGGATCGAGCCCGGGTACCCACGGCAGCGAACTCCCGCGCGGGCCGGCTGTCACCGCGGAGACTCGGAGCCAGCGTGCCTGCCCGTGCAGCCCGGGCAGGCGGCGCGCTAGCACCCGAAGGCGTGATGCGCCGCCACCTCCTGCCTTCGCTGCTCGCGCTCGCGCTCGCGTGTGGGCCCGGCCCCCTCGACGCGGACGTCGACGCGGGCCCGACGCCGACGCCCGACGCTTCCCTCACCCTCGACAGCGGCACGCCGGACGCCGGCGCGAGCGAAGACGACGCCGGCTCCGTCGAGGAGGACGCCGGGGCCGTGGACGCGGGCTTGCCCGACTCCGGCACGCCCGACGCCGGCCCGGCCCGCCTGCGCGTCGTGGTGTTGAGCGACTTGAACGGCAGCTACGGCTCCACCACCTACGAGTCCGCGGTGCACCAGGCGGTGACGGCGCTGGTGACGGACGTCCACCCCGACGTGGTGCTCATCAGCGGCGACATGGTGGCGGGCCAGCAGGCGGGCCTCGACTACCCGGCGATGTGGCGCGGCTTCCACGCCGCCGTCACCACGCCCCTCACCCAGGCCGGCATTCCGGTGGCGCCCGCGCCCGGCAACCACGACGCGTCGGCCTACGCCGGCTACCAGGCGGAGCGCGACGAGTACCAGCGCCAGTGGCAGCCCTCACGGCGGCCGGCGGTGCAGTGGGTGGACGGCAGCCAGTTCCCCTTCCGCTACTCCTTCGCGGTGCGAGACACCTTCTTCGTCGCCCTCGACGCCACCACCGTGGGCCCCCTGTCCTCCGCGCAGCGCATCTGGGTGGACCAGCAACTCACCGCCGCCGCCGCCTACCCGGTGCGCGTCGTCTTCGGCCACGTGCCGCTGCACCCGGCCACCGTCGGCCGCGAGACGCAGGTGCTGGGCGACACCGCGCTCGAGGCCATCCTCCTGCGCCACGGCGCCCTCTTCGTGGGCGGCCACCACCACGGCTACTACCCCGGCGCCTCCAACGGCCTGCGCCACGTGGTGACGCCCTGCCTCGGCGCGGGGCCGCGCGCCCTCATCGGCACCACCGCCGCCTCGCCGAAGGGCTTCGTCGTCATCGACGTGGGAGCCGGCCGCGTCACCGCGCTGGACGCCCGCACCGGCGCCGGCTTCCGCGCCACCCTCTCGCGCGCCAGCCTGCCCGCCGAGCTCCGCTTCGGTACGCACGTCCTCCAGCGCGACGACCTCGCGGGCTTCTGAAGGCAACCGCCTATCCCACCTGTGCGCGCAGAGTGGGCGAAGGCCCTCTGGTTTCGCGGCGAAGGCCCCCGCACCTGCTAGGCTTCCAAGCTGTCGTGCCGTCGTTTTCCCAGTCCGAGCCGGAGGCGCCCAAGCCCGTGGAGGACCCACTCATCGGGCTCCAGGTAGGCGAGTACCGAATCCTCGAGCCCGTGGGAGAGGGCGGCATGGGCGTGGTGTACCGGGGCGTACAGCCGGTCATCAAGAAGAAGGTGGCCATCAAAATCATCAAGCCTGCCTTCGCCGCCGACGAGTCGCAGGTGAACCGCCTCGTCGCCGAAGCGGAGGCCGTCAACGCCATCGGCCACCGCAGCATCATCGACATCTTCAGCCTGGGCCGCCTGCCCGACGGGCGCCCCTACATCATCATGGAGTTCCTCGACGGCGAGCCGCTGGACGTCTGGCTCAACCGTCACGGGCGGCCGCCCCTGTCCGTCTCACTGGAGCTGCTGGTGGAGATGTGCGGGCCCCTGGCCGCCGCGCACCGGGCGGGCGTCATCCACCGGGACTTGAAGCCGTCCAACGTCTTCCTCTGCAGCCAGCCCGACGGCTCCAGGTACCTCAAGCTGCTCGACTTCGGCCTGGCGAAGCGGGCCCTGGGCCTCGACGGCACCGCCGCGCAGACGAGCGAGGCGATGGTGTCGGGCACGCCGGACTACATGGCGCCGGAGCAGGCGCGCGGCCTGGCCATCTCTCCGCGCAGCGACATCTACGCGCTGGGCATCGTCGCCTTCGAGCTCCTCACCGGCCGGGTGCCCTTCATCGGCGCCACCCCCATGGACGTGATGGTGGGCCACGTGTCCAAGCCCGCCCCGCGGCTGCGCACCTTCGAGCCCGCCCTGCCGGCCGCGTTGGACGAGCTGCTGGCTCGCATGCTGGCCAAGGAGCCAGAGCAACGCCCGCAGACCATCGAGGAGGTGCGCGCGGTGCTGGAGGAGGTGCTGGTGGAAGGCGGCGACGCGCGCCCCCGGCCCTCGCAGACGAAGCTGGCCCGCTTGTCCGGCCTCGAGCCTCCGCGCCCCGCCACCCCGTCCACGCCGCTGGCCTCCGTGTCGTCCACGCCCCTGCCCTTGCCGGAGCCCCTGCCGGTGGTGGTGGGCACGGTGCTGGAGAGCGCCACCCACGCGCCGGCCGAGGCGGTGGTGGTGGGCACCGCGCTGGAGTCCAGGACGGCCGCGCCAGCCGCGCCCCCGCCCTCGTCCACGGCGAGCCCGGCGCCCACCACCTCGCCGCCGCCGACTCCCGCCATGGGACAGGCGCGGGTGCTGCGCTCGACGCCCGGGGGCTTGCCGTCCGTCACCAACAGGCAGCCGGTGTTTCCGCCGCTGCCGGAAGAAGGGCCGTCCTCCGGCAAGAAGTGGCTGCTTGTCGTGGTGGCCCTGCTGCTGGGCGGCGGCGCGGTGGCGCTGTGGAAGAGCGGCCGCTTCTCCGCGGAAGAGGTGCAGCCCCCGCCGAAGCCGGCCGCCGGGACGACGCCGGACACCCCGCCGAAGCAGGACCCGCAGCCCGAGGACGAACTGGAAATCGGCCTGGACCTCACCGGCCCGGCCCCCGCGCCCGGCGCGACGGACAAGAGGTCGCCCAGGAAGAAGGGCCCGCCGACGGCCGAGCACCTCCTCAAGCGCATCTCCCGCTTCGAGGAGGTGGCGAAGAAGAAGAACCTGGGGCCCAGCGCCACCTCGCTGCTCGACGCCTACCGCCTCGAGGCCACCGCGGTGGAGGCGCCGGGCGACCGCGAGGCGCTCTCGAAGAAGCTGGACAGCTGGCAGGACGCCTTCCTCGGCAAGTAGGGCACAAGTCCTTTTCGGCGCCAGCCCGCTTCGTGTCAGACTCCAGGCTCCTGCGATGAGCCTCGTCCTCCTCTCCGCGCTCCCGGCGCTGCTGGCAGCCCAGCCTTCCGTGGTGGTGCTGCTCGCCCGTCGCACCGCGGTGTCGGCGGCGGACGCGAATGCGGTGACGGCGCAGGTGGCCAGGGCGCTGTCGGCCGCGCAGGTGCCGCTGCTGGACGCGCCGGAGACGACGCGGCGGCTGGCGCGGGTACGGCAGAAGGACGCCACCCTGTGCGGAGGGAAGCCGGCCTGCCTCAAGGAATTGGAGAAGGCCCTGGAGGTGCCCTGGCTGGTGCTGGTGTCGGTGGCGCAGGTGGCGGGCGACAAGAGCCTCGCCATGGAGTTGTTCGACGGCACGAAGGGCGCGGTGGTGGAGGTGGAGTCGGTGGTGCTGCCGAGTTGGAAGGCCATCAGCCCCGAGCTGTTGGAAGCCTTCGCCGGCAAGGTGGTGCGCCACGTCCCTCCACCCGCGGCGGACGACGCGACGAAGCCGGCCGAGGGGAAGCCCGCCGACGCCTCGAGGCCGGCAAATGGGACAAGCCCCTCCGACGCGACGAAGCCAGCCGAGGCGAGGCCGGCGGACGCGCCGGTGGCCACCACGTTGACGCCCACCGAGGTGCAGACGACGCCGCTGCCGCCGGAGCCGCCGAAGCAGTCGCACACCGCCTCGTGGGTGCTGGGCGGCGTCGGCGTGGCGGCGCTGGCGACAGCCGGGGTGCTGCTGGGCCTGGGGTTGTCTTCGTACGGCAGCCTCTCCGCGGGGGCGCAGCAGCCCGACGGCACCGTGCAGTCCGACTTGACGGGCGACGAGGCGCTGATGCGCGCGCAGGTCGCGGGAATGCAGCTGGGCTTCGCCGGGGCGGCAGCGGGGGTGGCGCTGGGGCTGGGGACCGCGGCGGTGCTGGCCTGGTGACGGCATGAGAGGCGAAAGGCTCCACCTCCTGGCGGCGCTGGCGGCCTTGTTCGTCGGCGCCTGGCTGGCTGCGTGTCCTCTGCCCTCCCACGTCCGCTACCGCTGCGAGTCCACCGGCACCTGCGCCCAGGCCGAACACACCTGCGCGGCGGACGGCTACTGCTACCCGGGTGCGTGCACGCCGCGCGACACCGCGGCCCAGTGCGCCCAGGTGGAGTGCGGCCTCGTCTCCGACGGCTGCGGCGGCGGCGCCGACTGCGGGAAGTGGTGCCCCGAGGGTCTCGAGTGCGGCGTGGCCTCGCCCAACCTCTGCGGGACGCCCCGGGTGTGCACCGCCGCCGGTTGGTGCTGGGAAAACCCGCTGCCCCAGGGCGCCACGCTGTACAACGCCTTCCGCGCCGACGAGCGGCACCTCTGGTTCGTCGGAGACCTCGGCACGGTGCTGCTCTTCGACGGAGAGAAGTCCAGCCTGGAGCCGCTGCCCCTCTCCTCGCCGGCCACCTTCTACGGTGTCCACGGCACCAGCCGGACGGACCTCTACGTGGTGGGCACGGGCGGCCTCATCTTCCACTTCGACGGCGCCACCTGGACGAAGGAAGGCATCAGCACCGCCGTCCCCACCACCCTGCGCGCGGTGCTGGCGCTGCCCGACGGGAAGGCGGTGGCGGTGGGGGAAGGCGGCCGCGCCCTGTACCGGGAGCCCGCGGCGCCGGTGGAGCGCCGCTGGCGCGAGGCCACGACGGACGTGACGGCGACGCTGGTGGACGTGCTGGCGCTGCCCGACGCCGGGGTGCTGGCGCTGTCCGAGGCTGGGCGCCTTCTGGCGATGCGCGCGGACCAACTGGCGTGGACGACGGTGCCGGGGCTGGCGGCCCCCTTCCAGTACAGCGTGACGCTGGACCTGGGGGCGAAGGCGATGGCGGTGCGCAACGGGCGCCTGTACGTCGGCGGCACTGCGGGCGGCGGGGCGCGCATTGGCCTCGCGCGGCTGGAGGACGACGGCGGCTGGCAGGCCGCCTCCGACGCGGGACGCGAGGTGCTGGACGTCTTCGTCGCGGGCGACGAAGTGTGGGCGGTGGGCAGGGGGGTGGCACAGGTGCTGGACGTGAATGACGTGGCCAGCGTCAACCTGGGGCCGCCGGCGGGCTCTCCAGTGAGTGGGCCCTACGTGTGGGAGTGGCGCGCGGGCGCGGCGCTCAAGCCGGGCGAGGCGCTGCTGGGCGGGGCGCGCGGGGTGATGGCGGTGGCGCGGCCGGGCGCGGGGCAGTTGTTGATGCGCTCCTCCGGCTCCCAGCGCGACGTCAACGCGGTGTGCGGCTTCGGGCCCGGCGCCCTGTACGGGGCCAGCACGGTGGACAACCCTCAGACAGGGTGCGGCGGCGGCAACTGCCGGCCGCGGGTGCTGGAGCGCATCGAGGCCCCCGGCGGCGCCTACTGGCGCTCGCGCGACACCATGGAGTTGGGCGGCACGGTGGAGCTGCTCGGTTGCTACGCGTACGGGCCCGACCGGGTGTGGCTGATGGGGAATGACAGCAAGTTCTTCTACCAGGAGGGTGCCAACTGGTCGTACGGCGACTTCGGCTTCACCGGCATCACCGGCGCGTACGTCGCCGGGTGGGGGCTGCCGGACGCGGGGTACACCTTCCTGCGCGCGGGCGAGGCGACGCTGAACGAGTCGCCCGACGGCCTCGACAACTGGCAGGAGGTGTCGGTGCCGGGCCCGGGCCGGCCGCTGAATGGTGTGTGGGGGCTGGGCGTGGAGGACCGGATGCTGGTGGGAGAGGACGGCGTGGTGCTGCAGTACTCGCAGGGCCAGTGGCAGCAGCCGGCGCCGACGGGCTTCACCGAGCACCTCAACGCGGTCCATGGGGCGCTCTTGCGCGCGGGCGGACAGCGCTACGTGGCGGCGGGTGAAGGTGGCCGCGTCTTCGCGCTGGAGACGGCTGGCGTGCCGTGGACGGCGTCGCTGCAGGGCGGGCCGAGGTTGACGAGCAGTTGGGTGTCGGCGTCCGGCGCGGCCTGGGTGGCGGGCTACCTGGACCAGGCGACGCCTTCGGCCTTCGTGGCGCGGCAGGCCGGGCCTCAGGCCAGCTTCGAGCCGGTGCCGTTGCATGCGGACCGGCGCCTGCGCGGCGTCTTCGGCCTCGACTTGCCGGACGGTGGCGCCTCGGTGTGGGTCGCCGGCGAAGAAGGGATGATTCTTCGCCGGGACACGCCGTAGCGCTGCCCCCAGCCCGGCGTGACGGGTGTCGCTCGACTTCCCGGCGACTTGAGGCCGGCCAGGACCGCAGCGCGGAGCCCCCACGTGCGCCAGCGCGACTTCCCGGGCGCGGTGCGGCCAGCCTCCTCGCCGCCCGGGCGCCGAGGGCAGCGGGGAGGCGCGGACACGGCGGTCTTCACTTCGGGGCGGCGCGGCGAGGACGGCGTCGCAGCAGCCCGCACAGCACCAGCAGCCACGCGGAGCCAGGGCTCGTGCAGCCGCACCCCTGGGGGGGCTCCTCCGGGGGCCCACCGCCAGGGCCACCTCCTCCGACTCCGGAGCCGCCCGTGCCCGCCGAGCCGCCGCCTGTCCCTGAGCTGCCGCCTGTCCCAGAGCTGCCGCCCGCCCCTGGGCCGCCGCCCGTCCCTGAGCTGCCGCCCGTCCCTGGGCCGCCGCCCGTCCCTGAGCCGCCGTCCGTCCCTGAGCCGCCGTCCGTCCCCGAGCCGCCGACGCACGGCGCCGCGCCGGCACAGGGAGCCCCGCACGCGCTCCCCGTCCAGGTCGAGGGGTCGACGAGTGCATACAGGTTGTGCAGCAGCAGGTAGTCGAGACCGTTGTAGCGGGTCTGGTCGACGCCCGAGCCGGTGTAGTGCTCGCTCCTGGGCCGGTAGAAGCGGTGGTTGGTGGTCCACCCATGCGACGCGGGCCCCATCGGCCTGGGATTCTTCGGCTCGCCGCCGACGGGCAGCTCATCGAGCAGCGCGCGGGCGCGCGTCGAGACCTCGCTGTTGACCGCGCAGAAGTTGGTCGCGTTCGCGCCGTGCAGGGCGCGGAGCAGCAGCGTGTAGACGACCCAGTCGTGAGGGCGGCCGAGGGTGGTGAGGTCCTGCGCCGTGGTCGCGCCCCAGCCGTTGCCGACCGCCGCGATGGCCATCGCCATGTGGAGGTTGTTGACGTTGTTGTACACGGGCGCCGACGGGTAGCGCAGCAGACTCCACGCCAGGTCCGAGAGGCCCGAGACAGTGGGCGCCACCGCGCCGTCCGTCCCAAACGACAGCGCCAGCCGAATGCCGCCGGAGTAGCCGCCCGCTGCTTCACCACGGTCGACGTTGCGGTTGCCGCAGGCGGGGTTCTTGATGGTCCAGTTGCTGGCCGACACGTGGGTGCCGATTCGGCCGGCGAGCTGCATCGCCCACGCGCGAAGCCCCTGGCCCTGGACGGTCAGCGACGCGGGGACCAGGTGCTTGACGAGCGCGAGGCCAAGCAGCAGGTGGTAGACTTGGTCCTGGCTCATCTCCTTGTTGGTGAGCGCCGGGTCGATGAAGTCCGACTGGGTCGACGTGAGCGCGCCGGCGACCTTCGTGTGCATGTCCCCGGGCGCGTCGTCGCGAATGAAGAAGCCGTTGAGCGCCGGTTGCTGGGTGCAGGGCGGAGGAAAGGCGCTGTCGGCCACGGAGTCGAGCCGCTCGAGCGCGTTGAGCGCGAGGTAGAGTTCGTTGACCGTCTTCGCCAGCCGCATCGGGTCGCCACCGCTGGCCCCCGGGTAGCCGCTGGGGGCGTCGAGCAGCGCGTACTCGGTGGCCAGCACGCCGAGGTACCAGCCGAGGCTGATGGTCGAGTCCGCGTACTTGATGTAGCCCTGCACGTCGTTCCGGTCCGGCGCCGGTACGCTCTCGCCGGGGCCCGCGCCGACGACCATGAACTCGCTGGTCAGCCGGGCGCGCAGCGCCCAGTACTTGGTGAGGTTCTGCGCCGTGGTCTGCGCTTGCGCGGGCCAGGCGACGAGCACCAACACACCCAGCGTGACAGCCTTCCGGTTCATCGCGCACTCCCCACTGCCCCTTTGCGGCGCCTATTTGCATATGTTCGGCAAATAAGCGAGAGGGCTGGCTCCCGTCCGCTGCGGAAAGCCCCGTGACATTCATGGGTTGAAAAATCGCCCGGAAATCCGGTGATTCTGTCAACGGCGCCTGCAGAACAGCCCCGGAACACACTGTCTTACACGCTGAGAATGTCGGCATGCCGGCCCGACCTTCTTCGTGGACGCGACTCACGCAGGTGCTCAAGGGGCTGTTGCCCTCGAAGTCGGTGGCGCCGTCGGTGAAGCTGGCCGACGAGGTGCGGCTGCGCCTGGAGGCGGGCAGCTCGATGGGGACGGTGTTGCGGGCCAGCTTCCCCGTCCTCGCCGCCTCCGCGGTGGACGCAGCCAGCCAACGCTTCGAAGGTGGCGCGGTGGCGCTCCTCATCGTCGACGTGCGCGACGCGCTGGCGGCCATCACCCAGGGCGCCAACCTGGAGCTCTCCTCCCGCGGCCGCTCCTGGCGCGGGGCGGCCGAGTGCCTGGGGCAGCTCTCCCTGGCCGTGGGCGACGACACCTTCGTGCAGCACCTCATCAACACCTGTCTCGAGGCCACCGGCGTGTACACCGAGTCCATGCCGCTGGGGCCCGACGCCGTCGACGCCGCCCGCCTCACTCGCGCGGTGGCCGAGCTGCTGTCGCGCTCGCTGCCCGCCATCCTGTCCCGGGCGCAGCTCAACCAGACGGCGGCCGGCGATGACTGGTCCGACCCGCGCGGCGTGCAGTTGCCGGCGTAGGGCCCTCCAGGCCCCGTCGGCCCAGGGCGTCCAGCGCAGTGCGCCAGAAGTGCGGTGCGGCGCGACGGGCGCAGCAGCTTTGGTGCGACGGGCGCAGCAGTGCAGTGTGACGGGCGCAGCAGCGCAGCGCGACGGGCGCAGCAGCGAAGTGCGATGGACGCTGCAGGGCGGTGGTGCGGCGGGCGCAGCAGCGCAGTGCGACGGACGCAGCAGGGCGATGGTACGACGGACGCAGCAGGGCGGATCCCGTCGCCCTCCTCACAGCCAGCGGCCGCCCGCCTTCCCGTGCGCCCACATTCCCGCTACAGAGCGCCTCCGCGAAGGGGCAGCGGGAGTCGCGCGCATGCGGTGTCAGTGGCTCGGTGTCGTCCTCTTCTCGGGAGTCGTCGCGGCGTCGTGCGGGCAGTCCCCCAGTGCTGATGTGGATGCAGGCGGCTCCGGTGGCGGCGCAGTCGGCGGCGGCTCCGGTGGCGGCGCAGTCGGAGGTGGCTCCGGTGGCGGCGCAGTCGGAGTCGGAGGTGGCTCCGGTGGCGGCGCAGTCGGAGGTGGCTCCGGCGGCGGCGCTTTCGGCGGTGGCTCCGGTGGCGGCGCGACGGGCGGCGGCGGTGGTGCGGCGTGCCCGGCCCCCGTCAACCTGACGCGCGCCCAGCAGTGGCAGCGCACCCACCCGATGTTCATCTCGGGCCTCACCGTCGTCATGCCAGCGCCCACGGCCGCGCAGGCGACGGACTACTTCTCTGGCTTCCACGCGAACGCGGTGCACACCTGGGCGACGGGCTTCCCCAACGAAGTCCCCGCCTGGGTCGCTGCGGGCGCGCCGGCGCAGGTGCCGTGGCTCACCTGGGTGAACGCCGACGGCACCAGCGCGTGGAATGGCCAGTTCCTGGGCGGCGTCTCGACTCCTCCACCGGGCCGCATCGGCTACCAGATTGGCGACGAGCCGATGGATGTCGCCAGCTTCCAGGCCATGGCTACCGGCGCCGCGCTCGTCCGCGCCGCCGACCCGAACAGCCTGCTCATCGTCAACTTCGCCCCGGGCATAACCTCCTGGAACGCCATCGCCGCGAGCGCCGCGTCCTTCGCGCCCTTCGACATCGTCAGCATGGACGCCTACGACTACGGCAAGGGCGTCTTCAAGAGCCTGGCCCGCGCCCGCGCCGCTGCCCTGGCCAACAACAAGGTGTGGTGGCGCTACCTCGACGGCTACTTCGAGGCACCCAACTCCAGCGCCTCCACCGAGGCAGACGTGCGCTGGGACGGCTACGTGGGCCTCGCCTACGGCTACACCGGGCACAGTTGGTTTCTGTACCAGGTGGAGCCCGGCCCGACGGGCACGCTGCGCACCGCCTTCTTCACCACCTCCGGCGACTACGCCTCGGCGCACACCCAGAAGTTCGCGTGGGCGGCCAGCGTCAACCAGGAGCTCGCCAACCTCGGCCGCGCGATGGTCCTCCTGCGCAGCACCGACGTGCGCTACGTGCCCTTATCCACGCTGTACCAGCCGCCCGAGACGGTCAGTTGGGCGCCGGGCGCGGGCAGTGACCCGTACCTGGCCGGCGTCGCGCCCCAGGGCGTCCTGGGCCCCGAGGCCATCGTCGGCCACTTCCGGGACGACTGCGACGAGCCGTACGTCTTCGTGATGACCAACGCACACCCCGGCGGCGACTGGCCCAACTCGTCGGCAGCCAACCAGACGATTCGCCTGTCCTTCGACTTCGCGTCGTCCACCGACGCCTCGCTCGACAAGACGGCGGTGCTGGTGCTCGACCCGGTGACGGGCCTCGTCGCGCCGCGCCCCCTCACCTCCACAGGCAGCAACACCGCCACCCTCGACGTACCGCTGCGCGCCGGCGCCGGCGTGCTGCTCAAGTACAAGAACGCGAGGCCCTTCGCGCTGCAGTGACGCCAGCGGGCGTTGCGCTCAGGGCGGCCAGGCCAGCGCCGGCTCCAGGGCGCGCGCCGCCACGCCCGCGTCGCCCCAGGCCACGCCCTCGGGCACCAGGCTCATCGCTGGCCGCACCCGAAAGCCCAGCTTCTCGGGGGCGCTCACCATGAGGCGCTCGGGCCAGCGCGCTTCGGAGAAGGGGCTTGAGCTCCAATTCACCCAGCGCGGCGCCTGCCCTGCCGGAGCGGCCGCAAGCTCGAGCCCTATGCCCTCCCACAGGTGGTGCGCCCGCGCCTCCTCGACGCCCAGGCACGCCAGGCGCCACGCCAGGCAGAGCTCGGCCTCGCTCGGCAGGCGCAGCCCGAGTCGCGCCAGTGCTGCTGAGGCGCCCTCGCCACCCGCAGCCGGCGGCAGGCCCAGGCGCTCGACCCACGCGGGGGTGAGGACGCGCTCGCACAGGAGGAAGGGCGCGACGTCCACCTCGACCAGCGGCAGCACGGGCCGCGCGGCCTCCCAGTACTCGTCGTCCCGCGCGCGCCCCAGGGCTGCGCACTCCTCCTCTGACAGGCCGAACTGGCACCGCGCGCCCAGCACCACGAAGAAGCCCAGGGAGCTCGGCTGGTGGAGGACGAAGGGCAGCGCGCCCTCGGTCATCCCCGTGGTGAAGCCCGGCGTGAAGGAGGAGGGCAGCACGTCGAGCAACGCGTCCCGGACGGTGTCCAGCAGCCCGTCGTCGCGCGCGAGCCAGGTCCGCAGCGTCACCGAAGCGAGGAAGTGCGCCGCCGCGCTCATCCCTCAGGCCGCCGCGTCCAGCGCGCCCTTCACGTCCACCAGGAGGTCGTGCCAGCTCTCGATGCCGGTGGACAGCCGCACCAGCCCCTCGGTGATGCCCGCCGCGTCCAGTTGCTCCACCGTCATCTCGCTGTGCGTGGTGGTGCGCGGGTGGCAGGCCAGGGACTCCACGCCCCCCAGGCTGACCGCGTTGTGGAAGATGCGCAGGCTGCGCAGGAAGGTGAAGGCCGCGGGACGACCGCCCTTCAACTCCAGGGTGACGATGCCGCCGGGGTAGTCGCACTGCGCGTCGCGAATCCGCTGCTGCTCCTGGTCCTCGAAGAGCGTCGGGTAGTGCACCTTCGCCACCGCGCGGTGCCCGTGCACGGCCTCGGCGAGGCGCTGGGCGCTCTTCGACTGCTTGTTCATCCGCAGGGGCACGGTGGGCAGGCGGGTGTTGAGCAGCCAGCACTCGTCCGGCTGGAGGATGTTCCCCAGCACCGCGCGCGTCCCCCGAAGCTGCGTCACCAGCTCGCCATTCTTCGCCAGCACCAGGCCAGCCAGCAGGTCGGAGAAGCCATTCAAGTACTTGGTGGCCGAGTACACGCAGAGGTCCGCCCCCAGCGTCAGCGGGTGCTGGAAGCTGGGCCCCAGGAAGGTGTTGTCCACCACCACCAGGGGCCGGTCCGGGTGGGCGCGCGCGGCCTGCACCGCGGCGGCGATGTCCGTCATCGTCAGCGTGGGGTTGGCGGGCGTCTCCAGGAAGACCAGCTTGAGCCCCTTCGCCAGCGCGATGGCGGCGGCCAGGCCCTGCGTGTCCCCCGCGGCGGCGGTGACGGCCTTGACCCCCAGCGGCGTCATCATCGAGTCGAGGAGCAACTGCGTGCCGCCGTACAGCGGCGTGGTGTGCACCACGGTGCTGCCGGGCGGACAGAAGGTGAGGAAGACGCTGGAGATGGCCGCCATGCCCGAGTTGAAGACGGCCGCGTCGGCGGCGTCGCGCTCCAGCGGCACCACCTGGTCCTCGAGGATTTGCGCGTTGGGGTGGGCCAGCCGCGAGTAGATGAGGTCGACGGACTCGTCGGGCGCGGGCTTCGCGCGGCCCAGGGCGATGTCGAAGGCGCGGGCGGCCGACTCGGGGCTGGAGAAGACGTAGGTGCTGGAGCGGAACACGGCCGGCCTCGCCGAGCCCACCGACAGCTTCGGGTCGAAGCCGCGCGTCAACACGGCCGTCTCGGGGCGCAGCACGTACTTGCGGTGGCTCATGCCGGCGAGGTTACCCCGCGGCGGGCCCGGCCGGCGGGACGACGCGCGGCTGCCGGCCCTCGTCGATGGCCACGAAGGTGAAAGTGCCTTCGGTGACGCGCTCGCGCCCGGCCTGGTAGCGGTTGCGGCGCCAGGCCTCCACCCGCACCTTGAGCGAGGTTCTGCCCACGTGCACCACGTCGGCGTACAAGCTGACCTCGTCCCCCACCAGCACCGGCCGCAGGAAGTCCATCGCGTCCACCGCCACCGTGGCGCACCGCCCCTGGGCCCGGCGCGACGCGGCGCTGCCCGCGGCCATGTCCATCAACGACAAGAGCCAGCCGCCGAAGATGTCGCCCGCCGGGTTGGTGTCGGCGGGCATGGCCACGATGCGGATGACGGGCTCGGCGGAGGGCAGGGCGTCGGACATACCCGGCCGCTTACCGCGCCTCGCGAGTCCCGTCAGGGCGCGCGTGCTATAGGCAGCTTCATGGCTCGACGCCCTCGCGGCGCGCTGGACGACGACGACGCCGCCAGCCGCCAGGCCACCGCCCTGGACCTCCGGCCGCTCCCGGCGGTGGAGGCCGACGCAAGCCTCGCGAAGCCAGACGACTCCACCCTGCCTGCGTCTCCCAGCGGCTACCGCATCGCCACGGCAGTAGAGAGCTTCTCGGTGGCCTTCAAGGACGCGCGCGCGAAGGTGACGGACGGCGTCGCCTCGCTCGGCAGCCACGCGGGCAACACGCTCGTCGTGGCGGACCCCACCGTGTCCCGCTTCCACGCGGAAATCCGCT
>JADLDB010000191.1 GCA_020846875.1 Myxococcales bacterium | reverse complement strand
TGCCCGCGCTGGTGTACAGGCCGTACCCACCGTTCAAGCTGACGGTGCTCCGGTCGATGGTCGTCGTCGTGCCGCCGGTCACCGCAACCCCGGTGCTGCCGTTGTTCGTCACCCGCGTCTGCGACAGCGACAGCGTGCCTCCCGACTGCGTCACCGCCGAGTAGCTGGACGACGTGCCCGTCACCGCCGAGCCGGTCAGCGACAGGTCGCCGCCGGCGTGGGCGGTGACGCCGCCCTGAATGCAGCCGGAGAAGGTGGTGTTGGTGACGGTGTACGTGCCCGTGCCGGTGCCGCTGACGGAGCGCAGGCACTGGGTGGAGCCGCTCAGGGTGGAGTTGGACAGGCCGAGCGTGGAAGGCACGTTCACCTCGAGGCCCAGCATCAGCTCGTCGATGGTGGCCCAGGAGATGGTGGCCGCGCCGCCCGTCATGACGCGAATGCCGCCCCACGCCGACGCGCCGGTGCCCGCGCCGGTGAAGACGACGCCGCCGCCGGAGACGCCCGAGACGGTCAGCGTGCCGTTGACGATCAGCTCCACCTTGGTTGCGTTGGAGCCGCCGCCGATCGCGTCCGTCGTCGCCGCCGTCACCGTCGTGCCGGGCTGCACCACCAGCGTCGCGCCCGCGGGCACCGTCACGTCCCCCGTCATCGTCACGCTGCCGGCCCAGGTGGTGGTGCCCGCCGGGAGCTGCCCCTGGTACGACTGGGCGAGGGACGCGCTGCTGATCAAGAAGAGGGCGGCCGCGGCGAGTCGGAGCATGGCGCGCGGTAATACCCCGGACCACCGCTCCAGGCGCAAAACCCTTGAGAAGTCGGCACCTGCCCTGGCCTTCCGCTGCCGCTGAAAGCGCTGCCCCGCGGCAAACAGGTGCGGGGGCCGCGGGGGCTCCGTTAGCATCGGCCGTCCCCGATGACGTCGTCACCCCTGCTCGCTCCCCTCGAGGCGCTCGCCCAGGAGGCCCGCACGTCCAGGGCCGTGGTGCGCGCGCTGGTGACGGCGGCCGAAGGCATGGGCCGCACGCACGCCCTGGCGCAGCTCGTCTCGCGGGCCGCCTCAGGAGGCTTCACCTGCGTGCGGGTGCCGCTGCGGGAGGTGGCGGGCCCCCAGGCGCTGCTCCACGCCTTCAGCCCTGAGCTCAGCGGTGTCGAGCCCTCGCGGGCCCTGGAGGTGCTGGCCGCCTCGCCGCGCCTCGAGGCGCGCCCCCCGCAGGAGCGCCGGCTCGCCGCGGAGTTGCTGGTGTCGCTGCTGGGCGTGGTGGACTCGTCCTTCCAGACAGCCCCGCTCGATCCCGAGAGCCGCCGGGAAGGGGCCTTCGCGGAGTTGGGCCGGTGGCTCACCCAGGACGCCACGTCGTCCCCGGTGCTGCTGGCCTTCGACGACGTGGAGGGCGCGGACGGGGACTCCCTGGCCCTGGTGGACTTCCTCGCCAACCTGGGCGGCGCGCTGCCCCTGCTGCTCATCGCCTCGGCCGACGGCGATCGCTCCTTCGCCGTGCCTGCCGCCCGCGAGCGCCTGGAGGCCTGGGAGGCCGAGCCCGGCTGGCACCGCCTCTCCCCGGCGCCGCTGGGCCCCGACGCGATGCGCGCGCTGCTGGCGGACCGGAAGCTCAGCGAGGTCGAGCTCTCCTCCGTCATCTCAGGGGCGGCGGGCAACCCGGGCACCGCGCTGCGCCTGGCGGCCTCGCCGGGAAAGGCGGCCACGTCCCTGTCCGCGCTGCGGCTGGAGCGCGTGCACGCGCTGGGCGAAGGGGCCACGAAGCTCGCCCGGTGGATGGCGCCGCTGTCACACGGCGTTCCGCTGGCGGCGCTGAACGAGCTGCAGGCTGGGAGCGCGGAGGCCCTGGCTGCCCTGGAGGGCGCGGGCGAGCTGCGCCGCGAGGGCAGTGGAGACGCCGCTGCCCTGCGCTTCGTCGATCTGCGCACGCGCCTCGCCCTGGCCGCGGTGGAGCCGCCCGAGGACGCCGCGGGCACCCGCACCCAGGTGGCGCAATGGGCCCGCCGCCGCCTGGAGGCCGCCAGCCCGGTGGACTTCGCCAGCGTGGCGCCGCTGGTGCCGCTGGCGGTGCCGGCGCTGTCCGACGCCGACGCCTCCCTCTGGAGCGAAGCGCACGCCGCCGTCCTCGCCGATCGCAGCCGGGTGTTGGAGGCGCTCACCGCGGCCGCCATGCTGGCCACCGGCGTGCGGCGCCTGGTGCTCCTGCGGCGGGTGGCCGATCTGCAGGTGTTGGCCGGCCGGCCGGACCAGGCGCTGGAAACCTTGAAGCCCGTCTCGCGCGCCCCGCCACCGGTGTCCTCCATTCCCGCGACGCCCGCCGGGCGGGTGGTGTCCGCCTGGCTGCGCGCCCCCCTCGACCGCTGGAACGCGCTGACGCCGGAAGCCGCGCTACTCGCCGTCGACCTGACCCGCGCCGAAGCCCTGTCCCACCAGGTGAAGAAGGAGGAGACGCGGGCCGCCTTCGCCGAGCTCGAGCGCCGGCTGCCGCGGCTCACCGGTCCGGCCGCGGCTGCCCTCTGGGTGCGCTGGGCGAAGAGCTGGTCCTGGTTCCTCTGTGAAATCCTCCGCAAGCCGCTGGAGGCGCTCAAGGCGTGCGAGGCGGTGCGCAAGGCGGTGCCGCCGGAGCAGCTCAAAGACAGCGACCTGGCGCTGGGGCTGGTGCGCGCCGAGGAGGTGGCCGCGTCCAGCTCCGGCGACTTCTCCCGGGCGCGCGCCCACGTCGACGAGCACCTGCGGCTGGCCCAGTCCTCAGGCAACCTGCGCGAGGGCAGCCTGGGGTGGAACGCCCGGGCCATCCTCCACTACGGGCAGGGAGAGCTGGGCCAGGCGCGGCTGGCCTTCGAGCGGGCGGTGGAGCTGGCGCGGGCCACCGGGTGGCTGCGGCGCGACGCGATCTCTACCCACAACCTCGCGCTGGTGCTGACCGAGCTGGGCGCGTGGGACGAAGCGCACGCGGCCGAGACGCGCTACGGCAAGCAGTCCGTCGTCATCGGCAACCAGGCGGGCACGGCGGAGGCGCCCGCGGTGCTGGCCGGCGTGGCGCTCGGCCGGCGGGATCTGAGCGCCGCGGAGCCGCTCATCGCCCAGACGTACAAGGCGGCGGAGGCCAACGGCTGGGCCATGCTGCTGGCCTGGGCCCGGGTGCTGTCGGGCCGGCTGCGGGTGCTCAAGTACCTCAAGGGCCGCGACTCCCTCGAGCTGAGCCGGGCGAAGAGCGACTTCCTCGCCGCCCTCGACGCGCTGGAAGAGCACTCCACGGCCTGGAGCGAGGAGCTCGATCCCGGCGAGGTGTACGCGCGCTACGCCGCGGTGCAGCGAATGCTGGGACAGGGCGCGGCGGCCCAGGAGACGCTGCAGCGGGCCGCGCGGTTGCTGCCGAAAGAGAACGTGGTGTCGCACCAGGCGCTCGCCGTCGGCCGGGCCTTCGTGGACAACCAGGGGCTGGCCGACGCCTTGAGCTGGTTCACCGTGCGCGGCTACGTGCGGCTGGTGGACGAGTGGCGGGCGCTGGCGGCGTGACTGCGCCCCCGCCGAACGGAGAAATCGAATCTCGCGCCGGAGCTCGCGTCATCTACATTGCCTCCCGTGACGTCCTCCGCCGCCGTCCTCGTCCTCGTCCTGTCCGCCGCGGATGGCGGCGCCAACGACACGCCCCTCCCGCCCGCTCGCCGCATCATCAAGAAGCCGCTCGCCCGCGCCGTGGACGAAGCGCGGGTGGGGCGGGTGCTGGCGTCACTGGACACCCGCGCCCGGGCCGCCCAACTGCTGTGCGCGTACCCGCAGGTGAGCCGCACCTCAAAGGTGGAGGTGGGCTGCGTGCTCTTCGTGGGCAACTCGCTTAGGAACCTGGAGAAGGCGAAGGAGCGGATCGACTCCAGCCTGGCGCGCGCGCGCATCCCGCCCTGGTTCGCGGTGGACATGGAAGGCGGCCCGTCGAACCGGATGAAGAGCGCGCGCGGCCTGTCCGAGTTACCGCCGGCGCGGGAGATGGCGAAGCTGGACGACGCCGACGTGCGCCGCTGGGGCCGCAAGGTGGGCGAGGCGATGCAGGCGGTGGGGTTGAACTTGAACCTGGCGCCGGTGCTGGACGTGTCGTCCTCAGGGCACATGGAGCGCAACGGCCGCAGCTTCTCGGGCGACGCCGAGGTGGTGGTGCAGAAGGCCACCGCGTACTCCCGCGGGCTGCTCGAGGCGGGGGTGGTGCCGATCGGCAAGCACTTCCCCGGCTACGGCAACACCGACGGCGACAGCGATCACGCGCTGGTGGTGTCGGACACCCCGAAGCAGTTGGTGCTGAACCAGGTGGACGTCTTCCACCGGGCGCGCGAGGTGCTGGGCGGGGTGATGCTGGCCAACGTGGCGTACGCGTCGGTCGATCCAAGGCCCGCCATCCTCTCGAAGGAGCTGGTGGCGCTGGTGCACGAGCGCGACTGGATCGCCGTGACGGACGACATCTCCATCCAACTGCTCGCGGACTCGGTGCAGGGCACCACCGAGGACGTGTTGATCGCCAGCTTCCGGGCGGGCAACGACTTGATCCTCACCACCGCGCCGCCGGACTGGGACAAGGGCATTGACTACGTCGGGCTGCTCACCCGGCACGTGGAGTCACACCCCGAGGACGCGAAGTTGCTCGAGGCGTCCTGCCGGCGGGTGCTGCGCCTCAAGGACCGCATGGGCCTGCTGGACGGGCTGTAGCGGTCGCGGTAGGTGAGCGGCCCCATGGCCCCCAGGAAGAAGAGCCCTGCCGCGAAGAAGGCCTCGTCCACCGGAAGCTTCTCCGCCGAGGAGCGCGCCGCGATGCGGGATCGCGCCCGGGAACTCAAGGCCGCCGGGAAGAGCGACGGCGAGGCCGAGGTGCGGGCGAAGTTCGCCAAGCTGTCGGGGCCCGAGCGCGCCCTGGCCGAGCGACTCCACACCCTCATCCTCGCGGCGGCCCCCAGCCTCACCCCCCGGACCTGGTACGGCATGCCCGCGTACGCCCGCGAGGGGCAGGTGCTCTGCTTCTTCCAGAGCTCGCAGCAGTTCAAGACGCGGTACGCCACGCTGGGCTTCAGCGACAAGGCGAAGCTGGACGAGGGCGCGATGTGGCCGACCTCCTTCGCGCTGCAGGCGTTGACCGGCGAGACGGAGGCGCGCCTCACCGCGCTGGTGAGGCGGGCAGTGGGGTGAGCCGTGGTCTGACTGCTTGACGCACTGCGCGACGCGCTGGCACTTGCGTTCGGTCAACCTTGTTGCGAAGCACTTGAGGCCATGGACTCGCTGACGCGCGATCTGCCGCCGCACCTGAAGCGCTACGTCGTGGGGCAGGACTACGACTCGTACACCCCGCGCGATCAAGCCGTGTGGCGCCACATCTTGAGGCGGCTGCGCAACCACCTCGAGTCGCGCGCCCACTCCATCTACCTCAAGGGGCTGGAGGCCACCGGCATCGACCCCGAGGCCATCCCCCGCCTGGAGACGATGAATGAGAAGCTGGCCCGCCTGGGGTGGCGGTGCGTGGGCGTGCGCGGCTTCATCCCGCCCGCCATCTTCACCGAGCTGCAGGCCCGGGGCATCCTCGCCATCGCCGCGGACATCCGCAGCCACGAGCACATCGCCTATACGCCCGCGCCGGACATCGTCCACGAGTCCGCTGGACACGCGCCCATCATCGCCGACCAGTCCTACGCCGAGTACCTCAAGGCCTGCGGCGAGGTCGGCTTCAAGGCCATCGCCTCCGCCGAGGATCGCGCGCTGTTCGAGGCGATCAGAAACCTCTCGGTGGTGAAGGAAGATCCCCACGCCACCGCCGACGACGTGGCCCACGCCCAGGTCCGCATCGACGCCGCCACCCGCAGCGTGCGCTACGTGTCCGAGTCCACCAAGGCCAGCCGCTTGTACTGGTGGACCGCGGAGTACGGCCTGGTCGGCAGCCTGGAGCAGCCGAAGATCTACGGCGCGGGCCTCCTGTCCTCCATCGGCGAGGCGGAGCACTGCCTCAAGCCCGAGGTGCGCAAGGTGCCGCTGTCCGCCGCCTGCACCGACACCCCGTATGACATCACCCGCATGCAGCCCCAGCTCTTCGTGGCGAAGGACTTCCGGCACCTCAACGACGTGCTGCGCGACTTCCGCCAGTCGCTCGCCTACGTCCGCGGCGGCGACTACGGCCTCGACGAGGCCCTGCGCTCCCGCGCCGTCAACCACCTGGTGCTGCGCAAGAAGGACGGCGACACCCTGGAGGTGACCGGCGAGGTCCGTGAAGTCCACTCCGCCGGGCGCGAGACGGGGCCGGGCCTCACCGCCTGCGTCATCGAGCTGTCCGGACCGGTGATGATGTCGAAGAACTTCAAGTGCACCGAGCGGCCGCGGCGCATCGACGCGGTGGTGCTGATCGGCAACGAGCGGCTGCCCCCGCGCGGGCGCTTCGCCATGCGGCTGCCGTCGGGCATCGAGGCCTCGGGCACGGTGGTGGAAGGCCATGAGGTGGTCGACTTCCGCGTGTGGTTCCACGGACGCCAGCTGCCCGTGCCCACCTGGGCCTACGTCGCGGTGGCCGAGGCC
>JADLDB010000190.1 GCA_020846875.1 Myxococcales bacterium | reverse complement strand
GCCCGTCACCGGCCTGGGGGCCACCGCCGGCTTCGCCGCGGGCTTCACCGCCTCGGCCGCCGCCGCCAGCGCGCCCTGCAGGTCGTCTTCCCCCTCGTCGAGGTCCGAGAGGTCCAGGTCCTCGTCGATGTGGAAGTCGGCGTCGGGGCCCTGCTTCTTCTTGTCCTCGCGCTCCTTGCGGTGGCGCCGGGCCTTGAAGAGGTCGCGAGAGTAGGTGCCCGCCTCGATTTCCTTGATGGTCCGCTCCCACAGCCGCTCGTAGGTGGACAGCTTGGTGGCCAGCTGCCCGATGCGGAACTTCGCCGCCGTCTGCCGGATGAACTTCCCTCTCAGCTCGCCCACCTGTTTCTTCAGCCGCTCGTGGTGCCGGGTGGGCGGCAGCCGCTCCATCCCCATGAAGTACTGGTCATACTGGGCCTTGAGCTCGGCCAGCTCCACCTCCAGCTCCGCGCACACCTTCATCACCTCTTCGGCGTCGGTGACCTGCTTCTTCTCGAAGTCTGCTTCGGCGCGGGCCGGCACGGTGCAGGCATCCTACCGGCCTGTCAGGCCGCCGTCAGCGCCGCCACGTCCACCTTCGGCTGGGCGTTGATGGCCCGCAGGTTCTTCACCAGCACCCAGGCGCCCAGGCTGAACATGCACAGCGAGATGAACTGGCTGGTGCTGATGTTGTACCAGGCGTCGAAGGGCACCGAGGCGATGAGGCCGTGCAGGGTGCCGCGCTCCAGGTCGCCGCGGAACAGCTCCACCGAGCTGCGCAGCACCGCGTAGCACATCAACCAGATGGCCAGAATCTGCCCGTGGAAGCGGCGGAAGCGGCGCATCGAGACCAGCAGCATGAAGAGCAGAATCTGCCCGAGGGACTCGTACAGTTGGGTGGGGTGCACCGGCAGGGTGTGCCCGTGCGAGAGCGCCCAGTCGGAAATCCGCACCGCGCCCGCCTGCGCCTGGGCCGTCACCTCGCCGGTGGACTCCACCACCCAGCGCGTCTCGTTCAACGTGTCGGCCTGCGACTGGAAGGCCAGGCTGGCGGTGGTGCCCGCGTTGCCGAACAAGTCCTTCACCAGCCCCACCCCGGGGAACTCCACCGCGAAGGGCGCGTGCGCGTGGGTGGTGACGCGGCCCCAGCAGCAGCCCGCCGAGAAGCAGCCCAGGCGCCCGAAGGCCTGCCCCAGCGACACGGTGGGGATGCACACGTCGGCGAAGCGCCAGAAGTCGATGTCGTTTCTCCGGGTGAACCAGACGGCCGCAATGACGGCCCCGATGAGGCCGCCGTAGAAGACGAGGCCGCCGCCCAGGTCGAAGATTTTCGAGGGCCGCGCCGCGTAGTCCTTCCAGTTGACGACGATGAAGAGGACGCGCGAGCCGACGATGCCGCCCACGAAGGCCCAGAAGGCGAAGTCGAACACCTGGTCGCGGCGCTCCAGGCCCAGCTTCCCCGGCCACTCCCGCGTGGCCAGCCAGCCGGCGGCGGTGACGGCGGTGATGAAGCCCGCCCCGATGAGCAGCCCGTAGGTGTGAATGGGAATGCCTTCGCCCTTGCCCTTGATGTGGAGGATGGGGATTTCCGGCAGCGCGTAGGTGAGGCCCCAGAAGGCCAGGGCGGCGGCGATGACCCCGTAGAGGACGGCCCGGTTGCGGCGCTCGTCCTTCGAAGGCTCCAGGGGCTGGCCCTTCTCGTCGGTGCCGCCCGCGCCCTTCCACCCGCTGCGCGCCACCCAGGCCACCAGGGCGAAGGCCACGAGGATGATGATGACCTTCGACAGCTCGGAGGTGGACTGGATGCGGTACAGGACCGGGAGCATGGAAGGCGGGTTACTCGCTGGGGTGTGGCCTTCGCAACTGCCGAATGGGGCGGCCTCTTCCCGGCGGACTCGCTCTCGTGTCAGGGTCGAGGCGGGATGCCGCCCTTCCTCCTGCGCTGGCTCGTCCGCATCCTGCTGGCGCTGCTGGTGTTCGCAGGTGGCGCCCTCTTCGCCTTCTGGCTGACCCGCCCCCCGCCGCCCGCGCTGCCCGACGGGCCCACCGTGGTGGAGAAGGTGCGCACCGCCGCTCGCCTCGAGACGCTGGACGTGCGCGTGTACCGCAAGGTGTCCCTGGCCCCCGGCCCGGTGCCCACCGGCAGCGTGTGGGGAGACCTCGCCAACTGGGTGAAGCACTCCGTCAACGCGCCGCAGGGCAGGGCCATCGTCTTCGCCGACGTGCACTACGGGGTCGACCTCTCCAGGCTGGTGGCCGACAAGGTGCGCGTCAGCGGCCCCCGGGTGGAGGTGGAGCTGCCGCCGGTGCAGGTGAAGGTGGAGCTGCTGCCCGCCGAGACGGAGGTGCTGGGCAGCAACCTGGACACGAAGCAGACGGCCGAGCTGTTCGACCTGGCGCGGCGCGGCTTCGAGGCGGAGGCAGGACGCGACGAGCTCCTCCGCACGCGGGCTCGCGCGTCCGCGGAGTACGCGGTGGACCGGCTCCTGCGCACCCTGGGCTTCACCGAGGTGGCCTTCGTCGAGAAGCCGGCCGCGCCCCCGGTGCGGTGACGGCCCGTCAGAAGGTGCCGACGACTCCCAGCGGAGTGACGGCCACCGACACCGGCGGCTGCCCCGGGTGAGGCGTCGCCTTGAAGACGGGGATGACGTGCGCCTGGGGCGCCGAGTCCACCAACAGCCAGAGGGAGAAGGCCGTCAGCGCCGCGGTGATGCCGCCCACGATGAGGCCCGCCGTGCACATGCCCCCGCGCCGCGAGGTGTCGCTGCAGCCCACCGCTGTCAGCGTGATGCCCGTCGCCAGGCCCATGCCTCCCAGCGTGGTGAAGACGACGCCGTTGACGTGCTTCGCCCGGTCTCGCCCTTCCGCCACCACCAGCGCCCGCCGCGCCGACTCCGCCTCGGGCCCCAGCGCCGGCAGGAAGACCTCGTCCTTCCGCGAGCGCAGCACCACCCCCTCGTACGCCCCCAGCCGCTGCGTGCAGGGCGTCTGACAGACGAACTGGCCCCCCACCCCCACGTCCCACGTCCGGCCGTGCGTGTCCGACTCGAAGTTCACCTGCACCGTCCCCGGCGGCGGCTCATCGCCCTGCACCAGGTCGGCCCGCACCACCGCCCGGCGCTCGACACAGCCTGCGAGGAACACCCACACCACCATCACCAGTTGCGCGCGCATGGCCCTCCCGACGCAGAGACGCGCCCTTTTATCAACCGGCCGCGGTCCACGCGTAACCTGCTGAGTTTCCTCGCCGCTCCAGCGGTCGCACCACCGAGCATCTTGGATGACAATCCCCCCCCGGGCCGCCTCCGAAGGCGTGAGACTGAGATGAGACTGTCGTCTCATTTTGACGCTGCAAACCCGCGGGATTACGCGTGCGTTTTGGGTGATTCTGAGACGACAGTCTCATCTCAGTCTCACGGCCAGAAACCGGTCCTCACCCTCCGGAGCTGTCGGCCACGCCCTCCGCCGCCGCGCGCTCCTGCTTCTTCTTCTCCTCGCCGGCCACCTCCCCCACCGGGGCCAGCGCGCCCGCGTGCTCCGGAATCGCCTCGCGGAGCGCTCGG
>JADLDB010000189.1 GCA_020846875.1 Myxococcales bacterium | reverse complement strand
GGACAGACGCCGCCGTTGCACTGCCCGTCGACGCACCCGCAGCCATAGCTTCCGCAGCCGCCGCGCTGCGCCGCCGAGCAGCCGTCCCCGCCCACGCCTCCGCCGCACGCCGTACCGCTGGTGGCGTTGAGCAGGTCGAAGGGGTTGATGTCCGAGTAGTAGTCCCCGTCGGGCGAGACGTTGAAGTGCAGGTGCACCGACGGGGCGCCGCTCTTCCCCATGTAGCCGATGAGCTGGCCGGCCTCGACGTGCTGGCCTTCGCCCACCACCGCCTCGTCGAGGTGCCCGTAGTAGTACCACCAGCCGCAGCCGTCGCTCAGCGTCACCCGCAGGCCCGACGTCGCCGACGGCCACCCCACGCGGCGAATGGTGCCGGACGCCACCGCCACGATGGGCGCCCGGTGAAAGGCGAACACGTCGATGCCGTGGTGCACGCCACCGAAGTCCGAGTTGGCGTTCCCGTCCGGGCAGCCGGTGGCGCAGGTGCCGCTGCCGCAGGAGGCGCCGTCGTAGCCGATGTTGTGCTCCGCGTTCACCGGGAAGCGGGTCATCTCCGGCGAGCACCACACGCTCTTCTCGGCGCCGCCCACCTCGTCGGGAGGAGGACCGTCAAGCTGCGTCAACTGCGCGTCGCCGCAGCCGACAGAGGCGAGAAAACCGCTCAGCAAGAAGGGAAGGAGGCGTGTCTTCATGCGCGCCTCAGACTGCAACCCAGGTGCCCCGCGGCAAGGCTTGACCGAAGGCGCCACGGCACCGACCGCAGACGCCAGGTCGAAACCCGGCTGACTCTGTTTCGTGGGCCTTCGGTGAAGGCGCTTCACAGCGGAGGTGTACCCGCCGGGCACCAGTGGAGCAGCGAGGCTCCGCCCGGGATTCGGGCGTCACGCCGGCGTGACGGTGGGAGCCAGGCTGTCTCAGCCCGAGGGCGCCGCGCGCCACTCGGTGGGCGTCTTGCCCGTCCACCGGCGGAAGGCGCGGTCCAGCGCGCCCGGCTCGGAGTAGCCCAGCTTCGCGGCCAGCTCGGTGACGCTGCGGTGCGCGTTGGCCAGCCAGTCCTTCGCCGCCTGGGCGCGCACGCCGTCGAGGACGGACTGGTAGGTGGAGCCTTCGTCGCGCAGCCGCCGCTGCAGCGTGCGGGCGGTGAGGCCCAGGGAAGCGGCGATGGACTCGATGGAGAGCGCCTCCGCGCCCAGGCGTCGGCGAATCTCGTCCCGCACCTTCGAGACCAGCGCGGCCAGCGGCACCTCGGCGACCAGCGCCTGCAACGCCTGGTCGCGCAACAGGCCGCGCAGGGCCGCGTCGGCAGTGGGCAGCTGCACGTCCACCAGCTCGCCGGGCCCGTCGAAGCCCGAGGTGGGCGCGCCAAACGACGGGCGCACCCCGAAGAAGGCCGAGAGGTCCTGCACCACGTCCCACTCGGGGACGTCGTGAGAAAACCACACGTGCGTCGGCTTCCAGGCGGGCGCCAGCTCCCGGGTGATGCGGTGGAAGAGGGCCACCGTGTACTCGTTGAGCTGCCGGCCCCAGCCGTCGCTGCGCCCGTGGACACGGATGTCGAGGCCGGCGAGGTCCCCGCGCTCGACGTAGGCGATGTCCGCGCCCTTGTTGACGAGGCGGTAGAAGCGCCCCACCGACTTCATGCCTTCCTCCAGGGTGGGCGCCAGGCGGGCGATGAACTCGAGCCACGCGTAGGTGCCACGGGGCACCGACTGCGCAAGCACCAACCCCAGCGAGGGCACGCCCATCGCCGCCTCGGCGCGCTCGAGGAACCGCCCAATGGCGGGCAGCGGGGCCGTCACCACCGGCACCGTGCCGGCCCCCTCCGGCAGCCCCTCGAGGACGAAGGCCCGCTCGGCGGCGCGCAGCCCGCGCGTCTCCAGCAACGACAGGGTCAGCGGGACCAGGCGGAAGGTGAAGCCGGACGGGGCGCCCATACTCCCCAGGGAGTAACCCGCCTTCGAAGGACGACTCAACGCCGCACGAGGCGCGGCGACATCTGGAGGTGACAGCCTCGGTGGCCCGGTGTATTTGCATATCCAACCACTCAAGGAGACCCGAGATGACCCGAGCGACCCTCACCCTCCTCGCGCTGGGCTTGTTGACCTCCTGCGCCCACCAGCAGAAGCAGCCCGAGCCGGTCGCCCAGCCGGCGCCTCCCCCCTCGCCTGCCAAGCCGCAGCTCGAGGCGAAGCCGGTGGAGCCACCTGCCGCCGACGCCGCGGCCGAGCTCGACCAGGCGCTCAGCTCCACCAGCGTCTACTTCGCCTTCGACCGCGACGAGCTGCGGCCCGAAGGCATGCAGGCCCTGCAGAAGGTGGCCGGCGTGCTGCGCAAGCACCAGGGCCTCACCGTGCGCATCGAGGGCCACTGCGACGAGCGCGGCACCGAGGAATACAACCTGGCCCTGGGCCACCGCCGCGCCAACGCCGCCGCGCAGTACCTGCGCGACCTGGGCGTGGGGGACCGGCAGCTCGACACCATCAGCTACGGCGCGCTCCGCCCGGCGGTGGACGGCCACGACGAGACCGCCTGGTCGAAGAACCGCCGCGATGAGCTCCGCCGCGCCTCCAACTGACCTGCCCGCACCGTCAGGCAGCTGACCTGCGTCAAGGCCAGCGGCGGGTGACTTTCCTAATGCGCCGGGCATTCTCATTTCCGGAGCCCCCGCATGGCACTCACCACTGAGCAGTTGTTCTGGCACGACAAGTCCACCAACCCCGGTCCCGCCTGGCTGAGCGCCGAGGCGCCGGCGGTGAAGCGCTTCCCGAAGCCCTCGAAGCTGCTGGAGAACCCCGACGCCATCGTCATCGGCACCGGCATCGGCGGCCTGTCCGTCGCCAGCGCATTGGCGCAGAAGCGGGGGATGCGGGTGTTGATGCTGGAGACCTCCGGCGCGCCCGGCGGCTGCACGCACTGCCACGAGCTGGGCGGCTTCGAGTTCAACAGCGGCGTCGACTCCATCGGCGACATGGATCCCCGCGTCGGCCGCGGCCTGTACCGCCCCACCGTCGACTTCATCACTGGCGGCAAGCAGCAGTGGGCGAAGATGCCTGACGTCCACGAGACGGCCATCTTCGGGGACAAGGAGTACAAGTGGTACTCGAGCCCCGAGGCGAACATCGACTGGGTCGAGAAGGAGTTCCCCGGCGAAGGCAACATTCGCGCGTACTACGAGCTGGAGAAGAAGGTGGAGTGGTGGGCCTGGAGCTGGGCCATCACCAAGCTGGCGCCCAACTGGGTGCCCGAGTCGATGCGCGAAGGCTTCTACTCGACGATGGGCGGCGCCTGGCGCAAGTACATGAACCGCACCACCAACGAGGTGTTCCGCAAGGAGCTCGGCTTCTCGGAGCGGCTGGCCGCCATCTACTCGTACATGTACGGCAACCACGGGCGCACGCCGGAGCACGCGCCGTTCGCCTTCCACGCCGTCAACCTGATCCACTACCGCGATGGGGCCTACTACCCGGTGGGTGGCCCGGGGCAGATCTCCAACTGCGTGGTGCCCATCGTCGAGTCTGCGGGCGGACAGCTCGCGGTCAACTCCAACGTCGAGCGCATCCTGGTGGAGAACGGGCGCGCGGTGGGCGTGCGGCTGGCCGACGGGCAGGAGGTGCGCTCGAAGCTGGTCATCTCCGACGCCTCGGCCTACGTGACCTTCATGGAGCTGCTCGAGCCCGAGCTCTCGGCGAAGCTGGGCTACCCCGCGCTGTTCCAGGACATCGGGCCCAGCCCGGCGCACCTCTACCTGCTGCTCGGCTACGACGAAGCCATCGACCTGCCCAAGCACATCATCTGGCACATGCCGGAGTACGAGGGCGTCAACCCGTACGATCTGTCGACGGCCGACGCCATCTACAAGGACACGATGCGCCTCGACGGCATGGGCGGCTACCTGTTGAGTCCGTCGGCGCGCGACCCGGTCTACGCGCAGCGCTACCCCAACAAGTCCACCGTCATCGTGCTGGCCGAGGCGCCCCCGCCGTGGGTGGAGAAGTACCGCAAGGAACCCGCCTTCCGCGAGACGTTCCAGGCCGGCGTCACCGAGAACCTGATGAAGTTGGTGCGGCGCCACATGCCGCAGCTCAACGGCAAGACGCCGTCCTTCATGAAGGCGGGCGTGCCCATGGGCTGCAACCCGCGCGCGTGGGCGGGCTGCTCGCTGGGGCTCGAGCCGTCGGGCGAGCGCTTCGTGAAGCACACCCACTGGCTCAAGCCGAAGACGCCCATCGACGGGCTGTGGCTCACCGGCCAGGACGCGTTCTCCGCCGGCTTCTGCGGCGCGATGCTGGGCGGAAGGCTCACCTATTCCGCCATCACCGGCGACTGGCTCTTCATGCTCGACCACCGCCTCTGAGGCTTCAGGGCCCCGCGGCGGGGACGACCGAGCGCAGGTCTTCCGTGCAGCCGTAGCTCGAGTCGAACGCCGGCTGCTGGAAGTCGGGGTTGAGCGGCAGGAGGCCGAGGTCCACCCGCGCGCCGTCGACTTCGACCTGGCCGCTGAGCGAGTTGGACGCTCCGAGGTAGGTGCCGTTGAAGGCGTCGAGCCGCGCCGTGGGGATGGAGAAGACGAAGCGCTTCGCGCCCGACTCCAGGGTGACGCGCGCGCCAGTGAGCTGCACCTCGGAGAACTGGGCGACCGGCGTGGGGAGGTCGAACGTGCCCGGCGCGCTCGCCCGCTCTCCCAGCACGGGCCGAACGACGGCGCTCAGCGTCCCCGAGTGAAGGGTGAGCCGCGCGGTGGGGACGTTCGCCCCCACAGGGAGCGTGTAGCTCGCCAGCTCGTTCACCTGAACCGGGCCGAGCTCGACGGTGACCGCGCGCCGCGTCGTGGGGACGATGGAGTCGACGAACAGAAGCTTCCGCTCACGCAGGCCCTCGACGGTGCGGGTGGCGTCGACGCTCGCGACCCCGCCCAGCATGCGCCGCGTACCCAGGCAGTCGCGGTCGACCTGCAGCGGGGCGGCCTCGCCGAGCTGGCAGCCCTCGATGCGCCACGACATCGAGCCCGGCTCGCCGGGGTTTCCCACCACCTGGTGAGGACGCAGCTTCACCAGCGTCGCGTCGAAGCCGCAGGAGGTGTCCCGGTTCACCAGCGCACCCAGGGTGCCGACGGTCTGCACCAGGAGCCGCGCGGCGCCCAGCGCGAGCGGGCGGGTGAAGGCGCAGTCCTCGTCGCTGCTCCCGAGCACGAGCCCCGGCGCGCACGCGTACGAGGCCTCGAAGCGCGCGGCGTCGTACGAGGGATCCAACACCGGCTGGACGGCGACGTCGGCCCCGTCGACCCGCAGCGTGCCGGCGATGAAGTTCTCGCGGCCGTTCTTGCTGCCGCTCTGCGCGTCGATGCGCGACGAGCTCACGGTGAGCGGGAAGGTGTTGCCGTCGCTCTCCAGCACCAGCGCGGCCCGGTCCCAGGCGAGCTGCGTCAGCTCGGCGACAGAGGTCTTGAGGGAGCAGGCGCCGGTCGCGGAGTCGAGGCCAGTCCGGGTGCTGATGCGGCCCGAGAGCGAGCCGCTGCGCGCCGTGAGCGCGGTGGCGCCCGCCGAGTCGCCGAGCCGCAGGTCGCTGAGCTCGAAGGTCAGGTCGGCCTGCCCCGGATCGCGTGAGGTGGGGATGATGGGCTGCGAGGGATCGCCCGTGCGCAGCCCGGTGACTGTCCTGGTGCCCCGCGCCGTCACCGCCCCGGTGAGGAACGTGTCCACTCCCAGGCAGTCGGTGTCCACCGCCGTGGGCAGGCTGAAGGTCCGGGTGCAGCCGGCGACGGTCCACGTGGCGGTGCCGCCGCGCTCGCCGACGGCGCCGGTGAGGACGGGGCTCGCCAGCACCGCCGGGCTGGCGAAGCCGCACGACGTGTCCTCGTCGAAGAGGTCGGCGAGGCGGCCAAAGAGCTTCACCGTCATGCGGGCGGCTCCCTGCGCCACGCGGTCCCGCAGCGAAGGGCAGGCGAAGTCGACGGGCTGCTTCAGGTCGGCCGTGCACGCCCACGACGACGCGAAGCGGCCGGCTTCGTAGTCCGGATCCAGCAGCGGCTCCTCGCCGGGCACGGGGAACTGCACCGCGCGGCCGAAGACGGTGACCTCACCCTGGAGCCAGTTCTCCCGCTCACCGCGCTTGCCCGCCTGGGCGTCGAACCGCGAGCCAGCCACGTCGACGGAGAACCGCCGGCCATTCGACTCGACGGTGACGGTGCTCGCGCCGTAGCGCACGTCGCTGAAGGCCACGTTCGGCGTGGCGACTGCGCAGACGCCCTTGGACGCGCTCACCGCGAGGCGCGGCTGGGCGACCCACGACAGAGAGCCTCGCTCAAGGGTCAGGGCGCTCTGGCTGTCGGGCCGGCGGGCCACGAAGCCCTCGAAGCTCGCCTCCAGCGTCAGCTGCACCGCGTCGGGCTCGCCGGGGATGATGGGGTTCTCCGGGTTGCCGGTGAGCGTGCCCTTGACGGTCCGCGTCCCGGAGACGACGACGCGACCCGCCACCTTCGTCTCCACGCCGTCGCACGCGGACAGCGCCGCCGTCGGCTCGGGAAAGCTGAGGGCGCAGCCGGTGACCGTCCAGGTGGCGGTGCCGGGGCCGCCGGTGGCGCCCTCCAGCCTCGGGGCGGCGAGCACCGCCGCGCTCGCGAAGCCGCAGGTGGTGTCGCGGTCGACGAGCCGGGTGAGGGCGCCTGCGTTCCTCACCGTGAGCCGGGCGACGCCTTCCCCCACGTCCTGCGCTCGACAGCTCTCCACCTGGCACGCGGCCAAAAGGCACGTCAGG
>JADLDB010000188.1 GCA_020846875.1 Myxococcales bacterium | reverse complement strand
GCTCGGCGAGATGCTCGCGCACCACCCGCTCAACCTTCGCTTCCAACGTCTCGGGGAGTCTCCTGGTCATGCGCCAGAAGTCGCATGCGCCGATCCGGGCCTCAACCCACCCCCTGAACGGTTACGGGTTCGCGCTTCGGTGTCAACCGCAGCGGGACTGGAAGCTACGGTCTCGAGAACTTCGTCACCGACGTCGATGGCGACGGCCTGGTGGACGCGGTCTACCGTGACGCTATTGACGACGCCTGGGAGTTTCGCGACGCCAGTGGCAACGCCCTCACGCCGCAACGGCCGCCAGGTCTCCTGTCACGCGTACTTCGCAGGGCGCGCATGCTGGGGCCCCAGTGGTTCTCTGCCCTGGAGGTGGGCGAGGTCGACACGCAGGAAGGCATCGCGATGTCGCTCATGCTCGAGGCCAACGGCGACGGAGCCCCAGACCTGTTCGTCGTGGGAGCGCGTGAGCCGGTGCAGACTCCGCCTGGCGCCGAGAACGAGAAGATGTACTTGAAGCGGAACGATGGGCTGGGTGGATACGGCGCCGCCGCGCAGGTTCTCAGCTGGACCAGTTCTACCGTTCACTGGGAACTCGAGTTGTTCCGGGTAGCCGACGTTGATCTTGACGGCCGAGACGATCTCCTTGCGCTCGGAGAGGACCAGATCTTGAGCTTCGTCAGGTGGGGCCATTGGCAGCCGCACGGCTCCAGTCTGGGAATCCTCCAAGGCCGATTCGGCGCGGCACCGCCAATCGGCGAGTTCTGGGGTGACAACCCTGCCCTGAACCTCCGGGTCGGTGACGTCACCGCCGACACGCTGGCCGACATCGTCTACGTGCGCCCGCCCATCCTGCCCGCGACGCAGACGAGCATCTACGTGCGCGAGCACGACGGCGAGCGTCCTGGCCTCATCAAGTCGGTCAGCCAGGCGCGGCGGCTCGAGTCGTTCGTGTACGCGTCGCTCGAGGGACTGGCCGACTACGCGGGCGCTCCGACCTGCGACCCCGGACAGGTCTGCGTGAAGTCCGGCATGCTCGTCGTCAAGCAACACGTCGTGCGCGCGGAGGATCCGAACATCGTTCCGTCTCCGGCGACCAATGCGACGACGTACTCCTACCGCGACGGGCGGATCGACCTGCTCGGTCGAGGCTGGCTGGGCTTCGGCTCGGTGACGGCGAAGGACGAAGTGACCGGAGCGGTGGAGTCTACCGACTACGGAGTCACCGCCGCCGACCGCGTGAGCTGCACGGGTTCGAACTGCAGCGCTCGGTACTTCTACCCCTTCGCGTTCAAGCCCAGGCACGTCGCCACGTGCGTCGACCTCCGCAGTCAATCAAGCGTGGCGGGGCGGGCGACGCGAACCGACCTCACGGCCGCGGTCACGGTGACCTGGACCGAGTCCGACACCCCCGGCTTCCCGCGAGTGCGGATGGACGGCACCCAGGTGGACACCACCGAGCGAGAAGGAGCGCTCTCTGCGGGCACTCCGCTTGGATGCACGACTCCCCTCGGTCAATCGCTCTCGACGCTGCCGGCGACCCGGTCGTCGCGCCAAACCACCAACCTCGCCGAAGGCGCACCCACCAGCACCATCCAGCAGTTGTGGGCCGGGGACTTTGCGGCTGGCAGCGTTCCCTCCAATCCACCCGGTGGCATCCACCGGGAGGACACCACGACGACTCAGTATCCGCCCGACCCGACGAACTGGCTCAAAGGGCTGCCTCGCACCACCACCGTCACCAGCACGGAGCCAGGCCAGTCGCCGGTCTCGCGAACGCTGGACTACGAATTCGTCAGCGGCACGTCCCTCGTCTCGCGCGAGACGAGGATGAAGGGAGTGCTGTCCACCACTTCCGACTTCGAGCTGCGCAAGGACTACCGCCGCGACGTTGCGAACAACGTGGACCGCGTCGACCTCACTGACACGACTCACGGAGTCACGCGGCGTGCAGAAGCGGACTTCGACCCGGCCGAGAGGATGTTCCCGATCGCCGAGCGAGCCTTCCCGACGCTGGGCGGACCTGCGCTCGCCACCCAGCGATGGTTCGAGGTCTCTCGTGGCCTGCTGGCCAAGTCCGACGATGAGAACGCCCAGGCCGGCGTGCGGAAGTACGACACGTTTGGCCGGCTGCGCGAGGTCGAGGACGCCCGCGCACCGAAACGCATGCTCGCCTACGCGACCAACGGCGAGGGCTTTCTGGAGGTCTCCGACACGCTGGAGTTCGTCACCGACGCGGGTGGCCTCCTGATGTACGAGTGGAACCACACCACCTCGCAGCTCGATGCCTTCGAGCGGCCGATTCGCGTGACCTCCGATGGATGGCGCCAGAAGAAGGTGGAGCGGACGGCGAGCTACGACCGGTTGGGCCGGCTCACCCACGAGTCGCTGCCCTTCTTCGCGACGGAAATCCCAGAGTACCTCGTGCGGACCTACGACAAGCTTGGACGAGTGACGATGCTCCGGAACACCGGTTCGGGCGACACCGAAACGGTGGTCTACGAGGGCCTGGTGCAGCGGTACACGGATGCGCGCGGCATGCTGACGAAGTTGACGCGTGACGTGAAGGGTAGGCTGGTGCGAAGCGCCAACTTCGAGAACGGAACGCGCGAGGTGCCTACTACATACGAGTACACGGCCTTCGACTCCCTCTGGAAGGTAACCGACCCCCTCGGTCGGCTGCGTGTTACGAGCTACGACGTGTTGGGCCGAAGGGAGAGCCTGGTCGACCCCGACTCGGGGGCGACGCAGTCGCACTACAACGCCTTCGACGACGAGAAGTGGAGCCAGGATCCTCGTGGTGCGACGCTCACGACCACGTTCGATGGAGTCGGCCGGAAGACTGGCGCGACGCTGGTGCCAGCTGGAGGTGTCGCGGCTGGGCTGGCGAGCAACACCGAAAGCTTCGTGTGGGATACGGCACCGTCCGGGAAGGGGAAGCTGGCTTCCACGACCAGCATGGACGGCGTCGTCACCTCGTACGGCTACACCAGCCTGGCGCAGCCCGCCTCGGAGACCTGGACGATTCCGGGCGCGGGCGCGTACACGCTGACGACGAGCTACGACCTCAGCGGGCGCGTCGCCGGCCATGGCTACCCCGGCGGCTTCGCGACGGCGTTCGAGTATGACGTCAGCGGCCATGTGGCGAACGTCTACTGGCCCGGAGCGCAGCAGCCGCGCATCTTCCACGTCGAGGACGTCAACGCCGCCGGGCAGGTGACCTCCGAGGAGTTCGGGAACCAAGCCATCACCGGCCGGGTCTACGACAAGGCCTTCCGGCTGACGTACCAGGACACCATGCAGCGGGCACAGATCGGCGGCTCCGCAAGCTTCTTCCAGCAGCTGAAGTACGAGTACGGGCCGGGTGGCGTCGTGGTGGCGAAGCACGATACGACCAAGCAGTTGTCGGAGTTCTTCCAGCACGACTTCGCGAACCGGCTCAAGCAGTGGCGGGTCCAGCAGCGGTACGGCGGAACCTGCCGCGGCGGGATCATCGACTACGCCTACGATGATGCCGGGAATCTGCTCGGCAGGACGATGCAGGGCTCGACAGGCTTCAACGTGGTGAACGGGTACGGGCCTCAGGGCCAGATGAGCGGGGGCGTCAACGCGCTCACCAGCAGCACCGAGGGCACCGCGCCGACGACGTTCTTCAAGTACGACGCCGCGGGTAACCAGACGGGCGTGTACTACCACCGGGCCGCCAGTGGGCCCACGGACCCGGGCGACAAGCGGCTCTCGTGGACGCACTTCAACTTGCCGCGCCAGGTGGTGGACAACATCTCCGCCACTGGCACCACGACCTTCCGCTACGACGCGGGACACCAGCGTGTGGTCGAGACGCGCGGAAGTGACGTGAAGGTGACCCTCGGGCAGGCCTTCGAGGAACGTCAGTCTGGCGCGACGACGACGCGGACGCACAGCGTGTACGCTGAAGGCCGCTTGGTCGCCCAATTCACCCAGTCGGCGCTGTACGGGCAGTGGAATCCGAACTTCACTGCCACCTATGTGCACCAGGACGCACTGGGCAGTCCCGACGCGATGACGGGCGGCTCGCCCGGCCGGCCCAGGCTAGTGGAGCGAGGGAAATACGACCCGTTCGGCGAGCGCCGGAACCCGGACGACGTCTTCGCGCCCGCGCCGCAGGTGCACACGCGAAACGTCGGCTTCACCGGACACCAACCGGACGATTCCTTCGGGCTGACGAACATGAAGGGTCGCCTCTACGACCAAAGGACAGGGCGCTTCGTGTCGGCGGACCCGCTCGTGTCGGCGCCCGCATTCGGGCAGTCCTTCAACCGGTATTCCTACGTGCACAACGACCCGCTGCACTTCTCAGACCCAAGCGGCTTCTTTCTTACTCCCACAACCGGAGGCGGAGTGGCCGGCGGCGCCACCATGGGACTCATCTGGGCCTTGGGCGGCGTGACGAGCTGGGCGACGTTGGGTTGGGGCCTGGTGGTGTCCGCGGCCGTCAGCCTGCTGGTTGGCTGCTTCCTCGGCGCCTTCTTCCCTCATCAACTCGGGCTCACTGCGCCGCCGTC
>JADLDB010000187.1 GCA_020846875.1 Myxococcales bacterium | reverse complement strand
TCACCCGGAAGCGCTGCTTCGCCCAGCTCGGCCCGTCCTGCCGGAGGCGCACCACCTCCGTCCACCCGGCCACCCACACGTCGCCCGTCTCCGCGTCCAGCAGCAGGTCGCGCAGGTACTGCAGCTCCGACAAGTCGATGGCCACGTCGGGCGCGCCCGAGGGCTGCAGCACGAGGCCTTTGGTGTAGTGGAGCAACCAGCGCCGCCCGCGCGCCACGTCCACCGCCACGCCGCTGGCCTTCGTGTCCAGCCCGGGGTGCTTCACGAAGCGGTCGCCCACGAAGCGGAACAGGCCTGCCTCGAAGTCCTCCACCCAGAGCTGGCCGGCGTCGTCGAGGCGCAGGCGCCGCGGGTCGCCCCCCGGGTAGCCGGCGCTGTCCTTCTGGTAGACGCGGCCCTCGCTGTGTACCGCCTGGAGGAACTCAATCCAGTACGCGCGGCCCTGGAAGAAGACGGCGTCGTAGGCGTCGCCCGTCCACGGCGGCTTGACGGGGGAGAACTTCGCGCCGTCCCACGCCCACGTCTTCTTCCCCAGCCGCACCCACGGCGTCCCGCCGGGCCCGGCCATCGGCTGGTAGTACATCGCGCTGTGCTTCGCCTGCCGCGTGAGGAAGGAGGTGAAGGCCTTGCCGTCCCAGCGCAGCACCTCCGCCTCACAGCCCAGCCACACCGCGTCGCCCACCGTGACGCCGCGACAGATGACGCCGGCGTGCACCGCCAAGGGCGTGGGCGAGTCGGCGTCCCACACCACCGCCCCGCCCTGCGTGCCGGCCACCACCTGCCGGCCCAGCTTCGACAGCGTGTACACCTGGTTGAGCTCGTCCTTCTCTCCCCGCGCCGCGGCCTTCGAGCCCTTACAGGACTCCTCGTACCCGGCCAGGTAGCCCTGCGCAGACTCCAGCGCGCCGGGCCGCAGGTTGCGCTTGTCCGCCGGGAAGCGCCTCACCACCGCGTCGGGGACTTGAAACACCTCACACCAGGACGACTTTATCGCCGCCTGGGCCTGCACCAGCGCCAGCGCGTACTGCACCGCGAAGTCGTCGGGCAGCGCCTTCGCCGCCGACTCAAGCAGCGCCACGGGCTTCATTCCGCGCACGCCCTTCACGCCCGGCTGGAGCGGCTGCAGCTCGAGGTAGTCCGCCAGCGCCACCAGGTAGCCCAGGGCGAAGCGCTGCGAGGCCGTCAGCGCCTGCTCGTCCAGCGCGGCCACCTGCACACCCTTCGCCTTCGCCAGGTGCTCCACGAAGCCCGAGGCGCGGTCCCCTTCCCAGCCCAGCGCGTTGGCCGCGGCCAGCTTCTGGTCGTTGGGCGCGTCGGAGGCGAGGAAGACGTACGTCGCGCGCACGTCGCCGGACTGTGCGAGCTGCACCGCCGGCAACTCCCGGTAGGCGGTGTGGAAGTCGGTGGACGTCAGCGGCGAGTCGGCGAGGGCAGACGCTGCGAGGAGCAGGAGACAGCCGAGGACGGCGCGGGTGGAAGAGGGCACGCGAGAATCATCTGCGCGCCCTCCCCGCGGAGCAACGTGTCAGTGGCAGCCGCCGGCGCCGCGCTGGAAGTCGTTGGTGATGTGCGAGGCCTCGAAGGACGCCCTGCCGGTCCGCACCTTCTCCAGGCGCTCCTTCGGCGTCACCACGATGTCGGTGCCGTCCAGCACGTCGATGATGACGACCCCCGCCGGCGTCATGGGCGTCAGCGTGGGGGCCGGCGAAACGGCCACCGCCTCCAGCCCCTGCGAGGCGCGGCCGGGGGACTCTTCAGGCGACAGCGGCCCTCCACAGGCGGACAGCACGACGGCGGCGAGGGCGGCGGCGAGAGCGGTCTTCATGGCGGTGTCCCCTTGTTGGTAGGTGAGACACGCCCCGCGCCACCCAGGTGCAACGTTGTGTTTGGCCCGGCGATGTGGGGAAACCCCCGCCGTGGCGCGGCCCCGAAAACCCCCGAAGTGGTTGGAGGCGGCGCGGCACCGCGCCTCGGAGGACTCTGGCGACTGGTTGGCCCGGGCCTTGTCGCGCGCGGGCGTCAGCCCTTTCGGCGAGGCGGAGAGGTTGGTGCAGGCTGGCCGGGTGACGGTGGAGGGGAAGGTGGTGCGCCAGCCGCTGGCGCCTCTGCAGCTCCAGGCGCGGGTGGAGGTGGACGGCCAGCCGGTGGACGTGCGGCCCACCACGCGGGTGTTGATGTTCCACAAGCCGGCGGGCCTCGTCACCGCCGCGTCCGACGCGGAAGGCGAAGGCACTGTCTTCGAGGCGCTGCGGCGCGCGCTGCCGCCGTCGCTTCAGGGCTATGGCTGGCACGCGGTGGGGCGGCTGGACCGCGACACCACCGGGTTGCTCCTCTTCACCAACGACGAGCGCTTCGTGGCCCACGCCACCCAGCCCCAGACACACCTGCCCAAGCGCTACCTGGCGAGGGTGGGCGCCGCCGTCACCGAAGAGAAGCTGGCGAAGCTGCGGGCCGGCGTGGAGGTGGAGGCGGGCGTCACCTCGCGGCCTGCCCAGGCGCGTGCCCCGGAGAAGGACGTGGTGGAGCTCACCCTCACCGAGGGCCGCTACCACCAGGTGAAGCGCATGCTGAATGCGGTGGGGCTGCCGACGCTGGCCCTGCACCGGGAGGCGGTGGGCGGCCTCGTGCTGGACGTGGCAGAGGGAGACGTCCGCGAGTTGGTGGAGGACGAGGTGCGCGGCGCGCTGAGCTACTCCCCGCGCTGTGGTTAGAGGCCCAGGCTCTGCAGCAGCACCGCGCCCACCGTGGCGATGACGTACGGCACCAGGCCCGCGGCCGCCGCGTAGTCCTTCGCCAGCCGCTGCCCGAGGAAGAGGCCCAACAGCGCCACCCCCGCCACGCACGCCCCGAGGAAGGCCACCGCGCTCTGCCGCGCCGCCACCACCAACAGGCACCCCGCCGCAGAGAGGACGCCCGCCAGCACCTCCAGCGCGGTGATTTTGAAGAGCATCAGGCGCGGGAAGCGGCCCAGCACCGGCGCCTTCGCCAGGAAGCCGCCGACGTACTCGCGGTTCCCCTTCCAGTCGAGCACCTTGTCCAGCCCCGACTGCAGGAAGAGGATGGCCAGGAAGCCGCTGGCCAGCACCTGCGCCACCCAGACGCCGACGGAGTGTCTCATCGGGCCCTCTCTTAGCCTGCGCCGCGCC
>JADLDB010000186.1 GCA_020846875.1 Myxococcales bacterium | reverse complement strand
GTGAGTTGCGAGCAGACCAAGGCGCGACGAGGGAAGCTGCTGGTGGGCAACTGACCGAGGAGCAACGACGGGATGCGACGCAAATCGCCGATGTCACGACGGGAGCTAACCTGTTCGGCGCTCTAGCCCAGCCGGAAGCGCCGGATGACGGCCTGCAGCTCCACCGACAGGGTGGTGAGCTCCTGGGCCGACGCCGTCATCTGGCCCACCGCCTGCGTCTGCTCCTCGATGACGCGCTTGATGGCCTCGGTGGCGCGGGCGTTTTCCTGCGCCACGCCGGAGATGTCGGTGATGGCCCCCACCATCGCCTGGCTGGACTTCTGCTGCTCGTGCGCCGCCTGGGAGATGTGCGCCACCTTGTCCGCCCCGTCCTTCGCCGAGTCGGAGATGTTGGCCATCGAGCGGACGATGAGCGTCAAGTCCTCGCGGCCCTGCGTCAGCTCGTCGATGCCTTCCTTCATCGCCGTCACCACGTGCACCGACTGCTGGCTGATGTCCCGCGCCAGGCGGCTGATGGCCTCGGCGGACTTGCCCGCCGACTCGGCCAGCTTGCGCACCTCGTCGGCCACCACCGCGAAGCCCCGCCCGTACTCGCCCGCCCGCGCCGCCTCGATGGTGGCGTTGAGCGCCAGCAGGTTGGTCTGCTGGGCCACCTGGGTGATGGCGTCGACGATTTTGGAAATCTCCTGCGTCTTCTCGCCGAAGCGGAACACTTCCTGGCTCGCCGTCTCGATGCGGCTGAACACCTTGCGCACCTTCTCCCCGGCCAGGCGCGCCGCGTGGCTGCCTTCCTCGGCGGACTGGCTGGTGGCCGCCGCGGCCTTCGTCGACTCCTCCGCGCTGCGCGCGGTGCGCTGCAGCACCTGCGCCATGTCGGTGATGGTGTTCTGCGCGCGGGCCACCAGCGCCGACTGGGCCTCGGCGCCGGCCGCGATGCGCTTCATCGAGTCGCCTACCTCGGCCGCCTGGGCGTTGACGCCGGTGGCGCTCGTCTCCAGGCCCGACGCCGCGTCCGCCACCGACTCCGCCGTGTGCTGGATGGAGGACACCAACTCCCGCAGGTTCTCCTGCATGTCGTCGATGGCCACCGCCAGCTCGTCGATGTCGTCCCGCAGGCTGGAGGAGTCCAACTGCACCCGCCGCGAGAGGTCGCCCCGGGAAATCTCCAGCGCCGTCTGCGACAGTTGCTGCACGCGCGCCACCCGCAGCAGAAGCCACGGCAGCGCCACCGCCAGCACCAGCGTCACCAGGAAGGCGGCCACGATTTTCAGCGCCCAGTCCCACGCGTTGCCCACGTAGAAGACGACCACCAGCGCCGCCGCCAGCACCACGTAGCCCGCCAGGATTTTCAGGTGCAGCGACACCTGCGCGCGCTTGACGTCCGCGCTGCGCACCACCCGCTCCACCGGCTGCCGCCGGGGCAGTCCCCCTGTCGCCACGTCGGTGGGTCTGCGCACAGCCTTGAGACTTACCCCCAGTCGTCCCGGCGCTCAAAGAAGAAGCCGTGGTTTGGGCCGGGGACGAGGAAGACTGGGCTGGGCCGACCTGCCCTGCGCGCGACGGTGAGGCCTCGGGCGCCGACGCCTGCTATCAACCGACGCGTCCGTGCCTGCCGCGCCCCGCTTCTCCGGCACCGCCGTCATCGCGGTGTCCTCGCTCTTCTTCGCCGTGATGGCGGTGCTGGCGCGCACGCTGGCAGGCGAAGTGCCCCCCGCGCAGGTGGTCACCGTGCGCCACCTCGTCGGGCTGGCGGGCATGGCGCTCTTCTTCCCCGCGCTGCGCCGCAAGCCCAACCTGGCCCGGCCGTGGCTGCTGCTGCTGCGCGGCGTGCTGGGGGGCACCGCGGTGCTGATGTACTTCACCGCCATCCGCCACCTGGGGGCCGCGCCGGCCACCGTCCTCAACTACGCGGCGCCCGTCTACGCGGCGTTCTTCGCGGCCGTCTTCCTCAAGGAGCGTCCCACCCGCCTCATGGTGGTGGGGCTCTTCCTCGCCTCGGCGGGTGCGGCCCTGGTGGCGATGTCCGGGGAAGGGCTGCACCTCACCGGCGCGGGCAGTCTGGGGGCGCTGGCGGGTCTCGCCTCGGGCGTGGCGGGCGGCGCGGCGATGACGTCCATCAAGGCGGTACGGGAGGACGCCGACGCCGGCACCGTCTTCCTCGCCTTCTCCGTGGTGGGGTTGGTGATGGCCGCGCCGGTGGCCGCGCCAGACTGGGTGCCCCTTCAGGGCGCGGTAGCGCTGCGGGTGGTGGGCGTGGGCGTGCTGGCCCTCTTCGGGCAGATGCTCTTCACCTGGGGTATGGGCCACACCTCGGCCACCGTGGGCAGCGCCACCACTCAGTTGGTGCCGGCCTTCGCGTGGGCCCTGGCCATCGGGGTGCTGGGGGAAGGCGTCACCCCGGCGGCCGTCCTGGGGGCGGCGATGTGCGTGGCCGGCGTGCTGCTGGGGGCCGTGAGCGCCAGGAGGCGCCTCCCCGCTCCAGAGGCGCCGGCGGCGGCGTCGGCGCGCCCTGAGTGACACGACAGCGAACGCGGCGCGAAGCTGCGCGAGGCGCTCTGCACGGACAAGCAGGCGCTGCGCGTCTACGCCGACTGGCTCGCCGGGGAAGAAGGCGACGGGAGCCTTCCTGCGTGTAGACTGCCCCTCGAGTCTCGCGTGGCCACCCCCAGCTTCATCGCTCCCACCAGCCCCCTGGATAGGAGGCGGCTCGGGAAGTACGAGGTGCTGTGCCGCCTCTCTACCGGCGGCATGAGTGAGATCTACCTCGCGCACCAGACGGGCCTGGCGGGCTTCAACAAGCTGGTGGTGCTGAAGACGATTCTTCCCGACATCGGCGGCGAAGAGGACTTCGTGCGCATGTTCCTGGAAGAGGCGCGCATCACCGCGGCCTTCAACCACCCCAACGTCGCCCAGGTGTACGAGCTGGACACGGACGACGGGCAGCTCTTCATGGCCATGGAATTCGTCCAGGGCTGCACGCTGGTGGAGATGGCGCGGGCCTGCCGGCAGGCGCGGGAAGCCATTCCCCTCGGCTTCACCCTGGCGGCGGTGCGGGACACGGCGCTGGCGCTGCACTACGCGCACAACTTCACCGACGCGCGGGGGCGCAAGCAAATCGTCATCCACCGGGACGTGGCCGAGAAGAACATCATGGTGACGTACGAGGGCGTCACCAAGCTGCTGGACTTCGGCATCGCCAAGGCGCTGGGTCGCAGCGGGCGGACCAGCGTGGGGATGGTGAAGGGCACCAGCGGGTACATGTCGCCGGAGCAGATTCGCGGCGAGCCGCTGGACGGGCGCAGCGACATCTTCGCGCTGGGGGTGGTGGCGCACGAGTGCCTCACCGGCCTGCGCCTCTTCCACGGCAAGTCGGCGGAGGAGGGGATGATGGCGGCCCTCAAGGAGCAGGTGGTGCCGCCGTCGAAGTGGAACCCCAGCGTGCCGCCGGAAATCGACGCGGTGGTGCTCAAGGCGCTGCAGCGGGACCGGGAGGCGCGCTTCTCCACCGCGCTGGAGTTCGCCCGCGAAATCGACAAGGTGGGCCACGGGCGAATCTGGCACCCCGAGCAGTCCGGCGAGTACGTGCTCAAGTTCTTCACCGACCGGCGCGCCGAGACGCGGCGGCTGCTCGAGTCGGCGATGGGGCAGGAGACGACGGGCGAGATTCGGGTAAAGTCCATCATCCAGAAGGTGCGGGCCAGCGGCGGCAGCTCCCCGGGCCTCGACGAGAAGGCGGCCAACGCGCGGGACGAGCGCACGCTGCCCCCTCAGGACCTCCCGCCGGGAACCGGCAGGAAGGCCACCGGCTCGGTGCCGCCGGTGCCGGCGCCGATTCCCCAGGGGACGGTGCCGAACATCTCCCCGGTGTCGCTGCGGGCCGGCGACCCGTCCACGTCCCCGGCGCGGCCCAGGGCGTTGCGGGGCGAGCCGCCGCCCGCGCCAGTCCCCGGGCGGACGCCCGTCGAGCTCTCCCAGCGGCCCTCGGCGTGGCCGCAAGGGGACTTCGACGACGACGACGACTCCGACGCCAAGACGATCCCCGCGGCGGCGCTGCCCGAGGAGATTCGGGCCTTGCGCAAGCGGCTGGCGGACGCCACGGCGCAGCGCAAGAGCGCCTCGTCAGCCGCCACCACCCCGGCGGCCCCCGCCGCGTCGAGGCCGAGCCGGCCGGGGGTGGCCTCGGTGGCGGAGCAACTGACTCCGCCGGCGCAGCCTTCGATGGGGAACATCACCACCGACCCGGAGCGGCCACCGGTGCAGCCGGTGACGGACGCCAACCCGGCGCTCAAGCCCGGCGGCGACAACGACGGCGACACCTTGAGCATCACCCACCGGGGGACGCCGAAGGCGTCGGACTGGGAGGACGGCGAGGACGAAGGGGCGCGCACCACCATCGCGCGGCCGGCGGAGGTGCTGCGAGGCCAGCGGCCGTCGCGCTCCCACGAGGACCTACGGACCACCCACGAGACGGACGGCTCCGCGCTGGCCCTCGAGGCGGCGGGAGGCCGGGGCGGCCGGTGGATGCTGGTGGCCCTGGTGCTGCTGGTGCTGCTGGCGGCGGCGGGCGTGCTGGTGCTGGCGGGAGTGATTCCGATGGGAGAAGAGGTGCCCGGCGACACAGAGCCCGCGCCCGCGGCGACCGCGCCCCCCGAAGCGGCAGTCGCGCCCGAGCCGGCAGCAGGTGCGCCCGCGCCGATGTCGCCCCCGAAGAAGAGGTGACGCGCGGCCCACCGCGCCCGGGGCCCGCGCGAGGGCGTCACCCCGCCTTGTCGCAGGTCATTGCGCCGGCGCCTGCCCGGTGATGAGGCCTTGGCGCGATGGGTTTCGCCGACAGTTGGCACGTCGCCCTGGGCGCGGTCAGGCGTCCCCTCTCGTACTTCGGCGACCCGGAGCAGCGGCTGTTTCTGCCGTTCCTGCTGGGCGCGCTGGGGGTGGCCGTCCTCGCCCTCCTCGCGCACCGGCGGCTGACGCTGCGCGCGCTGCGTGGGCTGCTCACCCCGCGCGTCTGGCTGCACCAGTCCTCCCTGCTCGACTACAAGCTGCTGTTCGCCAAGCCCGTCATCCACGCCCTCTTCTTCGCGCCGGCGCTCCTCTCGTCGTACGCGCTCGCGCTCTGGACGGTGGGCCGCCTCGACGCCTGGCGCGGGGTGCCGGGCCCCACTGCCCTGCCGGGGTGGCAGCTTCGCGGGCTCTACACGCTGGTCCTCTTCGTCGCGTGGGACGCGAGCCGCTTCCTCGTCCACTTCCTCGCGCACAAGGTGCCGGTCCTCTGGGAACTCCACAAGGTGCACCACTCGGCGGAGGTGATGACGCCCTTTACGCTGTACCGCAGCCACCCGCTGGAGAGCCTCCTCTTCAAGGTCCGCGGCATCCTCGTCACCGGGCTGCTCACCGGCCTCTTCTTCCACCTCTTCCGGCTCTCCGCGGTGCAGTACGACTTCCTCGGCGTCAACGCGGTGGGCTTCGTCCTCAACCTCCTGGGGGGCAACCTGCGCCACTCCCACGTGTGGCTGCGCTACCCGCGCTGGCTCGAGCGCATCCTCATCAGCCCTGCGCAACACCAGCTCCACCACAGCGCGGTGATGGAGCAGTGCCACAGCAACTACGGCGTCTGGCTGTCCTGCTGGGACGCCCTCCTCGGGTCGCTCCGCTTCAGCGACGAGGGCCGGCCCCGGCGCTTCGGGCTGCCGCGCCGGGAGCTGAACCACTCGCCGCACGGGTTGGCCTCCGCGCTCTTTGCGCCGATGTGGGCGGGGGCCAGGGCGCTGGTGCCCAGGCGCTGGCGCAGGACGGAGCCGGCTCCGGCCCAGGAGTCGCCGGCCGAGACGCGGTGAAGCTGTCAGCGCGGGGGACAGGGCCACCACCACCTCGGCGTGGGGTGAAGCCAGCGGCGCCAGCGCACGGAGGCGCTCGCCGCGCGCGACGAGACGCAGTAACTGCCTCGCCATGTCCGCAGCGGCCGCCGGCCTCCTCCTCACCCTCACCAGCGCGCCCGTCGACGCGCCGCGGCGGGACTGCGCGCTGGGCTTCCTCGCGTGGTGTCCGGTGGAGTCGGAGGAGCGGCGAATCGAGCAGCCCGCGCGGCTGCGCGTCGAGCTCTTCGCCGGGTACAAGCCGGCCAACGGCTACTACCAGGCGGAGGCGCGTTCCTGCGCCGAGCGCGGGTGCCAGCTCGACCTCTCCGGCGCCCTCGCGATGGTGGACGCCTTCGTGCGCGTCGCAGGCAACCCGGTGTCCGACGACTACTTCGACGTCGGCCTGTCGTACGCGGCGCTGCCGGTGATGACGGTGAAGGAGAACCCGACGGGCTTCGACGGCGAGCTGGGGCCCATCGCTGCGGGTGACGGCAGCCTCGGCTACGCGGCGGTGCGCCTGAGCCTGCGGCGGCCGAGCCTGCTGTACCTCGTCAAGAGCAAGTACCTCATCAGCTCCTTCGGCGTGGGGCTGGCCTTCCCCATCGCGACCGGCTCGGGGCACACCTTCACCGGGGCCGATGGCCCGAAGCTCACCCTGGGCGGGAGGCTGGGCGTGCAGGTCCCCCTGACGGAGCGCTGCTGGGTGGGGCTGGCGACCAGCTACGGCGTCGTCTGGTACGGGCCCACCTTCGGGCACGCGGCCTACGTCGGCGGCTACGGCCTCAACCTGCAGTTCCTCATGTAGCGCGTCGCTTGTTTTTGCGACTGGTTTTCAATATCTCGACGCCCATGCGGTCGTCGTCGCTGGTGCGCACCACGCTCTCGAGCTTCTTCGTGTTGTTGATGCTGGCGGCCGGGCACCTGTTGATGGTGGTCATCAACGCCGCCGAGCACGAGGTGGAGGCGGCCCGCCCAACCGGCCACGCGGCGCGGATGTTCAGCGACCGCCCCCTCGTGGAGGAGCTGGAGGCGGCGCTCAAGAAGGCGCGCACCCCGGAGAACCGCGCGGCGCTGGAGGCGGCGCTCGTCGACGCCCACGCTGGCCGGCCGGTGGTGCTGAAGACGTTGCCGGTGACGCCGTTCCTCTGGCACGCGACGCTGGGGCTGACGGCGCTGGGCGCGGTGCTGCTGTGGCTCACCTCCCGGCTGAGGAGCGACGCCGCGCAGACCATCGTGGGCATCTTCGCCGGCAACCTGCTGTGGACCGGCGGCGTGGAGTACGGCCTCACCATCGCCGCGCGGGCGCTGGGGGTGGCGAAGGCGGTGGGCGCGGTGAACGGCGAGTTGGTGGCCATCTACGGCGAGTACGTGCTGCTCAAGCACTCCTGGGGCGCGCTGGTGCTGGTGCTGGCCTACCTGCTCTTCCTGGAGTCGTCGCGCTGCCCCGTCTTCCTCTGGTGGCGCGAGCGGGTGCCGACGATGCGCGGCGGGCTGGTGACGGGGCGCATCGACAACTACGGCCCGCGCAGCGCGTTTCAGTACGCGACCACGGTGTGGGCCTTCTACCTGCTGCTCTTGTGGGCCTACGACGAGGCGGTGTTCGGCGTGCACGGGCTGTTCACCAGCGCGGTGTTGTTCGCCTCGCTCGCCGGCACCGTGTACTGCGTGTGGCGCCTGCACCAGCACACCGGCTGGGGCTCCTCGGTGCGCTACGCGGTGGGCGCGATGATTGTCGCCTGGACGCCCATCGAAATCGCCGGCAAGTGGGGCGTGTTCCGTGAGCCGTGGCTGCTCTTGCACCCCACCACGCTCGTCCTCTTCTTCGGCGGGCTGGGGCTGGGCACCTGGCTGTTGTGGCGCGCGCAGCGGCGGGCGCGGGTGGACCCGGTCAGCGCCGCCTGACAGGGAGTTGGTGGCTGGCCTTCAGGGGCGCCGGCAGCCGACGCGGGCCGTCGCCACCACCACGTCGTCGTAGAGGATTTGCTGCTCCTCGGGAGCGGAGGCAGGGAGGGTGCCCCGCTCGTAGTAGGCGTCCAGCGTCACCCGCTTGAGCAGGACGTCGGCGTCGGTGCGGAAGTCGAAGCCCTCGAAGGCCTGCACGTCCTGGTAGTACTGGCCCCAACTGAAGAAGTTGTCGCGCAGCCAGCGGCCGCGCGGAGCGCCTGGCCGGTAGTCGGCGGTGAGCACGTCGTCCTTCCACAGGGTCAGCTCGCCGTCGCTGCTCCCCACGGTGTTCGCCTTGGCGCGAATCTCCAGGCAGAACCATTGGTCGCGGGTGATGGGCTGTTGGTTCGCCGCCGTGAAGTTGTTCCCGTAGTAGTAGGTGGTGCCCTGGTCTCCCGGGCAGCCCGGGGTGGCGCTGCCGTCGTTGCAGCGGCCCGAGCGCATGGCGTGCCAGTAGACGTAGAAGTTGAACTGGTCGCCGGCGGTGAGGTCCACGTCGAACCAGAAGCCGGCGTTGCCCATGGGGCGGGTGTTCGCGAGCCCGTCCGACTGAAAGCCCGGCGTCCCGGCGGCGACGCGCACCCAGTGGTGCGGCCTGGCGCTGGTCCCCACCACCCGGGCGTAGAAGCGCCAGTACAGCTCCGGGACGCGGGTGCTCAACTCGAGCTGGGCCATGCTCGCGAGGTACTGGTCGACGGCGAGCTGGCTGCGCGTGATGCGCGAGCGCATGAACCTGCTGCCTGCGTGGGCGATGGCCGGGTTGTCCTCCACCGTGAGGCGCTCCGGGTCGGTGGTGTAGCGGGTCCACCCGGCCATGCCGTTCTCGAAGTCCGAGTGGAAGAGGACTCGCGGGTCGCCCGCGATGCCGTTGTCTTGCGGGTACATCGCGCTGAGGGTGCCCGTCGTCGTACCGCCCCCGCCACCGGTGGCCGTACCGCCGCCGCCTGTACCTCCGCCGCCGCCTGTACCTCCGCCGCCGCCTGTACCTCCGCCGCCGCCTGTACCTCCGCCGCCGCCTGTACCTCCGCCGCCGCCTGTACCTCCGCCGCCGCC
>JADLDB010000185.1 GCA_020846875.1 Myxococcales bacterium | reverse complement strand
TGCGCGCCCACCAGCCGCCGCCACTCGTACGCCGATCTCCGCGCCCGTCTCGCCATTGCGCCCGCCTATACTGGCCGCGCAGCGGCCAGCGAGCGGAATCACGAACGCGGTCGGCCGGACGGGTACGCGAGGCCGGCCCCTCGTCACCTCGCATGCACTTCGCTGCACAGGGCGCGCGCCCGGAGGGCTGGGCCGGGGCCCTTGGCCCACGCGAAGTCCCCCAGGGGCCCCACCGCCGCCGCGCCGGGAGGCGCTTGAAAGGCGGTGGGGGGATGGGTTTCCCCCCTCTGAAGATCCCGCACATCTTTGAGACGGCCGGTGCCGGCTCGTGATCGTCTCGGGGAATGACCAAGCGAGCACGTGTGGACCGGGCAGCAATGGCCCGAAGCGAGACGGTGGGCGCCCAGCTGGGTGATGCACGGCTGAGCCAGCGGCTCGAGCAGATCGTCGAGTCGCTCGCGAGAAAGCCGGGGGAGAGCCTGCCCGACGCCATGGGGAGCGAGGCGGCGCTCGAAGCGACCTACCGGTTTCTGGGCAACGAGAAGGTGAGCCCGGAGGCCATTCTCGCGCCGCACGCCGAGCGGACCCGTGCGCGGTGTGTCGCTGCGGGCCGCGCGCTCGTCATCTTCGACACCTCCGAGCTCCGCTACAGCGGGGAGCGCGACGAATTGGGTTACCTGACGAACGAGAAGAGCCGTGGGCTGTACGCGCACGTTGGACTGGCGGTGAATCCGGTGACCAGTGAGCCGCTGGGCGTCCTCCGCTGCGAGACGTGGGTGCGACGAGGTCCGAAGAAGAGCCGCAAGCAGGCCACAGGCGCGGCCGACAGCGAGGCGCTGCGTTGGCATCGCGGCGTCGAGGCGGTCTTCGCTGTCCTGCCTGAGGCCATCTGCGTGATGGACCGCGAGGCGGACATCTTCACGCTCGTGGCCCAGATGCAGGCGCGGCGCCAGAACTTCATCATCCGGGCAGCGCAAAACCGAGTGACGCCAGAAGGGCTCATGTGGGACCTGCTCGATGACGCCGAGTTGGTCACCACTCGCGAGGTCGAGCTTCCCGAGAGAAAGGCTCGCAAGCGGCAGTCAGCGAAGAGGCTCCATCCGCCGCGTAGCGCGCACACCGCGACCCTCGAGCTGCGGGCGAGGCGCATCACGCTCAAGAGCCCCAACGCGTCGAAGAACAGAAACTCCAAGCGCAAGGCGACCGTGACCAAACTTCACCTCGTTCACGTCATCGAGCGTGACCCGCCCGAGGGTGATTCTCCCGTGGAGTGGGTGCTGCTCACCAGCTTGCCGATCTCGACTAAGCGGGACATGGACTTCATCGTCGATGCCTACCGGGCTCGCTGGGCCATCGAGGAGTTTTTCAAGGCGTTGAAGTCGGGCTGTGCCATCGAGAAGCGGCAGCTCGAAGGACTTCACAGCATCACCAACGCGCTCGCCGTCTCCCTGCCCATCGCCTGGCTCCTGCTGCGCCTTCGCCACCTCTCTCGAGACGACCCTGATCGCCCGGCCGGGACGCTCATTTCGCCAACGATGCTGACCTGCCTACGCGTCCTCCTCATCGAGAACAAACGAACGCCACTTCCAGCTCGACCGACTTGCCGCCAACTCACCTGGGGCATCGCGGGCCTCGGCGGACACATCACCAACAACGGCGAGCCAGGCCTCATCGTCCTCGGACGCGGACTCGCCAGGCTGATCGCCGCCGCAGATGTAGTCTCCGCGATGAAGCGAGCCGCAGAATTGTGATCAATCTTCAGTTCCCCCCTTGGGGATTCCTTGTTGAGGGGGCGCCTCGGAAGGGGGGTTCCAAGGGGGGAAACCAAGGCGGGGGACGAGCGGCGCGTCCCTGTGCGAATTCGTCGGCCGGCCGACCTCCACCACTTTCCCGGGCGGGCGGGGGGACGAAGCGGCGCCCAAGCCGCCGGCCGTCACCACCAGCGCCGCGGACCTGTGGGGGGCCCACGGGACGCGAGCGCCTCGAGGAGAAGCGCGACAGCGGAGAGGCGCGCTCAAGCGCCAGCCGCATCGGACGTCACAGGGCGGTGCGTGCACCGACCGGCCGTGAAGAGCGCGCAAGGGGACGCCGGCTTGCTCGTCCACCACTTCGTCACGCGACTGCAAGCCGGCGGCCCCGACGCGCGCGGCCGCAGTCACCTGCAGCACGTCACAGCTTCGGCGTCCGGCCTCGACTCGCGTGCCAGAAGCGCAGCACCTCGACGAAGCCGGCCTTCTCGTCCACCCGGTAGTAGAGGAGATGCTGCGTCCTCAAGAGGACCCGCCGGGTGCCCGGCCGCGCATTCAGGACGCGCACGCCCGCGTAGGGCGTCGCCTTGAGGAGTCCCTGGATGCGCTGCACCTCGTCCTCCAGCGGCCGCGACGAGGCGGCGTTTTCCCGCCACCAGGCCAGCTGCTGTTGGAGTTGGGCATGCGCGCGCTTCAGCCAGCGCAGCTTCATGCGCGGCGCCGCGCCTCGATGTCCGCCCACACCTCTTCTTCGCTGACGAAGTCGCCGGCGTCGGCCTCCTGCTGGGCCAGCTCCAATTCCCTCGCCGTCTCCTCGTCCACCTCCACACCCTCCGGCACGGACAGCACCACGTCCACCTCCACCTCGGCGCCCTCCGGCAGAGACACGCCCTCCTCCACCACCAGCGTGTTGCCCACGACGCGCGCCTTCATTCGCATGGCCTTCATTGTGCGGGCCTCCCTGCCCGTCGCGCAACTCACTCAGCCCTCCTCGTCCTCGGAGGCCAGCGCCTCCAGCACCTCGTCCGCCGTCAGCGCCGGGGCGTCGACGCCGCGCACCTCACCCCGCCGCGCCAGCCGCGCGGCCGGGTGCGTCGCCGCGTGCACCGCCTTCAGCTTCTCCACGGTGACGCGCGTGTACAGCTGCGTCGTCTCGAGGCTGACGTGGCCCAGCATCTCCTGCACGAAGCGCACGTCCGCGCCGCCCTCCAGCATCGCCGTCGCCATGGAGTGCCGAAACAGGTGGCACGCGCCGGGCTTCTCCACGCCCGCGTCCTCCAGGTACGTCCGCACCCGCTGCGTCAGGTAGTCGACGTGCAGGCCTTCGCCCGCGTCGCCCAGGAAGAGGACGCTGCCGTCGTCCCTCGACGACGCCAGCTTCGGCCGGCCCTCCTCCACGTACTTGAGGCACCACGCCAGCGCCCTCTCGCCCAGCGGCACCACCCTGTCCTTGCGGCCCTTGCCCTCGCGCACGAAGACGGTGCCGCGCGAGGCGTCGACGTCGAAGAGTGAGAGGCCTGCAAGTTCCGCTCGGCGCAGGCCCGTGGCGTACAGCACCTCCAGCATGGCCCTGTCCCGCAGGCCTTCGGGCGTGGACACGTCGGGCCGCGCCAGCACCGCCTCGACTTCCTCCAGCGACAGCACCGCGCGCGGCAGCCGCTGCGGCAGCTTCGGCAGCTGCAACTCCGAGGCAGGATTGGCGAGGAGGAAGCCCTGCCGAGAAAGCCACCGGAAGAGAAGCCGCACCGTCGCCAGGTGCCCGTACTGCGTCGAGGCCGACAGCGGCTTCCCGTCCCGCTTGCGCACGTAGAAGAGGTGCCGCTGGTACCTCTCGAGAAGCGGCCGCGTCACCTCCTCGGGGCGCACGAGGCCTCTCTCCTCGCACCAGCGGAAGAAGGCCGTCAGCGACTTCGCCTGCCCGGCCACCGCCGCCGGCGTGCGCTGCTGCATGCGCAAGGCCTCGAGGTAGTCCCACGCGTGCGCGCGCAGGGTGCCGGGCGCGCCGCGCACGCGGCCCAGCGGGTGGCCTTCCTCGCGGTGCAGCTTGTGCTGTCTCGGCCGCCGGCCCATGGCCTCTACCCGTACGACGCGGTTTCGGCGTTGAGGCCCTGACGTGCGTTTCCGCCGTCCGACGCGCCGACGGCGGCTAAGTGGAGAAGCGGCCTCGCGGTTTCGTCGTCAGCGCCACCCCGACCGGGGGCCGACTGCCCGCCGACTGGGGGCCGACTGGCCCCCGACTGCGACGCCTCGAGGGCCGACCGGCTGCTGTCGTACGCATGGCACAGGGCGTCCACGTCGACGAGGCCGACGAGGAAGCGCGCGCCGTCGTGGCCCTGGCCCTCGTAGAGAAGCTGGTACTCGAAGCCGCCGTCGCGGCCGCGCCACAGCCGCAGGTACTCCATCTCCAGGAGGCGCCCGAGGTGCACCTTCAGCTGCGTGTCGCCCAGCGACAAGGCCTCGCGCACCTGTCGCCGCGTGAAGCGGTACTCGCCGCGCGCGACGCCCGTGAGGCGGCAGCCATTCGTCACCCACTCGTCGAGTTGCGTGAGGAGGCGCCGCGTCTGCGGCGGCAAGTCGTCCAGGCTGCGCCCCAGCACCGCGTGGGCAAGGCGGTTGGCGGTGGCGATGTCCTCCAGCTGCACCTCCACGTACTCGACGACGGCGCCCTCATGCTGCACCGTCTTCACCGGCCGCTGGTGCTGGTGCAGCAGCGCAATGGTGCGGATGAGGGTGAGGTACTTCGGGAAGTCCCGCCGCGCCCGCGTCCTGTCGTCCAGGAAGGTGAGGTGCCTCGCGTACGGGTTGACGACGGCGAGAGGCCGCAGGAGGCGCTGCGCATTCTGGTGGCGCTTCAGCACCGCGTCCCTGTCCCGCTTCGCCAGGAGGCCCTCCAGCGTCTGCTTCTCCTTCTGCTTCTCGTGGATGGCCTTCGTCTGGGCCCTCTCCTCGTCGACGGTGAGGACGAGGCAGCGGTTGAGGAGCTCCTCGTCCAATTCACTCGCCGTCGTCGTCAGGAAGAGCTGCGTCGGGCCCTCGACGCGGTACTCATGCGTCACCAGCTTGCCCGACGCCGGGTCCTTCCCCGTCGACGCGATGGTCAACTCACCTTCCGACTGGAGCAGCTTCAGCGCGTAGGCGGCGCGGGCGGCGCCCTCCTCTTCCACGACGGCCAGCACCTTGTGCTTCAAGTCGGCGTCGCCCATGTAGAAGAGGGACTGCCCCGTCATCGCCGAAAACTTCGTCTTGTCCTCCTCCGGCACGAAGGCCAGCACGGCCTCCATGAGGGACGACTTCCCGGCGGCCGACGACGACTGGATGAGGACGGCGAGTGGCTCGTCCAGCTTCCGGCTGACGGCGGCGAGGTAGCCGACGAGTTTGTTGGTCTCCTCGCCGACGACGCCGCACCTCTCGAAGTCGTCCACCACCATGTCGAGGAGGCGCGGGTGACGGAGCAGCGCGAGGGCCGCTTCGCGCTCGTCCTCGCCGAGGGTGGGCGCCGTCTTCTTCGGCGCCAGCTTGTCCTTCAGCGTCGCTTCCTGCAGGGCCTCCAGCTTCAGCAGCAAGGCGCCCATGTCGCGCTTCAGCGTGTCCTCGGGCAGGCGCAATTCGTCGGAGGCGGCGCGCAGGAAGGCCGCACGCTGGCGGGCGGCGTACATGTCGAGGGTGTCCACGTGGAAGGCCTCGCCGACGGAGACGAGGACATTCACCTTCAAGGACTCGGCCGACAGCGCCTTCGCCAGGCCGCGCACGCGGTACCGCCTCGGCCCAAAGTGGAAGAGGGCTTCTTCCTCCGTCACCTCGGCCACCACCTCGGGCGTGCGCGGCGCCGCCGGCCGCTGGGGCTCGACGTCCACCGGCGTCAGTCCAGATTCCGGCGGATCTCCGCGAGCGCTGGAGCTCGGCACGACGGCCGGCGTGGCCCTCGACGTGTCCAGAGCCCCGGGCACCGCGGGCGCCGAAGCCACGGCGGTGGTGGCCTTCGCGGAGACGGTGACGGCCACCCGCTTCCCTTCCTCGAGAGCCCCGGGCACGGCCGCCGTTGGCGAGGCGGCTAAGGAAGAGAAGTCCGGCGTGCCTCTCGGAGCGCCGTTGCCCATGAAGGCCGCGTGGCGCAGGGCGACGCCCAGCGACTTCGCGGCTGGCTGCACCTTCAGCGCGTACTCGTTGGCGTCCATCCCGCGCGGAAACTGCACGCGGTAGCAGTCGAAGCCCTCGGCCTCCAGTTGCCTGCCCAGCGCCTCGGCGGCAGCGTCGCCAGCGTCGTCCCTGTCGTAGGCGATGAGGACGTCCCTCACGCCGTGGCGCTTGAGGGCCTCGAGGTGGTGCGGGGTGAAGCCCTCGACGCCGTACGCCGAGGTGACGTTGCGGTGGCCCGCCACCCAGAAGGACAGCGCGTCCAGCAGCGCCTCGCAGACGATGGCCGCCTGCTGCCCGGCCAGCGCGGCGGAGTTGAAGGCCGCGCGGTGCGGGCCCGGCAGGTACAGGTGGTTGGGCGTGCCCACGCGCAGCTTCGGCGTCACCTTCCGCCCGTACAGGCCCACCACCGCGCCCGCCTCGTCGTGCAGCGGCACCACGAGGCTGCCGTTGAGGTGCTCGTGGCCTGAGTCGCGCAGCACGCCCAGCGCCTGCAGCCGCGCCCGCACCTTCTCGCCCGCGAGGCGGTTGGCGTCGGGCAGCCGCAGCCCCAGGGTGCGGTTGGCGAAGCCTAAGCGGAAGCCGTCGATGACGGCCTCGTGCTTGAGGCCGCGCGTCTCCAGGTACGCCAGCGCCTCCGGCGAGGCCTTCAGCGTCCGGTGGTAGTAGTCGCGCACCTGGGCCAGCAACGCCGCGTCGTCCGCCGCCGCGTCCACCGGCGAGGCAAGCTTCGGCACCGTCGCCACCCGCGGGCCTACCGGCCCCGTGAAGTCCACGCCCTCGCGCAGCAACTCCAACACCGCCGCCAAGGCTCAGGGCGTCGGGTAGTGTGGCCATGGCGCGTCGACGCTCGGGCCCGCCAGCCGCAGCTTCACCGCGCCGAGAGTCATGACGCCCACGCAAGCGCCAAGCGCCCTCTGCCAGAAGCGCGGCACCGGCCACGAATAGGGTTCAGTCGTTCGCAGGAAGGCTGCGCATCGCTGGATGAGTTCGTGTCCAGAGGTCGGGCCAAACTGCTTGCGGTCGTCGTCGTAGGTGAGCCACACCGCACGGCGGATTTCCTCGACCGCCGGGTCGCTGCTGCTCGGCCACTTCCTCTCGAGTTCGTCGTTCGTGAGCTGGCCCTCAAGGAAGCTGTTCAGCAGATCCGCCGCTCGCGCCCGAGCTTCAGCGTCCACTCGCCTGTTCTCGACAAATCTGGTCGGCAATGGACTCCTCCTTCGAGCACTTGTAGGCGCACTCCGCGACGTCCGCGTAGCCCTTGATCAGCAGTGGCCAACGCAGCCATGCCCCGATTCTGCCCGCCGTTCTCAGTCCGCTCCCAATCGCGCTCGACCTGCCACCGGCCATGTTGCCAGCCGAACTCAACGGCGTCGTCCACTCGTTCGTGCCTCCGCCGAAGGGCGTAAACCGGAATGGCGGCACCCAGGTCTTGTGAACCGGCATGATCGGCAGCAGGTACAGACTCACTCGCCCGGTCTTGTCCAAGCACCTCGAGTAGCATTCGGTGAACTCATCGCTGGGGAATGGATAGAGCCCAGTCTCATCGGTGTACATGAGCGGGTTGTTCGCCGCGTAGGCATAGGTCGGCAGCGACAATCCCTGCTGAGCCACGTCGCGGACGTACTCCGGGTCCTGCAGCATCGGCTCTGGCGAGAGGTACCGCCCGACGTCGGCGAGGTACGTCCGGTACCAGTTGTCCCACGTCCCATCGGCGCGCTGCTTCTGCCCCGGCAGGCCCAGCACCAGCGGCGGCCGCACCGGCGCATCCCGCCGCACCTCCGCCAGCGTGAAGCCGTACTTCTGCTCCGTCGCGTTGCACCCCTGTCCCCAGATGCCGAGGTCGACGTCGCCCGTCAGCCAGGTGGTCCACACCTGGTAGTACGAGGCGAGCGGCTTCCACCGCCACAGCGTCTGCCCCGTCGTCGACCGCGCCTCG
>JADLDB010000184.1 GCA_020846875.1 Myxococcales bacterium | reverse complement strand
GGCCCTCACCTACCACTGGTGGACGCAGCCGTTGCCCACCTGGTCGAGCCACCTCTTCGCCGCCCTCCCGCTCGCGGTGCAGAAGGCGCTGTGCGCGGTGATGTTCGTGCTGGAGCTGCCGATCCCGCTGCTGGCGCTTGGGCCCAGGCGGCTGCGGCTGGTGAGCGCGGTGGGCCTCATGGCGCTGCAGGTTGGGCTCTTCGCCGCGGGGAATTACAGCTACTACAACGTCCTCACCTTCGTGCTGGCGGTGCCGCTGCTGGGCGACGCTGCGCTGGAGCGCGTGCTGCCTTCGTTCCTCTTCCCTTCGCGGCCGGTGGGCGAGGAGCGGTTGAGCCCCGCCGGGTGGGTGGTGGCGCTGCTCGTCGTCGCGCTGGGCGCCGGCATGTTCGCCCGACGCAGCCTGGCGAAGACCTGGCTGGGCCCAGTGCTGTCCGCCGTGGCGCGCTTCGAGACCATCAACGCCTACGGCGCCTTCGCGTGGATGACGAAGACGCGCCCGGAGATCCTCATCGAGGGCACCGTCGACGGCGTCGAGTGGCGCGAGTACGAGTTCCCGTACAAGCCCGGCCGGCTCGATCGCCGCCCCGGCTTCGTCGCGCCGTGGCAGCCGCGCCTCGACTGGCAGATGTGGTTCGCCGCGCTGGGGGAGTGCTCGGAGAACCCCTGGCTGCTCAGCACCCAGAAGCAACTGCTCCTCGGCGTGCCCGAGGTGCTGGCGCTGTTCGAGAGAAACCCCTTCCCGGACGCGCTGCCCAAGGTGATCCGCACGCGCAGCTTCGAGTACCGCTTCGCGCCCTGGAGCGCGAAGGGTGTCTGGTGGACGCGCACCGAGACGGGCCCGTACTGCCCGCCGCTGGTGCTGGGCCCGGGCGATCAGCTCATCCGCGCGCCCTGACGTTTGCAGTCGGTGCCCGCCTCGCCTACGAGGGTGGCCGTGATGGCCAACGATCGTCTTGCCGGATGGGGCCGGCAGTTTCAGCCGGGCCGCGAGCTGCTCACCGAGGATCTGGAGCGCGCCCCGCGCGTCCTCTTCCGCGGGCTGGGCCGCAGCTACGGCGACTCCGCGCTGCCTCCCGCGGGCAGCCCGGTGGTGGTGACCACCACCCGCGCGAACCGGATCATCGACTTCGACGAGTCCACCGGCGTGCTGCGCGCCGAGGCGGGCCTGTCGCTCAAAGAGATCAACCGCACCTTCCTCCCGCGCGGCTGGTTCCTGCCGGTGACGCCGGGCACGCAGTTCGTCACCCTGGGCGGCGCGGTGGCGGCGGACGTGCACGGGAAGAACCACCACGTCGACGGCTGCTTCGGGCACCACGTCACCCGCCTCAAGATGCACGTCGCCGACGGGCGGGTGCTGGAGTGCGGACCGGATCAGGAGCGCGAGCTCTTCCTCGCCACCGTCGCGGGCATGGGCCTCACCGGGCAGATCCTCGAGGTCGAGTTCCCGCTGCGCCGCGTGCCCACCCCGTGGATCTGGCAGGAGACGGAGCGCGTCCCCGACATCGACACCTACGTCCAGAAGCTGGCCGAAGCGGCGCACGGCTGGCCGATGACGATGGGGTGGATCGACTGCCTGTCGCGGGGGAAGAACCTGGGGCGGGGCATCGTGATGAAGGGGCGCTGGGCGCAGGCCCACGAGGCGCCCACGCAGTTCCCCGCGGAGCCGCCCAACCTGCGCTTCCCCATCGAGGCGCCGGAGCTCTTGCTGTCCAGCCTCTCGGTGAAGGCCTTCAACGTGGCCTTCTATTGGAAGCACCTGGCGAGGAAGCGCGAAGGCCTGGTCAGCCCGTGGACCTTCTTCTATCCGCTGGACTTCGTGAAGGACTGGAACCTGATGTACGGGCGCCGGGGCTTCACCCAGTACCAGTGCGTGCTGCCGCGAGAGGCCGGGCCCGAGGCGGCGCGGCGCTTCCTGGAGGTGCTCACCTCGCGCGGCGGCGCGTCCTTCCTCTGCGTGATCAAGGACTGCGGCCCCGAGAGCCCGGCGTTCCTCTCCTTCCCGAAGCCCGGCATCTCCATCGCCCTGGACATCGCGGTGCGAGACGGCACGCAGCAACTGGTGGATGCGCTCAACGAGCACGTGATCAAGGAGGGCGGACGCATCTACCTGGCCAAGGACTCGTACACCCGGCCCGAGCACTTCCGCGCCATGGAGCCGCGGTTGGAGAAGTTCCTCGACGTGCGGCTGCGGTGGGATCCCAACCTCACCTTCCGCAGCGCGCAGTCGGTGCGGTTGTTCGGCGATCCGGCCTGAGGGGACCATGAAACGACACGTGATCCTCGGTGGGACGCGCGGCATGGGGCGCTCGGTGGCGCGCAAGCTGGTCGAGCGCGGTGACTGGGTGGCTCTGCTGGGGCGCGACGGCGCCGAGCTGGAGAAGAGCGCGGCGGACTTGAAGGCCCGCGGGGCGCCCGGGGTGCGGGTGACCACGGCGCTGTGCGATCTGGAGCGGCCGGACACGTTTCGCCCCGCGCTGGAGGCCGTGGAGCAGGCGCTGGAGGGCCTCGACGTGGTGATCGTCACCGCCGGGCTCTTTGCCACCCAGGAGCAGCTGGAGGCGGATCCCTCGCTCGCGCAGCGCGTGCTGTCGGTGGACTTCGCCAACACCGTGCTGTTCTGCGAGGAGGCGAGGAAGAAGCTGCTGTTGCGCGGCGGCGGCACGCTGTGCGTCTTCTCCTCGGTGGCGGGCGATCGCGGCCGCAAGCCGGTGGTGCTCTACGGCGCGGCGAAGGCGGGCCTGTCTGCGTACCTGGAGGGGCTCGATCACCGCTTCAAGAGCCAGGGCCTCACCACGGTGTGCGTGAAGCCCGGCTTCGTGAAGACCCAGATGACTGAAGGGCTCAAGGCGCCACCGTTCGCCGGGGAGCCCGACGAGGTGGCCGACGTGGTGGTGAAGGGGATCGACGAGGGCACCCCCGTCGTCTACGCGCCGCCCATCTGGCGGGCGGTGATGTCGGCGATCAAGGCGATGCCCCGCTTCGTGATGCGCCGCGTGAAGTTCTAGCCCCGGCGCGCCTTCGCGATCGCCGCGAAGGACTTGCTGCGCAGCTCCTCCAGGGACAGCCCTGTCGCCGCGGCGTCCTCCTCGGTGATCGCTCCGCAGTTGATGCCCCGCAGGAAGAAGTTGAGCAGCCCCTGGCCCGTCGCCGCGTCGTCGAAGACGTCGCGCGTCAGCTTCGCCCGGCCGAGCTGCTCCACGAAGCCGGCGAGGCGCTCCCTCGCCGCGTCGAAGCCCTCGAGGAAGAAGGCGTACACAGCGCCGAAGCGCGCAGGGAGCTGGGCCGGGTGCAGATCCCACCCCTGGTAGAAGCCGTTCACCAGCGAGTGGCGGATGTCGCTGGCCGACTGCCTCCAGGCGCGGTGCACCACCTTGCGATTCTCCGCGCGCTGCTTCGCCGTGAGCTTCTCGCCCTTGTGCGGCGCCGCGGGCAGCAGCGTGGTGGCGCCGTCGCTCAACATGACGCCCGTGCCGGCGAAGGCCAGCTTCATCATTCCCTTCGCCAGGTCCGCGTGCGGGTGGCGCATCGACTGGTGGGCGGCGGTGACGTCCAGGGCCGCGGTGAAGTCGTAAGTGCCGAAGTGCGCCGCGCGCAGCCGCTCCCCCGCCGCGTCGAGGAGCTGCGGCAACATCATCCGCCCGTCGGGGGCCACCAGGCACTGGGGCGTCTCCACCATCACCTCGAGGCCCAGGCTGCCCGGCTCCAGCTTGAAGCTGCCTTCATGCGCCGCCAGCACCTCGCACAGCGCCCGCACCTGCTCGGGGCCGGTCACCTTGGGCAGGGTGACGACGAAGTGGCTGGGCAGCACGCCGCCGGTGCGGCTCACCATCCTGCCCAGGAAGAGCTCGAGCGTCCGGAGCGCGCGCGGGGCCAGCTCACCGGACAGGGGCTTCACCCGCAGGCCCATGAAGGGAGGCAGCAGCCCTTGCCTCAGGCCGGCGGCCAGCGCCTCGGCGGCCGCCACGGCGTGCCCGTCCTCCTCTGGATCCGCGCGGTGGCCGTAGCCGTCCTCGAAGTCGATGCGGAAGTCCTCCACAGGCTCCCGCTTCAGCTTCTCCGCCACGCGCGGGTAGACCCGCTCGGACACGGCCGGCGGCAGGCCCAGCGCGCGGCCGAAGGTGCCCTCGTCCGGGGCGTACGTCTCCAGCGCGGCCCGGGCCAGCGCGCCCAGCTTCTTCGCCGTGTCGGCGGCGAAGCGGTGCGCGCCTCCGTAGACGACGTGCACCGGCTGGCGGCGGCCGCTGTCTCCCGGGTAGCGGCGGACGAAGGCCCCGTGCGCGGCGTTGAGCGAGGCGAGCGGGGCAGAAGGGAGGACGGGCATGACCTCCCGCTTCATACCGCTCGCCCCGCCCGGCGGGGCTATTTGCAGCGCAGCCTGTCCTCGGTCGGCACACTCGGCACGGGCTGCGTTGATCCTCAGCGCCGCGGCTCGGGGTAGGGCACGAATTCGCGATCGTCCCCGGGGATCTTCGGGAAGCGCTGCGCCTTCCAGTCCTCTCTCGCCTGCTGCAGCCGCTCCTTCGACGAGGCCACGAAGTTCCAGTCCATGAAGCGCCGGCCGCCGTCCAGCGGCGCGCCGCCGAAGAGCGCGACGAGCGATTGGTCCGCGCCGGTGATCGTCACGGTGGTGCCGGGCGCGAGGACGATCATCGTGCCGGCCTGGTAGCGGGTGCCGCCGAGCGTGGCGCTCCCTGCAGCCACGTACAGCGCCGCTTCCTTCTGGGCGGGGATCCTCACCTCGTCATCGTCACCGAAGCGCAGCTCGACCAGCAGCGTCTCCGAGGGCGTGGTGGCCGGGGAGCGCGCGCCGAAGGCCTCGCCCAGCACCACGCGGGCGGTGGCCGCGCCCAGGTGCACCTCGGGCAGCTCGCCCGAGCCGCGGTGCTCGAAGGTGGGCGGGCAGTCCTCCAGCGCGGTGGGCAGGCCCATCCAGAACTGCAGGCCGTGCATCGCGCCGCCGTGCTGGCGAAAGTGGTCGCTCGAGCGCTCGGAGTGCGTCACCCCTCGCCCGGCGATCATCAAGTTGACCTCGCCGGGGCGGATCGCCTGCGTCACGCCCAGGCTGTCGCGATGCACGACCTCGCCGTCGAACAGCCACGTCACGGTAGCCAGCCCGATGTGCGGGTGCGGCGGCACGTCGAAGCCGGCGCCGGGGGCGAGTCCGGCCGGCCCCAGGTGATCGAGGAAGACGAAGGGCCCCACGGTGCGCCGCTCCAGCGAAGGAATGACGCGGGCGATCGCCAGGCCCCCCAGGGACATGGCGCGCGCGGTGACGATGGCTTCTACCCCGTCGGGCTTCTCCACGAAGTCCGTCATAGCGGGGCCGCGAGCCGCTCGCCCGGTGGATCACCGCTTGACGGCCCGCAACGAGAACATCAGGGGGACCTGGGGTTGACCCGGGGCGGGGAAGTACCTCGCGCCTCGGCGCCGCATGCCCTCGAAGGGCGCGAAGCCGTTGGACCACGGGTACTCCTCGAGATGATCGACGTGCAGGCCGGCGTCGATCACCGCCTGGACGATCTCCGAGAGGCCCCACGCGAACTCCACGGCGCCATGGGGGTTGGTGAAGTCCCGCACGCCCGCCACGTAACCCGACGGCGCCAGCGCCGGCCCGCTCGCCTGTACGTAGTCCGTGACGCCGGGCCCGCGCAGGGGGGCGCCGTGCGTCGAGTACGGGAAGGCCGGCCGTCCGCACTCGTCGAAGGTGAAGACCACCGGGTGGAACTCCACGTACACGAAGCGCCCGCCCCGCCTCAGCCGGCGCGCGATGCCTTGCGCCCAGCGATCGAGATCCTCCAGCCAGCCGGTGACGCCGTAGCTGCAGAAGACGACGTCGAAGGTGGGGCGCTTCGCCGTGAGGTAGTCGTACACGTCGGCGCGGACGAAGCGCCCGGGGATGCGGGAGTCGCAAGAGAGCGCCTGCGCGAAGGTGATCGCCTCGTCGCTGATGTCCACGCCGGTAACGCGCGCGCCCCGCCGGGCGAGGGACAACGTGTCCTGCCCCGAGTTGCACTGGAGGTGGAGCAGCGTCTTGCCCCGCAGTGGCCCCAGCAGGCCCAGCTCCTCGGGGAACAACGTGCCTGCCCGCTTGAGGAAGGACGCCTGGTCGCGCTTGTGGGAGTTGTGCGCCACGGTGGCCGCGTTCCACGAGCGCCGGTTCTGCTCCCGGTCCTTTCGCGCCATCACCGCCTCCCGAGCCGCGACAACAGCGCCTTCACCGTGGTGCTGTGTCCCTGGGGATCCATCGCGGCCTCCAGTTGTCGCAGCCGCGCCGTCTCCTCGAAGGCCTCGCGCCGTCCCGTCTCGTCGAGATCGTGCCACGCCGGGTGGGACTTCACCGCGCCCTCCACGCCTCGCGCGCGGTGGGCACTGAGCACCTGCTCGAAGAGCAGCTCTTCTTCCCTCGTCATGGCGACAGCTCCGAGTCGAGGTGGATCCCGGTCTTCTGCAGACACTCTCTGAGGAACTTCCGCGCGCGCGTGAAGTTCTGCAGGAAGGTGTTGAGGGACATGCCCAG
>JADLDB010000183.1 GCA_020846875.1 Myxococcales bacterium | reverse complement strand
CGGGCGGACTCGGAAGTGGCCCTCAGCGGGGGCGCAGGGACCGTTTTTTCGCCGTGAGACTGAGATGAGACTGTCGTCTCATTTCGACTTCGCAACCCCGCGAATTTCGGCGTGCATTTTGGGTGATTCTGAGACGACAGTCTCATCTCAGTCTCACGGCTTTCGGGGGCACCCGGGGCCCGGTGTCAACTTTGGTGCTCCCCCGCGCGGGCTGGGCGCCGGGGGGGGGCGGAGGCGTGGTTGAGACGAGTAGGGTGAGGCCATGGCCGCGCGCGCCGTTGTCCCTGTGGAACCGCCGGTGGAGGCGCACGTGGTGGAGTCCTTGAGGGCCGAGGTGCCGCCCGCGTGGCGTTCCGTGCTGAGCGAGGCACTGGCCGCACACTCCTTCGCGCGGCTCGCGGCCTTCCTCGCGGCGGAGGACGCCGCCGGCCCCGTCTTTCCACCTCGGGCCGAGCGCTTCGCGGCCCTGGCCCACACGCCGCCGGAGCAGGTGAAGGTGGTGCTGCTGGGGCAGGACCCCTACCCGACGCGCGGCAACGCCAACGGGCTGGCCTTCTCTGTCCACCGCGGGGTGAAGCCGCCGGCGTCCTTGAAGAACCTCTTCCTGGGGCTCGAGGCGGACCTGGGGCTCAAGGTGCCCGCCCACGGCGACCTCACCGCGTGGGCCCGGCAGGGGGTGCTGCTGCTCAACACCGTGCTGACGGTGCGGGAGGGCGCGCCGCACTCGCACAAGAAGCGCGGCTGGGAGCCCTTCACCGAGGCGGTGCTCCAGGCGGTGAATGACGGGCCCGCGCCGGTGGTGTTCCTCTGCCTGGGCGTGCCGGCGAAGGCGATGGTGGAGCGCCTGGTGAATCAGCCGCGGCACGCGGTCCTCACCGCCCCGCACCCTTCGCCCCTCAACGGGAAGGCCTTCGAGAAGGCCGCCCGCGCCGAGCGGCCCTTCACCCGGCTCAACGACGTCCTCACGCGCGCCGGAAGAGGCGCGGTGGACTTCTCCCTCTAAGAGTCCGTCACCGACAGGCAGGGCCGTAGCCGTGGCGGCAGGCCTTCTGACGGAGCGCCTTGCCTTCCGGCGTCTTCTTCCCACCCGAGGCCTCGGCGAGCGCCGCGCAGCCCAGGGCGTCCCACCCGTCGCAGGCCAGGGTGAGCAGCCGCGTCGCTTCCTGGGGGTCCGCCGCCCCGCCCTTCCCGGCGAGGAGCGCCTGCCCCGCGGCCCGGCAGGCCCGCACCGAGCCGCCCGCGCAGCCCAGCTTGAAGGCCTCCAGCGCGCCCGCCATGTCCACCGCGCCGCCATGCCCCCGGGCCTTCGCCACGCCCAGGCCGAAGCAGCCGGCCACGGCGCCCGGGCTGCAGCGCTCGGACAGCAGCTTGCGGGTGGCCGGCGCGTCTTCGTCTCTGGCCCGGCCCTGCGCCGCCAGCTCGGCGTCGAGGAGGCACTCGGCGGGCGCCGTCTTGCCGCAGAGGCTCTCGAGGCGGAGGTGGGCGAACTTGAACCGGTCCTTCGCCGCCGCCGCCGACTTCGCGACGCCGGCGCCGCCCACCTCGGCCAATTCCCCCAGCGCGATGCAGGAGCGCGGCTCAGCGGCCTTGCAGGAGGAGGAGAGGAGCGCCACGGCCTTCTTCGGGGAGAGCTCCGGGAGGTCTGCGTGGAGGTGCAGCAGCGCCAGGCCCCAGCAGCCGTGCAGCGCCTTCGCGTCGCAGGCGCGCTGGCAGTCCTTGAGCGCCTCGGCTTCCACGCGGGCGACGCCGTTGCCGGTGAGGCGCGCGTCGCAGGCCTTCACGCAGGAAGGGACGTCGCCGGCCAGGCAGGCTTGAGACAACAGCCAGACGCCGCGGGTGGTGTCGCGGGCCTTCGGCTCGGCCTCGCTGATGAGGTAGCGGGAGAGGCGCAGGCAGGCGGGCACCCACTCACGCGCGCAGGCGTCGGAGAGCAGCTTCTCGGCTTCTTCGAGGCGCTGCTTGCCGCCCTGGCCCTCGAGGTACGCGTTGCCGAGGGCGGTGCAGCCCTTGCGACTGCCGCGGGAGCAGCTCTTGTCCCAGAGCTGGACGGCCTTCGCCGGGTCCTTCGCCGCGCCCCGTCCCTCGAGGGAGAGGACGCCGTACTCGAAGCAGGCCTCCGGGTCGTGCTTGGCGCAGAGGTTCTGGAACAGGTTGGCCGCCTTGGCGTCGTCCTGGTGGGGGCCGCCCGGGGCCGCGTAGAAGCGCGCCAGCGCGAGGCAGGCGTCGAGCTCCGCGCCCTGGCAGCGGTTCTGCGCCTTTTCGAAGGAGAGCTCGGCCGAGAGGACGAGGGCCAGGAGAGAGACGTACATCGACTACTTCGCCACGCACACCAGCGCGGCGCCGTCGAAGGACTGGAGGAGGGCGTATTCCTCGGGGATGCCCGGCCACAGCCCGGCGTCCGAGCCGCCGTCGTCGATGCCCGCGTCGTCTCCGGCGTCCGGGTCGCCGGCGTCCATACCGGAGTCCGCGCCGCCGTCGTCGCCCCCGTCGTCCCCGCCGCCGCCAGTACCGCCGCCGACGCCGCCGCCCATTCCGCCACCGATGCCACCGCCGGCGCCACCACCAGTGCCCGCGTCCGTGCCGCCGTCGTCACCGCCATCGAGGCCGCCGTCGTCGTCTCCACCTCCGCCGCCGGTGCCTCCACCCACTCCGCCACCCACTCCGCCACCCACTCCGCCACCTGCGCCGCCACCTGCGCCGCCACCCGCGCCGCCGCCCACTCCGCCACCTGTGCCGCCGCCCATCCCGCCGCCCATGCCGCCGCCCATCCCGCCGCCCATGCCGCCGCCCATGCCGCCGCCCATGCCGCCGCCCACTCCGCCGCCCACTCCGCCACCTGCGCCACCACCTGCGCCGCCGCCCACTCCGCCACCCATTCCGCCGCCTGTCGCGCCGCCACCCGCGCCGCCACCGGCGCCGCCGCCCACTCCGCCACCTGGGCCGCCGCCCATCCCGCCGCCCATGCCGCCGCCTGTCGCGCCGCCACCGCCGCCGACGGCGCCACCGCCGCCTCCCACCGCGCCGCCGCCGCCAGCGCCGCCGTCGACCGCCTCACAGAAGGAGCCGTTGCACACCCAGCCCGCGCCGCACTCGTCGTCGGTCGTGCACGAGTACTGCCGGGCGTCGACGTCGGCGGGGCTGCAGGAGCAGCCGATGAAGGTGCCGAGGACGAAGGCCACCAGGAAGAGCCGCACGTTCATCTCAATCTCCCACCAAAAAGGCCACCACGCCGCCGGCCACCAGCCCGCCGCCCACGCCCCACAGCGTGTTGGCCACCACGGCGTTGGTCTGCGCCTTCTGCTCGTACTCGAGCGCCTCGGCCCGGGTGATGCTCACCACGTACCCCGTCTGCGCGTCGACGGTGGGGTTGGTCACCTGGCTGCGCGCGCCGCTGCTCTGCACCGCGAAGATGGTGGCCACGCCCGCGCTCACCACGCCGGCGCCGATGAGCACCCAGGGCAGGATGCGCGGGCCCTTGCCCTTCTTCGGGCCCTTCGCCGCCAAGTCGGGCTTCGCCTCGACGGGCTCCTCGGGCGTCAGCTTCGGCTTCGCCTCCGCCACCGGCGCGTCGGGCTTCTTCTCCGGCTGCTTCACCGGCTCGGGCTTCGCCGGCTCCGTCTTGGGAGGCTCCTTCTTCGCCACCGTCGCCGCGCCACCGGCCTTGGGAATGACGGAGCCGGGGACGGCGTCAACGATGGGCTCGGCCTCGGAGCCCAGCACCAGCAGCACCGCGCCGTTGTCACCCAGCAGCTCGAGCCACCACTGCACCACCTTGCCGCCGGCCTCCACGCTGGTGGTGGCCTGCGCGGGGACCTCGCGCACCTGCCAGCCGCCGGTGTCCAGCTTGAGGTGCACGCGCGCCGACTTGGCCAGCGTCATCAAGTCGTTCTCCACCGAGATGTAGAGGGCGGTGACGACCTTGTCCTTGATTTCGGGGGTGAGCTGCTCCGCCTTGAGCCCTCCGCCCCCGCGCTGCGCCACCCACTTCTTCGCGTCCTTGAAGGCGGCGGTGGCCTTGGGCGGCACCTTGCCTTTCAGCTTGAAGGCGGGCTCCAGCACCAGCAGCTTCTGGAAGGCCGTCTTCGCCTTCGGCGCCTGCTTGAGGCCGCCCCAGGCGAGGCCCTGCACCTCGTAGACGGACGCCACGGTGGCGCGGTCGAGCCCCTGCACCTTCGCCACCGCGTCCAGCTCGGCGACGGCTTCCTTGAACTTCCCGCCGGTGACCAACTTCCGCGCAGCCTCGACGCGCTCCGCGGGACTCTGGGCCAGGGAGGAGGTCGCCACCAGCACCACCCCCACCCACACCAACCATCGGCAGGTCGTCATGGAATGGCCGACGATAGACCAGCTTCGGCCGCGGGGAAGAGTCTGGAATGAGTTTCAGCCCACGCCCAGGGAGCGCAGGTCGTCGAGGAAGCGGGGCACGGTGGTGAAGACGCGGCCCTGCAGCCCGGCCTCGATGGCGGCCTCGGCGTAGCGCGCGACGTCGTCGAAGAAGACGGCCCGGTGGGCAGGCACCTGCGCGGCGTCGACGGCCCGCTGGTAGATGGCGCGCTCCGGCTTCACCGCGCCCACCTCGCAGGACAGCACCAGCGCGTCGAACTTCTCCAGCACCGGCAGGCGCGGGCGCAGGTACGCCACGTGTTGGTCGTGGGTGTTGGACAGCAGCACCAGGCGCGTCCTACCCACCAGACCTTCCACCACGCGCACCATCTCGTCGTGGATGGTGAAGTGGCTGTTCCACAGCGCGAACCAGTCGTCGGGGGACACTTCCTGCCCCAGCCGCGCCACCAGCTCCTGCCGGAGCCCGTCCCCGGGGAGCTGCCCGCGGTTGACCCGGTCCCACAGGCCGCCCTCGAGGCGCACGCGCAGGTCCTTGCGAGAGGTGCGGAAGGCCTTCGCCATGGCCTCGAAGAGCTTCTCGTTGTCGTGGAAGGCGAGCACGTTGCCCAAATCGAGGATGAGCGCGTCAATCACCGGAGCCTCCGGTGCCTGTCGAAGGCGGCGCGGAAGGGACGTGAGGGCAGCTCGGCGTGGAGCAGCCGCACGTCCACTCCGCGCTGGGCGAGGCGGGCGAAGAGGTCGGCCACGGGGCGGAAGTCGCCTTCGTCCACCTCCACCAGCATGGCCTTCACGTTGGCCGCGTCGATGGGTCGGCTCGTCACGCGGGCATGGTGGTCTCACGGGTGGCCTTGACGCAAGCGACTCCAGCAGGCGGTAGG
>JADLDB010000182.1 GCA_020846875.1 Myxococcales bacterium | reverse complement strand
TGCTGGCCCGGCGCGATGACGACGAAGAAGTGCGCCTTGCGGCACTTCTCTTTCGCCTGCACCAGCACGCCCGTCGCGTCCATGCACAAGAGACTGCCGCGCAAGGCGTCCACCCACATGGCGTCGGCAGACCGACTGTGGGGTGTCACCCAGGGCAGCCACTCTGCCTGGTCGGACCATCGCGTGCAGGACGGGTAGCGCTGCTGATCCCACCCCGCGCTGGTGGTGATGCCTCCGTTGAGGCCGACGACGAAGGCGGACAGGCCCGCGGTGTCGGCGCCGATGATGACGACGTCGTGGCGGCCGGTGTCGTGGGGCGCGCGGGGCAGCGGCGGCCCGCGCAGCAGGTGCCCCACCTCGTGCACGCGGTCCACCAGCGCGCCGGGCACGGGCCGTGGCTCCACCTTCGCGCGGCGGCAGGCGTTGGCCGCGGCGAGGCCGAGGAAGCTGACCAGCAGGTCGCGGCGCGAGGGCACGGCGGGCACTGTAGCTGCGTCGCGGTTAGGCTTGGGGCCGATGAAGTGGCTCCTCTCGCTCGTGCTGGTCGTCTCCCCCGCGGTCCTCGCGCAGGACGCCGGCGTGCCGCCGAAGGCCGCGGCGAAGAAGCCGCTGCGCGAAGTGAAGTCGCTGCGGCTGCTCTACTTCCACGCCTCGTGGTGCCCGTCGTGCAGGCGGCTGGAGGCCAGCGGCGCGCTGGACGCGGTGAAGCAGGCCGAGCCCGAGCTCAGGCTGCAGGTGGTGGACGTGGACACCGAGGTGCCGACGCTGGACCGTTACGGCGTGGAGGTGACGCCCACGCTGGTGCTGGTGGACGCCGACGGCTTCCCGCTGGCGCGCCCGCGCATCGAGCTGGACGACGGGCCTGGCACGGCAGAGCGCATTCTGGCCGCCGTCCGCAAGTCGACCGGCCGGAGGTGACGCGCGACTTCAGTTCCAGCGGCGCCACTCGTCTTCGTAGTATTGCACCAGCACCTGGTTGTTGGGCCGGTTCACCTCGGCGGGCACCTGGTCCATGTCCTTCGGGAACTGGAAGAGGGTGGGCAGCGTGTCGTCGCTGAGGAAGGTGAGGCCGTCGGGCAGCGGCTGGTTCAGCTGCAGCGGCCCCAGCAAGTAGCAGTCGGTGCTGGACGCAGTGAAGGATGACGGGAAGGGGTCCTGCTTTCGCATCAGGTCGTACCAGGTTCGAGAAGGCGCAGGAGACCGCGTGCGAGCCTGAGTTCCCCCGTGCTGGTGACCAGCCGGTCACCAGCCGCTCATCCCTTGCGACGGCGGCGTCGGAGGATGAGCCAAGGGCCTCCCCCCGCCACGATGAGCGCCACGACGACGAGGAGCCAGGTGACGGGGCCTCGCCCGAGCTGCTTCGAATCGGCGGGCGGCGGCCGGGGCACGAACGGCTCGAGATCATCACGCAACACCGGCTCGCAGTCGGGCGTCGACGTGCGCCCGACGCTGAATTGGTGCGAACCCACCTCCAGCAGGTACGTCGGTCTCACCGCCTTCCCCCAGACCTCGGCTCGTGGGCGCTTCGAGGCTTCCGCCCGCTCCTCCTCATCGTGGCGGCTGACGAGGCCCTGGTAGGCGGCTTCGGCGGGGCAGGGTGCTTCGAGCCACGACCCGTCTTGGACGGCGAGGCACTTGTTCTCCCCCGAGTCCACGCGAACGGTGAGTCGCGGCGTGTCGAGGAGGCGGAAGCCGAACGAGCCCTTGTAGAGCCCTGTGGTGTGCAGGGGTGGTGGCGACCGCCAAGCTCCAGTCTCGTCGAGCGTGGCGAACGTCGCGTCGATCGGGAATTCGACATCGGGAGGATTGCTCCACTTGCCGGTCTTCCATTCTTGCTTCTTGGCGTCGCCCCAGGCTTGCCACCACTGGTTCTGCGCTTCTTGGGCTGGCAACACGACAGTCGTGTACAGCGTGACCTCGCCTGGCCGGCAGTTCAGGGTCGTCATCGGCTCGTCGGGCAATTCGACGGACTCAAGCGCGAAAACTCGGGCGCCGACGTCCCATCGACCGCGGAGGAGTCCGCGGATGGGTTGCCCCCAGCCCGGTTGCGCGGTCAACCAGATGGTCTCCTCTGCGGTCGAGCACCCGTGAACGAGAAAGGACTTACCTGGTTCGAGGGTCGTGAACCAACCGGGAAGCTGGGTGACCGAACGTGCCCCCGACGCCTCGAGTCTCCAGAGGTGGTGCGAGTAGGTGAGCAGGTACGACACGGTTGGGCTGCCAACCCAGGTCCGCGCGACGTCGCAGCGTTCCGGAGAGTATTTGTACGCGGGCTGAATGGCCGTCAGCTCGTCGACGGTGAAGCCATGGTTGGCTGCCCAAACGCCGACGGCGGGGTGTCGAATCTCGGGCACGCGCGCGAAGTTCTCGGCGGCAGCGATGTCGTGCGCCAGCCCCGCATTACCCGAGGCGATCATGAGGAAGGCCACCGCGCAGGCAGCGCCGTGCTCATCGATGAACACGGGGTGACGGCCGCCCGCCACGTGGTGGTTGTGCGGGAAGACCCCGCGTTTTCGGTACAGGGCGAGCGCGTCGAGCAGCGTCGAACGACGGGTGCGGGCTTCCGGCGACAGGTGCGTGGTGCGGGCCGCGCGCAGCCGGAGTTCGACGTCAGCCAGACGCTCAGCAACGACGCTGTCTCCGATCGGGGCAGCAGCCAGTACGGCCAGCAGTGCAGAGAGCATGTCGGTCAAGGCTCCAGGAGAGGAAGAGATGGAGTGAAGCGACTGGCCGCCACGGACGTGGTGGGCGAAGCCCCACACCCGCAGTTATAAGCCGCAGTGGAGGCCAGCCATGGACAACAAATCTTGAACTCATCACATGCGCGCATGGTAGTGGCCGTTGTGCGCCGAGCCAGGCTGATGCCCGTGCACCTCCACCAGCAACGAGTCCACGTCGATGGTGAGGTACCGCTGCCCCCTCCCCGCGACGCCCGGTACCGGCGTCCCGCCGTCTCCAACAGGCCCTTCCGCAGCACTGCCCGGTTCTCCTCCGTGCTGAGCATCTTCACCGTCCGCGACAGCGTCGGTTGCGACGCCAGCCCG
>JADLDB010000181.1 GCA_020846875.1 Myxococcales bacterium | reverse complement strand
GTCACGCTCGGCACGCGGCTGCCTGCGAACGAGCTTCCGAAGATCAGCTGAGTTCGGCGGCCGCGCGCATCAGGCGCCCAACGGTGATCGCCGAACGCGTACGCTCCTCCCTGACCACCCGGCATCAGCAAACGCGTCGTCGGCGAGCGACCAGGACGGCACTGCAAGAACATCACGATGCTGGGCGCGATCGCGCTCGGCCGGCGGCCGCTGTTGATGACGCACAAGGGCGGCGTCGGCACCGTGGTCTTCGGGAACTTCGTGAGGCGCCGGCTGGTGAAGTGGCTCCGGAAGGGAGACATCGTGCTGATGGACAACCTGCGCGCCCACAAGCGGACTGAAGTGCGCGACGCCATCCTCGCGGTGGGCGCAGCCCCCATCTTCCTGCCGCCCTACAGCCCGGACATGAATCCCATCGAGTTCTGGTGGGCCGACATCAAGCGCCAGCTCCGCAAGCCCGCCATCGACTCGGAGCCCGAGCTCCTCGCGGCGATTCGACGCCTGCGCGCTTGCCTCACCTTCGCGAAGGTCGAGAGCTGGTACCGTCACGTGCAGGCCCTACTCAAGTGATCTCCGGGGGGTGAGCTCGACACCTTCGTGGGTGGCGAAGTGCCAGAGCCTCGAAGTGCTCGAGGATGTGCGCGCAGCTGCCGCCGAGGGTGGGCAGGCGGCTGCCCGCCCGCAGCAGCAACTCGATGGTCGCGCGCAGGAGACGAGCCTTCTTCACGAAGATGCTGCGGCTGAGACCGGTCAGGGGCTGAACTCATCGCTGAGGCTGAAGCCTCCCGCAACCACATGGCCCCAAGCGCCTTGAGATTGATCAAAGACGACGATGGAAAGGGTGCGTCCCCGGAGCCAACTGAGGTCAAGCCGAATCCGGCGCATGTTCTCGTCCCGTTCCCCGCTCGCGACATACCGCACCTTGTGCACGCCACTGGCGAGTGTCTCCTCAAGTCGGACGCCTACCTGAGTGTCGGCGCCCTCGGCTCGGCCCCCGCCGACCCAGAACTCGAGCCAGGACTTGGGGCCAGGGACGAAGGACGTTGAGCGTGCGACGCCGGTGCACTCGTCCCCTGCCCCTTGGAGGCACGAATCCGCGAACGAATTGAGGAGCGGGCCGGGGGAATTCTCGATTGCCCGCTGGCCGTGGCGCGGCGTGCTGCTCGCCGAGTCCCCGAAAGCGTCGCCCGCTACCGACCACACTCCGAAGCCGGGCTCGAGAGCGAGGCTCGGCGCTGAGGGTAGCTGATTCGGGGTATTGAGCTCGCGGGCAGACGGACCAGCTCCTCCCTCGCCAACCCGCTCGATAAGCAAGGCACCGACGACGGTTGAGAAATCGCTCGTCTCCAACTCGATCCGAACGGGACGAGGGCTTGCCAGCGCCAAGTCCCCCGGCCGAACCTTCTCTGCCTCTTGGCCATCTATCGTTGGGTCGGCAAGGCGCACTAGAACTCGTGGACTCGCTGGCTCGAGGCGTGCCCTCCATGTTCCAGCCGGAAGGGAGTCGAGGGTCAGCGTCGCAACACTGGCTTCCTTCAGCAGGGCGCCCATCGCTTCATCTGGAAGGGGTACAGCCGTTGCGCCAGAGAAGAGGTAGGTGGGGACCACAAGACCGCCGCGGTCGTTTGGACGAATTCCGAGCCGGCCTTTGATTCGGACGAAGGATTCCGAGAACAGGCTGAGCGGCTCGAGGGTTTGGAAGCGGACCCTGACGTAGTCGCGCGGCCAGGAGGGGTCGGCGGCCATCTCGTCGCCGGATTTGAAGATGGGCCGGTCGCCACGTGGCAGCCCGAAGGTGACCAGGTCTGGTTTGCGCTCCAACACGTACTTGCCATCGCCGTGGTCGTGCGAGAGCGGAAGGTGCGGCCACGGTGGCTGTCGAGCGATGTGCTTGTCGTTCAGGCCGAGAATGTCGAGCGACGGCAGGCCCGAGAAGTACGGCAGGCAGCCGGCTGCACTCACCGCGTGAAGGGGCTGTTCGCGCGAAAACGCTTCACGAAGTGTCAACCCGACGGCCTGCCCTTCCCATTGCCAGCGGACGCGTGCGGCGACGGCAATTGGATCGAGTCCCCACTGGTAGTGAACATACTTTGGCACCGTCACGCCGATGGCCAGGAGAAGTAGCGGAGACGCAAGCCATTGGCGGGCCCATCGTTGGGCGAGAGCGGCAAGTCCCAGACCTGCAACAGCGGCGGCTAGCAGATCGAAGAGCAACAGGTGTCGCCACGCAGGGAAGTGATCGCCCCCGATCGCGATGACGTAGGAAAGCCATCCAAAGCCGAGGAGGCACAGCGCCAGCGCCCAGCGACGCGTGCGCTGCTCGAACATCGCGGCAACAAGGCCGAGCGTCGCAGATGCGGTCAGCAGCCAGGTGCCCTGGAGTCCAGCCAACACGTAATTCAACCCCTCACGTGCTCGCGCCGCGCTCACCGAGGCCTTGATGTACGCCGTGTTCGGCACCCACTCTCCGTAATAGGCGAGACGAAACCCCAGCTGGCTCAGCCATACGGCGAGCGGCAGCCCAGCGACGATGGCAGCCACAACGAGTTGTTGGCGCCAGCGGCCACGACCGAACACGATCGGAAAGGTCGCGATGACCAACAGTACCAGGAGCGGGGCGTCGGGCCTGGTGAGCACCATGAGCGCGAGCGCAGTCCCAGCGATCCACGCCCAGGCACGAGGCGTGAACTCCCTCTCCTCAAGCGTTGCCAGCGCCCACAAAGTCACTGCGAGGCACGCCAGCACAAGTGGCTGTTCAAGGGCTCCGCAGATCCAGACTGCGAAGGGGCTCGTTGCACCCAGCAGCAGGGCCGCGAGAGCGACTCCGCTGTGGCGAGCGAGTGCGTGGGGAGCCTCAGCCTTCGGCTGGCCCACGCGACGGACGAACGCAAGCAGTGCGACAAACGCAACCGCTGTGAATAAGGCCGCAAGAGCGCGCGCCGCGGCGATCAGATCCACACCGAATGCGCCGAGGCCCGCGCTCAGCAACACCCAGCTCAGGTTCGAATAGCCTTCAACGCGCTCTCCGTCTGTCCAGGTCAGGCCCTTGCCCTCGAGCAGCCGCTGCGAATAGCGGAGGCTGATCAGGGTGTCGTCCTCGATGAAGTTGCCGATGTGAGCGACGTTCCAGGCGACGAGACTAAGCGCCACGAGCAGGGCTGCGACGAAGACGACGCGCTCGGTCCGTGACGACACGATGAAGCGTTTCATGGCGTGGTTGGACCGGCACTCTTAGCCGGTCTCGACGATTTGGACACGCATCCCCGTGAGGCCGGGACACGTCCACTCGAGAATCAGAGCTCGGCCTCCACGGCGACGTTGGCGGACAGCTTCCAGCGTCGACTCCGAGCGGCGCCGCTGCCGCGACGGGACCTCGCGAGGCGGGCGCTGTGCGCGTGCTGCTTGACGAGCGGAAGGAGGGCTTCGGCGAGCGCCTGGTGTTCCGTCAAGTCGAGCAGGTACCCGAGGCGTTGGGCCCAGACGACGGGGCTCTTCCTGGCCGCCGCCACCAGTTTCCCGGCGTCGACGGACTCGGCGAGCTCTGCGATGACGGCGGCGACGTTGTCGAGACCGGTGCGAAAACTCACGATTTATGGACGTTTTCGCAAGTGATGGCTCGGAATCGGGAGCAGCTTCTTCCGCGCGGGCGGCTGCGGCAGGCCCGCCATGAGACCCCGGAGCGGCACGGACAGCACCGGCTCTTCGCGCAGGCCTTCTTCCCGCAGGAAGACGTTGGCCGCCCACAGCCCGCTCGCGCACGCGCACTCGAGCAGCATGGCGGGGAAGGGCAGCTTCACCCAGTCGCCGGCGCACGCGAAGCCGGGCGTGTTCGTCTCCACCGTCGGGCGCTCGGCGCCCAGACCCACGTGGAACGCCGTGAAGTCGCGCTTCACCTGGAAGACCTCGTGGTGAATGTGGAAGCCGGCGACTGATGCGCACCAGCGTCGCTGGCTCCTGGAGCGGGTACACCTTGCCGCCGGGGCAGCCCGGGCACTGCGCCCCGCGCTGCAGCGTGGCGTGCGGCACCTGCACCTTCTTCGCCCCGGGAAACTTCTC
>JADLDB010000180.1 GCA_020846875.1 Myxococcales bacterium | reverse complement strand
GTGGCGGGCGTCTTCGGGGCCACCGCCTCGAAGACGACGTGGGCGGTCATCAGCGAGGCGAGGCCGGCCTTCGCGTAGGCGGCGAAGGGCACCAACTCGACGGCGCGCAGGCGCTCGAGGCCGTGGGACAGGGTGGGCAGGTCGAGGTGGCTGTCCAGCGCGGTGTCGCCGTGGCCGGGGAAGTGTTTGCCGCAGGACGCGACGCCGCCCTCCTCGAGGCCCTGGGCGAGGGCGACGCCGAGCCGGGCGACCTCCTGCGCGTCGGCGTGGAGCGAGCGGTCACCGATGACGGGATTCTTCGGGTTGGTGTCGACGTCCAGCACGGGGGCGTAGTCCTGGTCGAAGCCCAGCGCGCGCACCTCGTAGGCGAGCAGCCGTCCCACGCGGCGGGCGAGGGCGAGGTCGCGCGTCTTGCCCACCTCCCGCATCGGCGGCAGCGCGGTGAAGGGCGGACCTCGCAGCCTCGCGACGCGTCCGCCCTCCTGGTCGACGGAGAGGAGCAGCGGGCGGCCGGCGTGCGTCTTGAGCGCCTTGACGAGGGCGGCCACCTGCTCGGGGGACTCGACGTTTCGCTTGAAGAGGATGACGCCGCCCACGCCGTCGTCGATGAGGCGCTTGATGTGGCGGTCGGGCGACAGTCCGTCGAAGCCGACGACGAAGAGGCGGGCGACGCGGCGGAAGAGCTCGGAGGTGTTCATGAAGAACATTCCCCCTCCCCCTGGGAAGAGGGGCAGGGGAGAGGGAAGTCACCTACCACAGACCCACTCCCAGCGCGGCGAGGCCCACGGCCAGCGCGACGAGGAGACACCCCGTCGGCTGCGCGGCGGCTCCACCGAAGATGACTCCGCCCGGCGACGCGGGGCCGAGCGTGTTGGGTCGGTCGGGCGGCGGCGGCGCGTCGCCGGTCCGGGGGTCCGCCGCGGCGCCACCGAAGCCGACCTTCGCGGCGCGCTGCGGTGAGGCGCTGGTCTGCTGGTCCGCCGCGGGGCTACCGAAGACGACCTTCCCGACCCGCGGCGGACTCCCGCTGTCGGGCCCGTCAGGTGGTGCGTCCGCGCGCTGGGGACTGCCGGTGTCCGGCGGCGGAGGCGCCTTCGTGCGCGCGACGCGGAGCGGAACCCGCGGGCTGCCCGCCGGCAGCGCCGGTGGACGAGGCGCGAGGCCCGGTGGCCTGTCCAGCTCCGGCGCGGCGGAGGCGGCGCGAGCGCGGCTCTGCCCGCGCAGTCGATCGAGCTCGGCCGCCAGCGCCTGGATGCGCTCCCCGCGCTCCGTCCACTGCGCTCCCAGCCGGCGCTCGCGCTCCTCCGCCTCGGCCAGCCGCCGCTCCAATTCGGCGAGGCGCCGCCTCCCGTCGCGGGCCGCGGCCTGGGCGTCCTCCAGCGCCTCGCGGAGCGCGCGCGTGTCGTCACTCATTGGGCCCCTTGTAGCGCAGCGCCGGACGCGTGGCCGCGAGCGTCTGCGCCCCTCGGCGAGGCCGCGGCGGAGGCAGGCGGGGCGCGGCCCTGCGGCATCCTCTCGCCGGCCCACCCGCATCACGAAGAAGCGACTGCTCCACCCGTGGGCCCCGCGTTGTCGTCCACCCGCCCAGCCCAGGCCCCCCAGCCTCGGGCTCTTCGGAAGCGGGGATTCGCGCGCGGCCCCCGGTCCGCCGGCGCGTCGAGGCGGCGCGCCTGACGATTCGAAGACGGCGAAGAGCTGTCGCGGGCACCACCACGCCAACGCCACCAGCACGGCCCGGCTGCGCGCGAGCCGCCTTCCCGCGAGGTCAGCGGCCGCTTCCTCCTTCAGCGCACACGCGCCTGCTGCGCAGGGCGTCGCTGCTGGCGCCGCCCTTCGGCACTGCATTCGCTCCGTCATCTCGGCGGAGTCGGCACCCGACATACGGTAAACCCCTCACCGATGGACGCGTCCACTCACCTCCCGGCCGGCACGTTGGTGGACGGCTTCCGCGTGAAGCGCTGCCTCGCGGAAGGGGCGATGGGCGAGGTCTACCTTGCGCAGGACGAGCGGCTGGGCCGGAAGGTGGCGCTCAAGTTCATCAAGGCGTCGCTGCTGGACGAGGCCACCAGCGAGCGCTTCTTCTGCGAGGCGCGCACCACGGCCCGCTTCGCGCACCCGCACATCGTGACGGTGTACGCCGCGGGCGCCTTCGACGGCCGCCCGTACCTCGCGCTGGAGTACCTCGACGGGGAGACGCTGCGCGAGCGCCTCGACCGCACGCCCTTGACGATTCCCGAGGCCCTGCGCGCGGGCCGCGCCATCGCGGAGGCGCTGGCCGAAGCGCATCGGCACGGCGTCATCCACGCCGACTTGAAGCCGGAAAACGTCGTCGTCCCCTCGGACGGGCGGCCGCGGGTGGTGGACTTCGGGCTGGCGCGCCTCACCGGCGCGGCCTCGGTGGCGGCCTCGGGGACGCCCGCGTACATGGCGCCCGAGCGGTGGATGGGCGCGGCGCCGACGCCCGCCATCGACCTCTGGTCCTTCGGCGTGCTCTTGCATGAGCTGCTGGAAGGCGAGCGCCCCTTGAGCGACGCCGAGTTGACGCAGTTCGTCTACGCGCCCAGGCCCGTGCCGCTGGGCAAGACGGCGGCGCACCACCGGGTGGGCGCGCTGCTGCAGCGGTGCCTGGCGGTGGAGCCGGCGGCGCGCCCAGCGGCGGAGGAAGTCGCGCGGCAGTTGTCCGCCCTGCTGGAAGAGAAGTCCCCTTCCGACGAAACGCGCTCGCCCTTCCGTGGCCTCGAGGCCTTCCGCGAGGCCGACGCCGCCGACTTCAGCGGGCGCGAGCCTGACGTCGCCTACGCCGTGGAGGCCCTGCGCACCCAGGGCGCCCTCACCGTCGTGGGCCCCTCGGGCATCGGGAAGAGCAGCTTCGTCTTCGCCGGCGTGGCGCCGCGGCTGCGCGAGGGCGGGAAGTGGACGATGGTGGCGCTGCGCCCCGGACGGCGGCCGCTGTGGAGTCTGGCGCAGGCGCTCACCACCTGCCGGGTGACGAAGCAGGACTCGCGCTCGGGCGCCACGCTGGAGGCGACCAACCCCCTGCTGCGCGACGTGGAGTCCCTCACGAAGGCGCTCCAGGCCGAGCCGGGCGGCCTGCCCCGCGCGCTGCGCGACGTCGCGCAGGCCACCGGCGGACGCGTGCTGCTGGTGGTGGACCAACTGGAGGAGCTCTTCACCCTCGCCGCGCCGGAGCGACGCGCGCCCTTCGCCCAGGCGCTCGGCGCGGCCGCGAGCGCCGACGAGCCGTGGCGCCTGGTGTTGTCCCTGCGCGGCGACTTCCTGGGCGAGTTCGCCGCGCTGCCCGAGGGGAAGTCCTTCCTCTCGTCGGTGCTGGCGCTGGGCCCGCTGGGCCGCGCGGCGCTGGAGGAGGCGGTGGCCAGGCCGCTCCAGCGCGTCGGCTTCACCTGTGACGACGCGGCGCTGCCTGCGCGCATGGCGTCGGAGCTGGACGAACAGCCCGCGGCGCTACCGCTGCTGCAGTTCGCCGCACAGGCCCTGTGGGACAAGCGCGACGGGGCGCGGCGCATGGTGCTGCGGGCGGAGTACGAGGCGATGGGTGGGGCGACGGGCGCGCTGGCGGCGCAGGCCGAGCGCGCGGTGGTGGACCTGGCCGGCGAGCAGCGGCACCTCGCCCGGGCGCTCACGCTGCGCCTCGTCAACGCCGACGGCACGCGGCGGCCGCGGACGCGCCTGGAGCTCCTCTCGGGCCTCGCGGACGGCGCGGCGGCGCTCCTCGACCGCCTGCTGGAGCGGCGCCTCCTCGTCTCCGGCCGGCCCGACGAGGGCGGCGAGCCGCTGGTGGAGCTGGCGCACGAGTCGCTGGTGGCGGCGTGGCCGACGCTGGCGCGCTGGGTGGCCGAGACGAGCGAGGAAAGACAGCTCACCGCTGACGTCGAGGCGGCCGCGGCGCTGTGGGAGAAGCGCGGGCGCCGGGACGAGGAGACGTGGACGGGCGACGCGCTGGCCGACGCGCAGCGCCGGCTGGCGAAGTGGGGGGTGGCGCTGCCGGCCCAGTCCGCGGCCTTCCTCGAGGCGGGCGCCAGGCGGGACGAGAGGAGCCGTCGCCGCCGCCGCGTCCTCTTGGGCGCCGCCGTCGCCGGCCTCTCGGTGTTGACGCTGGTGGCGGGCGGCGCCGCGCTGGCCTTCCGCGAGAAGGAGCGGCAGGCCGTGGCCCAGCAGGAGCAGATCCGCCTCGCCGCGGCGGACATTGGGCGCTTCGAGCTGGTGCTGTCCCCCTTCGACTGGGACGCGGACGCCGGCGTGGCGGTGCCGGTGAGCGCCGCGACGTTGCCGGCGCTGGATTTCCGCGTCTACGAGCACTCGGGCGACGAGACCGAGCCCGGCCGAGTGCTGGACGACGCCTACGTGGTGCGGGGCGAGCGCCGCGTGGGCGAGGACGGCGCGCTCCACGAGGTGGTGGAGCTGCGCTCCTCCGGCGGCTGGCTCGAGTTCACCGGCCGTGGCCCCGACGGCGAGTCCTGTGGAGCGTCCTGGCTGCGGCTGACCCACCTGCCCGGCTACGAGCAGCGGGGGGTGGCGCAGCCCGTGCGGCTCGTGGTGCCGACCTGCCAGGCGACCGCCGTGGACACCGTGGAGATTCCCGCGGGGCCTTTTCAAGGCGAAGCC
>JADLDB010000179.1 GCA_020846875.1 Myxococcales bacterium | reverse complement strand
CCTGTCTCGTCGCTGCTCGGCGGCCCCGCCACGTCGCCCTCGCCCAGCGCGCCGCGTGCGCCTGTCTCGTCGCTGCTCGGCGGCCCCGCCACGTCGCCCTCGCCCAGCGCGCCGCGTGCGCCTGTCTCGTCGCTGCTCGGCGGCCCCGCCACGTCGCCCTCGCCCAGCGCGCCGCGTCCGCCTGTCTCGTCGCTGCTCGGTGGCGCGGCGCCTGCCCCGTCGCCCTCGCCCAGCGCGCCGCGTGCGCCTGTCTCGTCGCTGCTCGGTGGCGCGGCGCCTGCCCCGTCGCCCTCACCCAGCGCACCGCGTGCGCCTGTCTCGTCGCTGCTCGGTGGCGGCGGCCCCGCTGCCTCTCCCCCGCGGGTCCCGCACTCGCCCGCGCTCGCGTCCGCCGGTGCGGCCTCGCCTACCTCCCCGCTCCCCCCCAGCCTCGGCGACTCCGTCCTCGAGCAGTTTGCGTCCGGACCGGCGCTGGCCCTCGAGCCGGACGAAGCGCCTCTGCCGCCCCAGCCCTCCACGCCTTCCCTGGTGGTGGACGTGGACGAGTCCTTCACCGCGCCGAAGGCCTCGACGCCGTCGCTGGTGGTGGACGTCGACGAGTCCTTCGCCTCGTCGCCGTCGCAGTCGTCGCTCGCTTCGCCTGCTCCTTCCGGGCCCCAGGGCGACCTGCTGGCCATGTTCGCGGCCGGCGACGCTTCGACGGTCTCGGAGCCTGCGCCGGCCTCCGCCGAGCAGGCTGCCCCGCGCACGTCGCCCGCGCCCGCCGGGCTGGCGGAGGCCCTCGCTGTCCCACCGCCCCGCAGGAGCCGGGCGCCGCTGCTCGTCCTCGGCGTGCTGGCCCTGGTGCTGCTCGCCGGCGGCGTCTTCCTGCTGCGTCCGGTCTCCCGCGTCCTCACCCGCTCCTGCCAACTGGAGGCCGTCCCGCCCGGGCCGGTGCCGGCGCCGCGCGACGGAGCCCTGGGCGCGCAGTCCGTCCCCGAGGGCACCCGGGTGAAGGCGGGCCAGGTGGTGGGCAGCATGGACGACACCGCCCAGAAGAAGCGCCTGGCCGACATCGACGCACGCCTGGCCGCCATCGCGAAGCGGCGTGCCTCGTTCCGTGCGGCGGACCCGAAGCAGGTCAAGCAGGCCACCGAGAAGGCGGAGCAGGCGCGCAAGGCCTACGCCGTGTCCACGGAGAAGCTCAAGCGCGCCGACGCGGCCAAACGCCGGGCGGCGGTGGCGAAGGCGAAGAAGGCGGCGGCCACCGCGAAGACGGCGCTGGCCAAAGCCGAAGCGGCGCTGGAGTCCCTCACCCACACCGCCGAGCTGGAGCGCCTCGCCACCGAGACGGCCACGCTCCAGGCCGAGTCCTCGCGGTTGCTCGAGGCCACCGCTGCGTCCAGCCTCACCGCGCCGGTGGCGGGCCGCCTCAGCTGGCTCAAGAAGCCGGGCGAGCCGGTGCACTCCACCGACGAGGTGGCGCGCGTGGACCCCGGCGTGTGGAAGGTGCGGGCGACGCCCGGGGCCTCGCTGCCTGCGGGCGTGGTGGTGGAAGGGACGCTGGAGGCCGGCGACGCGAAGCTGGAGGTGCTGGGCCTTTCCGTCAGCGAGGCCTCGATGGAGGGCCGGGTGGAGGCGAAGGGCGCGCTCCCGGCCACGGGGACGCTGCGGCTCAACGCCGGCACCCAGCGCGCGTGGGAAGCCCTGCGCGGCGAGTAGTCAGGCGGCTGGCTCCCGCGCCGTCGTCGCGGTCGACTCTTCACCTGGAGCCCCGTCATGAGCTGGAAGCAGACCCTGGTCCCCGCCGGCCCCGGCCACTGGGTGCTGCCGCGCAACAAGGCCATGCGCTGCGACGCGCACCTCTTCCTCTCCGACGAGCTGCTCTTCGGGGCGGGCGGCGCGGACTCGGGCGTGGAGGAAGACGTCTTCGCCCAGGTGGTGAACGCCTGCAGCTTCCCTGGCGCCACCCGCGTGGTGCTGACCCCCGACTGCCACGTGGGCTACGGCGTGCCCATCGGCACCGCCATCGAGACGGAAGGCACGCTGCTGCCCACCGCCGCGGGCTACGACATCGGCTGCGGCATGGTGCAACTGGCCACGTCCCTCACCTGGGGCGACGTGGCCGACAAGGACGCGCGCCGCCGCTGGATTGACGAGGTGGTGCGCCGCATCGGCGTGGGCGTGGGCCAGTCGGGCAGCGGGCGCGGCCTGTTGAAGAAGGTGCCCGACGTCATCCGCCACGGGGCGAAGGCGCTGGGGCGCTCGGGCGACGTGGCCGAGCGCGCGTACGTGCCGGTGGAAGACGACACCGTCGACGTGCCGGAGCGCGCCTGGGACAAGCGCGACCAACTGGGCAGCCTGGGCGGCGGCAACCACTTCTGCGAGATGCAGGTGGACGACGAGGAGCGCGTGTGGGTGATGCTGCACACCGGCAGTCGCGGCTTCGGGTGGAACATCGCCAAGCAGTTCTTCCTGGCCGGGGCCGAGGCGCTGGGCCTGTCGCGCCGCAGCGAGGACCACGTGTGGTTCGACGCGGACGGTGCGCTGGGGCGCGCCTACTGGAACCTGCACAACATGGCCGCCAACTTCGCCATCGCCAACCGGCTGCTCATCGGCGAGGCGGTGTGCGAGGCGCTGGAGTCCGTCTTCGGCGGCGAGGCGCGCGTGTACTACGAGATTTCGCACAACCTCATCCAACAGGAAGGCGGCCGCTTCGTGGCCCGCAAGGGAGCCACCCGCGCCTTCCCGGCGAAGCACCCGGCGCTGAAGGCCACGCCATGGGCCGACACCGGCCACCCCATCCTCATCCCCGGCTCGATGGAGACGGGGTCGGCCATCCTCTTCGCGCAGGACGGCGCGAAGGAGTCGCTCTACTCCGTCAACCACGGGGCTGGGCGGCGCCTGTCGCGCGGGAAGGCGCGCCGCGAGCTGTCGCAGAAGGACACCGACATTCGCCTGGCGAAGCTGGGCGTGCTGCTCAACACCCGCACCACGCCGCTGGACGAGTCCGGGCCCTGCTACAAGGACCTGGAGCAGGTGCTGGGCGCGGTGGAGCTGGCCGGCCTGGCCCGCGTCGAGCGCCGCCTGAAGCCGGTGGCCTGCATCAAGGGCAATGACTGACGGTGGGAGCCGGCCCCACACCTCCCGACGAAAGTTCGAGAGGGGCCCGCGGGTGTGGTGAACTTCGGGGGCGGTGTTCCCTTCTTCGCGACTCGTCATCCCCGTGGCGGTGTTGTGTGCCGTGCCGGGCTGGGCCACGTCCCTCCTCATCGTCCCGCGCACCGAGGCCGCGCGCCTCACGTGCGAGAATCTGGTGGAGGTCTTCACCGCGCAGAAGCTGACGGTGAAGATGGCTGGCCCCAAGAGCGCCGCGGTGGCCTGCCTGGGCAAGCCGGCCGCCCAGCGCCCGGCGTGCTTCCTCGACGCCACGACGAAGTCACGGGTGGACGGGGTGGTGCTGATCAGCTCGGCGAAGAGGGGCGCGCAGGCGACGGTGACGATGGAGCTGCTGTCGCGCGCGACGGGGAAGGTGCACGCCACCCAGAAGGTGAGGGCGCCGGCGAAGGCGCTCAAGGCGAAGGCCAACGTCCCGGTGCAGCGGCTGGTGGTGGAGATGCTGGTGGAGGACGCGCCGGCGAGGGGCCAGCCTGGCGCCCCGGTGGTGGCGCTGGAGGACGGTGACGAGGAGCTGGCGCCGCTGGGCGTGGTGGCGGTGAAGCAGCCCGAGCCGCCGCCCGAGGTGCTGGCGCCCCCGGAGGACGCGAAGCCGGTGGCCCCGGAGCCTCCGCCGAAGCCAGTGGTGGCCGACGCGCCGAAGACGGTCACCTTGACGCCTCCGGTGAAGGACACGCCGGTGGTGGTGGCCCCGGGCCCGTCGAAGGGCACCAACGTGCCGGCCATCGCCGTCACCGGAGTCGCCGTCGCCGCCGCCGCTGCCGCCGCGGTGTTCGGCGGCATGGCCATGGCCAGCAAGGCGCAGTTGGAGAGCGCGCCCAACGGCATCTCCCCCCTGACGTACGAGGAGGCGGTGGCGCTGCAGAGCCGCACCAACACCCACTTCACCATCGCGCTCGGCGCCGGCATCGGCGCGGGTGTCAGCGCAGGCGTGGCGGCGTACCTGTGGGCGGCGCAATGAGGAGAGCCGTCGTCGCCGTCCTCGGGCTGTCCTTCGTCGCAGGCTGCCAGTGCGCCCAACTGCCGGACGCCGTCTTCGCCTGCGAGCCCGACGGCACCTGCGGCCAGCCCGGCTACGTGTGCGGAGCGGATCAACTCTGCCGGCCGGCGGTCGACGGAGGCTCGGACGCCGGCTTCGACGCCGGCCCCGGAGACGCCGGCTTCGACGCCGGCCCCGGGGACGCCGGCTTCGACGCAGGCGCGGAGGACGCGGGCTTCGACGCAGGTGTGGAGGACGCGGGCTTCGACGCAGGTGTGGAGGACGCGGGCTTCGACGCAGGCGCGGAGGACGCGGGCTTCGACGCAGGCGCGGATGCTGGCGATGACGCGGGCTTCGACGCGGGCCCGGAAGACGCCGGCCTCGATGCGGGCCTGGACGCGGGCGACGACGCGGGCGTGGACGGCGGCTGCGCGGCGATGTTGGACGAGCCCGACGACAACGGCGTGGACGACAACTGCGACGGGGTGGACGGCGACCGGGCGCAGGCGGCCTTCGTCGACGCGGTGTACGGCAACGACGTCTTCCCGGGCACGCTGGAGCAGCCCTTCAAGACGCTGGCGCGCGCCCTCTCCTCGGGCAAGTCGCAGGTGCTGGTGGCGGAAGGCACCTACGTCGAGTCACTGCAGTTCGGCTCCGGGCGCATCTGGGGCGGGTACAACTCCGACGGTGGCTGGGCGCGTGACGCGGGGGCGCCCGTCATCGCGGGCACCATCACCCTCGAGGGCGACGGAGGCCTGGTGCGGCTGGACACGCTGGTGGTGCAGGCGCCGGCCAGCGTCATTCCGGGCCGGGCCTCGGTGGCGGTGACGGCGAAGGACGTGGGCGCGAGCGCGGTCCTCCACCGGTGTGTGCTGACGGGCGGCGCGGGGGCGGACGGCACGGCTGGACTCGACGGGGACGCGGGGCCGTCGGGCGGTGCGGGGGCGGCGGGCCTGTCGGGGCTCGAAGGAGGCGATGGGGGCCTGGGCGCGCCTCCGACGGACTGCATCGGCGGCGCCTTCACGCTGGCGGGCTACACCGGTGGCGCGGGCGGAGAGGTGGGGGCCGTCAACGGGCGGCCCGGAGAGGACGGAGTCTATGGGGGCCTCGGTGGAATGGCGGTGACGTGCGTGACGCCCGGCGCCTGTCTGGGCAACGACGGCGGCAGCGGGCTGGCGCCGATGTCGGTGCCCTTCGCCGGCACGGATGGAGACGGTGGGCTGCCCAACGGCAGCATCGTGGGCCTGGTGTGGCAGGCCTTGAACGGCACGGCCGGTGGGCGGGGCAACCCGGGACTCCCGGGCGGCGGAGGCGGCGGAGGTGGCGGCCTGCTGGACATGCTCATGGCCCTCTTCGGGCGCGGCGGTGGTGGCGGCGGCGGCGGCGCGGGGGGCTGCGGCGGCTGGCCGGGGATGGGTGGCGTGGGCGGAGGCGCGTCCATCGGGCTGTTGCTCCTCGACGCCTCGCCCACCGTCTCGCAGTGCACGCTCTCGGGCGGACCCGGCGGCCGCGGCGGCAACGGCGGCAACGGCGGGCCTGGTGGCGCGGGCGGGCCAGGCGGACCGGGCGGCGCGGGGCAGCAGCCGATGGCCGGAGAAGAGGCGGGCGCCGGCGGTGACGGGGCGAGCGGCGGCGCGGGCTCCACCGGTGGGCAGGGCGGCGGCGGGGCGGGCGGGCCCTCCGTCGGCCTGTGGTGCGCGGGCACCTCGGCGCCGGCCCTCACGTCCACGAGCTCCACAGGCAGCACGGGAGGAGCGGCCGGCACTCCGGCAGGCGCGCCGGGCTTCAGCGCCTCGACGCACAACTGTCCCTGAGGTGCCCGCCGCTGGGCGGCTAGCCGCGCACGGGCCGCGACAGCGCCCGGCCCAGCTCCGTCAACTGCGCGCGCAGCGAGCCGTCAAACACGAAGCTGCCCACCTGGGCGACGGCGCCGCCGATGAGCGCCGCGTCCACCTTCGTCTCCAGCACCACGGTGCGCTGGGTCACCTTCTCGAGGGTCTTCTTCATCGCGTCGGCCTGGGCGTCGGACAGCTTCGCGGCGCTCGTCACCTTGCCGCGCACCCGGCCCACCCGCACGTCCACCAGGTCGCGGAACTGCCGGGCCACGAAAGGCAGGCTGGCGAAGCGGTTGCGGTCGGTGAGCAGCTTCATCAAGTTGGCCACCGTCGCGTGCAGGCCCGGAGAGCTCTTCAGCACCGCGCTCAGCACGTTCATCCGCTGCGAGCGCGCCAGCGCCGGGCTGGCCAGCACGGCGAACAGCTCCTTGTTCCCCTCGAGGAAGGCCACCACGCCCTCGAGCTGGGTGAGGACGGCCTCGGCCTGCGCACCGGACGCGTCGAGGAGGGCACGGGCATACCTGCGCGCGACGGGGATGTTCGACATGGCGAGCCGCGCCCTAGCACGCACCCCCCAGGCGGCCAAGCGGCAACCCGCCCCGCCATCACCCTGGCTGATGGCAGCGCGCGCCCTCGAGCGGAAATGCTCTGCCCCGCCCGCCTTACGGTACATTCGGGCCCGCCTATGGAGCCGGTCATCGGCATCGACCTGGGGACCACCTACTCCGCCGTCGCCACGGTGGAGAACGGCCTGCCAGTCATCATCCCGAGCCGCAGCGGGGCGCGCCTGACGCCCTCGGTGGTGGGCTTCACCGCCATGGGCGAGCGCGTGGTGGGTGAGCGCGCGCAGGTGCTGGGAGACGAGGCGCCGGATCGCGTCGCCCCCGCCACCAAGCGCTACATCGGCAAGCGCTGGAGCCAGGAGCTCGCCGCCGCCGCCCGCGCCATCGTCCCGTACCCGCTCATCCAGGGCCCTTCGGGCGAGGTGCGCATCAAGGTGGCTGGCCGCACCATGCCGCTGACGCAGGTGTCCGCCATGCTGCTGGGCGAGCTCAAGCTGGACGCCGAAGCCCACTTCGGCCGCCCCGTCTCCCGCTGCGTCGTCACCGTCCCCGCCAACTTCGACGACGGCCAGCGCCAGGCCACGCGAGAAGCGGCCCGCATCGCCGGCCTCGACGTGCTGCGCATCGTCAACGAGCCCACCGCCGCGGCCATGGCGTACGGCCTCGTCAACAGCTTCCGCGGGCGCGCCCTGGTGTTCGACCTGGGCGGCGGCACCTTCGACGTCTCCATCATGGAGATGGAGAACGGGGTCTTCGAGGTGAAGGCCACCGGCGGCGACTCGCAGTTGGGCGGCGACGACTTCGACGCCTGCGTCGTGCAGTGGCTTCTGGCCCAGGTGCCCGACCTCCACCGGGACGCGGTGGCGAAGGACCGCCTGTCCATGCAGCGGCTGCGCTACGCGGCCGAGCGCGCCAAGCGCACCCTCACCGACCAGGGCGAGGCCTTCCTCTCGGTGGCGGACCTGGGCGACCACGCCGAGGGCAACGACGGCCGCGTCTGCCAGGTGGACACGGCGCTGACGCGCGACTTCTTCGAGTCCCTCGCCGAGCCGCTCAGCAAGCGCTGCCTGGCGCTGTGCCGCAGCGTGCTGGACGAGGCCATCATGACGCCCGCCGACGTGGAGGCGGTGATGCTGGTGGGCGGGATGACGCGCGTCCCGCTGGTGCGCAAGCTGGTGAACCAGTTCTTCGGGAAGATGCCGGTGAGCGGCGTCAACCCCGACGAGGCGGTGGCGCTGGGCGCGGCGGTGCACGCCATGGAGCTGGCGTCGAAGGCCGGGCACACCGTCCTCATCGACGTGGCCACGCACAGCCTCTCGGTGGGCGTGCTGGGCGGCACGGTGCGGCGCCTCATCCCCCGCAACACGCCGGTGCCCGCGGTGGCCAGAGACGTCTTCCTCCCCAACCGCGCGGGGCAGAAGTCGGCCCGCATGCCCGTGTACCAGGGGGAGAGCGAGTGGGCCGACGAGAACACCCGGCTGGGCGAATTGGTGCTGGGCGACCTCACCGTCGAGCGCCGCGCCGACGTGCCCATCGAGGTCACCTTCGAGCTGTCCAACGAAGGCACCCTGTCGGTGCGCGCGGTGGACACCACCACCGGCATCGCCGAGTCCATCCGCATCGACGCCCGCACCACCCTGCAGCCGCAGGAGGTGGAGCGCCTCGAGCAGGAGCAGGCCGCCTACGCCACCCAGCAGGCCGAGAAGGACAAGCAGGTGGTGCTGCAGTCCTTCCCCCGCATCCTCGACAAGGCCGAGCGCCTGGTGCGGCTGCTGGAGAAGTCCGCCGAGGAGAACCCCAGCCCCGAAGCCGACGCCGCGGTGGGCCGGGTGAAGGCGCTGCTGGCGCAGGGCCGCATCGCGGTGAAGGTGGGCGACCCGACGCAGATGGCCGAGGTGACGCGGCTGCTCGAGCGCGTGGTGGCCGTCGGCTAAAGGCCCAGGCCGCTACGACGCCGCCACCAGGTCGATGAAGCCCAAGAGCCAGGTGAGGTTGATGGCGTGGCAGCGCTCCAGCGGCGTGCGGGTGGACGTCTCCAGCACCGCCACGTGCCTGACGCCGCGCCGGTGGAACCAGTCGCTGTTGCTGCCGTCGTGGTGGACGATGAGGCCCCAGCGGTCGGTGCGCAGTTGGTTGTGCACGGAGAGGTGCACCGCCACCTTGGCGTGGGCCACACTCCGCTTCACCAGCTCCCGGTAGGGCCGCGGCTCGCCGAAGTGGTAGGCGTAGAAGCACTGCGCCTTCACCCACGCGTCCTGGTGGAGGTCCAGCGCCCCCGCCGGCGCCGGGTGCCGCGCCAACTCCTGGTGCAGCGCGCGCGTCTCCTTGGGGGCTTCGTGGCGCGGGTGCCAGGCGTGGAAGGGCTCGCCCACGTGCACCTCGTCGGCGAAGACGCCGGGCCGCACCTCGTAGCGCAGGAAGTCGTTGTTGGGCTGCTCGCCCGAGGCGTTGTAGCGGTGCCCGCCTTCGAAGCCGCTGGGGTTGACGCAGGGGAAGAGGCGCAGCGCCACGTCCTTCGCCCGCGCCGCCTCGGCCAATTCCCCGAAGTGCCGGGCCACCGTCAGCGGCCCCGCCGGCTCCTCGCCGTGGAAGCCCGCCGTCACCACCAACTCCCGGCGGCCCGGCGTGGTGAGGCACAGCAGCGGGTACTCGCGCCCGTTCTCCTTCACCCGCGCGTACTCGTGCACGGTGGCGAGGGGGGAGAAGCGGCGCAGGCGCTCGAGGTAGGCGAGGTACTCCACAGCCCTTCGGAGTGTAGCCAACGCCTCGCCGGCTCCGGGCTACCCGTGCGGAGGGGGACGCCTTCCCCTGCGTGGTTTTCGCGGGTTGCGAGACGCGTCGAGGGCGCCGTCGTCGAGCGACACGCGGCCGTCCTCCAGCTTCCGCAGACGAGACTCGGCGACGGGGCCGGCTATGGGCCGCGCGCATCTTCGGCCGGCTGCGCGGGCCGAAAGTGAAGCTCGACGCGCGTCTCGTGCTCCGAGCGAACGTCGACCCTGGCCGTCGCCTCGCGGCCGTCGTCGGACCTAGCCGAGATGACCCACGAGCCTGCCGGCACCTCGACCGCGAAGCTGGCGCCGACGATCGTCCTGCTGATCCCGCTTGGCTGCATGTCCGGCTCGGTCGGTAGCTCGAGCTCGAACGAGTTCACGGGCACGTCGCCGAAGACGTTTCCTGTCACCAGCCCGCCAGGATGGAGCATCACTACCACGTCCTCATTCCCTCGCAGGCTCGATGAACCCCTCATCGACTCGAGTTCTGCCGAAACCGACACGACCGCGTCGTCAAACGGGCCGAGCTGAGCGCAGCCCGTTCCATCGGTCGTCGTCATCCCCCGCGCCGACTCCGCGCGGTAAAAGACGCGGGCACCCGGGACGGGCCTCTGTGCGAGGTCGCGCACGCAGGCGCGCGGTCGAACCGGCGGGTCCAGCAGCGTGAGCTCGATCGAGTCGGGCGACTGGGTCAGGTCCACGGTCACCGTGGCCGCCTTTCGCTCGCCCTGGCTCGCTGAGAGCCGCCACACGCCACGCGGCAGCTCCAGCACGAATCGGCCGTCTGTTCCGGCAACGCGCTCGCCCCATGTGCCCGGGTTGTCGCGCCGGAATTTCAGCACGATGGGACCTGCTCCAAGTGGCCGAGTTCCGCCGCTGACTTGTCCACGAAGAACCGCCGGCCTCTCCGGCAGCGTAATGACCCGTCGAATCGCTCCCGACGAGGGAACGTCGACCGGCTCGCGTGTGGCGAGCCCGCGGTCGGGGGCCTGGACCAGCAGCATGAGGGAACCGGCTGGAAGACCAGTCAACGGGACCTCGCCTGCTTCGTTCGTGAGCCCAGCGGGCAAAGTCGAGTCGGCGACGAATCCCGAGTATGCGACCGAAACGAGCGCGCCGGCCACCGCCTTGCCGTCGTCCCTGCGAACGACCACGGTCACAGTTGCGCCCGGCGCGACGAAGAGGTCTCTTTCGATGACCGCTCGAGCTGGCACCTCGAGCGCCCGCACCAACACGGGGCGGAGGCCGTCGACGTGGGCGGACACGTCGTAGGTGCCGCCGGCGATGGGCCCGATCGCGAAAGCTCCCTTTGAATCGCTGATGCTCTCCAGAATCCTGACATCTCGCTCCACCACCGAGAGCAGCACGGTCGCGGCCGCGATGGGCTCCCGGCTGTCTCGAAGGCGAACGGTGCCTCGAATCCAGGCCCCCGGTCCCAACTGCAGCTCGAGCCCGGCTGCTGTCTCGCCGGGGAGGACGGTCGCGTAGACCGCATTCGAGACGCTCTTCAGCGCGCGTGCCGTCACCGAGTAGCGGCCCGTGGGCACCTCGAGCGAGAAGGCACCGGAAGGACCAGCGCTTACCTCGCGGACCTCTCCGTCTGCAGCACCGACGGCGATCACCCGGACCGGTTCACCCGTGCTGCCTCCGACGACGCGACCGGAGAGCCATGCGGCGCTGGTGAGCCCAATCGTGATCGTCGACGGGTCAGGCATTCTGGCCAGGACAGATCTGCCCGCGAAGCCAGGCGCGGCCGCGTCGAGCACGACTCGGCCTGCTGGGAGCCCCTTCAGCCGGAACCTCCCCCGTGAGTCGCTCGACGCCGCTTGTGCAGGAGCCCGGGCGGACGACCGTACAGTCACCGTCGCAGCGGCGAGGGGTTCCCGCGATCGCTCATCGAGCACCAGGCCGTTCAGGGCGTGTCCTGTGGCCAGCAGCAGCTCGAGAGACCGCCGTTCTCCGGCAGCGAGCTGAAGTTCGACGACCTGGCGAGCCAGCGAGTCGCTCTCGGCGACCACTACGTACGCGCCCGGCGGCAGCGCCCACGTCACCTCGCCGCGACCCGAACGAATAGTGGACCACTCGCCCACCGCGAATTGCATCACCGACACTTCTGCATCCGGGGCTGTCGAACCGGACGCGAGACACCGAACTTGAAGCGTCGCCACACTGGACGCGAACGAGCTCGCTGAGGGACCCGCGAGCGGCCTGATTGATGGCCATCATCGATGCGGTGTTGGCGACTGGTGGCCGGTTCGAGGAGCATGATGACCCATGGACGAAGGGCTGAAGTCGATGGGCGGGGCCGCGACCGTGTCTTCCGAAGGGGCGTCGTCACGGTCCGGCGGTGCAGGGGCGCTGCCCACCGCCAGCGTGGGGACCGCCCCCGCACCCGGCGCCGACTTCGAGCTGGGCGAGACGCTGGGCGTGGGCGGCATGGGCCAGGTGCTGTCGGCGCGCCAGACGGCGCTGGACCGCACCGTGGCAGCGAAGTTCCTCCGGCGTCCCGATGGGAATCCGGCCCACCTGGTGCGCGAGGCGATCGTCACCGGGCGGCTCGAGCACCCCAACATCGTGCCGGTGCACGTCCTGGCGAAGACCACCACGGGCGAGACGTTCTTCTCGATGAAGCGCGTCGACGGGACGCCGTGGAGCCAGGCGCTCGCGGCTGGGCAGCCGCTGGAGGAGGCGCTCGAGGTGCTGCTGCGCGTGTGCGACGCCGTGGCCTTCGCGCACGCCCGGGGCGTGCTTCACCGCGACATCAAGCCGGCCAACGTGCTGATCGGCGCCTTCGGCGAGGTGTACCTGGGCGACTGGGGCATCGCCGTGTCGCTCGTCCCCGACGTGGTGCTCCCCCTCGCGCAGGCGGCGAGCGCGGCCGGCACTCCCTCGTACATGGCGCCCGAGATGGCCCGAGGCGACAGCCTGGCGCTCTGCGCAGGCAGCGACGTCTACCTGCTCGGCGCGACGTTGTTCGAGGTGCTGACCGGCAGGCCTCCGCACGGCGGGGGGACGCCCGACGAGGCTCTGGCGGTGGCGGCACTGGGCGAGCCGCCCACCTTCGACCGCGCCATCCCCCACGAGCTGGCGGCGATCTGCCGCAGGGCCATGGCGCGCGCTCCCGGCGACCGCTACCCGGGCGCGGCCGAGCTGAAGCGGGCGCTTTCGGACTACCTGCGCCACCGCGAGGCGTTCGCCGTCTTCGAGCAGGCGCAGAACCGCCTGGTGCACCTGGAGCACCTGGTGGTGCAGCAGGACAGAGGACTGGAGGGCTCGGACCTCGGCCTGACGACCCACGCGGCCTTCAGCGAGTGCCGGTTCGGCTTCGAGCAGGTCCGGCGCATCTGGCCCGAGTTCGAAGGCGCCCGGCAAGGCATGCAGAAGGCGCTGCGGCTGATGGCCCAGCACGAGGTGCACCACGACGACGCGCGCGCGGCGCGGATCCTCATCGCGCAGCTCGAAGCGCCTCCGAGGGAGCTGCTCGCGGCGGTCGAGGCGCTCGCGGCGCTGGAGCGGGAGGCCCGAAGCCGGGAGCTCGACCTGCTGCTGGGGACGAAGCGCACCTTCGCGATCGCCGTCGGCCTCGTCATCCTCGCGGCGGCGGTCCTCGCGACGGTGCTGTTCGAGCGGGGGCTGGTCGTGCCCACCACGGGATTGGGCGTGGTGGTGTTCAGTCTGCCCCTGGCCACGGCGGCGCTCTTCTCGGCGCGGGTGGGGCGGGACCGGGAGCGCAACGAGGCGCAGCGGCTGCTCGTGCGCGGGCTGCACGTCAACGCCGTGGCCGCCGTGCTCATCTGGACGGCGGCGTGGCTCCTGGACCTGCCTCCCAGCAAGGCGCTCACCCTGTACCTGCTGTGCCTCGCGTCCAACTGGTCGCTGGGCGGGGTGCTGCTCTACCGCCCTGGCTTCACCATCGCGCTCGCCATGGCCATCGCGGCGGGGGGGGCGCTCCTCGTGCCCCGCTTCGCGGTGCTGGTCGCGGGGGTGTGCGGGTTTCTCGGCTTCACCGCCCTGGCCTTGAAGCAGCGGCGCCAGGTGCGGCGCTGACACGAAGAGGCGCGTCGCGGTTGCTGGCGTACAGGAGGACGTCGGCGACGAGCAGGCGCTCGAGGTAGGCGAGGTTCCAGCCGGTGGAGCGCAGCGAGACGCCAGGACACCCGGCACCTCGCGCCGCGACGAGCGGGCATGCGCTCACCGACCTGGAAAGCACTGTCGCCCGAGCCGGATCCCTTGTCCAGAGGGCTGATCAGCGGATCAACCGCCCTCAGTCGGGCTGCACGTCGGGCGGGCGGGAAATCCACGCCGCGATGAAGAGGTCGATTTCTCCGCGCAGCACGTCCTTCACCCGGGGGGTGCCCTCGCCGGTGCGGGGGTCCTCCACCCGCGCGCCCCGGTCCAGGAAGTAGCGCCGCACCTCGGTGCCGCCCTCGCCCTGGGCGTCCAGCACCGCCACCGCCAGCGGCTCCAGCTCTGCCGGCGCGCCCGCGCCGAAGAGCTGCACCGTCCGCCCGGTGCGCTCGTCAAGGGCGGACACCTCCGCGCCCACCTTCTCCACGAAGTTTCCGGGCCGCCGCTTCACCTCGCGCCCGGTGACGGTGAGGCCTTCGCGCGCCGGCGCGTCGTGGGCTGGGGCCGGGGGCCTCGAGAGGCGCACGTAGGCGGCCACGCGCCCGTCCTCGGCCATCCGCCGGTGCAGCCCGCGCTCGCCCGAGAGGAAGCCGAACACCCCGGGCCCGTGAAGGTGCAGCACCGCGCGCCGGGGCTCCTCGCCCTCGGCCACCACCTTCGCCTCGTACCCGCGCCGCTGGGCCCACCCCAGGTACATGTGCAAGAGCTCGCGCACCCACGCCTCGCCCGCCTCGCCGTCCACCGCCGCGGCGAGCTCCAGCCACGCGTCGTCCACGTCCTTCCCGCCGCCGGCCGCCAGCCGCGCCTCGGCCAGCCGCACCTCGCGCGCCGCCTCCTCCACCGCCCGCACCGCCGCCGCCAGCTTCACGTCGCCCTTCGCCTCGCGCGAGCGCCGCCGCGCCACCTGGCAGAGCTCCCGCAAGCGGTCCAGCTCCCCCAGCTGTGCGTCCACCGCCCGGAAGGCGCGCAGCACCGCCGCCGCCTTCTCGCCGTCGTCCCAGAAGCCGGGCGCCTGGGAAATACCCAGCAGCTCTCTGCGCCGCGCCTCCAGGTCCACCCGCTTCGCCGCCGCCGCCACCGCCGCCGCGCGGCCCACCAGCGCCTCCGCCTCCAGCGCCAGGCTGCGCTGGTCCAGCCTCCGCCTCGCTACCGCCGCGCCGGCGCCGGGCAGCGACGCCGAGGCCGTGGCCTCCTTCTCCTTCGCCACCTTCGGCTCGGCGATGGCGTGCACCTGGCCGCGGTGCGCCACCACCTTCACCGGCGTGGCCGGAGGCAGGGGCCTTCGCGCAATCTCCACCGCCAGCGCCGCGGTCAACGTCTTCTCGATTTCCCGCTGGAGGAAGCGCGCCCCGTGGGTGGGCGAGTAGCCGCGCTCCACCAGCAGCTCCACCACCTCCGGCGCCACCTCCACGTCCAGTTGCCGCGCGCGGATGCCTTCCCGCTCCAGCACCCGGCCCACCTCGCGCTGCGCGATGCGGCGAATCTCCACCTTCCCCAGCGGCCGGAAGTGGCAGATGGCGTCGAAGCGATTCAAGAACTCGGTGCGGAAGGTGCCGCCGATGCGGCGCTCCACCTCCGCCAGCAGCTCCTCCAGGCCCCGGGCCGCCGAGAAGCCGATGACGCCTTCCCGGTACACCTCGCTGCCCACGTTGGAGGTGCAGACGATGAGGGTGTTGTTGCACGGCACCGTCTCGCCGGCGGCGTTGATGAACTGCCCTTCGTCGAAGAGCTGGAGGAAGCGGTCATGGCACTTGGCGTGCGCCTTCTCGAACTCGTCCAGCAGCAGCACGGTGAAGACGCGCCCGTCCAGGAGGCGCGACAGCTCGCCGCGCTTGCCGGTGGCCGTCTGCGCCCAGGGGTTGCCGAACAGCACGTTCTCGTCCCCGAAGTCGGGGTAGTCGGCCATGTTGAGCCGCACCAGCCGGTCCGCGGAGCCGAAGAGGTACTCGGCCAGCAGCTTGGCGAGGTGCGTCTTCCCCACGCCCGTCGGGCCCGCGAAGAGGAAGACGCCCAGAGGACGCCTCGGGTTGTTGAGGCCGGCCTTGAGCAACGCGACGCTGCGCAGCACGGCCTGCAGGGCCTCGCCCTGGCCGAGCAGCCGCGTGCCGAAGAAGCGGCTCACCTCGTCCAGGTCCAGCGGCACCGTGTCGTCGGCCATGAAGCGGGGCAGGCGGGTGGCGTGGCAGAAACGGTTGAGCACGTCCTCGCCCGTCACGCGCTCGCGCGCCGCGCCCGCCGCCTCCGTCACCGTCTCGCGCAACAGCTCGATGGCCTTGCGGGGCAGCCGCTGGGCAAGGAGGAACTTCACCGAGAGGCGCAGGGCCATGTCGCAGGCCGAGGCGTCGATGGGCACGCCCTGCGTCACCTCCAGCTCCTCGGCCACGTGCCCCAGAATCCACCGCGCGCGCTCCGGCGCCGGCTCGGACACCACCAAGAGGTGCAGCCGCTCGGCCAGCGTCTCGTCGCTGCGGAGCAGCTCGTTGGCGCGGCCGGCTTCCGTCTCGAAGATGAAGCGGACGCGCCCGGCCCGCAGCGCGCGGATGAGGACGGGGACCAGCGAGCTGCCCTGCACCAGCCCCACGTCACGCACGAAGGCGATGCTGTTGGGGACCTGCGCCAGGTATTCCAGCAGCTCCTCGAAGAGCTCCGCGGCGCCCTTGGGGGTGTTGCTGCGGGCGAAGATGCCGGCGGCGGTGACCTCCAGCACGCGGGCGTCCTTGAGGCCCTCGGGGGCGTTGCCCTGCACGATGCGGCGCGCCAACTCCTGCACGATGGCGCTCTTGCCCACGCCCTGGTCGCCGGCCAGCAAGGGCGCCTTGCCGCCGCGGGTCAGCAGCGTGGACAGCTCGATGGCCGCCTGGTCGACGCCGTGCCCCATCGGCAGCGCGCCCTGCCTTGCCAGTTGCGTCAGGTCGCGCTCGATGAGCGTCTGCACGCCCTCTTCGGAGTGCTGCGGTCGTCTCTTCTTGCCCATGGGTGGAGTTCGCTTTCGACGGACGGACTGCGGCTGCGCGGCTGACTCAAGGCCGCCGAGGCTGCCACAACCGGCACGAGAGCGAAGGCTTTCAGAGCCGCGGGCGCCATCTACCCCCTCTCCCCCATCGGGGGTGAGGGGCAGGCCCGGCTGTCCTCAGGCCAGTGCAGCTCCTGGTCAATCCAACTGCGCGCGTCGGCCAGCAGCTCGTACGCGGCGTCGGACAGCGAGGAGTCTGCTTCGAGCGCGGCGAGGGTGGCGGACTGCACCACCGGCCCTTCGCCGGGCCACGCCGCGGCCAGCGCCGCGATGCGCCGCTGGGCTTCCCGCACCACCGCCAGCGCGTGCGCGAAGGACACCTCACCCCGCTCCAGTTCGTCGCCCAGCCGGCACACGTACGCGCGGCAGCCGGAGGGCCGCTCCTCGTAGACGGTGCACTGGCGCTCCGACAGCCTCCGGCAGGGCAGCGCCATCGCCGCGCGCCCCGACTGCTGCACCACCGGCAGTCCCAGCTTCAGGTGTAGCTCGGCCTCCGACTCCTGGGCCGGCACGAAACGGAACAGCGAGCCGTCGCAGCACAGCCCGCACGCGAGGCACAGCTTCGACAGCGTCATCCCGACCAGCATGTCTGAACCGGAGGCGTTGTCCATCGCGGCGTGATGAGGTGAATTGCGCGCTGCGAGCAGAAGCGGCGCAGCCAGACCTTCGGCCGAGGTCCTGCGCGACCCGCGCTCCATCCAGGTGGGCCCGGCGCTCCGTGCCGTCGGCGATGGGCGCGAGCCAGGAACCGGCGGGGGCGCGGACGCCGCGTTACGGTTCCCCCGCCGCCATGCCTGAACGCACGCTCATCGTGGCCGCGACCAACACGCTGGCGCGGGGCCACGCGGTGGTGCCGACGGATCGCCTCTCGGCCGCCGGCGCGCCGGTGAATGGCCTGTTCGCCGTGGCGAAGGCGCTGGTGAATGGGCTGGCCTTCAAGCAGCCCTCGCGCGCGGTGGCGGTGGTGAGCGCGAGGCCACCTCCGGACGACTGGCCGCGGCCGCTGCAAGCCCAGGTGCCCGAGTTGCCCGCGCTGCTGCGCGCCTTCGGCTTCACCGTGGTGGAGACGGACGACGAACTGCCCCTGTGCGCCTCCTACGCGCGCGCGGCCCTCGACGCGGGCGACGACGTGGTGGTGGTGGGCGCGGACAAGCGGCTGGCGCAGCTCGTGGGCGACTCGGCCTGGTGGTACGACCCGAACAAGGACGCCCGCTACACCACCGACATGGTGAAGAAGCGCTTCGGCGTCGGCCCTTCGCAGGTGGCAGAGTGGCTGGCGTTGGTGGGCAACGAGGACGACGGGCTGCCGGGCATCGCCGGCATCGGCGCCAAGGGCGCCACCGGGCTGCTCGAGGCGCACGGCTCGGTGGACGGCGCCCTGGCGGCCCTCGACTCCATCGGCGGGCGCGCGGGCAACGCGCTCAGGGCGGCGCGCGAGGCGATTCCCGTGGAGCTGGCCCGCTGCCGGTTGGACGCGCATCGTCCCCTCCCGGTGCCGCTCGCGGGCGCGGGCTGGACTCCACCTTCCGCCGCGGCGCTCAACGCCGCGCTCAAGCCGCTGGGCTTCGTGGAGCTCCTCGCCTCCGACGGCGCGGAGAAGGTGGCGGTGACGGTGTGCACTTCCCACGACGAGGTGCGGGCCGCCCTTGAGGAGCTGGGCCGCGCGCCGGTGGCCCTGCACGCGGTGACGGAGGACCCGACGCCGGTGCGCGGGGCGCTGGTGGGCCTGGCGCTGGCCGGCGGCGAAGGGAAGGCGTGGTACGTGCCGGTGGGCGACGAGCCGCTCGACGCGACGCTGGCCGCGTGGCTCCAGGACGCGAAGGCGCCCAAGCTGGCGCATGACAGCAAGGACGTGGACGTGGCGCTGCGGCGGCGGGGCGTCACCCTGGCCGGCGTGGCGGGCGACACCGCGGTGGCCTCGCACCTCACCCAGCCGTCCAACTGGGCGCCGCATGACTTGTCCATCGTGGCGCGGCAGGTGCTGGGACGGGCGCTGCCTGCGGACGACGCGGTGCGGGGCGTGGGCGCGCGGAGGAAGGCGTGGGGCCAGGTGCCTCGCGAGAAGGTGGCCGCCTACGCGGGGGAGTGGGCCGACGTCACCGCGCGGGTGTGGCAGGCGCTGGGCCCGAAGGTGGATGCGGCCCAGCACGCGGAGTACCTGGCCCTGGGGCAGACGCTCATCCGCATGGAGCTGACGGGCATCGCGGTGGACGCCGCCGAGTTGGACCGCGCCGAAGCGGACTTCGCCCCCATCGAGGCGGAGCTGAAGCAACGCATCTTCGCGCTGGCGGGCAAGCCCTTCGAGCTGGGGTCGACCAAGCAACTGGGGGAGGTGCTCTTCGGGGAGCTGAAGCTGCCGGTGGTGAGTCACACCAAGACGGGCTGGAGCACCGCCACCGAGGCGCTGGAGCGCATCGAGCACGCGCACCCCATCGTCCGGCTCGTCATCCGCTGGCGCATGCTGCGGCGCCTCACCGACAGTTGGGTGACGGCGCTCAGGGGGGACCTCGGGCCGGACGGGCGGGTGCACTCCAGCTTCCACCCCGCGCGCTCGTTTTCGGGGCGCATCGTCAACTCCAACCCGGACCTGGGGCGGGTGCCGGGCCGCACGCCCGAGATGGCCCGCGTCCGCCGCGCCTTCGTGGCCAGGCCGGGGCATGTCCTCATGTCCGTCGACTACAACCAGTTGGGGCTGCACGTGCTGGCGCACCTGACGAAGGACCCGGCGCTGGTGGAGCCGCTCAAGGAGAAGGCCGACGTGCACCGGCTGACGGCCGCGGCGGTGCTGGAGAAGCGGCCGGAGGAGGTGACGGCCGACGAGCGGCAGCTGGGGAAGGTGGTGAACTTCGCCACCTTCGCGGGGCAGGGGGCCAGCGCCCTGGCGCTGCAGCTGGGCGTGGAGGCGGCGGAGGCGAAGCAGCTCATCGCCCGCTTCGACAGGAAGTACTCCCAGGTGCGGGCTTTCCAGGACGAGCAGGAGCGGCTGGCCCGCGAGCGCGGGTTTCTCGTCACCATCGCCGGGCGGCACTGGCCCATTGGTGGGCTGGAGTCGCTGGACCCCATGCTGCGTGGCTACGCCGAGCGGCTGGCCCGGCGCGGGACGCACGAGGGCTCGGTGTGTGATGTGTCTCGGCGGGGGTTGCTCGACGCGGACCGGGCGCTGCAGCGGGCGGGGCTGGCGACGGTGCCGTTGGTGCAGGTGCTGGACGAGGTGTTGTTCGAGGTGCCGGAGGGGGAGCTGCGGGAGGCGGCGCGGGTGGCCTCCGAGGCGATGCGGAGCGCGTTTGCGCTGGAGGCGCCCCTGCGCGTGGGCGTGGAGGTCGGCCCCAACTGGGCGGACTTGAGTCCCTTGTCTCCGTGAGCGGCGTGGGCTCTCGAGCGAGCGGTGGAATCGGAAGGATTCTCGCCGTGCTCGTCCCCGCGAGCCCCTTCGACCCGCCGCGAGGGTGCGCACGTGATGAAGTCCCCACGAGGAAGCCACGTGGGCCTCGAAAGTGTTGTCAGGACGACGTTTTCGGGGCCCACGTGAGTCAGAGCGAGAGCCGCAGTTGGGGAGCGCGAGCGTCGAGGAGCTGTGCGAGCTGTGTAGTCCAGTCCGTGGAGAGCATCGCGTGGGTGATCTCCAGGGCTTCCCAGCCGAGGGCCTTGAGCCGGTTGCGTTGTTCGGCGTCGCGGTCGAAGGCGACGCGGCGACCGTGCCAGAGAAAGCTGTCGGCGTGGACCGCGACGCGGTGGTGGGGCCACGCGAAGTCGACCCGCATGACGAAGCCGGCGGCGTCGAAGACGTCGTGCTGAAGCCGAGGGCGGGGAAGCCCAGCGGCACGGAGCTGACGCCAGACACGCACTTCGAGCGGTGAGTCGGTGCGCTGGCCCCGTCGTTCTTCTACCAGGCCAAGCAGGCGGCCGAGTCCGGGCGTCGTCCGAGCGGACTTCTGTTCGGCGAGGTCTTCGAGCCAATGGCCGATGCGTTGGTACCGGCGGTGCGCGGAGTCGAGAGCGACTTCGAGAGCCTCGTCGTCGAGGGACGGGGAGAGGTCGACCAGGGTCTGGGCGAGGCGGGTGACTGCGAGGCCGCAGCGTGGCGACCAGTCGAACGGGTTACGAGGGCGGTGGATGTGTACGCCGGGCAGTGGGCGCAGCTTACGGCGGGCGGGCAGGCTGATGTCGACGTGAGTGGGCGCCTGCTCGAAGCCGTCGAGGCCCCAGAGATGCGCGGCGCTGGCGTGCGACAAGGCGGCTCCGATGCCGGCCAGCAGCAGGACTTCCTCTGCGCGGTGCCGGAAGGTGCGGAGGAAGCCGGGGAGGCGGTAGAGGCCGTTGTGAGCGCGCTCGAGGCGGCCGGACTCGAGGCACCAGCGGATTTTCGGGGCTGTCCACCCGCGGTCGCGCAGTTGCTCCAGGGTGATCAGTCCGTGCTGCGACTTCACCAACTCCACCACACTCGCCCACGCGGTCATGGCGAGCCTTCTACTGTGTGGGTCTGACATCCACGGGCGTACGGGCGGCGGGCTCCGGGCGTCAGCGGGACCGAAGCCGAGTCACCCTGGCCCCAGGAGCCCCGGGCCGAGGGGCTGAGTGACGTTCGGCACGGCGCGGGAGGAACCTGCAGGACGGCTCACCCCGGGGCTGTTGTTTCTTCGCCCCATTCCGCCCGCGCTGAGCCATGAAGCCCCGGTGACGCCGAGTCGCCCCTGGCTGACGGCCCCGTTGACTCCGCGCTTCGCGCTCGGCTCGACGCTGACGCTCTTCGCCGGGCACCTCGCGCTGTGGCTCCACGCCCTGGCGAAGCGGCAGGAGTCCTTCGGCGCGCTCCTCCTCCACTGGGACGGCGGCCACTACGTCTCCATCGCCCGCGACGGCTACTCGGGCGACTTGTGGGTCTTCTACCCGGCGTGGCCGATGCTCCTGCGCGGCGGCTCCTTCGTGCTGCGCTTCGTGGACGTGCCGGTAGTCGGCTGCTTCCTCTCGACGGGGCTCTTCCTCGTGTTCTGCGTGGGGTGTGCCCTCGCCGCGAGGACTGCACTGCCCGAAGGCCTCGCGCCCCGCACCCGCCTGGGCTGGCTCGTCTTCCTCCTCGGCCCCGCCAGCTACGTCTTCCACTCCGTCCACACCGAGTCGCTCTTCCTGCTCCTCTCCTTCGGCGCCTTCTTCTTCGCGTCGAGGAAGCGGCCCGTCCTCGCGGGCCTGTGTGCGGCGGCCTGCTGCCTCACCCGCAACCAGGGCGTCTTCGTGGGGGTGTCCGCGGCGCTGCTGGCCTTCACCGTGGAGCCACAGCGCCGGCTGCGCGCGGCCTTCGTCACGGGTGGCCTCGCGCTCGGCGGGGTGGGGGGCTTCCTCCTCTTCCAGCACCTGGCTTCGGGCAGCGCCTTCACCTTCCTCGGGGCGCAGCGCGCGTGGGCGCACGTGGACTCTCCGCTGGGGGCGCTCCAGACGCTCGTCTTCGGCAACGAGTGGCAGTCCACCGACGCGCAGAACGTCTTGCGGTACGTGGCGTGGTGGCTCTTCCTCGGCGGCAGCGCCTGGCTGACACGCCGCACGCCCGCCCTGGGCCTCTACGCGCTGCTCTGTTTCCTGGTGCAGCTGCCGCAGGGCGAGCTGGTGAACACCTTCCGCTTCGCCGCGCCCGTCTTCCCGCTCTTCTTCTTCGCCGGAGACGAGGCCTCCCGGCGGCCGAAGGGGCTTGCGGGTGCGGCGCTGCTGGTGCTGCTGGCCATCAACCTGGACACGGCTCGCCGCTACGCCCACGCGCTGTGGGCCTACTGACGGTCAGAGGAACAGGCCCAGCCCGGGGAGCGCGAACTTCGCGGTCTTCTTCACCGCCTGCGCTGCGTCCTTCCAGTCCAGCTTGCCGTCCTTGTTCAGGTCGGCGGCGTTCTTCGCCATGTCGCCGATCTGCTTCACGTCCACCTCGACGGTGACGCCCGCGCCGGCGCCCACGCCCAGGGCCGCGCCCGCGCTGCCGCCAAGCTTCAGCTTGCCGTCCTGGTACCCGAAGATGCCGGTGGCCTTCGCCTCGGCGCCCGCGCTGGCGTACGCGTTGCCCACGATGGTGAAGGGGCCGGCCGAGGCGCGAACCTCACCTTCCACCTTGGCGACGGCGGAGGCGCCCACGGTGCCCGTCACCACCGCGGTGGGCGGACGGCGGGTGATGGAGACCTGCCCGGTGGCCTCGGCGCTGACCTCGGCCGAGGCGCGCGCCTTGCCTTCCACCGCCGCGTAGAGCTCGGTGCCGCCGAAGTACAGGCCGGGCGTGCGGGCCATGCCCGTCACCTCGGCGTCTACGTACGCGCCCACCTTCATGTTGACGGTGGCGTCCAGCCCGTTGGAGTCCAGCCGGCCCCGCGCGTCCACGCTGGCCGTGGCCTCCGCCTTGGCGCGCGCGTCGTAGGAGGCCTCACCGAAGCGGCCCTGCACCGCACCCGAGGCGTTGGCGTACACGCCGGCGGTGGCTTCCCGGTGGAAGGTGCCGTCGAGGCCCTTGCCGTCGAAGGACAGGCTCTGGTTGCCGGACACGCCGTAGCGCGCGCCCACGTACGAGTTGTCCCCCTCGTGCCAGGCGACCTCCTTCATCCGGTCCGCGGGCACCTCGCTCTTCCACTCCTTCGGCTCGAGGCCCAGCCACCCCAGCACCTTGTCCACCGCGTTGCCGACCTTGTCCGCCTTCGCCTGGATGCGGGACGCGTCGTACTCCGTCTCCTTGAGGTAGCTCTTGCCGACGCTGTCGGTCTTCTTCCAGTCCACCGTGTCGTTGAGGCGGAAGACCTGGTCTTCCCAGGTGGTGCTGGAGGCGGTGTTGCGCTCGCTGCCCACTTCGCGCTTGGCGTTGGTGGTGACGACGGACTTGCCTTGCTGCTCCACCCGCGTCACGTCCGACGAGGTGAGGCGGTTGCCGCGCGAGTCGCGGGAGAGGCGCCGGTTGGACGTCTCGGAGCCGTTCTCGAAGGACAGCTCCTTGTTCGTCTCGGTGAGCTGCTGGGTGGTGCCCCAGATGTCCGTCGTCTTGCTGGAGGCCTTCGACTCGCGGCCGTTCTCCAGCTCGCGGGTCGTCTCGGTGCGCGCCGCGGAGGAGCGCCGGCCCAGCATGTCGGTGTTGTTCTGGTACGTCGTCTCGCGCTCGAGGCCCGGCTTGCTGGTGGACTTCGAGTACTCGAAGGTGGACTCCAGCAGGTGGCCCTGGCGCTCGTCGAGGCGCGAGGTGGTGGTGGTGTCCTTGCGGGTGGTGGTGCGCTCGAGGCTGGTGGCGCGGCCGTCCTCCGCCTTCGTCACCTGCGCGTTCTTCGCCTTCTTCAGCCGGGCGATGTCCTGCGCCACCCGCTTGGTGGGCTGGTGGCGGGGTGCGCTGGCCTTCGGGGCGGCGGGCTTGGTGGACGGGCGGTCGATGCGGGACACGGGTTTTCTCCCAAAGAGGTGCGACGTTGAAAGGATTCTCGCCGGTGAGGGTGGGCCGTTGTGTGCGGGCCGTGGAAAGCAGGGTGACAGGGCGCGTCCCCACGAGAAACGCATTGATGTCGGGCACTTGCAAGGAAACCACGCGGTGCCACACTCCCGGGCCACCATGGCGCGCGACCCGCTGTCCGAGAAGGGCTTCGAGAAGCTGAAGGCGAGGAAGTACGACGAGGCGAAGGCGCTCTTCGCGGAAGCAGAAGCGAAGGCGGGCACGGCGCACGAGACGAAGGAGCTGCTCGCGCGCGGCGAGGCGGCGCTTGGGGCGGGGGAGCTCGACGAGGCGAGCGCCTGCTTCGAGGCGGTGCTGGACCGGAACCCCTCGCTGCCCGAGACGTACTTCGGGCTGGCGCGGCTGGCCCTCTTCCTCGGCGACCGGGACTCGGCGAAGGTGCACGCCCTCGCGGCGACGAGGCTGGCGCCGGACGCGGGGCTGTCCTGGACGCTGCTGGGCCTGGTGCACGAGGCGCTGGGGGAAGAGAAGCCGGCGCTCACCAACCTGGCGAAGGGCGCGAAGCTCTCGGGGGACGTCTTCCTGTGCGTCTTCAACCTCGGGCGGGTGCTGGCGGCGCTGGGCAAGCTGGAGGAGGGCCTTACGCTGCTGGAGAGCGCGGCGGGGCTGGAGAAGGGCAACGCCGACGCCTTCCTCGCGCTGGGCGTGGCGTACCAGAAGGCGGGCCAGGGGAAGGAGGCGGTGAAGGCGCTTGAGCGCGCGGCGAAGCTGGCGCCCAGGAAGCTGGACGCGTGGGCCACGCTGGCGGACGTGCTGTTCGCGCAGAAGGCGCTGGGCGGGGCGCGGGCGGCGCTGGACGACGGGCTCGAGGCGTGCGGCGACCACCCGGTGCTGCTGGAGAAGGCGCTGGCCGCGGCGATGATGGAGGGCGACACCCAGGCGGCGGTGGCCTACGTGAAGCGGGAGCTCCAGGTGGTGCCGGACCACCAGCAGGGGTGGCTCAACCTGGCGGGCCTCTTGCTCCTCGACAAGGACGTGGAGGGCAGCGAGCGCGCGGCGAAGGAGGCGCTGAAGCGCAACCCGAAGAGCTGGGAGGCGCACTTCCACCTGGGCAACCTCTACGAGGCGGTGCCGGACGACGCGAAGGCCGAGGCCGCCTACCGGCAGGCGATGGTGCTGGCGCCCAAAGAGTGGAAGCCGCTGGCCAACCTCGGCGCGCTGCTGGTGCAGTCCACGGTGAAGGAGAAGCACCAGGAGGCGGTGAAGCTGCTGGAGAAGGCGGCCACCCTGGCGCCGAAGGCCGAATTGCGGCCCCGCTACAACCTGGCGCTCGCGTACGCGCGGCTGGGCAAGCACGACCGGGCGCTGGAGCTCGCGCGCGAGGTGAAGAAGGCCGCGCGGCCTGGCGACGCGATGGGCGCCGAGGCGAAGACGCTGGAGTCCAACCTGCTGGAGGCGCGCTGAAGCGCTACAGCCGCTCGAACCGCGCCTGGAAGAAGCGCAGGTACTTCGGCTCGTACGTCATCTTGAGCCCCCGCACCGCCTTCCGCCGCTGGAAGACCTCGTACACCGACTCCACCGTCACGTCGCAGTGGGCCTGGGTGTAGACGCGCCGGGGGAAGGTGAGCCGCACCAGCTCCAGCTTCGGCACGTGGTGCTGCCCCGTCTTCGCGTCGCGCCCGGCCGAGACGATGCCGCGCTCCATCGCGCGAACGCCGCCCTCCAGGTACAGCTCGGCGGCCAGCGTCTGGGCGGGGAACTCGAGCTGGCCCAGGTGCGGGAGGAAGCGCTTCGCGTCGAGGAACACCGCGTGCCCGCCCACCGGCCGCACGATGGGCACCCCCAGCGCGTGCAGCTTCTCGCCCACGTACTCCACCTGCCCGATGCGCGCGTGGATGTGCGCCTCCTGCACCGCCTCCTCCATGCCGCGGGCCATCGCCTCCATGTCGCGCCCGGCCAGCCCGCCGTAGGTGTGCAGCCCCTCGAAGAGCACCACCAGGTTGCGCGCCTCCTCGAAGACGTCCCACTCGTTGAGCGCCAAGAAGCCGCCGATGTTCACCAGCAGGTCCTTCTTCCCGCTCATCGTGCAGCCGTCGGTGTAGCTGCACAGCTCTTTGAGGATTTCTGCCACCGGCTTGTCCGCGTAGCCCTTCTCGCGCTGCTTGATGAACCAGGCGTTCTCCACCGCCCGCGTGGCGTCGAGGATGACGCGAATCCCGTGCTTCCGGGTGAGCGCCCGCAGTTCCTTGAGGTTCTGCATGGAGACGGGCTGCCCGCCCGCCATGTTGACCGTCACGGCCACCGAGACGTACGGAATCCTCTTCGCGCCCACCTTCGCGATGAGCGCCTCCAGCTTGTTCAAGTCCACGTTGCCCTTGAAGGGCCGCTCGTCGGTGGGGTCGTGCGCCTCGTCGACGATGATGTCCACGAAGGTGCCGCCGGCGCGCTCCTGGTGGGCGCGGGTGGTGGTGAAGTACATGTTCCCGGGCACCGTATCGCCCGGCTTGATGAGGATGCTGGACAGCAGGTGCTCGGCCCCGCGGCCCTGGTGCGTGGGCACCAGGTAGCGGTAGCCGTAGAAGCGCTGCATCGCCTCCTCGAGGTGGTAGTAGTTCCTGCTGCCCGCGTAGGCCTCGTCGCCCAGCATCATCCCGGCCCACTGCACGTCGCTCATCGCGCTGGTGCCCGAGTCGGTGAGCAGGTCGATGTAGACGTCGTCGGACTTGAGGAGGAAGGTGTTGAAGCCGGCCTCCTCCATCGCCTGCTGGCGCTGCGGGGGGGTGGTCATCCGCAGGGGCTCGACCATCTTGATCTTGAAGGGCTCGGCCCAGGCTCGCTTCTGAAGCGCCATCGGAGGGGACCTCACGGGGGAAAGAGGTGGTACGCGCGCTCTTGAAGCAGCGCCGGGCCCGCTTCGCCACGAAATGCGCAACGCGGTGCGCTCACCGCTTCACTCAGCCAGAAGCAGCAGCACTGGCCCAGGTCAGGTGTCGACGAGCGTCTTGTTCCCGTCCAGCGTGTCCTCGTCGTCGTCCTTCCCGGCGACCACCGTGGGCCGCTCGTCGATGGGCGGGTGCGGGACGGGGCCGGCTTGCTTCGACGGCACGACGGGCCGCACCGGCTCGGTGGTGACGGACTTCGCCCCGGACGGCGGCTCGAAGGCGGGCACCAGGTCCGTCTTCTTGTGCGCGCGGATGACGCTCAGCAGCGCCGGGTCCCTGGACAGCGACGGCTCCGTCCTGGGTTCGCTCTGCTCGTGCTGCACCGCGCGCAGCGCGTTGAAGGCGGCCTCGGCGGTGCGGGGGCGCTGGGCCACGTCCTTCTGCAGCAGCATATCCACCCAGGCCTCGAGCATCGGGGCTGTGTCCGGGCGCACGGTGCGCAGCTTCCGCGCCGGCTCCAGCAGGTGGCGCCGGGCCGCCTCGGGGATGTTCTTGAGCGGGAAGACGGCCTTCCCGGCGATGAGCTGAAAGGCCAGGCACCCCACCGCGTAGAGGTCGCTCGCCGGCACCGCCTGCCCCTGCAGTTGCTCCGGCGCCATGAAGCCCACGCTGCCGACGGCCATCGCCGGGCCGGTGAGGGCCTCTTCGCGGCCTTCCCGGCGCGCCACCCCGAAGTCCAGCAGCTTCACCGCCGCGGCGCCCTCGCGGCCCTTGAGGAGGAAGACGTTGCTGGGCTTCAAGTCCCGGTGGATGACGCCCGCCCGGTGCGCGGCCGCCAGCACGCCCAGCACCCCCTCGAGGATGGCCAGCGCCTCGTGCAGCGGCGGCGGCCCGTCGGCCTTGAGGCGCTCACTCAGGGTGCGGCCCTCGAGCAGCTCCATCACCAGGTAGGGGCGGCGCTCCCCGTATACGCCCACGTCGAAGACGTCGACGATGCCCGCGTGGCGAATGGCGTTGACGGCGCGCGCTTCCTCCAGGAGCCGGCGGGACGCGTTGAGCGCCTCGTCCACCCCGATGCGCAGCACCTTGATGGCCACCTTCCGGCCGATGACGGAGTGCACCGCCTCGTAGACTTCCCCCATCGCCCCGGTGCCGATTCGCCGCACCAGCCGGTAGTCCTTGAGCTGCGTGCCCTCGGCCAGGGGCGGCGGTGGGGGGCGGGCCATGACGGGACTCTACGCCGTCGCGCATTGCCGTGGAGCGCCCTTCGCCGGCTTCACGCCAGCGCGTCGACGAGCTCGAGCAGCCGGCCGTAGTTGGACAGGGTGTGCGACGGCTTCGCCTGCGGGCCCGTCTCGAACACCGACGCCGCGTGGCGCCGGGTGATGGCGGTCGACGAGATGATGTCCAGCCGCTCGCGGTACTCCAGCGACACGTAGGTGCCGTACTCCGCCCAGCAGTCGTGGCAGCCCAGCTCCCTGGCGATGGCCACGTCCTTCTTGAGCGAGTCGCCCACCACCAGCACCTCCTTCGGGGACAGGCCGTAGGTGCCGAGGATCTTCTGCAGGCCGGACGGGTTGGGCTTCTCCCACTCGCGGGGCAGCTCGAAGACGGGGCACGCCGCGCGGTAGTCGCCCTTCTCTTCCTTGTGGAGGATGTCCGGCGCCACCAGCGCCTCGCCCTCGGCGGTGCGGGGAAACTGGAAGCCCGGCATGGTGTAGAGGGCGGTGAGGTGCTGGTCGAGCCCCATGCGGCGCGCGCGCTGCTCGGCGGGGTTTCGCGGCGCGTCGGTGAGCGCCACCACGAAGACGTGCCGCTCCTTGAGCGCGGCCAGCGTCTCCACCACGCCCTTGTAGGGCCGCAGGTACTTGCGGCGCGCCTCGGAGAAGGCCATGCGCGCGGGCTCGATGACCAGCTTGTCGAAGCTGCCGAACTCGGGGAAGTCCTGGAAGAGGGAGGACTCCTGCAGGGCGAAGGGGTACTCGTTGGACTCGTACTTCGTGTACACGGCCTTCAAGGACTGGACGACCTTGAGGCGCGGGAAGCCGGTGGCCTTCACCACCGCGTCCACCATCGCCTCCACGGCCGGGACGATGTAGTCGATCCACGAGTACAGCGTGTTGTCCATGTCGGTGACGACGAGGCGAATGGCCATGGGGCCTCGTCCTTACCACCGGTCGCGGGCGGGTGGCCCTTTGAAGGTTCACTCCAGCTCGAGCAGGGTGAACTGCGTCGGGTAGGCGTCTTCCGGCAGGTCGTCCAGGGCCACCGGCGTGGTGCTGATGGCCGAGAAGCGCTCGTCGTCGCCCCACATCGACACGGTCTGCGCCAACTCCCCGTGGGTCAAGTCGTACGGCTGGGTGGCCCGCGAGCGGGCGTCGGCGTCGGACAACAGCGCGGAGGCGGGCGTGAAGCCCAGCGCGTCCAGGGCGGCCTCGGCGTCGGCGGCGAAGGCGGTGGCGGCGGGCGCCGGCGGTGGGGAGTCGGCGAGGTGCCGCTCCAGGTCCGCGGGCAGCTCGGGCTCGAGGTCCAGGTTCAGGTCCCCGAAGAGCGCCTCGAGTGAGAGTGCCGTCGTGCTCATGCCGCCTCCCGTGAAACGCGGAGATCGATAGCACACCGGGCACAGCCCCGCGCAAGCCCCCGTCGCGGGTGAACGCGCACGCCGTGCCGTGACGCAGTGGTGGCGGCGCAGGTTCTGCGTTGCGGACACGCTTCAGGACGAAGCAAGCAGGCGGGCAGGCCTGGGTGAATGACGCGAAGATTGTCGCCTCGGTCCGCGCGGGGAACGGCATCGTGCACGTCATCGACCGCGTCCTCTTGCCGCCCGCGAAGTAGTTCCGCCCAGGGCGCGCCGTCTGCCGGGGGCCTCTTCGGGCGGCTTCCTCTATCGACCCCGACACGGGCCGTGTAGACCGTCGCCATGTGGATGGTGAACGCGACCTACCTCACCGCCTTCGCGCAAAGCCTCCGGCACTTCGGACATCTCGAGGCGCTCCGCGCCGGCCTCGAGGACCCCACCCGCAGGCTGCTCGACGACCCCAGCGCGCAGCGCTGGTGGCCAGGCCCGGACTTCGCGCAGGTGCTGGTGGCCTACGAAGCGCTCCACGGGCGCGCGGTCGTCTCGTGCACCAACGTCCATACCTCCGGCTCCCGCATGGGGCCGCTGGTGAAGCCGCTGGCGTCGGTGCTGCTCGCCTTCACCCGGACGCCCGCGGCGGCGCTGCTGGCCCACCTGCCGACCTTCCTCGAGCCCGGCGTGCAGAACGTACGCAGCAGCTTCGCGTGCAACCCCAAGGGCGGCGGCGGCCACGTTCGCTTCCTCTTCCCCGAGCCAGTCCCCGAGGTGCTGAGCACCGTGTGGCACGGCCTCTTCGACACCGGCTTCGCGCTGGCCAAGCAGGGCCGCGTGGTGAAGGAGGTGCTCGAGCCGGCGATCCATCACTACGACATCGAGTGGTGAGGGCCTCTCGCGTGCCACGCCAGGACCTCCCCTGCCGTCAGGCGCAGGCCTCGGCGCCGGCCCTCTCGTCGCGGCCACTTCCCACCCTCTTCCTGCTCCTCCTCGCCGCGTGTGGCCCGGTGCCGGAGGCGGTGTCGGAGGTGACGGCGCTCCTCTCGCCCGACGGCCGCTTCTTCGAGGCGCCCTTCCCCGCGGCCGGCCGGCTGCGCGCCGACGGCACCGTGGAGGTGAAGGACTTCCCCACGAAGGACAGCACCGTCGCCCGCCGCTACGTCGACGCCCTGGACACCCTGGGCGAGGGCTTCGGGCGGAGCAGCGCGGTGTGGTTTCCCCTCTCCGGGCCCGTCGACGCCTCGTCCCTGCCGCAGACGCCCACGGCCAGCCAGTCCTGGGACAGCGCCGTGGTGCTGGTGAACGTCGACGAGGCCTCGCCCGGCTACGGCGCCTTCATCCCGCTGGAGGTCCGCTTCAAGGACGCGGCGGAGACCTTCTCTCCGGCGCACCTCCTCGTCGCGCTGCCCCGCCAGGGCCACGTGCTGGAGCCCGCCACCTGGTACGTCGCGGCGCTGACGCGCGCGCTCAAAGACACGAAGGGGCTGCCCCTGCGACGCGCCGCCTTCCTCGAGGACGCGGCGCCCTCCGGCCCACGGAGCCAGGCGCTGCGCGCACAGCTGCCGCGCCTCGACGCGCTCCTCGCCGCGCAGGGACGTGCCCGCGAAGAGGTGGTGGCCGCCACCGTCTTCCGCACCGGCTCGCACCACGCGCGTTTGAAGGCCATCGCCCAGGCGGCGCGCGCGCGGCCGGCCCCGCTGGTGGGCGCCCTCGCCGTGCTGGCCAGCTACCCCGGCTACACGGTGCTGGAGGGCCACGTGGAGGTGCCGCTCTATCAGCGGGGGCCCAAGCCGTACCTCGCCGGTGAGGGCGGAGAAATGCTGTTCAGCCCGGACGGTGTCCCGCAGGTGCAGGCCACCGAGGTCATCCGCTTCGCCCTCACCGTCCCGCGCCGCGCGATGCCGGCCGGCGGCTTCCCGCTCCTCTTCCACGTGCCGGGCTCCGGGGGCGACTGGCTGGAGATGGTGGGCGGCAGCGGCAACGGGCTGGCCCGGGTGCTGGCGGCGCGCGGCATCGCCACGTTGTGCGTGGACGCCAACCTGAGCGGCCCGCGCTCGCCCTCGGGCGACACCTCGGGCTTCCACTTCTACAACATCTTCAACCCCGTCTCGGTGCGCGACAACCACCGGCAGCAGGCCGCGGAGTACGAGGTGCTGGTGACGCTGGCCAGGGGCCTCGACGTACCCGGCGCGCTGGTGCCCGACGCGCTGGCCAGCGCGGTGTCCTTCGACCCGGCGCGCTTCTTCGTGCACGGGCACTCCACGGGCAGCGTGGTGGCGGCGTCCATCCTCGCCTCCGACGACGGCTTCACCGCGGGCGCCCTGTCCGGCGCGGGCGGCAGTTGGCTGTACAACCTGGTGCTGAAGCAGACGCCGTCCAGCGCGGAGCTGGTGAAGGGCGTGCTGGGCTACGCGGCGAGCGACGAGGTGGACCTCTTCGACCCCGTCCTCTCGCTGGCCGCCACGCTGTGGGACCCCATCGAGCCGATGAACCAGGCGCCCTTGTGGGCGAGGGACTCCTCCACCCGCGCGTCGCCGGCCTCGGTGCTGCTCCTCGAGGGGGTGGTGGACACGTATTACCTCCCGCGCATGGTGTCGGCCCTGGCGGTGTCGGCGCGGATGGACGTCGCCGCGCCCACCGTGGAGACGGACCTGCCCCAGTCCCTCGCGCTGGTGGGCGGGGAGGTGAAGACGCCGCCGCTGTCCGGAAACCGGAGCGGCGTGACGCTGGCGGTGGTGCAGCACGAGGCCGCGCCCGGGACGAATGGACACTTCGTCGTCTTCCGCCAGGCGGAGGCGCAGTACCAGTACGCGTGCTTCTTCGAGTCCGCGCTGACGGGCGCGCCGGTGGTGGCGCCGAGGAACGCGGACGCGTTCGCCGCCTGTCCTTGAGGGAGCGAGGCGCACCTCCTCGAGGCAGCCCGCGTCACTCCGACTGCAGCAGCGCCTCGGCCTGCTTGCGGCCCTCGTCCCAGCCCAGCGTCATCGCCAGGGTCCGCGCCGTCGCGGCCGTCTGCTTCGTCTGCGGACTTCCCGCGCGCGCTTGCACCCGCGCCAGCGACACCAACTGCCGCGCGTGGAAGGGAAAGTCGCCCGCCGCCTCCGCCGTGGCCGCCGCCTGGCCGAAGAGCGCCGCCGCGTCGTTGAGCTGCCCACCGGCGACGCACAGCGTCCCTAGGTTGGCCAGCACCCGCGCCTCGTACAGGGGCGCCCCCGCGGCCCGCCACCGTCCGAGGCTGGTGGACAACAGCGCCTTCGCGCGCTCGTCTTTGAGCACCATCAACACGCCGGCCAGCCGCGTCTCCACCCGCGCGCGGAAGTCCAGCTCCCCGTGCCACACCGCCAGCGGCGCCGCCGCGTCCGCCAGGGGCAGCGCCTGCTCGTACGCCTGCGCCGCGCTGGCCATGTCCCCTTCGCTCTCCTTCACGTCGCCCACCTCGGCCAGGCACAGCGCCGCCGCCGGGCCCCGCCCCGCCAGCGTCAGCGCCTGCGAGAGCGCCTCCTGCGCCAACTCCGGGCGCCCCAGCGAGCGATGCAGCCGCGAGGCCAACAGGAAGTGCTCCGGCGCGCCCACCTGCTCGCGCTGCGCCAATTCGTTGGCCGTGTCGATGAGAGTCCGCGCGCGCTCCGTGTCCCGCACCACGAAGGCGTTGGCCGCCGCCCGCGCCAGGAGCTCCAGCCGCAGCCGCGTGGCGTCCGGGGTGTCCGAGTCCGACAGCCGCCCCAGCGCCTCCGCCCAGCCGGCCTGCGCGTGCATCAGCCCCAGGGGGCTCCTCACCTTGAGCGCCACCGCCGCCGCCGTGCGCCACGCCTGCGCCGCGCGCGACGGCTCCGCCACCGTGTCCACCAGCCGCGCCACCCGCAGCCACTCCATGGGCGCCTTCTTCACCGTCTCCCCCAGCGCCGCCGTCAGCCGGTGCCACAGCGCCGGACGCCGGGCCATGGGCGCCTTGAGCGCCACCTCCTCCAGCCCCGGCTGGCCTGGCACCACCCGTGCCCCGCCCGCGCTCTTCACCAGCCGCGTGCCCTGCAGCCGCTGCCACGTCGCCTGGGAGGCCCCCGGCAGCACGCGCGCCAGCACCGCCGTGTCGGCCGCGTCGCCCAGCGCCGCCGTCGCCTCCACCAGCCGCGCCACCCGCGCGCCCAGCGCCTTGAGCCGCTCCGCCGGCAGCGCCTCGCCCTCCACCGCCGGCAGCGCGCCCTCCAGCGCCAGACCCGAGCCGCGGGGACGAAGGAGCCCGCGCTCCACCGCCAGCAGCGTCCACTCCACCAGCAGGCCGGGCAGCCCCCGCGAGCGCGCCTCCAGCGACACCTGCAGCTCTCGCGGCGCCGCGTGCCCGAGGAAGGCCGCCAGCCAGCGGCCCACGTCCGCGGAGGAGAGCAACGGCAGCGGCGCCTGCGGGACGTCGGAGAGCCACTGGTCCGCCTGCTCCGGGGAGGTGAAGCCCAGCACCAGCTCGCCGCGCGCCTTCGTCACGCACAGCTCGCGGAAGGCCTCGGCGCTGGCCTCGTCCACCGCGTCCAGCGCGTCGAACACCAGCACCCGCGGCCGCCCGCCGCTGCCCGCCTCCAGCACCCGCCGCAGCACGTGCACCGCCTGCTTCGGAGTGAAGGGCGAAAGGGGCGGCTTCACCTGCGTCAGCAGCAGCACCGCCTCGCGCTCGCCCGGCGTGAGCTGGAGCCGCTCCAGCACCGGCGCCAGCGCGGTGAAGCGCTGGTTGGGGACGACGCTGCACAACTGGCAGATGACGTCGGTGAAGGCGGCGTAGGGCAGGCCGGCCAGGCTGCGGGTGCCTTGCGAGAAGCCCACCACCAGCCCCTTCGCGCGCGCCCGCGAGATGGCTTCCTGCGCCATGGTGCTGCGCCCCGACAACCGCGGCCCCACCACCACCATCGGCGGGGGGGTGCCTTCGGCCAGCGCGGCCAGCCGCTCGGACAAGGCATTCAACGTCAAGTCGCGGCCCACCACCGGCACCGGGCGGTTGGGGAAGGGCCTGCGCTCCACGATGGCCACCGCGTCGCCGGCGGCCTGCGTCTCCACCAGGTCGCTCACCGCGTTGGCGAAGGACGAAGGCAGCAGCACCTGGCCCGGACCCGCCTTCCCGGCCAGGTCCTTCGCGCCCTGCACCACCTCGCCTTCCAGCGGGCCTTCCTGCGGCGGCGTCATCTTCCCGCCACCCAGCGCGAGGCGGAACACCGGCGCGTCGGTGGGCGCGCCGTCCAGCATCACCTCGATGCGCTCGCGAATCTCCGTGGCTGCCAGCACCGCGCGCGCCTGGCTGCCCGCGCCCACGAAGAGGAAGGTGAAGAGCTTCTCGTCCACCTTGTCCAGCGCGCCGCCCCACACCGTCGCCACGTCCACCGCGAGCGCCAGGAGCGAGGCGTAGGCGGGCTGGGTGTGGGTGGTGCGCAATGGCTCGGCCACCAGCACCCAGCCGATGGTGGACGTCTCGGGGACGGCGGCGCGCGCCTTCTCCATCGCCGCCACCCGCTCGGGAGAGAGGGCGAAGTTCAGGTTGGCCAGCGTCTCGCCCAGGCGGCCGAGGCGCCCGTCCAGCGCGTCGCTGCGCTCGATGGCGCCGAAAGGGGGAGGCGAGCTGCGCGGCGGCGAGGAGGCGCGCGGCAGCGAGGGGGCCGAGGAGCGCGGCGGGGGCAGCGCGCCCGAGGGCGGGGAGCCGTAGGCCGTCCGCGAAGGAGACGCCTGGGGCGGCGGCGCCGAGGAGCGCGGCGGAGGAGCCGCGTCGCGCAGCGAGGGCGCGGAGATGCGGGGCAGCGGCGCCGCGGGCCGCGCCGGTGAAGAGCGGGGGAGGGCCTCGGGCGTGCCGCTGTCGGGCGGCTCCTGGCCGGGCGGCGGCGCGGTGATGACGGGGAGGTTCTCCACCTCCCAGGTGTCGGTGGACGCCTCGGGAGACGGCGTGGCCTTCTGCCTCGGCACGGGCCGGCCCTTCTTCGGGAGGAGGCCGTCGCGCAGCGCACGGGTGAAGTCCTCCACGGCCTGCCAGCGGCGCGCCGGGTCCTTCTCCAGCGCCTTGCGCACCGCCTCAGAGAGTCCGGCGAGGGGCGCCAGCTGCGGGCGGAAAGCCTCCAGCGGGCGCGGCACCTCGTTGAGGTGCATCAGCAGCAGCGCGCCGATGGCGTCGGCCTTGAAGGGGGGGCGGCCGGTGAGCATCTCGTAGGCCACACAGCCCAGCGCGTAGATGTCGGTGCGGGCGTCGATGTCCTTGCCCAGGGCCTGCTCCGGCGCGAGGTAGGCGGGCGTGCCCACCACCATGCCGGTGGCGGTGAGGCGCTCCAGCTTCTGCCCCGAGGTGGCGACGCGGGCGATGCCGAAGTCGAGAATCTTGGCCAGCTTCCGCCCGTCGCGCCGCCGGCCAAGCATGATGTTGGGCGGCTTCAAGTCGCGGTGGACGATGCCCAGCGCGTGCGCCTCGGACAGGCCTTCGGCCACCTGCTCCAGCAGGGTGACGGCCTCAGAAGGCTCCAGCGGGCCGCGGTCCAGCACCGCTTCGAGACCCTCGCCCTCGACGAACTCCATGCAGATGAAGGGCTGCCCGTCGTCGAGGCGGCCGAAGTCGAAGACGCGCACCACGTGCTGGCTCTCCAGGCGAGAGACGAGCTCGGCTTCGCGCTGGAAGCGGGTCCACGCCTCCTGGTCCGAGAGCAGCTTCTTCTGCAGCGTCTTCAAGGCGACGGGCCGCTTCAGGTACACGTGCACCGCCCGGTACACCTCGCCCATGCCGCCCTCGCCGATGAGGGCTTCCACCTGGAAGCGGCCGCCGATGACTTCCCCCGGCTTGAAGTGGGCGTGGCTGCCGTGGGGCAGGGTGTCCGCGGCGGCCACGTCGGGGCGCTGGGGAATGGTGCCGGTGGCGGCCAGGGGTACCCGGCGTGCGGTGTCGTCGGCGGGCGCAGGCAGGGAAGCGGCGAGCTGCCGGAGCGCCTCTCGTCCCTCGGGGCCGAGGCTGATTCGCATGCCCGGGCGGTCCGCGGAGTCCAGCTCGAGGCTCAGGACTTCGGCCTCCACCACCACCTCCCCCAGGCCCGTCACCGCGAGGCACACCTGAAGACTGGCGCCCAGCAGCGGCGATTCTTGAGTCGGCACGAAGGCCTCGCCCCTGTACAGCGAGTCCTCCCAGGCGCGCTGGAGGTCCTCGGCCGAGTCGAAGGCGAGTCGAAAGTCCCCAACCACCGAGGGGAAGGGTACCTCGTTCGGGGGAACCCCGGGGGCGGGAGTTTCCGGGGAAGTCTGTCCCGCTTTCAGTGCGGGCAGAACTGCGCGGGCGGGCCGGTGCGGCGGAAGTGCCCGTGGCGCAGACGGGGCGGGGTTGGCGTAGAACCTCCTGCCGGGCCGGGAAGCGGAGGGGCGGTGCGCAGACTCCTCTTGGTGTGGGTGCTCGCGGTCGCCGCGTCCTGTCAGTGCTTTTTGCCGGTGAGTGAGGGCGACGCCGGCAGCGGCGGCGGTGCGGGCGGAGGCGGAACGTCCGGAGGGGGCGCCGGCGGCGGGCTGGGTGGTGGCGCCGGCGGCGGGCTGGGTGGTGGCACCGGCGGCGGGCTGGGCACCGGTGGCGGGCTGGGTGGTGGCACCGGCGGCGGCGGGCCCGAGTGCACGCGCGCGTCCGACTGCGTGCCCCTCGACGCGGGCTTCCCCTTCTGCAGCGGAACGCCCTCGGCGAGCTGCATCAACCACCGCTGCGTCACCGAGTGTCAGGGAGGCCGCGCCTGCACCCGCGAGGACGGAGGCTATTGCCTGGGGTGCACCGAGCCGGTGTCCACGCGGTGCGCGCCGTCTGTCTGCTCGGCGCTCTTCGCGTGCACGCTGCAGGTCTCCGCCTCCACCTGCGCGCAGGGCCCGGTGGCCGGCACCTCGTGGCTCGCCTCCCGCCAGCCGGACTGCAGTTGGGTGGTGACGGACGGCGACGGCGGGGTGGTGGGCCGCTGGTGGGACCTCGACGCCGAGGACTCCTTCGGGGAGTTCGCCGGCGTAGACGGCCTGTGCGTGGGGAAGGACCTCTTCACCGGCGCGCCCCGCATGCAGTGGAGCTGCCCGGGCGGCTGCCTCTTCGTCGAGGTGGGGTGCGAGTAGCGGCGCGGGCGACCTCGGCTACCAGGCGGGCGCCGCGGTGCCCGACGCCATCCGCCGTCGCTTCTCGCGGGTGGCCAGCCTGCAGGCGACAGGGCTTGTGCCAGGCACAGCCAACGCGCAGACTTGCGCCGCCATCACGGCGGTTGGCCGAGGTCGCGGCAGGGGGGACCGGATGAGGCGCACACGGGCACTCCTGTTTCTCGCGACGAGCTTGCTCGCGTGCGGAGGCGCGACCGAAGTCTTCCCGTGCGACTTCGAGGGCCGCTGCCCCGGCCTCATGTCGTGCGACCCCAGCACCCTCACCTGTCTCGACGGGCCCGGCGCCTCCTGCGAGGCCCCCGACGTGGCGTGCGGCGGCGACTGCGTCGACGTGCAGAGCAACGCGCAGCACTGCGGCGGCTGCAACCGCGCCTGCGCGTCGGGCCAGTCCTGCGAAGCCGGGCGCTGCGCGACGCCCACGACGTGCGCGTTCTGCCCGCCGGGCACGACCTGCATCGCCGGCGAGTGCAGCTGCGGCGGCCGCGGAGAGCTCTGCTCGGGCGCGGTCTGCCTCGACACCCGCCAGAGCGCGCTCAGCTGCGGCGCCTGCTTCATGCCCTGCCAGGACACCGACGCTTTTTGTCGCGACGGCGCCTGCACGTGCGGCCAGGGGCGCACGGCGTGCGACGGCGCGTGCACCGACACCCGCTTCGATCCGAGCCACTGCGGCGACTGCACCACCACCTGCTCGGCCGGCCAGCACTGCGACGACGGAAGCTGCGTCGCGACCTGCACGCACAACGCCGCCGACGCGTGCGGAGACGGGCGCTGCTGGGACACCGCCGTCGATCCCCGGCACTGCGGCGCGTCGTGCGACAGCTGCGGCACCGGACAGGTCTGCGCCGCGGGCACGTGCGCCTGCCCGACGAGCAGCACCACCTGCGCGAGCGACGGGTGCGTCGACGTCACCCTCGACGCGCGCCACTGCGGCGGCTGCGGCCAGGCCTGCCCCGGCGGCGAGGTCTGCCAGGCGGGCGCCTGCACCTGCCCTCCGGGGACCACGCGCTGCGGCAGCGCCTGCGTCGACCTGCAGACGGACGGCGCGAACTGCGGCGGGTGCGCGCAGGCGTGCGCGGCGGGACAAATGTGCAGCGGCGGCGCGTGCACCGCCACCTGCGGGCTGATCGTCCAGCCGTGCGGCGCCTCCTGCCCCGACACCTCGATGGATCCGGCGCACTGCGGCGGGTGCGACCAGCCCTGCGGCGCCGGCGAGGTGTGCGTCAGCATGTCGTGCGCGGAGGTCCGCCCGGCGTTGGGCTGCACCGCGTGCCCGTGCGCGGCGTGCGATGAACTCGCGCAGCTCTGCTGTGCCTCTCCCGCCGGCGTGGTGTGCGTCGACGGCTTCCGCTGCCCCTGGTGAACGCTCGAGGCCCCCCATGACCCACGCACTTCGATCGTCTCGCGGCCCCCTGCTGCTGCTGCTCGCCGCGCTGGGCCTCCACGGCTGCTCCTGCAAGGGCGACCTGGGCTCGCTGGAGGACGCGCGCCCCGCGGACCTCGGCCCCACGGGCGTGCTGATCGAGCAACCGAAGGCGGGCGAGACGCTCTCGGGCATGTGGGTGTCCGTCACCGGCTGGTTCGACCCGACGAAGTTCCAGGCGGTGCTGGTGATGGGCGCGCCAGTGGACGGCTTCTACGCGGGGACCGGGCACGTGGGCGCCCCGTCGGTGCCGGTGGTGACCACCAAAGGCGGCCGCTTCATCGCGCCGCGCGTCCCGCTCGCCGAGGGCGTCACCACGCTGACGCTGCTCCCGGTTCCCATCGGCGGAGGCCAGGTCGACCCGATCACCCTCGACGTCACCGGGCAGGCGGTGGGCTCGGTGCCCGTGACGGTGGTGACGCGCCCCGCGTCGGGCCTCGCGCCGCTCGCGGTGGAGTTCGCGCCTCGCGCCGCGTCCGACGCGCCGGGCTGGCAGTTCGACTTCGAAGCCGACGGCGTCTTCGACGAGCAAGGGAAGTCCGCCACGCACACCTACGCGGCGCCCGGCGAGCACCGCGTCCTGGTGCGCACGAAGCTGGACGGCCGCTGGGTGTACGGCGTCACGACGGTGACGGCGCTGGAAGAGGCGCCCGCGACGCACAGCACCACCATCGCCGCCCACGCCCGCTGGCTGAGCGTGGTGCCCGCGCTGCCGCACCACACCTGGCGACGCAACGCCGACGGGCGGCTGGTGCTCGAGGGCGAGCCCACGGACGAGCTGGCCGGCACCGGGCTGGTGCTGGTGGCCGACGACGAGGGCGTGAAGGTCTTCGACGCCGCGCTCACGCCGCGCTTCGCCCTGCGGGGCCTCGGCGAGCTGCGTGGCCTTGCGGGCGACGGCGCCGGGCGCGTGTGGGTCGCCACCGCCGACTCGGTGCGCCGCTTCGCGCCCGACGGGACACTCGACCTGACGTTCGCCGACGCCGGCGTGCTGGGCGGCTTCACCGCGCTGCAGGGGCTGTGCGTGGACAGCAGCGAATTGTCGTACGCGCCCGACGGCGGCCTCTTCGAAGATCCGGCCGCACCCACCCTCACGGTGCTGGAGGGCGGCGCCGTCAAGGCGTGCAGCCCGCGCGCGTGCCAGGAAGAAGGCCCGCAGGTGCCGGGCGCCACCGCGCTCCGCTGCGCGGCCGACCTCCTCACCGACACCACCGGCGGCGTGGGCGTGGTGTGGGCCGGTGACGAGGCGCGGATCAAGGACCCCAGCGGCTGGGTGCCCCTCGGTGCCTCGAACGGCTGGAGAGATCTCGTGGCCCGCAAGGCCGGCGAGCCCTTCCCCTACCGCGTGGGCGTCGACGCCGCGGGGGCGCTGCGCGAGTTCTTCATCAAGGACCGGCCGGTGCGCGAGGTGACGCTGCCGTTCACCGCGGAGACGGCCTGCGTGGACGCCGCGGCGACGCTGTTCCGCACCGAGCGCGGCCGCCGCCCGGGCGTCGACCTGGTCCCGGTCGTCTACGTCGCCGGCGCTGGTCGCCTCGAGCGACGCGTGCTGTCCGGCCTCGCGAAGGGCGGCTGGTGATGCGCCGCTCGCACACGCTCGGCCTGGTCGCGCTCGTCGCCGCCCCCGCGCTCGGCTACTGGGCCGAGACGCACGAGGTCTTCAACAAGGCCGTGTTCCAGAAGACAGAGTGGCCGGCGTTCCAGCGCGGCGGCCAGCCCGTCACCACGCCCGACGGGTACCTGTCGCGGGTGCTGTACTTGAACGACGGGCAGTACCGCTTCCTGCGCGGCGTGCCCTTCAGCCAGCCGTCGTGCTTCGGCAACACGTGCTGGTACTCCGCCGACAAGCCGACCGACGCGCCGACCGAGCGGCACACGGCGTGGCGGTGGACCGCGCGCGGCGGCCTCTGGGAGGACGGCTTCGAGAACTACACGCAGGCGACGCGGTGGGGCGGGCTGCGCGCGGTGAACCACTTCCACATCCCCATCGGGGCGCGCAGGGCGGGCGGCGGGTACAGCGGCATCACCCGGAACGCGGCGAACAACGCCAGCCACCAGCCCTACGTCGACCTGCTGCGCTCGGGCATCAGCACCACCCAGTGGGTGATGGGCGCGAACTCGGGCGGCGACACGAACTACTGGGGCTGGCCCGCGGTCGGCGAGTCGATGGAGCGCTTCTACCTGGAGAAGACGCAGGAGCGCCGCGAGTCCGGCCTCTCCAGCGCGCTGCGCGCCGCGGGCCAGGTGATGCACCTCATCGAAGACAACACCGTGCCCGATCACGCGCGCGACCTGCCGCACCCCGGCGACGGCGAAGAGGAGTACGTGAAGGATCACCTCGCCACGCTGAAGGACATCCCTCCGGGCGAGTGGACCACCTTCCCCCTCAAGTACATCGAGGACAAGGGCCTGGCGGGCTTCTGGGATCGCGACGTGTACTCGACCTCGCCAGCCGTCACGTTGTCGACGACCGAGCCGCCGGGCATCAGCGAGTACACGCAGGCGAACTTCCTCGCGTGGAACGTGAAGGACGTGTACGGCGTGCAGGCGTACTTCTCGACGATCCCGTACATGTGGAACGTCGGCTTCGACGCCTTCCCCTGGCCGCGCTACCAGCCGCCCAACGGCGCCAGTGCGTACTACGGGGCCTCCGTCGCGCCGTCCTTGAGCTTGCCGAAGCTGATGCACTTCGAGGCCGACGAACTCACCTTCCAGCCGAACGACGTGAACTCGCCGAACGTGGCGACCATGAACAACCGGATCGACGCGGCCTGCTGGGCCGACTACGCGCCGCCGTTGCTGGAGCACGCCCTGGGCTACGCGCGCAGCGTGCTGCCGTTGATGCTGCCGGCGGCGCGGGCCGAGGTGGTGCCGGATCCGACCGAGCCGCTCACCCGCGCGAAGGTGCGCCTGTGGAACCTCGCGCAGTCAGGCACCGCGTACGCCGTCACCTGGAAGCTCGACGACGCGCAGTTGCTCGCCCTCAACGTGCCGCAGCAGGCCGGGGCGCCGATGAACGCGCCGATTGCGATCACCTTCTCCACCGACACGTCGGTGGCGCCGGGGGCGATGGCCGAGTCGCTGCCCTTCACCATCACCGCGAAGCAGCGCGGCCTGTTGTCCGCCGCCAGCTACTCGGCCGTGGTGGTGAAGGCGCACCTGGGCAACGCGGTGCGCACGCCGCTGACCTTCGGGGTGCCGATCCCCAACGGCTTCCCGGTCGTGCGGCAGCTGGAGTTAACGGACCTGACCGCGCCGGTCACCCGCACCACGACGTGCGATTCCAACGCGTGCGGAGACGAGTCGGTGACCGTGTCCGTCCGGCAGCCGTTCGACCAGTCGCTGCGCCTGTCAGTCGAGTTGTTCGCGCCGTGGGTGGACCTGCTGGGCGATCCCGCTGACGCGCGGGTGAAGGCGGCGGCGGCGGCTGACGTGCACCTCGCGGGGCTCGCCGTGGGCTCGTGGATCCCCGCCACCGGGACGCTGCCGGACTTCAACGCCCCACGCTGGCCCACCTCGGCGACCTTCGGCGCGGCGCCCCCGGGGCTCGTCCAGTCCGACGTCGCGCGCTTCTTCCGCGCCGACACCGCAACAGACTCACCCACGCCGGGCGAGGTGCCGCTGACGCTGACGGTGCACTTGAGCGAGTTCATCCGCGCCGACCAGGACGCGCTGCTGGCGTCCGAGAGCACGCACCTGGCGATCTGGACGACGTCGGGCGCGCTGTACCTGGTGCGGCTGGTGATGTGGCCACTGTTCGACCGGAAGCCGGCGGCGCAGGTCGCCACCGACGTGGGCTGCTCGGTGCCCGGCGATCAGCCGGTGCCATGGCTGGCGGTCGGCGGCTGCATCTCGCCCGCGTCGCAGCCGATGTGCGACCTGCGCCCGAGCAAGCAATACAGCTACGGCAAGGTGACCGCGCCGTGGAGCGGCGTCGGAGGCTTCACCATCGGGAGCGACTTCGGCGGCGCGTCGGTGTCGGGGACCAACACGCTGAAGATCGTCGCGCTGGGCGGCGCGCAGGTCGCCTCGGCGTCGCTGGGCGGCATCGATCCTTTCTGCGCCGCCAACACGCTCGCGAGCTGGGGCAGCACCACCATGACCCTGGTCTGCAACCCGGGCCCGGGCGGCGCCCGCTACGAGTCGACCTACACCGAAGGTGGGCCCGTCTGCCCGAGCACGCCGCAGAAGCAGCTGGCGTTGTCGGCGACGCTGCGCCCGCGCCAGGAGTCTCCGGACAAGGAGTTCTGGCGCTACACGCTCGGGCGAACGGACCCGCTGCCCGACTTCACGCTGACCGCACACTGAGGCGCTCGAGGTCCGCCGGCGACGACCGCGGCGCCGCGGTCCACTGCAATGGCGCAGGCGCCGCGCCGCCCCGGCTCAGGGCGGCGCGAAGGTCGCGAGGAGCGCCCGGTACCGCGCGTCTTGTCGGCCGCAGCGCCACCAGGGGGCGCAGGGCGGCGTGGGAGCGAAGACGCCGTGGAAGCTGGTGAGGTGGGTGTTGGGCGGCGGGACGAGAGCCATCACATTCGGACCTGCGGCCCCGAAGCCCCGGTGCACCGCCGCGAGGGGCACGGTGAAGACCTTTCGCCCGCTGCCTTCCCTCGAGCAAGACTAGGCTCACTCGCCTCGTCCTCCCGCGGAGACCTCCATGCTGCTCACCGCCGCCCTGGTGTGCCTGGCCGCCAGCGAAGCGCCCACCTCGTACGATGCCTTCCACGCGAGCCCCCGCGCGCTGGCGCTGGAAGACGGCCAGGCTCCCGAAGGCCTCGCCGTCCTCGCCCGCAGCCACGTCACTTCCGTGGAGCCGCGCTTCGGCGTGCCCCAATTCCTGTGGGCCGAGCGCTTCCCCGGGGCGCGCACCCCGCGCGAGGTGGGCCTGTCCGCCGCGGAGGCCGCCCGCAACCACCTCGCCCGCCACGCCGCCGCCTACCGCCTCTCCCTCGCGCAGGTGGCCGCCCTGGAGGTCGCCTCCACGCACGACCTCGGCACCGGCGCCGTCCTCGTCTCCTTCGCCCGCCGCGTGCACGGCCTGCCCGTCGTCCGCGAGCGCCTCACCGCGGTGATGACGCCCGGCTACGAGCTCATCGCCCTCAGCGGCCACCTCGCGCCGCTGCCCGACGCCGCGCCCACCTTCTCCCTCACCGCCCAGACGGCGCTGGCCATCGCGGCCATGGACCTCACCGGCAGCTTCCCCGAGGCGGAGGAGCTGCCGCTCCTGCGGGTGAGCGAGGCGGGCTGGGGGTGGCACGGCACCGCAGGCGGCCTCTTCACCCAGCCGCCGCGCGCGCGGAAGGCGTACTACGTCACTCCGGAGCGCCTCGTCCCCGCCTGGCAGCTGGAGGTCTCCGTGGCCAGCGGCGCCGAGGTGTTGGCGCACGGCTTCGTCGTCTCCGCGGTGGACGGGGCGCTCCTCTCCCGCGTCAGCCGCACGTCCTCGGCCACCCACGGCTACCGCGCGTACGCGCAGACGAGCGCGCCCTTCGCCCCGCTGGAAGGGCCGTCCGGCGAGGTGGGCAGCCCGCACCCCACCGGGCTGCCCGACGGCTACAGCCCGGCCTTCGTCTCTCCGCCGCTGGTGACGCTGGACCACGCCGGCCTCTCCACCGGCGACAGTTGGCTGCCCGCGGGCGCCACCCACCTCGAAGGCAACAACGCGCGCGCCTACGCCGACCTCTTCCCGCCCAACGGCCTCAACTGGCCGGACGCGGGGCTGCCGCGCCTGGCCGACGGCGGGGTGCCGGACGGAGGCTTCGACGACGCGGGCCGGCCGTGGCGCGAGGTGCCCGACGTGCGCGTGCCGCTCAGCGCCCCGGGCGCCTTCGACTACACCTACGACCTCGGCCAGCCGCTCGAGGCCTCCGTCACCCAGCGGCACGCCTCGGCCACGCACGCCTTCTTCGTCACCAACTGGCTGCACGACGTCTTCTACGACTACGGCTTCGACGAGGCGGCGGGCAACGCGCAGCAGGACAACAAGGGCCGCGGCGGTGTGGGCGGCGACCCGATGCTGGTGGAGGTGCACGACTACCTGACGGTGGACAACGCCTCGATGACCACCTGGGCGGACGGCGAGTCGCCGCGCCTGCAGCTCCACCCCTTCCGCGCCAACCGCCCCAGCCGCGTCACCGTCGCCGCGCCCGACGCCGGCGCCTTCCCCGCCGACTTCATCGGCGCGCCCGAGGCGGTGTGGAACGTGACGGGCGAGGTGGCCGTGCCGGTGACGGCCGACGGCGGCTTCACCGGCTGCGCGGACTGGCTCAACCGCGACCAGTTGGCCGGGCGCGTCCTCTACGTCAGCGTCGCCGGCTGCGGGGCCTTCCCCACCCTGGCGCGGGTGATGGACGCCGGCGCGGTGGGCGCGCTCCTCCCGGACACCGCCACGCGCGGGGTGGAGGGCCAGCGCTGGCCGCCGGCCCACTTCGCCACCGCGGCCCTGAGCGCGCCCCTCCTCGAGGCGCTGGACGCTGGGCAGTCCGTCACCGTCACGCTGGAGCGCCCGCCCGGAGTGGGGCGCGACGTGGCGCTCGACACCGGGGTGGTGGTGCACGAGTGGACCCACGCGCTGGCCGAGCGGACGGTGGGCGCCGGCGACGGCTACGCCCTGTGGAACACCGCAGGCAGCGGCCTCTCGGAGGGCTGGAGCGACTTCGTGGCGCTGTGGGCCCTGCTGCGCGCGTCCGACACGCAGGTGGCGGGCAACTCCACCTGGGGCGGCGTGTACGTGATGGGGGCAGCCTTCGCCTCGGGCGGCGTGGACCTCCTCGGCGCGCCCAACCAGTCCTGGTACTTCGGCTTCCGCCGCTACCCGCTGTCCACCGACTTCCTGAAGGACCCGCTGACGTACCGGCACGTGGGCACCAACGTGCCCCTGCCCGACCCGCTGACGGTGCCGCGCGCCAGCGGGCTTCCCCTCGACAACGCCGAGGGCCACAACGCAGGCGAGGTGTGGGCCAGCGCGCTGTGGGAGGTGCAGGCGGCGCTCCTCAACTCCGGGCGCCTCACCTTCGACGAGGCGCGAAGCCGCATGGCCCGCTACCTGGTGGCGTCCTTGAAGGCCACCCCGCCGATGCCCACCTTCCTCGAGGCGCGCGACGCGCTGCTGGCGGTGGTGGCCGCGTCCAGCCCCAGCGAGGACTTCCCGCTGGTGATGCAGGCCTTCGCGCGGCGCGGCTTCGGCGTGCTGGCGCAGGCGCCGGACAACCGCAGCACCACCAACACGCCCTTGTCCGAGGACTTCACCGCCGCGGGCGGCCTGTACAAGCTGGTCAGCCTCACCGTCGACGACACCCCCGGCGACTGCGACGACGACGGGGTGCTGGACAGCGGCGAGACGGGCACGCTGACGGTGACGCTGATGAACGTGGGCACCGCCCGCCTCACCAACACCCGCCTGTCGCTGGCCACCATCACCAACCTCTTCAGCCTGCCCGCCTCGCCGCTGGCCGTGCCTGCCAGCGACCCCTTCACCACGGTGACGGTGACGGCGCCGGTGGCGTTGACGGGGGTGGTGGACCCGTTGGCCGCGCCGGTGGACGTGCGCCTGTCCGACGCGGCGCTGGCCACGCAGCCGCTCATCCTGAGCCACACCCTGCGGCTGCACACCGACGCACTGCCCTCGGCCACCGAGGGCTTCGAGGCGGGCGGGGTGGGGTGGACGACGCAGCGCGAGGCGCGAATCCCCTGGGCGCACACCTTCCTCATCCGCGCGACGAATCCCCTGTCGCACCAGATGCGGGGGCGCGACGGCGCGGTGGAGGGCTCGCACGCGCTGGTGACGCCGGCCCTGCAGGTGGGCAGCGGGCCCCTGGCCTTCACCTTCCGCCACACCTACGCCTTCGAGGCGGGCGGGGCGACGGGGCCCTTCTACGACGGCGGCCGGCTGGAGGTGTCCACCAACGGCGTGGACTGGGCGCCCATTCCGGGCAGCGCCCTCTCGCCGACGTACGACGGGCCCTTGCTCGCGGGCACCGCCAACCCCCTGGCCGGGGAAGACGCCTTCCGCGGCAGCCGCGCCGCCATCACCCCGGTGACGGTGAGTCTGGGGACGCAGTACGCGGGGCAGACGCTGTGGGTGCGCTGGCGCCTCGGCATGGACTCCAGCGGCGAGCGGGAAGGGTGGACCATCGACGACGTGGCCTTCACCGGCCTCACCGGCACGCCCTTCACCGAGGTGGTGGCGCACCGGGGCCGCTGCGCCAACAAGCCGCCCACCCTGTCGGGCACCCGCAACGTGGTGACGGACGAGCGCACCCAGGTGACGCTGCTTCCGGGGAGCGCGGCGGACCCCGACGGCGACACGCTGACCTTCACCTGGCTGCAGACGTCCGGCACGCCGGTGCCGTTGAGGAATGGAGACACCTTCACCACGCCGGAGGTGACGGACAGCGAGGTGCTGGGCTTCCGGGTGACGGTGGACGACGGCAACGGCGGCACGGACTTCGACGACGTCACCGTGACGGTGCGCAACGTCAACCGGCCGCCCACCGCCGACGCCGGTTCGAAGCAGACGGTGAAGGCGGGCGCGCGGGCGACGCTGGCGGGCAGCGGGAGCGACCCCGACGGCGACGTCCTCCGCTACCAGTGGACCCAGGTGGACGGCGTGCCGGTGACGCTGGAGGGCGCGGACACGGCCACCCCGGCCTTCACCGCGCCGCCCGCGGAGGTGGTGTTGGACTTGACCTTCTCGCTCACCGTGAAGGACGCGACGCTGGACAGCGCGCCCGCGCTGGTGGGGGTGTCGGTGGAGCCCGCGCCGAAGGGTGGCTGCGGGTGCACGGCGGTGGAGCCGCTGTCGGCGCTCACCTTCCTCGCGCTGCTGGGGTGGCGGCGCCGCCGCTGAAGGCCCCGCCGGCCCCCGCACGCCACGGGCTTGCCCTCACGGCACCTGTCGCCGCGCCGGCCCCCGCTGCTACGCTTCGCCTCATGGTCGAGGGGGCGGACGGCGGCGGCGCGGTGCTGGTGGTGGACGACGAGCCGATGGTGCGCGTCTTCCTGGCCCGCGTCATCGAGCGCAGCGGCCTCATCGCGCTGCAGGCCGGCACGCTGGGCGAGGGCCGCGCGCTGGTGCACCAACGCCGCTTCCTCGCCGCCTTCGTCGACAAGAACCTCCCCGACGGCAGCGGCATCGACTTGCTGGCCGACCTCCGGGACGCGCAGCCCGACGTGCCGGTGGTGATGATTACCGCCTTCCTCGACGCCCAGAGCGCGGTGGCGGCCCTGCGCGCCGGGGCCACCGACGTCCTCTCCAAGCCCTTCGAGTTCCGCACCATCCGCGAGCGCCTCGAAGGCCTGCTGGACCGCGCCCGCCTCGAAGCCGAGCGCCGCCGCCTCGACGCGCTGCTCAACCACGCGGACCGCCTCGCCACCCTGGGCACCCTGGCCGCCGGCGTCGCGCACGAGCTCAACAGCCCGCTGGCGGCCGCCCTGTCCAACTTCGAGTACCTCGCCGCCGAGCTGGAGCGCCTGCGGCCCCAACTGGGAGGCCGTGCCGCCGAGCGCCTCGACCGCTGCATCGACGCCGCCGCCGAGGGGCGGGAAGCCACCCAGCGCATGCGCACCATCGCCGGCGACTTGAAGCTGTACGCCCGCCGGGAGTTGGGCGCGCCGTCCACGGTGGACCTCGCGGAGGTCGTCTCCCGCGCGGTGACGCTGGCCTGCCACGCCACCCGCGGCCGCATCGCCGTGGAGGTGGACGCCGGCCCCGCCCCGAGGGTGTCCGGCTGGGCCACCCGCTTCGAGCAGGTGGTGGTGAACCTGTTGGTCAACGCCGCCCAGGCCATCCCCGCCGCCCAGAGGGACGGCCGCGTGCACCTCTCCCTCTCCGAGGCCAGCGACGGCTGGGCCCTGCTGCGCGTCGCCGACAACGGCCCCGGCGTCCCCGAGGAGGTGCGCCACCGCCTCTTCAAGCCCTTCTTCACCACCAAGCCCGCCGGACAGGGCACTGGGCTGGGGCTGTCGGTGGTGGCCGACATCGTCCGCGCCGCGGGCGGCCGCATCGACTTCGAGCCCGGCGCCGACGGGGGCGCGGTGTTTCGCGTGGTGCTGCCGCCCGCACCGGTGGTGGCGCCGGCGTCCGACGCGGCCTCGGAATAGGCCCCTCTCTTGGGGGAGAGGGAAGGCGCGCGTCACCAGCCCAACGTCACGCCCGGCGGCTCCTCGCACTTCCCCTTCGCGTCGTACCAGCGCTCCGCCGTCTTCTCCGGCACGCCCGACGAGGTGCCGCCCACCACCAGCACGCTGCCGTCGGGCAGCAGCGTCGCCGAGTGCAGCTTGCGCGCCGCCGCCAACTGCCCCGCCAGGCACCACTGCTTCGTCACCGCCACCCACCGCTGCACCCGGCCCGTGTCCACCGCGTTGGGAGGCTCGCCGCCCACCACCAACAAGTCCCCCGACGGCAGCCGCGTGGCGGTGTGCCCGGACAGCGAGGTGGACAGGTGGTTCTGCAGGGGCACCCACTCCGGCGCGCCCGGCGTCCACGTCTCCGCGTAGTTGGTGCTGGAGGTGGCCGTCTGCCCGCCCGCCGCCACCACCGTCTCCCCGTCGGCCAGCACCGCGATGCCCGCGCGCTGCCGCTCCTCCGACATGGCCGGCGCCGCCTCCCAGGCGCCCTCCCTCGGCACGAAGCGCTCCACCCCGGCCAGCGACACGCCCGGCCCCTTGCCTCCCTGGCGCGCGTTGCTGCGCCCGCCCACCACCACCACGCTGTCGTCGGCCAGGTGCACCGCCGCGTGCAGCCAGCGCGGCGTGGCCAGCGGCTTCTCGGTGCGCCACGCGCCCGTCTTCGGGTCGAAGCGCTCCACCGACGCCAGGTGCGTGCGTTGCTCCCGCGCCCCGCCCACCACCAGCACCGTGCCGTCGTCCAGGAGGGTGGCGGTGTGCCCGTTGCGCGCCTCGGCCAGGTCCGCCACCGCCGTCCACGCGCCCTTCACCGGGTCGAACACCTCCGCCTGGGGAATGGCCACGAAGCGGTAGCCGCCCTCCGCCGCCTGGTGGGTGGTGCCGCCCGTCACCAGCACCCGCCCGTCCGCCAGCAGCGTCGCCGCGTGGTGCGAGCGCCCCACCTTCATCGGCGGGCCCGGGTGCCAGGCGCCCTTCTTCGGCTCGTACACCTCCACCGAGGTCAGGGTGGACAGGCCGTCGGCCGCGCGCCCGCCCACCACCAGCACCCGCCCGTCCGGAAGCGCCGTGGCGGTGTGGTGGGTGCGGGGCAAGGCCAGCGCCCCCGCGGCCGCGACGCGCCCCTGGGCGAAGGCCAGCGCGGGGACGAGGCACACCGCGAGCGCCCAGCGGCGAGCCATCGCGTCCTGCTCAGCCCTTCTTCGGCGGTAAGGGAGAGCGCGGGGTGGTGCTGGGGCCGGTGACGCGCGGCCCGGCGGACACCACCTTCGCCTCGGGTGGGCGGGGCCCTTCCGGCGGCAACAGGGGCGAGCGACCCGGCGCGGGGGTGCGGTCGCTGGGGCGGGCTTGCGGCGCGGCGGCCTGCGGCGGCGCGTGGGCCAGGGGCGCCGACGGGGGCTCCTTCAATTCGCCTCCCCGCTCGTCGCCCGGCGCCTCGCTGTCGTCGTCCGCCAGCACGATGATGCGGTCGTCCGCGGTGAAGACGAGCTGCTCGAGCTGCGGCGGGTTGATGACGGGCGGCTGGCTGGCCTTCACGTAGCCCAGCGCGACTTCGCCGCGCTCCTGCGCCACCTTCTGCACCGACAGCCACGACACCATCTGCGCCGGCACGCAGAAGCAGGCCACCCGCTTCAGGTACACCTCGCTGCCCTCGGACTGGAAGAGGTCGGCGAAGACGGCGTTCAGCTCGCGGCGCTCCGAGATTTGCGCCATCAACATCGACGTCATCTCCGAGGACACCACGAAGTCGGCGCCGTAGTCCTGCTCCAGCAGGTCCTTGGTCCTGGGGTCGAGGATTTCGCTGATGATGCGCGGCTTCTTCTCGCCGAGGTTGCGGAAGAGGTCTCTCATCAGCAGCACGGTGATGACGGTGCGCGCGTCGGCTTCCTCTTCGTCCCTGTCGTCGTCGGCCACCACGATGGCCACCGCGAAGTCGGAAGACACCACCCGCTTGAGCGCGTCGGGCATGGTGGGGTCGCCGTCGACGTGCTTCAGCTTCAGGTTCTTCAGGCTGCCCACCTCGGACTTGATGAAGTCGCCGAACTCCTCCACCCCCTGCCCGGGCATCAGCCAGGCTTCGCTGCCGGGCAGCACGTAGTTGTCGAACTCCTTGAGCATCACCCCGAGGCGGGGGCTCATCCCGCACACCAGCAGCCGCTCCGGCTTGCGCTGCATGGGCGTGGGCCCGGTGAAGCCCGGCGGGCGCTCGGGGGCGTGCTGCGCCGACAGGCTGAAGGTGTCGTCGTCCTCGGCGATGACCAGCAGCTCGTCGCCCGTCTCCAGCACGGTGTCGATGGGCGGGTTGATGAGCGGCTGCCCGGTGGTGTGCTTGCGGACGCCGCACACCACCCCGTCCTTCATCTTCCACTGGGCCTCGCCGAAGGTGCGGCCGGTCAGCTCGGGGAAGCCGCGGAAGTAGAACTCGCTGCCCTCGTAGGTGAGGAGGTCGCGGTACACCGCCGCCAGGCCGTTCTGCCGCGCCGTCTGCACCATCATCCGCGACAGCGTCTCGCCCATCGCCACCACCTCCACGCCGCCGGAGCCGAGCTGCTCGACGACGGGGCGTCGGTCCGCGTCCACCAGCTCCACCACCGCGTGGTTGTTGGTGAGCGCCCCGGGGATGCGGCGCAGGGCCAGCAGCGTCTTGATGGCGCCCATGTCCGCGGCGCCCGGCGTGTCCTCGCCTTCCGCGGTCGTCTCCGAGAGGATGATGATGGACCTGGCGCGCCCCGCGCCCACCTTGCGCAAGTCGTGCACCGAGTAGGGGCTGCCCTGGCGCACCACCACCCGCGTCGTCCGCATGTCCGGCATCCGCTCGCGCACCGCCGTCTCCACCTCCTCCTTCTCGGTGGTGGAGAGGATGACGATGGACGCGTGCTTCTGGTTGGAGTTGGCCTCGCGCAATTCACGCAGAATGGCGAACACCTTCTCGCCGTAGCCGAGGATGAGGGTGTGCCCTTCGTCGATGACGGGCGACTTGCCCTTGCGGAGGTCCTCAAGCTTGTCCCCGATGGTGGAGGACACCAGGCCGATGAGCAGCGCCACCACGCCCACGCCCGAGAGGGTGGCCAGGGTGGCCACGAAGCGGACCCAGGTGCCGGAGTCGCCGCCCATGGTGCCGGCGTCGGCCACGCGCGTCATCGCCCACCACATCGCCTCGAGGAACTCGACCTTGTTGCCGTCCTCGGCCGGGGGCATCACCAGCACCGCCAGGGTGGCGCAGAAGCTGACGAGGAGGAAGGACAGCCCGAAGAGGCCCACGAAGCGGGCCATGGGACTCCACGAGAGGAAGCGGTCGACCTGGTAGCGGACCTTGTCGGCAAAGGAAGGCTTGTCAGCAGCGTCGGACATGGCGCGCGAAGGTAGCAGAGGGGCAGGGCCCAGGCATGGGACAAGGCGCGCGACAGCCCAGGCTGGCCTGAGGGGGGCTAGCCCACCCGGGCCGGCCGCGTCTCCACGCCGGGCAGGGCAGGCAGCAGCGCCCAGGTGCGGGCCAGCAGCATCGTGGTGGCCGCGGCCGCCAGGAAGGACAGCAGCGCCACCGCGCGCAGCACCCGCTTCGCCTCCAGTGCCGTCGACAGCCGCAGCGCCGACACCGCGAGGAGCACCCCTCCCAGCACCGCCACCGGCCCGGCCAGCATCGCCGTGGAAGAGGTGAGGCCCCGCGAGAGCAGCAGCTCCCCCGCGCCCGCCACCACGCCCACCCCGGCCGTCGCGCCCGCCAGGGACAGGGGCGCCCCTCCCACCTGGGCGAGGCGCTCCTTCGGCAGGCCCTTGAGCTGCAGCGCAAGCACGCAGAACAGCGCCCCCACCGCGCCGGTGGCGCCCTGTGAGAGCCACGCGGACGGGGCGGCGCGCGAGAAGCCCACCGCCGCCAGGCCCGCGCACGCCGCCAGCAGCACGCGCAGCAGCACCATCACCGCACCAGGTTGACCAACTGGTCCACCTTGAGCGGCAGCGCCGTCGCCCCCGACTGCACCTGCGCGTTGAAGGACACCTGCGCGTTGTTCCCCTGCACCGCCCTGGCCACCGCCAGGCCCGCGGAGAAGAAGTTCACCGAGAGGGGCAGCGCCACCTGGCGCGTCCCCTTGCCGTCCATCGCCCCCAGGTTGCCGGTGGACAGGGTGCCCAGCGGCGCACCGGCCAGCGACACCGTGCCCGTCACCCCGCCAATCGGCAGCGCGTAGGTGTTGCGGTTGGTGACGGTGAGGGGGAATTCGATGGTGGCGCCCTGCAGCGTCACGTTGGACACCCGCGGGTTGCCGAAGGCCACCTGCGGCACCTTGGGTACCTCGAACGTCCCTTCCTTCGCCAGCGGCAGCTTGATGATGCCCACCGGCGTCTGCAGGCCCAGGCTGCCCTCCGCGCGCCACGAGGCGTTGTCCTTGGTGAGGAACGTCTCCACGACTCCCGCCAGGTCGAGGAACTTGATGCCCGCGGGGAAGTGGAGGTCCGTCGAGCCCTTCGCCGGAATCTGCAGCCCCTGCGCCGGAGCGCCCGCCAGCACCTGCTTGGAGTCGATGAACAAGGCGTAGTCCACCGCCGCCAGCGACAGCCCCACCGAGTTGGGGTTGTCCAACTGCCACACCGTGTCCAGGGTGAGGCCGCCGAGGGAGATGTCGGTGAGCGCCACGTCCTTGAAGGTGAAGGAGGGCTGCTGGAAGGCCGTCTTGAAGAAGTCCTCCAGCAGCTTGCAGCCCGGGGCGAGGCCGGCGAGGGACAGCACGAGGACCGGGACGACTCGTCTCATGGTGCCTCTTTCAGCGCTTCGACTTCTTCGCCGGGGCCTTCTTGGCCTTCGCCGCGGGCTTCTTCTTCACGCGCCGGGCGCTCGTCGCCTTCGCCTGGGCCTTCTTCTTCGCCGCCGGCTTCGCCTTCACCGGGGCCTTCTTCTTTGTCGCGGCCTTCACCGGCTTCTTCGCGGCCGCCTTCGCAGGCTTCCTCGCGGCGGGGGCGGGCACGTCGAGGGCGGTCCGCACCACCTGCACCGCGCGCTGCGCCAGGTCCAGCCGCAGTTCGCCCGAGCGCACCAGGGTGCTGAGCACGCCGGCCGGGTTGGCGTTCTGCAGGATGGTGGTGTTCCCGGTGCCGGTGGCCAGCGCGCTGCCCAGCAGCGTGCGCAGCTCGGCCTGGCGCCCGTTACTCAAGGCGTCGATGGTGGCGGCCACCACCCGGTACTGGTTGGCCAGGGCGTTGGCGGCGCGCTTGCGCAGCTCGTCGATGGCGGCGCGGCTGTAGCTGCCGTCTTCGTCCACCGCGTCCTCAATCTCGTCCAGGAGGGGGCCGCTCCAGGCGGTGGGCGCGCGGGTGTCGGCCAGGCGGCCCAGGCGGGCCAGCGCGGTGTGGAAGGTCGAGACGGCCTCCACCTCGCCGCGCAGGTGCTGGATGGTCTGCGTGTACATGCGGGTCCCCTCCGAAGGAGAGCCCTGTTTACGCCCGAGCCCGCGGGGAAGGGAACCCCGAAGTGCCGCTCAGCGCCGCCCGGGTGCTTCAGGGCAGAAAGCCGTCCACCGACAGGTAGCGCTCGCCGGTGTCGTAGCAGAAGGTGAGCACGCGCGTGCCCGCCGGCAGCTCCGGCAGCTTCTGCTTCACCGCCTGCAGCGACGCGCCCGAGGACGGGCCGATGAAGAGGCCTTCTTCCCGCGCCGCGCGCCGCGCCATCTCGAAGGCGTCGGGGTGCTCGACCTTCAAGACGCCGTCGTAGTTCTTCTTGAGAATCTTCGGCACGAAGCCCGCGCCGAGGCCCTGGATGGGGTGCGGCCCCGGCTCTCCGCCCGACAGCACCGGCGACTTCGACGGCTCCACCGCGAACACCTGGAGCTTCGGCCACTTCGCCTTGAGCACCTCGGCGCAGGCGGTGATGTGCCCGCCGGTGCCGACGCCGGTGATGAGCACGTCGAGGCCCTCGGGGAAGTCCCTGAGGATTTCCTGCGCGGTGGTGCGCCGGTGCACCTCCACGTTGGCCTCGTTCTCGAACTGCTGGGGAATCCACGCGTTGGGCGTCTGGGCCAGCAGCTCCTGGGCCCGCGCGATGGCCCCCTTCATCCCCTTCTCCCGCGGCGTCAGGTCGAAGGTGGCCCCGTACGCGGCCATCACCTTCCGGCGCTCCAGCGACATCGACTCCGGCATCACCAGCACCAGCTTGTAGCCCTTCACCGCGCACACCATCGCCAGGCCGATGCCGGTGTTCCCGCTGGTGGGCTCGATGATGACCGAGTCCTTCTTCAAGAGCCCCCGCTTCTCCGCGTCCTCAATCATCGCCAGCGCGATGCGGTCCTTGATGCTCGCGCCCGGGTTGGCCCGCTCCAGCTTGATCCACACCTCGTACTTCGCGTCGAACAGCCGGTTCAGCTTGAGGTGGGGGGTGTTGCCGATGGTGTCGAGGATGGTGGCGGCGCGCATGTCAGGGCTCCAGGTGGGACGTCCGTTTGAGTGGAAGTTCATCCGTTCTAATGGATGAGGGCCCGGCTGGCAACCTCAGATGACCCAGTCGAGCTCTTCGAGGGTGGCGGTGGTGCTGCGGGGGCGGACCTCGCTGCGGCGGGACACGATGCTGTTGGGCGGGACGGAGACGGTGAGGAAGGCGTTGCCGGCGACGATGGAGTTCTTCCCCACCACGGTGCCGCCTCCGAGGATGGTGGCGCCGGCGTAGATGATGACGCCGTCCTCCAGGGTGGGGTGGCGCTTCTTGTCGGCGAGCGCCTTCTCTACGGTGACGGCGCCCAGGGTGACGCCCTGGTACAGCTTCACGTCGTCGCCGATGACGCACGTCTCGCCGATGACGATGCCGGTGCCGTGGTCGATGCAGAAGCGGCGGCCGATGGTGGCCGCGGGGTGAATGTCGATGCCCGTCTTCTCGTGCGCGTGCTCGGTGAGCAGCCGGGGCAGCAGCGGCAGGCCGAGGCGGTGGAGCGCGTGCGCCAGCCGGTAGAGGGCCAGGGCGTAGAAGCCCGGGTAGGTGAGGATGACCTCATCGATGGACCTGGCCGCCGGGTCGCCGTCGAAGATGGCGCGGGCGTCTTCTTCCAGGCGGGCGTGCACCTCCGGCAGGGCGGCGAGGAAGCGCTCCACCAGCTTCTCGGGCATCGTCTCGTGCAGGGTGGCGATGCTGCGCTCCAGGCGGGCCAGCGACTCGCCCAGCTCGATGACGTCCTCCGTCACCGCGTCCTCGCTGCACACCACCGAGGCGGCGAAGTGGGGGAAGAGCACGCCCAGCAACTGTGGCGCGAAGGCCTGGGCCAGCGGGCGCACCTGGGACGGCAGGTGGTGCTTCTTGCGGGCCTCCAGCAGGCGCTCCAGCAGGGTGTCGGGCACGTGCGTCATCGGGCTTGACGGAGGTTTACCCCGGAGCCGGTGCAGGTGAAACGTCTCCCGCCCGGCGAGGCGAGACGGCAGACTGCGCCGCTGACCGTGGCGAGTCCGCAGCCAGTCGTGAAGCTGAGCCCCGAGGAGGCGGGGCCGTACCTCGCGCAGCTCGCGGCGCTGGTCACCGTGGCGCGCCCGGGGGCGCTCTTCCTTCCGCCCCGGCCGGTGCTGGACCTGCTGGCCTTCCTCGGCCGCGCCCGGCCCCGCGCGGGCCCTCCGGCGGTGGAGGTGCACCGCGCGTCGGGGCTGCCGGTGGGGCGCCTGCTGGCCCGGCTTCTGGCGCACCAGCAGGCGGTGCGCGCCTTCCTCGCCTCGCACCGGGCGAAGGCCACCCGCGCGTCCTCCAGCTACCACGTGGCGCTGGCGGCCACCGAGCTGCCTCCGGTGAGCCGCACCAGCGCGCGGCTGATGGGGCGCGAAGGCAGGCGCCTCCGGCTCCTCCTGGCGCACGACGCCACCCGGCCCGACGGGCTGTGGCTGCGGCTCACCGTGCAGTTGACGCAGGCGGGGAATCGGCCGCTGCCCCTCGACCGGCAGGACCAGGCGACGGTGCCCGAGCCGCTCGCCCGCGCGCTGGCCGACGTGGCGGCGAACGCAGCGTTGTCCGCCGCGTGGCCGGCCCTCGAGCGCGCGGCCGGCGTCACCGTGCATGAGGTGGAGCGCGGCGTGCTGGGGCCGTTCGTCTCGTCGGCAGTGCCTCGGCTGCCGCGTGGGCCGGCGGAGGACCAGGCCGCCGCGCCGCCAGGTCGCCCCCCTGGCTCCTCCCCTCCGCCACCCGCGCAGCCGGCGCAGGCAGCAGCGCGCGGCAGGGCTTTGCAGCAGCCCGGCGCGGTTGGTGGCGCCTCTTCCGTCCTCTCGCTTGCGGACGCGCTGGGCGGCGCTCTGGGGCCGGGCGGCGGGGTGCTGAGCCTGGTGCTGGAGCGCGCCGGTGAGTCGGTCCGCGCCGCGAGGTGCGTGGACCTCTGGGGCCACCCCCCGGTGCTTCCTGAGCCGCTGCTCCGCCGCGGCGTCCGCGCCTTCCGGGAGCGCCGCCTCATCTGCACGCCCGGCCTCGAAGCCCAGGTGAAAGTCGTCGCGCCTGGCTGCCTCGTGCGCGCTCGCTGACGGCGCGCTGCGCACTCCCGCCCACAGCGAGGGTAGGGGGAATACAGGGGTTGATTACGACCCAGCCGTGGGGAATGACCCGGGACGGCCGCCTCTCCGCCGAAGAAACCCGCCGGGTTGACCTGGACACCCTCGGGCGCGCCCCTTGCTCCTTCACGCCCCCGTGCGCACCTTCCGCCTCAAGCCTGGCATCGCCTTGCGGCCCCATGCGGTGCCGCCCCACCTCGCAGACGGCGCCTCCGGGCGCACCTTTCCCCTCACGCAGACGGAGGTGTCCGTGCTGCAGGCGATGGGCACCGGAGGGAGGACGGCGGAGCTGCTGGAGGGGGGCCTCCAGCTCTCGCGGGCCCAACTGTCCGCCGTGCTGGGACGCCTCGCCGCGGCCGGCTTCCTGGAGGTGGAGGGCGTGCCGACGCCGCGGCCCGTCACCCAGTCGAAGGCGACGCAGCCCAAGCCGAGGCTGCGCAGCGAGCTGTCGGTGAAGAAGGCGCCGCGCCCCGGGCACGTCGAGGTGCGGGACCTGCGCTCCGGCCACAGCTTCACCTTCTTCGAGTTCGAGCTGACGGTGGCGCGGATGTTCGACGGCCACCACACGCTCGAGCAGGTGAGGGCGGCCGCCGAGCGCCTGGGCCTGCGCGTCACGCGGGAGACGCTGGAGACCTACCTCCAGCAGCTCGACTCGCTGGGGCTGCTCGAGCGGCGGCCGGCGGCCACGCCCACGCCCCCACCGGCGCGCAAGGTGGCCGGGCCCGCCTGGTCGCCGGAGCTTACGGAGATGTTCAACTGCGCCGTCGGGCACGCGCGCGCCGGCCAGTACACCGAGGCCATCTCGTACCTCGAGGAGCTGCTCAGCATCGACCCGAAGCTGTCCGAGGCGAGCTCGCTGCTCGACGACGTGCGCGGCTGCCTCGAGGGCCAGCTCTCAGGCGTCAGCTTCGAGTCGCTCCACGGCGCGCCCCCGCCGCCTCCGCGCATCCCGCCGGTGCGCGCGGACTCTCTTCCCGGCGAGGTCGGCCCCACCGCCCACGTGGTGCGCCCGTCCCAGTGGCGGGTGTCGGAGGTGCTCAAGAGCCTCGACCTCCCCGAGCCGCCGCGCGCCGCCAACGGCCGCAAGTAGCGCCGCCGCCCCGCTGCGCGAAAGAAGCCTCCGCTGCACGATTCACGGGACAGCCGCGCCCGTTTTCGCTAGGCCTCGCGTGCCCCGGGGGGCCTCCTTCGGGACGAGCACCACACCACCCACAAGGAGACGTCGATGGCCGCGAAGAAGCAGCAGGAGCCGTTGGTGATTGCGAGCAAGGCGAAGTCCGTCCTCAAGGACGCCGACTGCAACGTCGCCGGTGACGCGCTGAACGGGCTGAACGCCTACGTGTACTGGCTCCTGCAGCAGGCGGCCAAGCGCGCGAAGGAGAACGGCCGCAAGACGGTCCGTTCCCACGACTTCATCCTGTCGTAAGCCGTCGTCCTTTCGTGCGCGGCGTCGCGGCTTTCCTCGCGGCGCCGCGCGCTTCTCCTGGAGGGCCGCGTCAATGACGGCCCGAGAAGCAGGCACCACATGAGCCCCTGGGAAGACGCCGCGCTCGCCTCGCTGTTCCCCACCGCCGACGCGCTGCCCGAGAGGGTGCGGGTGAAGCCCGAGGCGCACCGGCCCCGCTGGTTGGTGGACGGAGAAATCCGCGAGGCCGCGGGCAGCGCGCGCCCCGTCACCAGCCGCCTCGCCACCCGCTCCGCCGCGGGCCTCGCGCCCACCCTGCTGGGCGAGGAGGCGATGCTGACCGTCGAGCAAGCGCAGGCCGCCGTGGCCGCCGCCACCCGCGCCTGGAAGCAGGGCGAGGGGGAATGGCCGGCCGCCTCCTTCTCCCAGCGCACCCGCGCGGTGGAGCGCTTCGCGAAGGCGGTGGAGGCGAAGACGGACGACATCGCCACCCTGTTGATGTGGGAAATCGGCAAGGCCTGGCCTTCCGCGCGCGACGAGGTGACGCGCAGCGTGGAGTACATCCACGACACGCTGGCGGAGTTGAAGCGCCTCCACGACGAGGACTTCACGCTGCAGACGGGGACCGCCGGCCAGAAGAAGCACCACGCGCGCACCACCCGCCGCCCGCTGGGCAAGGTGCTGTGCGTGGCGCCCTTCAACTACCCGGTGAACGAGTTCCTCACCACGGTGGTGCCGGCGCTCTTGATGGGCAACGTGGTGCTGGCCAAGACGCCTCGCTTCGGCGTGCTGGCCAACCTGGTGCTGGTGGAGGCCTTCCGCGACTGCTTCCCGCGGGGCGTGGTGAGCCTCCTTCCGGGCGACGGGCGCGTCGTCATCCCCGCGGTGATGGGCGGGGTGGAGAAGGACCTGCACGGCAACCCGTCGGCCGTCATCGACGTGCTGGCCTTCATCGGCAGCGAGGGGGCGGCCAACGCGATTCTCAAGACGCACCCGGTGCCCATCACCCTGCACAAGGTGCTGGGCCTGGGCGCGAAGAACGTGGCCGCGGTGCTGCCCGGCGCGGACCTGGACGCCGCCTCCACCGCGCTGGTGAAGGGCGCGCTGGGCTTCAACGGGCAGCGCTGCACCGCCGAGAAGCTCGTCTTCGTCCACCGCTCCATCGCCGACGCCTTCGTGGCGAAGCTGGCGGCGAAGACCCAGGCGCTCAAGGTGGGCATGCCGTGGGACGAAGGCGTCACCGCCACGCCCCTGCCCGAGGAGCCCAAGCTGCCGTGGATGCGGGAGCTGCTCGACGACGCGGCGGCGAAGGGCGCCAGAGTGGTGAACGAGGGCGGCGGGAAGGGCACCTTCTCGCTGATGCGCCCGGCGGTGGTGTACCCGGTGAAGGAAGGGATGCGCCTGTTCCACGAGGAGCAGTTCGGCCCCGTGCTGGCGGTGGCCGTCTTCGACGACGCCGGCGAGGTGCTGGACTGGCAGCGGCGCTCTCCCTACGGGCAGCAGGCCGCGGTGTGGGGGCCGCTGGACACGGCGGCGCCCCTGGTGCGCGCCTTCGCCCGCTTCGTGGCGCGGGTGAATTACAACGACGTCTGCCAGCGGGGGCCCGACTCCTTCGGCTTCACCGCCACCGACAAGTCCGGCTTCGGCACGCTGTCCCTGCGCGAGGCGCTGCTGGCCTTCAGCCGCCCCGTGCTGGTGCAGTCGCCCGAGGCGGCCGCGCTCGACGTGATGACGCCGGGCGCGGCCTGACGACGGGCGCTGCTGCGGCTGGGCCTCCGGCTGCTTCTGGAGCAGCTCCATCGGCTTCTGCGTCTGGGGGGGCCTGCTGCCGCTGCGCCTTCATGTTCTGCGCCGCCGCGAGGCTGGGCAGCGGCCGGAGGAGAACTTCCCGTTCGCGCGCCCGCGGGGAACCCAAGGCCTTGCCAGAGGTGTCCGCTGCCGCTCTGGCTGGGCTATGCCCTCGATGGTCCATGCGCCCGCGCCCTCGTCCTCGCGCTCTTCAGCGCGCCGTCCTTCGACGAGGCCTGCGGGGCGTGAGGACAGGCCGATGAGCGCGCCCCAGGCCGAGGACGTCGTCGAAGACCTCGTCCACCAGTTCACGGACCCCTTCGCCTTCTACCGGGAGCTGATTCAGAACAGCATCGACGCGGGCTCCTCGCGCATCGAGGTGGCGCTGGCGTTTCGCCCCGGGAAGGACAGGGGCCTGCTCACCGCGGCCGTCGCCGACTGGGGCGAAGGGATGAACCGGAACCTCATCGAGAACTACCTGGTGACGAAGTTCCGCAGCACCAAGGAAAACGACCTCACCAAGATTGGGAAGTTCGGCATCGGCTTCGTCAGCGTCTTCGCCTGCCGGCCCGACGCGGTGGTGGTGGACACCGGCCGCGACGGCGAGTCCTGGCGCGTCCTCTTCAAGCAGGACCGAAGCTGGGAATTGCTCGCCTCTCCCGAGCCGCTGGAAGGCACCCGCGTCACCCTCCACAAGCACGCCACCGCCGCGGAGTACGACGACTTCGTCCGCCAGAGCCTCGCCGCGGTGAAGAAGTGGTGCCGCTACTCCGAGGCAGACGTGGCCTTCACCGCGGGCCCCGCCGACGGCAGCGCCGCGCCTTCACCCTCGCCAGTGCGTGAAGAGGTGTCGGTGGACGCGCCCTTCCAGGTGGAGCACCGGGAGGAAGGCACGCACGTCGTCGCCGGGCCCGCCCGCACCGAGCCCCCGTGGACGGGCTTCTACAACCGGGGCCTCACCCTGCTGGAGACGCAGGAGCCGCTGGTGCCCCGCGTGACGGTGCGGGTGGTGAGCCGCTACCTGGAGCACACCCTCACCCGCGACAACGTGCGGCGGGACAGGCACTTCGCCAAGGTGCAGGGCCTCGCCGCCGTGCTGGTGCAGGGCCCCTTGAAGCAGGCGCTGCCCGAGGAGAGCCGCAAGGCCGCGCTCCGCCCCGACGGCGCCGCCGACTGGCAGCTCCTCTTTCACTACGCACGCGCCGAAGCGGACGCCTCCCGCCTGTGGTACCGGCTGGCCGGCGGGGGCGCGGCGCCTTTCAAGGACGTGGCCCGGGTGGTGGCGAAGGAAAGCGCCCTCCTCGTCTCTCCCTCCGCCACGGCGGTGACGCAGCGCCTCTCGTCCGCCGGCGTCCTGGTGCTGGAGGCCACCCCAGGCGAAGCCCTGGCCAACGCGCTGGCGCTCGCCTTCTCGGCGAAGTCCGTCGTCCTCGCCGACGACGTCTTCACCTTCGCCGAACCGCCGGGCAGCGCCGCCCCCGCCGTCTTCCTCGAGGCCCTGGGCGAGGCCTTGCGCCTGGGCGGGGCGGCGACGCGCGGGGTGCTGGTGGCGCGGCTCTTCGGCGCGCTGGCCGAGGAGCGCTGGGCGCGGGTGGAGACTCCGGGCGTGCCGGTGCGCGCCGGGGTGGCCCGGGCGTCGGTCTTCGCGAAGGGCCCGCCGCTGCTGTGCCTCAACGCCCGGCACGCGGAGGTGGCCGCCGCCGCGGCGCTGTTCCACTCCGCGCCCCGCCTGGCGTCGCTGCTGCTGGCGCGCTGCGTGCTGGTGGCCGGCGGGGGCCTCACCGAGGAGGTGGACCGCGCCCTCACCACGAGGGCCCTGCGCTGAGCTCCCCGTTGCTGACGGCAAGCGCAGCCCGCCGGCCTCGAAGCGCCGCAAGCCCCTGACGACCAACGTCGGCTGGCGCCCGGGAGGTGGTACCTTCGCCGGCCACGGGGAGGGCGCGGCCGATGAGCCTCGAGCACGAGCTGCGCGGCGCCGCCGAGAAGGTGGCTGAAGGGCGCTTCCGCATCGACGGCAAGCGCGCGCTGGAGCGCCTCAAGGACCACCGCTTCGCGGAGCCCTCGCACTGGGTGCTGGAGGTGCTGCGCGCCGCCGCGCTGTCCGGCGCGAAGCGGCTGGACGTGCGCACCGACGCCGACGACGTGGAGGTGACGTTCGACGGCCGGCCCTTCCCGGCGGAGGTGATGAAGGACCTCCTGTCCCAGGGGCTGGTGGCCGGCGTCACCCCCGAGACGCGGCGGGCGCGGCTGTTGGGCCTGGGGGTGGCCGGCGCGCTGGGCGTGCCTGCGAAGCGCCTGGTGGTGGAGAGCGACGAGCTGCGCGTCACCCTGCTGGCCGGCGGCGAGGTGGAGGTGGCGCCCTGTCCCAAGCGCACCGGCACGCACCTGGCGCTGCGCAAGGCCCTCGGCTGGCGGGTGGCGGCGGCGGTGCTGCGGGGCGCGCCCGAGGCGGCGGCGATTCGCGCCAGGTGCGGGCGCTTCGACGGGACGCTGCAGCTCAACGGCCGGAAGGTGGCCCCACCCCGTTGGCTGGAGGAGGCCACCCCTGGCCAGCGCCAGCAGCGCACGGCGGCCGGCGTCGAGGTGACGGCGGTGGTGCCCGAGGCGCAGCCCGACGTCACCGAGCTGACGCTGGACGTGCTGGGGGTGGCGGTGGCGACGCGCTTCACCATTCTTCCGGGGCTCCAACTGCAGGCGTGGCTCCGCGGCGACGGCTTCCGCACCAACGCCTCGGGCAGCGACGTGGTGGACAGCGACGAGGGCCTCAAGGCCGCGCGGGCCGCCCTGGAGCAACTGTCGCTCGACGCCCTGTCCCGGCAGGTGCAGCGCCTCAAGGACGTACCCGACGACGCCCTGCGCGAGGACTTCGTGGCCCGCCTGCTGTCCGAGGAGACGTCGCAGGAGGCCCGCGCCATTCTCGAGGAGGCGCCCGTCCTCCCCGGCCCCTCAGGGGAGCGCTTCTCGGTGGCGGAGGTGAAGGCCGAGGTGAAGGCCGGCAGGCCGCTGCACGTGGCGCACTCCCTCTACCCCGAAGGCAGCTACCCGCGGCCCACCGTGCTGCACCCGCAGGCGTGGACGAAGCTGCTGCCCGAGGCCCGGCAGGTGGACGTGGCCGAGCAGGTGCAGCGCAACCGGCGCGCGGCGGAGAATCGCAAGGCCTGGCTGGCTGAGCCGCAGGAGGAGGCGGCCCTGGCCCCGGACGAAGACGTCTTCGCGCGGGTGAGGCTGGACACGCCGCAGGTGGACGGCGAGGTGGCGCTGCACCACCGCGCCTGGGGCGCCTTCGTGCGGCTGCTGTGCGCGGGCCGCTTCCTGCAGCAGGGCGACGTGCCGTCGCTGGCGCCCCTTCGCCTGCGCGCCGTCGTCAACCTGAAGAAGGAGCTGCCGAAGCAGTCCTGGCAGGACGTGCCCAGCAAGAAGCTGTTCAGCTTCGTCACCCGCGCGGTGGCCGAGGCGGCGGAGGACGCCATCCTCCGCGAGGTGTCCGGGAAGGGGCCGCTGTCCGAGGGGGTGCTGGCCCACGCGAGGGACTTGCTGGTGCGCCTGGGACGGGAGAAGAAGCGCGAGCTGCCGGCGGCGCTCCGGCGCGCGCCCCTCTTCCGCACCGTGGGGGGAGAGGAGCGCCTGTCACTGGAGCGCCTGGAGAAGGTGCGACCGTGGCGCTACGTCACCGAGTCCTTCACCTGGCCCCTGCTGAGCGGCGAGCCGGTGCTGCAGTTGTCGCAGGACGAGCACGCGCTCCTCAAGGCCCTGGGCCCCGCGCCCCTGGAGGACGTCGCGGGGCGGCTCCTGCACGAGCGCGAGGTGCGCCGGCGCCTCCGCGAGAAGGAGAAGGCGCGCCTGGACGGGTGCCTGGTGGTGGTGCCCTTCTCAGAGGGGAGCGTGACGGGGGAGGTGGGCCTCGCGGCGCCGTCCGGCCCGCAGCGCCTCATCGCCCTGTACCGCGACGGCTTCCGCCTCGACGGGGCGCTGGTGCCGTCCACCCTGCCGCAGTTGCGCGCCGCGGCGGACTGCCCGGAGTTGAAGCCCGACGAGCGCTGGGAAAAGGCGGTGCGGGACGGGGCCTTCACGCGGGTGGTGGCGGTGGTGCGGGCGCAAGAAGGCGCGCTGGCCCAGGCGGTGGTGCAGCGCTTCGGTGACTGGAGTGCGGTGCCTCCTGCCGGCCGGGACTACCTCGCGCGCTGGGCGAAGGACGCGCTGTCCGCCTCGCCGGCCACCTCCGGTGCGGGCCGGGCGGTGGAGGTGGCCCTGCGCTTTGCCACCTCCGCCGGCGCGTGCACCGTGGAGCAACTGCGCCGAGAGGTGGCGGCGGCAGGCCACCTGCGGGTGCTGGGACAGGGCCTCGCGCGCGTGCCGGCGAACCTGCTGGTGGTGCTGGCGGACGGTCAGGGCGCGGAGCTGCTCTCTCACCTCACCGGCCTCAAGGCGGAGGACGCGGAGCCGGACTTGAATCGCTTCGAAGCCCGCCGGCGCTTCCTCGCCCGCCCCGTGCACGACGGGCGGCTGCCCGCGGGGGCCGAGCCGCAGGCGCCGGGGGCGGCCGAAGGCGTGCGGCTCCACTACGGCGTCCAGGGCACCTCCCGCACCTGCCGCGTGGAGGTGCTGGTGGAGGGCCGACAGTTGCTGGTGGAGACGCTGCCGTCGCGGCTGCCGTCGGTGGCCTTCGCGCACGTCGACGGCGTCGAGCCCGGCGCCACCTTTCTCCCGGCCGAGGTGCGCACCCGCCTGGGCGAGGCCCTGCTGGCGGCGGAGTGCGCGCTGCTGGACGAGGCGCTCCGGCGCGCCGCCGAGCCCGACTTCCGCCGCGTCCTCTTCCTCGCCCTGGCCAGCCGCGGGGAGGTGGGCGCGCCCGAAGCCCTGGCCTCGCGCCTGCGCGCCTGGGCGGGCTGGCCCTTGAGTGACGGCGGGTGGGCCTCCGTGGACATCCTCGAGGCGCGGGACGCCGTGTGCTTCACCGACGAAGACGTCAAGGGCGCGCTGCCCGACCAGACGCCGGTGGTGGCGGCCTCGGACTCCGACGTGCGCGCCGCGCTGGTGCGCTTCCGCGCGGTGCGCAACGTGGCCTCTGCGCTGCGCGCCGAGGTGGAGGCGAGGGCCCGCCGGGCGAAGCTGGCCGCCGTCGAGGAGGTGAGCCTTCCGGGGAGCTTTGCCTGGCGCCGCAAGCTGGCGACGGCCTCCCTCTCGGGAGAAGTCGTCCTCTCCGCCGGCCTCCAGGGGAGACTCGAGCTGTTCACCGAGAGGAAACCCCTCTGCGCGCTCCAGGGCGCGCTGCCCTCGCCCCTGGCCGCGGCCGTCAACTGCGAGCTCCTCACGCCGCAGGCCGGGCACGGCGGCGTGGTGCAGGACGCGGTGTACGACGCGCTCGTCTCCGAGGTGCTGCGGGTGGGAGAGGAGCTGGCCGACGAGGTGGCGGCGCGCTGGGACAGCCTGGACGTCGAGGCGCGGTGGCACGCCCAGGCCGAGGCGGTGGCGCTCCTCTTCTGGGTGGCGGGCCGGAAGAAGCAGCACCGGCTGGCGAGGTGCGCCTTGCTGGAGACGACGGCGGGCACGCCGCTCTCCCTGGCTGACCTGCTGCCGGCCTCCTCGGGCAAGAAGGCGAAGAAGAAGGCACGGGTGCCGTACGCCGAACGGAAGGGCGCGCTGCTCGACGAGGGGACGAAGGTGTGGCGCCCGCGCGAGGGGGAGTTGGCGCTGGCCAGGGCGCTGTCCCTGCCCCTGGTGGACGTGACGCCACAGCTGGAGCACGCGGACACGGTGCGCGGGCGTCGCAAGCAGGAAGGCCTGCGCGTCGCGTCTGACAGCCCCTGGAGGGAAGCCGTCGCCGGAGGCGCGGTGCAGGGCGAGGTGGTGCTGTCCGACGAGCCGCTCGGCCGGCTGGACGTGCAGTTGCTGCACGAGATGACGCCCCTCGAGCACTACTGGGCGGACCATCCCGTGGGCGGCCTGGCGGAAATCAACTGCGACGCGCTGCGGCCCAACGCCGACTGGACGAAGGCGGTGCGCAACCAGGCCTTCCGCGACGTGCTGGCCGAGGTGGACCGGGCGCTGGAGGTGCTGCTGGCCCGGCGCCTCACCCGGGGGCTGGGCAGCGCAGGCTGGCGGCCCTGGGCGCTGGCGGCGCTGCGGTGGAGGCGCGACGTGGGGCCTGTGGCCGCGGCGCTGCCGGGGCTGCCCCTCTTCGCGCGCCTCGACGGGGCGCCGGCCACGCTGGGCGAGGTGTTGGCGGAGCACTCCCGCAGCCGGCGGGTGGCGGTGGCCGCGACGGGGAAGCCGCCGGCGGGCGCCCTGGTGCTGGCCGCCTCGCGCGACAACCTGGAGGCGCTCCTGGCGGCGGGCCTCACCTCCGAGGACGTGACGGAGGACCTCACGCGCGCGCAGGCGCTGGAGGCCTCGCGTCGAGCGCGGCGGCTGGCTTCCCTGACGTGGGCGGGCCAGGCGCTGCTGCGGGTGGACGTGCAGGCGCCGGGGCTCAAGGGACAGGTGGCCTTGCCGCTGGCCGAGGGGGCATGGGAAGTGCGGCTGGCGCGCGAGGGCGTGGAGGTGGGCGCGGTGGAGGTGGGCGGGCCGTCCTCGGTGGCCGCGCTGCTGGACGTGGAGGGCCTGCCCGTCAACGCCGAGTGGACGGAGGCGCGCCCCACCCCGGCGCAGGTGACGGCCATTCGGCAGGCGCTGGAGTCCGTCTTCGGTGAGTTGGCGAAGCAGGCGGGCGCGTTGCCCCCGGCGCACCGCGGCGTGGCCCGGCAGCGGGCGCTGGAGTTCCTGCGGGAGCAGGGCGTGAAGAGCGCCGCCCACCTGGATCGCCTCACCGGCGTGGCCGCGTCCCTCTCCCGGGCACCCCTCTTCCACACCGTCGAGGGGCGGGCGGTGTCCCTGCGCGCCGTGGCCGACGAGGTGCTGAGGCGCGGGAAGGTGGCGGTGCTCAAGCGCCGGCTGCTCGCGCCCGACGTGGGCGAGGCCTTCGTGCTGGAGGCGGACGCGCTCTACGAGCCCTGGCTGGAGGCGCTGGCCCGCGCGCTGGGTGACGGACAGGTGGAGCGCATCGAGGACCTGTCCGAGTGGCGCGCGCGCCGGGCCGAGGCGGACCCCCCGAAGGACACGCCGGAGTGGGCGGGCCTCGAGCGGCTGCGGCGCGAGGTGCGGCTGCTGCGGGCCGGGGCGCTGGGACGCCTGACACCGGACGAACTGGACGACGTGCGCCTCTCGCGCGCCGGCGGGAAGACGCCGCTGCGCTACGACGCGAAGCGCAAGCTGGCGCTGCTCGACCCCGACGACGAGGCGGTGCGGCGGGCGCTGGTGGAGTACCGCAGCCGGCCGGAGCGCCTCTTCACGCTGGTGGCGGCCGTGTACGGAGCCGTCAACCGCGCGCTTCACCACCTCACCGACGCGCACGAGGCGGAGCTGCTCCTCGCCCTGGCCGGTCACCTCGCCGCCAACCCGAAGCTGCTCGAGCCCCGTTCCTCTCCTTCCCCCATCGGGGAAGAGGTTCATAGTGAGGGGGGCTGAACGTCGCGCGAGGGCGCGAAGAGCCACACCGCCCTCGCGCCGCGGCCGTGGTAAGGGTCGCCCACCTCGCCGTCCCCTGGAGTCCACATGGTCAGCCGAGTCGCCAGCCGTCCGCAGCCTGCCCCCACCGCGCAGGTCCAGGGCCGCACCGCCTCACCGCAGGCGCGCCTGGACGCCATCAAGCACAAGGCGCTGGAGTTGATTGCCGGCGACGCGCTGGAGTTTTCAGGCAAGGCGCCGAAGAAGACGGACATCGCGCGGCAGTTCGAGGTGAAGAACGTCCGCCCTTCACCTACACCGCCATCGAATTGAAGAGCGGCGAGGTGGTGCTGAAGAAGGTGCTGACGGGCGGCTTCGTCCCCGCGCGGCCCGGCGACGGCGCGTACACCGCGCCGATGAAGTTCGACGAGCTGTCCCGCTCCTGACCTCACCCGCCCGAGAGGACGACGCCGACCGCCCCAAGACGCCCGTCACCTGCGTGAAGGTGAGCGTCAACCGGTAAGGGGCCGTCCCTTCCGGAGATGGCTGACGTCTGTCATCGAAATGGTGCAGAGGCCCCGTGGGGCTGAAGGTACGCTGCCGTACCTTTTTCGGAGGTTGCATGTCGTCTCGTTGGCTGCCCGCGCTCGCCGCGGCCCTCGTCGTCTCCTTCTCTGGCTGTGGCTCGAGTCCGTCGTCCACCTGCGCCGGCGGCTGTGACGTCAACGCCTCGTGCATCAGCGAGGCCTGCGTGTGCAACACCGGCTTCACGGGCGACGGCGCGAAGTGCGCGGCCGTCCTCTGCGCGCCCGACGTGCTTCTGCATGGCAGCGTCTCGCCCGCGGGCCAGGGCGGCGTCGGGACGACGGTGACGTACACCTGCGCGACGGGTTTCACCTTGCAGGGCGCCGCCACCCGCACTTGCCAGGCGAGCGGCACCTGGAGCGGCGCGACTCCCTCCTGCGTGCCGGTGCCGTGCAGCCCGGACCTCACCGCGCCGGCCAACGGCACCGTGGACCGGACGGCCGGCGTCTACGGCGACGTCGCCACCTACGCCTGCGGCACGGGCTACACCCTCAGCGGCGCGCTGACGCGCACCTGCCAGGCCGACGGCACCTGGAGCGGCGCCGCCCCCACCTGCGACGCCGTGGGCACCGGCTGCACGCCCAACCCCTGCGTCCACTCCTCGGGCTGCACCCCGGTGGGCGCGACGGACTACCGTTGCGGTACCTGCGAGCTGGGCTGGACGGGGATGAACTGCGACACCGCCATCACCTGCACCGGCGCGGTGGCTCCCGCCAACGGCACGGTGTCCGCCGGCAGCGCCACCTTCGGCCTGGACGTCACCTACGCCTGCGACGCGGGCTACACGCTGAGCGGCGCCGCCACCCGCACCTGCCAGGCCGACGCCACCTTCTCGGGCACCGCGCCCACCTGCGCGCCCAACCCCTGCGCGCCCAACCTCACCGCGCCGGCCAACGGCGCCGTCAGCCGCACCATGGGCGTCACCGGCGACACCGCCACCTACTCCTGCAGCGGCGGCTTCTTCCTCACCGGCGCCGCGACGCGTACCTGCCAGGCCGACGGCACCTGGAGCGGCGCCGCGCCCACCTGCACCATGGCGTCCGGCTGCACCCCCAACCCGTGTGTCCACAGCGCAGGCTGCACCCCGATGGGGGGGGGCTACAGCTGCGGCACCTGCGACCTGGGCTGGTCCGGCACCAACTGCGACGTGCCGGTGACGTGCAGCGGGGCCACCGCCCCCGCGAATGGCTCGGTGTCGTCCGCCACGGCCACCTTCGGCAACGCCGTCACCTATGCCTGCAACCCGGGCTACAGCCTCACGGGCCCCGCGACGCGCACCTGTCAGGCCAACGGCACCTTCTCCGGCGCCGCGCCCACCTGCGCGCCGGTGGACTGCGGCACGCCGCCGGTGGTGGCGAACGCGGGCACGCCCACCGTCAGCGGCGGCGCGGGCGGCGCGGCCACCACCACCTTCGGCGCCACCGCCAGCTACACCTGCAACTCCGGCTTCGGGCGCGTGGGCCCCAACCCCACCTGCGGCGCGTCGGGGGCCTGGAGCATGGCGCCCACCTGCGTCGGCACCTGCGGTACCTACACCGACGTGGTGTACCGGGTGCGCGGGCAGTTCGCCATCACCGGCACCTTCTTGAACCTGGGCAACCAAACCTTCACCAACCTGGGCGACAACGCGACGACGCCCGCCTTCGCGGGCATGGGCGACTCCACGCCCTTCAGCCGGCCGCCGCCGTCAGGAGGCGCCCCCTTCACCAACGGCTTCTTGCGCCTGCGCTACACCAACGACGGCATGGGCAATCCGGGCCCCGGGCCGGTGCGCCTGGTGGAGTTCTACTTCCCCCTGGAGTTCAACCAGACGATGGGCGCCAACCTCACCGCCAACGTCGACCACAGCGTGGGGTTGATGACGCCCGGCCTGTCCAACTGCGGCGGCGGCGACGCGGCCTGCACCAACCACGCGGCGACGCTGACGCGCAGCTGCGCCTCCAACGCCACCGGCACGCTGGGCACCACCACCATCACCTGGGGCTCCTGCGCGCCGCCGCCCAACGGGATGAACAGCTGGAACTTCGTCACCGCGCGCACCGCGATGGGGCCGGGCTGCGCCACCGGCTACAACGCCTTCGGCAACGTCACCTGCAACTCGGGCTGCGGGCCGGTGCCGGCGAGCGGCCTGGGGGACTCGTACCAGACGTGGAACCAGCAGCTCCCCAACCTCATCTTGAGCGGCACCGACCCAGCGACCGCCACCGTCACCTCCGCGCCCTTTCAGATTCCCAACGGGACGGGCCAGTCGCAGACGCGCATCACCATCACCTCGTCGACGGTGCTGACCACGCGGTGCGGCTCGACGCCGGGGTTGGACCTGGTGTGCGACGTGCAGTGAGAGGGTTGCTTCGCGGCCGCCGAGGCGCGGCACAGCGATGGTTGAGGCCTCCTCAGCGGCAAGGTGCAGCTCACCGAAGCTGCCCTCACCTCCACGGCGCTGGTGCACCTAGCCGAGAGCAACTCACGGGTGGCGGCCTCCTCCCGCCCAGCCAGCGCAGCGCGACGCGGAGGATTCTTTCTGGCGATCCGGCGACACGGCCTGGGAAGCGGTCCACTCAGCGCTTCGCCGCCGGAATGCGGCTGAGGTAGCGCTCCACCAGCGCGCGCTGCCGCGTGTCCTTCGGCTGCTCTTCTCCCGCGATGAAGACGCGCTCGGCGACGGAGGAGAGCTCCAGCGGGTCGCCGCTCCACAGCACCACGTCGGCCCGCTTCCCCGGCGCCACCGTGCCCACGTCCTTGTCCAGGCCCAGCGCCTTCGCCGGCCCCAGGGTGATGGCGGCCAGGGCCGCGCCGCGCTCCAGGCCGTACGCCACCGCGAGGCCCGCCTCCTGCCGCAGCCGCCGCTTCTGGAAGTCGCTGCACCCGATGACCAGCGGCACCCCGGCCTTCGCCAGCAGCGCCGCCGCGTCGTCGCGCGCGTGGAGCTGCTCGAAGCTGCCTGGCACCTGCTCGGACGGCACCAACACCACCGGCACCTTCGCCGCCGCCACCTGCCTGGCCACCAGGTACGCCTCCGTCCCGCCGAGGATGACCAGCTTCACTCCTTCCTCCCTCGCGAAGGCGAGCGCGGTGAGGACGTCCGACGCGCGGTGCACGTCCAGCACCAGCGGCAGCTTGCCCTGCACCACCGGCTGGAGCGCCTCGAGGTGCACGGGCGAGAGCGACAGCGGACGCCAGCGGTTCTGCTCCCAGGCGGCCTTGTTCTTCCCGTACGCACGCGCGTCCGCGAAGGCCTCGCGCAGCTTGAGCCACACGCCACCCCGCGCGCCGCCCGCCGCCTCCGCCGCACCCTGGCCCACCGCGCCGAACATCGCCACCGGCGCCTTCGGGTCGGGCATCGCTTCCAGCTTGCCGGTGAGAGGCACCCACACGCCCGTGCCCGCCAACAGCCCGTGCACCGGCGCCGCCACCACGCTGGTGAGGCCTTCTTCGCGCACCCACGGAATCCACACCGACTGCGGGTTGAAGCCGTCGGCCGCGCGGTAGCCGGGCACCAGCAGGCCTTCGGGGCGGCTGGCCGGCAGCCCGTCGTCCACGGTGGAGGGCTCGAGCTCCACCTCCTTGAGGCCCAGCGTGCTGTGCACCTCGATGAAGCCCGGCGTCAGCACCTTCCCCCGGCCGTCCACCCTCTTCGCGGCGGCGGGCACGGGTGCGTCCTTCCCCACCGCCTGCACCTTGCCGCCGGACACCACCACGGTGACGTCGTCCAGCGCCGTGCCGTCGCCGACCTCGACGCGCACGTGCTCGACGGCCACCTGCGCGAGGGCAACCGACACCACCAGGCAGAGCGCGCTCACGGCAGCTCCTTCCCGTCGACGAAGCCGAGCTCGAAGTCGCTCAAGGGCGGGGCGTGCTTCGCGCGGTCGTAGACGAGGGCCCCGTCCACGAAGACCTGCCTGGTCAGCGCGTACACCGACAGCGGGTGCGCGCCCCACACCACCACGTCGGCCCGCTTGCCCTTCTCCAGGGTGCCCAACTGGTCCTCCAGTCCGAGCGCCCAGGCCGGGTTGGCCGTCACCCAGCGCAGGACTTCGTCGTCGTCGGCGTCGAGCCCGAAGCGGCGGCCGGCGGTGCGCGCCTTGGCGGCTTCCTGGTTGAGGCGCCGCACCTCGACGGCCGAGTCGGAGTGGAGAATCGGCCTCGCCCCCGCGCGGTGCAGCAGCGCCACGTTCTGCGCCACGCCGTCGAAGGACTCCATCTTGAAGCCCCACCAGTCCACCCAGGTGCTGACGGCGGTGCCTTCCTTCGCTAGGCGGTCGGCCAGCTTGTAGGCCTCCACCGCGTGGTGGAAGGAGCGCACGCGGAAGCCGAACTCCTGCGCCAGGTCGAGCACCTGGTGCATCTCGTCGGCGCGGTAGCAGTGGTTGTGCACCAGCACCTTGCCGTCCAGCACCTCGGCCAGCGTCTCCAGGGCGTAGTCGCGCGGCAGCGGCTCGGGTGGGTCGTCCGGCAGCCCGTCGGGGCGGCGCGTCGGGGGCGCAGGCGCGCCTTCCTTCTGGGCGTGGCGCTCCTTCCACGCGGCGAGGTCGCGCTCGTAGCGGGCGCGGGCGCGGCGGTACTCCTCCGCCTTCTGGAAGGACGCGCGCAGGGTGGCGACCAGGCCCATGCGGGACATCGGCTGCTGGCCCTTCGAGCCATAGAAGCGCTTGGGGTTCTCTCCGCAGGCCAGCTTGAGGCCCTCGGGGGCGCCGGCCAGCTTCATCGCGCGTGCGGAGGTGGCGGTGGGCACCAGGTGGGCCACGAAGCTGCGCCCGCCGATGACGTTGCCGGAGCCGGGCAGCACCTGAATGGTGGTGACGCCGCCGGCCAGGGCGCGCCACAGCGCCGGGTCCTGCGGCCAGAAGGCGGACTCGCTGCGGACGTGGGAGGTGACGGGCGCCGTCATCTCGTTGCCGTCCTCGTGCGCGATGGTGCCGGGCAGGGGGTACACGCCCATGTGCGAGTGGGTGTCGATGAGGCCGGGGGTGATGAAGCCGCCCTGCGCGTCGATGATGAGCGCGCCCGGAGGCGCCACGCCGTCGCCCTCGCCCACCTCGGCGATGCGCCCGTCGACGAGCAGCACGTGGCCCTTCGGGTACACCGCGCCGGTGGCGGTGAAGACGGTGGCGTTCTTGAGCAGCGTCGGCGGGTGGGACGGCGCGGCCGCGGAAGGCGCCAGCGGCTGGGCGAGGCGGGCGGGCGGCAGCAGCTTCGCGTCGGGCAGCTTCGGCGCGGTGGCGCAGGCGGCGAGGACGACGGCCAGGAGTGCGAGGGCGCGTGTCATGGGCCGGAGCAGCTAGCACGCGCGCCGGGGGGCTGGTTCGGCTACTTCCGGGCAAACTCGAAGGCAGCCACTCTCCACAGTCAAAGGACCGCCGGGTCACGACGAGGGACGTCCACCCCAGGGCGGCCGCCCGAGAGCGCTGGCAGGCGTCGCGTTCGAGCGCGGCGGGCGGCCTTCCGGCTGGCGCTGGTCCGCGCCCCGGCTAGGCCTGGGCGTCGCCGTCTCAGGGCTCCTGTCCGCGCGGCTGGCTGGGGAGGAGGGCGTCCGTCAACGGGCAGCCTGGGGCGGCGTCCTCCACCTTCGCGGGCGTTGGCGTCCGCAGCATCTGCTTCAGGTTCCACCCCTGCAGGGCGAGCGCGCGCTGGCTGTCGTCGAGGCTGTTGCGCAGGCGGATGGCGTTGGTCGCGCTGACGACGAAGTTGCCGAGGATGACGCCGCCCAGCAGGACGAGCGTCAGGCCGGGCGGGAAGGCCTTCGTCAGGTAGGGCACCACCAACATCCCTTCCGAGGTGAAGCGGTACGGCGCCGCGAAGAGGCCCAGCGCCCAGCCGGCCACCGGGATGAGGATGGTGGCGGCGCCCGCCGCCAGGGTGAGGGGCCGGTCCTCGGCGCGCGCCCACATCAGCAGCGAGAAGAGCACCGCGGGCAACAGCGCCGGCACGAGGATGAAGGGCCCGAAGATGACGCCGGACAGGCCCACGGTGGCGAGGGAGGCGACGATGGCGAGGCGCCTGCTGAGCCGCGTCGGGTTGAGGTTCCTGCTTTCCAGCCACGACACCACCACGGCGACCAGCACCGCGGCGGCCATCGCGGCGAGCAGCAGCGGGCGGGCGATGCCCATGAGGAGGAGGGCCGGCCCGGCGAGCAACATCAGCGAGAAGCCCCAGGCGGAGTTCTTCGCCGCGCGCCGCATCGCCCGGTCGTGCGTGTCGTCGAGGTCGCCCTGCACCGCCTGCGGGACCTGGGAGGGCGGCGTGGCCAGCAGCTTCACGAAGGTGGCCTGCGCGGCGGCGTTGTCCGGCTCGAGCGCCAGGCAGCGCCCCAGTTGCTGCATCGCCTCGCGGCGGGCCTCCAGCGCGTCGGCGCCACCGGCGAAGACGCGGGCGGCGGCGCTTGCCGCGGCGTCGGCGTGGCCCCGGGCGATGCGGGCGCGCAGCTCTCCGTCGCGCTGGCCGGCCAGCACCGCCTCCACGGCGTCGTGAAGCTCCTGGGCGGTGGGGCGCTCCTCGGGTGAGGACGAGGTGGCCCTCAGGCACACCTGGGACAGCTCCGGCGGCACGTCCTTCTCCGGGGCGCGGGCGTGGGCGTCGGCGGTGACGCCCTGCTGCGTCTCCAGCATCGCCGCGACGGCCGCGCGCTCCTTCACCAGGGGCTCCAGGGTGAGGACCTCGAAGAGGACGGCGCCCAGCGCCCACACGTCGGACTTCGGTGTGGCCACCCGGCCCTGCGTCTGCTCCGGGGCCATGTAGCCGGGCGTGCCGATGACGGCGCCGGCGCTGGTGTGGCCGGGCGTCACGTCGAGCGGCGCGAAGTCGGGCCCTGAGTCCGGCTGCGCCTCGCCGGTGGTGCGGGCCACCCCCCAGTCGAGGACGTACACCTCTCCGTGGTCGCCCAGCATCACGTTGGCGGGCTTCAAGTCCCGGTGCACCACCCCGCGGGAGTGGGCGAAGTGCACCGCGCGGCACACCTCCTGGAAGGCGCCCAGCAGCTTGCGCAGGGGCCACTCGGTCGCGGTGGTGGCGTCGCGCGCCGCCAACAGCCGCAGCACCTCGGCCAGGGTGACGCCGCGCACGCGCTTCATGGTGAAGTACGGCGTGCCGTCCTCGCCGGCGCCCAGCTCGTGCACCGGCACCACGTTGGGGTGCTCCAGTTGTCCCTGGATGCGCGCCTCGCGCAGGAAGCGCTCCAGCGCCGCCGGGTCCTTCTTGAGGGCCGCTTTCAGCGCCAGCGTGCGGCCGAGGTTCCTGTCCTCGCAGGCCACCACTTCGCCCATCGCGCCCTTGCCGAGGCGGTGCCTGCGGACCAGGCGATCGCTCGCGTTGAGGCCGTCGAGGGTGGGAGGGCGGGGGTCGACCGGCCCCGGGGCGCTGCCGGAGCTGCCGGCGGAGGTCTGGGTGGCGGCCAGCGCGTCGTCTTCGAGGAGACTCATGGACGCCCAGCCTGCCTCATCGCCGCCACGAGAGGTACCGCCCGGGCCCATCGAGGAGTCGGGAAGGAGGCGTCGGCGCCCACGCAGCCGCCGCTGTGCGGGGGAAGGCCCGCCCAGCACGCCGGTGAGGCGCAGGCCGTCCGCTCCCGCTATGTCCTCTGGCCGTGCACCACCGCCGTCCACCTCGCCTCACCACCGCCCGCGCCACGGTGCCGCTGCGCGCCGACGGAGGCCTGCGGCTGGGCCTGGTGGCGGACACCCACTCGAAGCCCGACGGGCAGGGGCTTTCGCACCTCGCGCAGGAGAAGCCCGACGTCATCCTCCACGGCGGCGACATCGGCGACCTGTCGGTGCTGGACACGCTGGCGGCCATCGCGCCGGTGCACGCGGTGCGGGGGAACATCGACGTGAGGGCGAAGGACCTGCCCGACGTGCTGGAGCTCACCCTCACCGAGGCGGGGAGGCCGGCCTTCACGCTGCTGCTCACCCACATCGCGGTGGCGGGCCCGCGCATCCGGGCGGACGCGGCGAAGCGGGCGCGCGCGGCCGGCGCGAGGCTCATCGTCTGCGGCCACTCGCATGTGCCCTTCCTCACCCAGGAGCAGGGGCTCACCCTCTTCAACCCGGGCAGCCTCGGGCCGCGGCGCTTCCAGTTGCCCATCCTCTTCGGGGTGATGGAGGTGACCCGCGGAGGCGTGGCCCTGTCGCACGTGGACGCGGAGACGGGAAAGACGTGGCTGCCGGGATGAGGCCCAGCACCCCGCGGAAGCGAGTCGAGGACGTCCGGAGAGGTAAGGCCCGTCGATGAGTCGGCCGCTGGGGAACGAGTGCTTCACGCTGCCGGGTCGCGGTGCGTCGGTGCTGCTGGTGCACGGCCTGGGCGGCGGCACCTATGAGCTGCAGTGGCTGGGCGAGGCGCTGCACGCGCGGCTCGGCTTCACCGTGCGCGCGCTGCACCTTCCGGGACACACGGCGCCGTCGCGGTGGATGCCCGCCTCGCGCCACGAGGACTGGGTGGCGGCGGTGGACGCCGAGGTCGACGCGCTCGCGCAGGAGGCCTCCGGAGGCCGAGCCCCCCCTGTCGCGGGAGGCGGCAGCTCGAGCCACGCCGGCCTGCCCGTGGTGCACCTCATCGGCTTCTCCACCGGAGCGATGGTGGCGCTGCGCGTGGCCGAGTTGCGTCCTCTCACCGGCCGCCTCGTGTTGCTGGCGCCCTTCGTGGACATCTTCAAGCCGGCGCTCCTGCCGTGGCGGCCTGAGGCGCTGTTGGACGGCTTCGCGTGGCTCTCTCAGGTGCCGAGGCGTCCTCCCCCGCTGCGCGACGCACGCCGCCGCGCCGAGGTGAGCGCGGTATTGCCCTTTCAGACGATGAACCTGGACGCGGCGCGCAGCGCGAAGGTGCTGGCCCGGCACGTCCTCACCGACGTGGGGCGTGTCACCGCCCCGACGCTGCTCCTTCAGGGCGCGAAGGACACGGTGGTGGACCCGTCGGGGGCCCGACGACTGCACGACGGCCTGCGCGGCGAGAAGCGCCTGGTCGAGCTCGAGGACTCGGACCACCTCGTGGTGCTCGATTCCCAGTGCCCGCGCGTGCTGGACGAGGTGACAGCCTTTCTTTCCCCTTGAGGCCCGGCAGCTCCGCCACGGACCCGGGCAGACACGCCTTGTCAACGCGCTGGACAGTCCGTCCGAATTTCGCTCCGCTTTTCCCCCGGTGCCTGTCCCGTAAGCCGCTGATCCACCGGGCCGAAACGTCTCCTTCCTCCTCCGGACAATCCCCGTATGACTTCCATCTCGCCGGTCCGCCAGCAGCAGGTCTCGTCCCGCGTCGCCGCGCCGCTCAACCAGGCCCGCAACGCCCAGCTGTCCTTCGAGCAGTGCTGGCCGTACATCGAGCAGTACGCGCGGCAGTACGGGGCGGATCCGCACGTGATGGCGGGCATCCTCATGCAGGAGTCCGGCTTCAAGAACTTCCAGGTGCACCGCGACGGCACCGGGCACGGCCTCATCGGCCTCGACGACAACGGGCTGCTCCCCGACTTCGAGCGCTGGAGCGGCACGCGCGTGGGCCGCGGCTCCAGCGCCGCCACCATCCCGCCGGAGAAGCAGATTGAGTACCTGGCGAAGAAGCTGGGCGAGATGAGCCGCCAGTACGGCAGCGCCTTCGCCGCGGCGCGCGCGTGGCACCGGGGGCCGGGGGCGATGAATGACTCCCGCGGCCGGCACTACGAGTCGCTCATCCGCGCGCACATCGCCAGGCTCTTCCCGGGAGGCCGCACGCCGCCGGGCGCCGAGGTGCCGCCCTCTGGCCCGTCCACGCCGTCGCAGCAGCCGCCGAGGACGCAGCCGGCAGCGCCGCCGTCAGGCGCCGTGGCCGCCGGAGAGAGCTACCACATCCAGCGCGGCGACACGCTGTGGGCCATCGCCAGCCGCTTGAAGGCCCAGGGGATGAAGGGCTCGCACTGGGACATCATTCACCAGATTCAGGCCCTCAACCCGAAGATCACCAACCCCAACCTCATCTACGCGGGCGACACCATCCGCCTGCCGGCCATCGGCGGCTCGCACTTCACGCCCTCGCAGAAGCCGCCGGTGTCGGTGCAGCCGCCGCCCGTGCAGCAGGTGGACGACGACAAGCCGTCCGTCGGCAACTACAAGGTTCCGTACATCAACCAGTACCGGCCGGTGGGCGCCGAGCGCGGCTACTGGAACGGCGCGGCCAACTGCGGCCCCACCTCGATGGCCATGGTGGCGCGCGCCTTCGGCTACGGCGGGAACATGGCCGACGCGCAGCTCATCAACCACCTGGGCAAGTTCGGCGGCACAGGCAGCAACGGCACCTCCGTCAACGGCATCGTCGCCATGGCGCGGGCCATCGGGAAGCAGGCCACCGTGAAGGGCCCCGGCCCCAACGTGGAGTGGATGAAGGAGCAACTGCGCGCCGGCAAGCTGCTGGTGGCCAACGGCGACTACCACGCCATGCCGCCGCACCAGAACGAGGCCCGCACCTCGGGCCACTACGTCACCGTCGCCGGCCTCGACGAGCGCGGCAACTTCATCGTGCGCGACCCGGCGGACCAGAACGTGCGCACCATCACCCCCGCGCAGATGGCCCACTTCATCCGCTCCAACCCCAACGGCGGGTGGTGCATCTCGGTGGGCTGAGAAGGAGACTGACGCCCCATGGCCGCGAAGAAGAAGAAGTCCCCCGAGAAGAAGGCCCCTGCCGCCGTCGCCTGTCTCGTCTGCAAGAAGGAAGAGGCGCCCGACCTGCCCGGCTCCACCTACACCGCCACCGGCGAGAACGGCATGCTGCTTGGCTTCTGGATGTGCGACCAGTGCGCCATCCCTCTTGGGCCGCCGCAGGGGCCCCTCGACATCGATGACCCGACGCTGAGCGTCTGAGCGCGGTCCCGCCCCAGCCTCACCTTCGTGGCCGGGCGCCGGGGAAACACGCCGTCACCTCGCCGCCCACCAGGAAGGCGATGGCCGACAGCCACGCCCACAGCAGCAGCACCACGCCGCCCGCCAGCGAGCCGTAGGTGAGGCCGTAGCGGGCGAAGTGCCGCGTGTAGAAGGACAGGCCCAGCCCGCTGGCGAGGAACAGCCCCGTCGCCACCAGCGCCCCCCACGCCACCGCCCGCGGCCTCGGGCGAAGGTCCGGCAGCACCCGGAAGCAGAGCGCCGCCAGCGCGCCCACCGACAGCACCGCCAGCGGCCAGCGCACCAGGCCCCAGGCCTGCACCTCCTGCGCGACGCCCACGCCCAGCGCCCCAGCCACCGCCTCCACCGCGCGCCCGCCCACCAGCGTCGCGCTCACCGAAGAGACGAGCAGCGCCGCGCCACCCACCGTGAAGGCGATGGCCACCACCTGCCTGCGCGCCCAGGAGCGCCCGTCGTCCACCCCGTGCGCGGCGTTGAGGCCCTTGCGCAGGGCGTTGGCCGCGCGGGAGGCGCTCCACAGCGCGGTGAACAGGCCCAGGGTGAAGAGGGTGGCGCTGCGGCCCTCCACCACGTCGCCCACCACCCGCGCCACCAACCGGTACGCCTCCTCGGGCATGACCGTCTGCGCCCGCGCGAGCAACCGCTGCACCGTGTCCGCGCTGGGCACGAAGGCCGCCACCGACGTCAGCACCACCAGGAAGGGCACCAGCGACAGCACCGCGTAGAAGGCCAGCTGCGCGCCGTAGTCCAGCACCGGGCCGAAGAAGACGCGGCCCGCCACCCGGCGCAGCACCGCCTTCGCGCTCTCGTCCTGGCGCTCCATGTCCCAACCGAAGAACTTGTCACCAAACGCGTCGCCCGCGCGCGATTCTGTTGCGTCGCCGCGCCACCCGTCGCATGAGTCGGCGCTCCATGGCGCGCTGGACGGAAGCGGAAATGCCGGACCAAACCGGCAAGGTGATGGTGGTGACGGGCGCCAACTCGGGGCTGGGGCTGGCCTCCACGCAGGCGCTGGCGGCGAAGGGCGCCACGGTGGTGATGGGCTGCCGCGACGAGGGCCGGGCCGAGGCCGCGGTGGCCACGGTGAAGGCGGCCGTCCCCGCCGCGAGGCTGGAGGTGCGCGCGCTGGACCTCGCCTCGCTCGCGTCGGTGGCCCGCTTCGCCGCCGAAGTCCGTGCGCAGCACCCGCGCCTCGACGCGCTGGTGAACAACGCCGGCGTCATGGCGCTGCCCCGCGCGCTGACGAAGGACGGCTTCGAGACGCAACTGGGCACCAACCACCTGGGGCACTTCGCGCTGACGCTGCGGCTGTTGCCCGCACTGGAGGCGGCGCCGGCCCCGCGCGTCGTCACCGTCGCCTCCAACGCCCACCGCTGGGGCCGCGTCGCCTTCGACGACTTGATGGGCGAGCGCCGCTACGCCCCGTGGGCCGCCTACTGCCAGGCGAAGCTGGCCAACCTCCTCTTCGCGTACGAGCTGGAGCGCCGGCTGCGCGCCTCTGGCTGCAAGACGCTGTCGCTGGCGGCGCACCCGGGCTACGCGGCCACCAACCTCCAGGGCGTGGGGCCTCGCCTCACCGGCTCGCGCCTCGGCGCCTGGCTGATGAAGGCGGGCAATGCGCTCCTGGGCATGTCGCCCGAACAGGGGGCGCTGCCACAGTTGTACGCGGCCACCAGCCCCGAGGCGCGCGGCGGCGAGTACTACGGGCCTGACGGCCTCCTCGAGTTTTTCGGCTGGCCGAAGCGGGTGGACTCCAACAAGGCGTCGAAGGACGAGGAGGTGGCGGGGCGCCTGTGGGGCGCTTCGGAAGAACTCACCCACGTCTCCTGGCCAGCCTCGGTCGAGGCTCGGCCCGCCGCGATGCCCTGACGCGAGCCGACGTTCCACCGACTGCGGCTCGAGGCGACGCCCAGCCCGCGTCACGGCAGCCACCGAGCGTCGCAGGCGGACCCCACTCATCACCTGCGCTGATGGCGAGGGGCGCTTTCTCCTCGACGAGCGCGCGCGGCAGGAGCACGGTGGCTCCACCATGGCTACCAGCTTCACCCCGATGACGAAGAAGGTGCGTCGCGAAGACGCGCTCGAGTACCACGTGAAGGGACGCCCCGGGAAAATCGAGGTCATCTCCACCAAGCCCACCGCCACCGCGCGCGACCTCTCGCTGGCCTACACGCCGGGCGTCGCCGAGCCGTGCCTGGAAATCGCGAAGGACCCCGACCTCTCCTACGCCTACACCGCGCGCGGCAACCTGGTGGCCGTCATCTCCAACGGCACCGCGGTGCTGGGCCTGGGCGACATCGGCCCGTGGGCCGCCAAGCCGGTGATGGAAGGCAAGGGCGTGCTGTTCAAGAGGTTCGCCGACCTCGACGTGTTCGACCTGAACGTCGACGCCAGGGACGTGGACACCTTCTGCAAGGTGGTGAAGTCGCTCGAGCCCACCTTCGGCGGCATCAACCTCGAGGACATCAAGGCCCCGGAGTGCTTCGTCATCGAGGAGCGGCTCGCGGAAGAAATGCAGATCCCCGTCTTCCATGACGACCAGCACGGCACCGCCATCATCAGCGGGGCGGCGCTCTTGAACGCCCTGGAGCTCACCGAGAAGAAGGCCGAGACGGTGAAGGTGGTGGTGTCGGGCGCGGGCGCCAGCGCCATCGCCTGCACCAACTTCTGGGTGAAGCTGGGGGTGCGGCGCGAGAACGTGCTGATGGTGGACACCAAGGGCGTCCTGCACACTGGCCGCACCGACGGCGTCAACCAGTGGAAGAAGCCGTACGTGCGCGAGACGGCGGCGCGCACCCTGGCCGACGCGCTCAAGGGGGCCGACGTCTTCCTCGGCGCGTCCGTGAAGGGCGTCGTGGACGCGGCGATGCTCAAGACGATGGGCAGCCGCCCCATCATCTTCGCCCTGGCCAACCCGGATCCCGAAATCGGCTACCTCGAGGCGAAGGAGGCGCGGCCGGACGCGGTGGTGGCCACCGGCCGCAGCGACTACCCCAACCAGGTGAACAACGTGCTGGGCTTCCCCTTCATCTTCCGCGGGGCGCTGGACGTGCGGGCGCGGCGCATCACCGAAGAGATGAAGCTGGCGGCGGCGCGGGCGCTGGCGGAGCTGGCGCGGGAAGACGTGCCCGACTCGGTGGCGCGCGCCTACGGCGGGCAGCACTTCACCTTCGGGCCGGAGTACATCATTCCCAAGCCGTTCGACTCGCGGGTGCTGTTGTGGGTGGCGCCGGCGGTGGCGAAGGCGGCGATGGACGCGGGCGTGGCGCGGCGGCCGGTGGACCTCGGCGCCTACCGCGAGCGGCTGTACGGCCTGCAGTCGCGGTCCAACCAGGTGATGGGCACCGTCTTCACCAAGGCCCGGCAGGCCACCAAGAAGATTGTCCTCAACGACGGCGCGCACCCGCGGGTGCTGCAGGCCGCGCGCATCCTGAAGGAAGAGAACCTGTGCACGCCGGTGCTGGTGGGCCGCCGCCCGGCCGTGGAGAAGGCCATCGCCGAGCACAAGCTGGAGGACGAGCTTGGGGACGTGGCCATCGTGGACCCCGACGCTCACCCGGACCTGGCGCGCTACGTCGACGCGTACCTGCACCTGCGGCGGCGGCGCGGCGTGGCGAAGGACAAGGCCGAGCAGCGGATGCGGCGGGGCGGCTTCTTCGGGGCGATGCTGGTGGCGCAGGGCGAGGCCGACGGGCTGGTGACGGGGCTGACCCAGAGCTACCCCGAGGCCATCAAGCCGGCGCTGCAGATCATCCGCACCCGGGAAGGCCGGCGCGCGGGCGGCGTGTACATCGTGGTGCAGCGCAACGACTTCAAGTTCTTCGCGGACTGCACGGTGAACCCGGACCCCAGCCCGGAGGTGCTCAGCGAAATCGCCGTCGCCACCGCGGACCTGGCGCGCCACTTCGACGTGACGCCCCGGCTGGCCTTCCTGTCCTACTCCAACTTCGGCAGCGCGGGCGGCGGGCCGACCCCGGAGCGGATGCGAAGGGCGATGGAGCTGACGCGGGCGGCGCGGCCCGGCCTGGAATTGGACGGCGAGATGCAGGTGGACATCGCGCTGGTGGAGGAGGAGCGCACGAGCCGCTACCCATTCTCGGACTTGAAGGGCAACGCCAACGTGCTGCTCTTCCCCAACCTGGACGCGGCGAACATCGCCTACAAGCTGCTGTGGCGCTTCGGCGGCGCGGAGGTGATTGGCCCCCTGCTGCTCGGAATGAGCAAGCCGGTGACCGTGTTGCAGCAAAACGCCAGCACCGAGGACATCGTCAACCTCGCGGCCATCACCGCGGTGCGGGCCCAGGGCGGCGACCTCACGTACTGACGACGCCTTCGCTGAACAAGCGAAAGGGTGCTTCCGTCTGGCGCCGACAGGCGGTAAGGGCCGCCGCGGAAAAGCCCCGGTGCCACCACCGGAGGGAACGAAAGGGACACCGTCATGTCGAAGTCGCTCATCGCCGCCGCGTTGCTCGTCGCCTCGGCCGCCCACGCCGCGGACTTCAAGGCAGCGTACGTGGACATCCAGCGTGCGGTGATGGAGGTGGAGGAAGGCAAGGCCGCCAAGGCCCGCCTGCAGAGGATGGCGGACCAGAAGCAGAAGGCCTTCGAGGCGGAGCAGGCGGCCATCAAGGCCGAGGTGGAGGCCTTCCAGAAGCAGCGCTCGATGATGGACGAGAAGGCGCGCGACGCGAAGGAGATGGAGCTGCAGAAGAAGACGTTCGACTTCGCGCAGCGGGCCGAGAAGCTGCGGGCAGAAGTCGCCGACGGTGAGCGCAAGGAGCTGGCCACCATCTTCCCCAAGCTGGAGCAGTTGCTGGGGCAGATCGCCCAGCGCGAGGGGCTGACGATGGTGTTCGACCGCTCGAGCTCGGGGCTGGCCTGGGCGCCGCCGTCGCTGGACCTGACCAACGAGCTCATCCGCATGTACAACGCGCAGCACAAGAGCGGCGACAAGGGTGCGGCCGCGCCCGCGCCGAAGAAGTAGCAGCTCCCGCTGGGCGGTGACAGAGTGCCCCGCCATGAGAAACGTGCTCGCGGTGGCGGTGGGGTTGTGCTCGTCGTTGTCCCTGGCGCAGATGACGCCCGTCACGCCGACGCCGGTGGAGTCTCCTCCGGCCGAGGGCACGCCGCCCGCGCCTGCCGCGGAGACGAAGGAGGAGACCCACGCCTCCATCATCGACAAGTCGAAGTTCGTGGTGCGCGGGGGCGTCACCTTCGACTTCAGCGGGGCGGTGAACCTCGGCGGGACCTCGACGGGCGCGTACATCGGGCTGGGGATTAATGGTGGCGTCGGGTACCTCATCCTCCCCCGGCTCTCGCTGGACATCGACGCGCGCCTGACCATTCGCTTCTCGCCGAGCCCCGTGGCGGTCTCGCTGTTCGAGATTACGCCGGGCGCGCGGTGGCGGCCGATCGACCAACTCCAGCTGCGCTTCGGGGTGCCGATTCCTCTGGTGCCGCAGGCGGGCGTGGGCATTCTGGCCGGCGCGGCCTACGTGCAGCCCATCGCCTCGCGGGTCGCGCTCGTGGTGGGCGCGGACTACACGTATTACTTCACCGACTACTGGCGGGGCATCGCGCCCAGCGGCCGCGTCGAGTTCCACGCCGGCGTGCAGGCGTACCTGTAGGCGGTAGCCGCTCCGCGGCCGTGCGGCCGTTGGATGTCAGACCCGTATGAGATGAGGGGGAATGCACCTCTTCATCTCAGCGAGGCAGTCGCTCACCGCCATGGACGCCGTGCTTGCGCGGGTCGCCCGCGCGTGGGAGCTGTCACAGCAGGAGCTGTGGGCGTTCATGTTGATGGTCGAGGCGAACGAGCCGGTGGGCGCGAGCTGGCTCGGCGTGCAGTCGGGCCGGGCGCGGCAGCAGTTGCATCGGGCGCTCCAGGGGTTGGAGGCGCGTGGGCTGGTCGAGGGCGTGGGCCACGGGACGAACGCGCTGCGGTGGTCGCTCACCCAGCAAGGACACCAGCGCGGGCAGCGCTTGCGCGCCGTGTTCGATGAGTGGGTGAGCATGATGGGGCGGCGAGTCGACGTCCCGCGGCTCGAGGCCGACCTGATGCGCGTCGTCGCGGTGCTGGTGAATCGTCCGCAGGACGGCGCGTGGGTAAATGGCGTGACGGTGCCGTATTCGGTACGGCACGCCGAGGTGCGGATGGATGGGAGGCCTTCCTTGAAGGAGCTGGCCACGGAAGGGGCTGACGGCGCTGCCCAGCTCGACCAGCCCCTCGACTCGCACGCCAGGTTCCCAGGGGCAGGCGTCGAGGGGAGCACCAAAGTTGACAACTCCGGGGGGGGCCGGGGGTCTCCCAGCGGAGCACCAAAGTTGCTCCCACTGCTTCCGCCGCTGAACTGACCACCACGTGCCACCCCGAAGCCGGCTCCCCCTCTCGGTCCAGACCCCAAGGCTCCCGTCAGGCGCGCTCGGTGGGCCCGTCGCTCGAGCGCTTCCGGGAGCACCTCGTCAACGTGACGAAGGACGAGGAGCTGCCGTTGGAAATCACAGCCCAGGGCCTGGCGACACCTTGAGGGAAGAGCAGATGGTCCGCGCCGCGGCCGTCGGAAAGGTCGGGCCGCGGGGCGGGCGGAACGGCTGGGTTTGCGGCGCCGGTGGAGGACGTCCGGGGCGACGGAGTGCTCGGAGGATGAAGGTGGTGGAGCGTCAGGAGTGTCCACTGAGGCGCGAGTCAGCAACTTTGGTGCTCTGCTGGGAGACCCCCGTCCCCCCCTGGAGGCAGCAACTTTGGTGCTCCACTTCGCGCCCTGAGGACCCGCCGATGGGGCGAGGGGCTGGCGGCTTTTCGGCAGGGTGAGCGACCCCATCGCCCGCACCGCTCCCTCGAGGCCGCCGTCACCTCACTTCGTCACACCGGCCCGACGCAGACTCCCACGCATCCACGTCATCCACGTACAGCACGTCCCCTGGCCTGGCGTTCTGCCCGTCACCCCGGGTCGTCTGCAGCTCGAACACCAACTGCAGCTTCGCGCTCCCCGCGTTGGGCACCTGCAGCGTGATGCTCGGCGGTACCCGCTCCCAACTCCCCGGCACCGGCGAGTTGAACTCGAAGTTGGTGAAGCCCCCGCCGCCCTCGTCCCGCAGCACCCGAATCCGCATGTACGGCGCCGTCCCCTTCGCCCAGGCGGTGACGCAGTACGTCTTCTGTCCTCCGTCGGCCACCAGCGCCGGCACGTAGGTGAAGCGCGCCCCGCCCGAGTCGCAGGTCAACTTCGCCGCGCGCGTCCCGCTCCGCCCTTCACCCGCCGGAAACTCCAGCGTGCCGTACACCGCGGCCCACTCGGCCACCGACGCCCCGCCACACTCGAACGCATGGTTCTGCACCAGGTTGGCCGGGCTCTTCCCCGCCTCGGTGCAGCCGGCGTCCGTCCCGCCGTCGCTCCCCGGGCCGCCACCGCCACCGCCGCAGCCGAGCAACACCGCCGCCATCAGTCCGCTCGCGAGCCTCACCATGACGCGGCCATGTACCCGACCTCGAGCTCCGACGCGCGCTTGATCTTCGGCAGGGAAAAATCACGCGCCGGCGGGCAGCGCCGCGGCGTGACCGAGGACGCGCCCATCAGATTTCATTACACCGTCCACTCCAAAACTCTTGGCACCCCGCACCTCGTGTGCCACATACCCGCCGCCGCCAGGTGACATGGCCCTGAGCGCGCGGGAGCGAAAACCCACATGCACCAGACCACGACTCGCCGTCTCCTCGCGCTCCTCGGCGCTGCGGTGACCGCCGGCCTGTTCGGCGGCTGCATCAAGCCCGACGGCGCCGCGCCGCCGCTCTCCGGCAAGGAGCTGTTTGCCTCCTGCAGCAGCTGCCACGGCGTCGGGGGCGAAGGCAACCCGACGCTCGCCGCGCCGTCCATCGCCGGCCTGCCCGCCTGGTACGTCGAGTCCCAGTTGGTGAAGTTCCGCACCGGCATCCGCGGCGCGCACCCCGACGACCTCGAGGGCCTGCGCATGCGCCCCATGTCCCGGCAGATGAAGGACGAGGCCGAGGTGAAGCGCGTGTCCGAGTACGTCGCCTCGCTGCCCGCGCCGAAGGCGGTGAAGACGCTCGCCGACGGCGACGCCACCGCGGGCGCTTCCGCCTACGCCACCTGCCTCGCCTGCCACGGGCCCGCCGGCCTCGGCAACGAAGCGCTCAAGGCCCCGCCCATCGCCGGCCAGTCGGACTGGTACCTGCTGGCCCAGCTCAAGAAGTTCAAGGACGGCGTGCGCGGCACCAACCCCAAGGACGTCACCGGCGCTCAGATGCGCCCCATGGCGATGACCCTGGCCGACGAGAAGGCGATGAAGAACGTCGTCGCCCACATCGCCACCTTCTCCCGCTGAACGAGGACCGACATGGCGGACCACTCCAACTCCCAGCGGAAGACGGCCGACGACGAGCTGTCGCGCACGCTCTTCCTCCTCATCGGCGCGGGCGCCCTCGCCTTCGTCGCCGCGGTCTTCATCTTCGTGATGTGAGGACGCACGTATGATCAGCCACTACCTCGAGCAGGCGTCCACCTTCGCGCGCGACATCGACAACCTCATCCTGCTCATCACGCTGACGGTGGGCTTCTGGTTCCTCCTCGCGCAGTTCCTCTTCTTCGGCTTCATCCTGAAGTTCCGCGCCCAGGACGGGAAGAAGGCCCAGTACATCTCGGGCGAGAACAAGTGGGAGAAGCGCTGGGTGTCGCTGCCCCACTACGCGACGCTCTTCTTCGACGTGCTCATCATCATCGCCGCCATCCGCGTGTGGCAGGACGTGAAGATGACCCTGCCCCAGGCCGACAGCACCGTGCGGGTCATCGCGCAGCAGTGGGCGTGGACCTTCGTGCACCCCGGGCCGGACAACAAGCTGGACACCGCCGACGACATTCGCACCGTCGACGAGCTGCACGTCGAGGTGAACAAGACGTACCACTTCGAGCTCCAGTCGCGGGACGTGCTGCACAGCTTCTCGGTGCCCGTCTTCCGCCTGAAGCAGGACGTGATCCCCGGCCGCACCATCAAGGGCTGGTTCAAGCCCACCATGACCGGCGGCTTCGACGTTCAGTGCACCGAGATCTGCGGCATCGGCCACGGCATCATGGCCGCGCGCGTCCTCATCGAGAACGCCGCCGACCACGCCGCCTGGGTCAAGGCCAACGCCCCGCAGGTGGCCGCCGCCACCCCCGCTGACAACGTCCCCACCGGAGGCTCCCGATGAGCAGCGCCACCGCCGACGCCGGCCACGGCCACCATGACCAGGGCTTCATCAAGAAGTACCTCTGGTCGACCGACCACAAGGTCATCGGCTTCCAGTACCTCTTCACCGGCATGTTCATGGCGTTGATCGGCGGCTTCACCGTCTACGTCTTCCGCATGCAGCTGGCCTTCCCGGGGATGAGCGTGCCCGGCTTCGGCCGCGTCACCGCGCACGACTACAACTCGCTCGTCACCACCCACGGCTCGGTGATGATCTTCTGGGTGGCCATGCCGGTGCTGATCGCCGCGCTGGGGAACTACCTCATCCCCCTGATGATCGGCTGCGACGACATGGTGTTCCCGCGGATCAACCGGCTCAGCTACCAGCTCTTCCTGGTGAGCAGCCTCGTCCTCATCACCAGCTTCTTCGTGGACGGCGGGGCCTTCGGCGGCGCGTGGACCGCGTACCCGCCGCTGTCCGCCAAGGCCGCCTACAACCTGACCCCCCACGGCGCGCCGCTGTGGCTCGTCGCGGTGGCGCTGGAGTTCGTAGCCTTCCTCCTGGGCGGCATCAACTTCATCACCACGGTGATGAACAGCCGCGCCCCGGGCATGAAGATGTTCGACGTGCCCATCGTGGTGTGGATGATCGTCATCGCCTCCATCGTCTTCATGGCGTCGGTAGGCCCGCTGGTGGCCGGCGCGGTGATGCTCTTGTTCGACCAGACGGTGGGGACGGGCTTCTTCGACCCTTCGCGAGGCGGGGACCCGGTGCTCTGGCAGCACCTGTTCTGGTTCTTCGGGCACCCCGAGGTGTACGTGGTGCTGCTGCCGGCGATGGGCATCGTGGCGGAAATCATCACCGTCTTCAGCCGCAAGAAGCTCTTCGCCTACAAGACGGTGCTGTACACCGCCATCGGCACGGGGGTGCTGTCCTTCTTCGTGTGGGCGCACCACCAGTTCGTCGCCGGCATCGACCCGCGCATGGCGAACATCTTCAGCGTGACGACGCTGCTCATCTCCATCCCGGTGGCCGAGATGGTGTTTGTCTACATCGCTACGCTGTACGGCGGCTCGATTCGGCTCACCACCCCCATGCTGTGGGCGCTGGCCTTCATCGGCGAGTTCCTCATCGGCGGGGTGACGGGCATCTTCCTGGGCGCGTCGGGCTCGGACATCTACTTCCACGACACGTACTTCGTGGTGGCCCACTTCCACTACACCTTCTTCCCCATCGCCTTCATCGGCAGCTTCGCGGCCATCACCTACTGGTTCCCGAAGATGTTCGGGAAGATGCTGAACGAGACGTGGGGGAAGGTGCACTTCTGGGGCACCATCATCGCCTTCAACTTCATCTTCATCCCGCTCTTCCTCACCGGGGCGCGGGGCGACCACCGCCGCATCTACGACTACACGCACTTCCCGGACCTGATGAAGGCGGGGATGCAGGAGATGCGGGTGCTGGCCACGCTGGCGCTCGTGGTGCTGCTGGCCTTCCAGGTGGTCTTCCTGGTGAACTTCTTCTACAGCCTGGTGAAGGGGAAGAAGGCCGAGCAGAACCCGTGGAAGGCGAACACGCTGGAGTGGGTGGCCGCCTCGCCTCCTCCGCACGGCAACTTCCCCGAACTGCCCACCGTGTACCGCGGGCCGTACGAGTACAGCCACCCCGAGGCCAAGGACGACTACTGGCCGCAGAACCAGCCGCCGCAGACGGCCTGACGAGGACACCCATGGCCTTTCCACGACCCATTGCGACGACGCGGAGTGCGACCGGCATCCCCACCGGCAGGCTGGCCGTGTGGTGGGTGATCGCGTCGGAAATCGTCATCTTTGGCGGGGTGCTGGGCAGCTACATCATGCACCGGCTGGGACACCCCGACTGGCACTACCAGTCGGCCCACACCAACACCGCGGCGGGCGCCTTCAACACGCTGGTGCTGCTCACCTCCAGCCTGTTCGCGGTGCTGGCCCACCAGGCGGCGCAGCAGAAGGACGGGAAGAAGGCGGCCCGCTTCCTGGTGTTCACCGTGCTGGGCGGGCTGACGTTCCTCATCGTGAAGGGCTTCGAGTGGGCCAGCGAAATCCAGCACGGCTACACGCTGACCTCGAACACCTTCTGGTCCTTCTATTACACGGCGGCGGGGCTCCACGGCTTCCACGTGCTGGCGGGCATGGTGATCATGCTCTTCGTCGCGGCGGACGCGCGGCACAACCGCGAGCTGCAGCGGGTCGAGAACATCGGCATCTACTGGCACTTCGTCGACGTCGTGTGGATCTTCCTCTTCCCCCTCCTCTACATCGCGAAGTGAGGCGCCATGTCTGACCCCGCAGCGCAGGCCCCGCACGGCGAGGGCCACCACACCAACTACGTGAAGATCTGGGGCATCCTGGTGGTGCTCTTGGTCATCTCGGTGCTGGGCCCCTTCCTGGGCCACCCCGTCGTCACGCTCTTCACCGCCTTCGGCATCGCGCTGGTGAAGGCGTACCTGGTGGGCAAGCACTTCATGCACCTCAGCCTCGAGCGGAAGTGGATTGGCTACCTGGTGTTCACCATGCTGGCGCTGATGCTGGTGATGGTGGGCGGGGTGGCGCCGGACGTGCTCAAGCACGACGGGCTGGGCTGGGAGAACCGGGCGGCCAAGCAGTCGGTGGAGCAGGGCAACGCGGCCGGCGAGGCGGCGGAGAAGGCAGGCCACGGAGCGCCCGGCGCGGCGCCTGCGGGCGAGCACCACTGACGGAGGCGGGCCCATGGAGGCGACGTTGACCCAAGCCGACCCAGCGAACCTCCGCCCGGCGCGCAGGGCCGCGGTGCCGAGCGCGGTGCTGGGGACGCTCTTCTTCGTGGTGGCGGAGGTGATGTTCTTCGCCGGCCTCATCTCGGCGTACACCATTTCCCGGGCGAACCAGTTGCCGGGCATGTGGCCGCCGCCGGGGCAGCCGGCGCTGCCGGTGGGCGCGGGGGCGGTGAGCACCGGCCTGTTGCTGCTGTCGGGCGCGGCGCTCTTGGGGGCGTACCTCGTCTGGCGCAGGGCGCCGGCGAGGGCCACGGCGCCGCTGCTGGGCGCGTGGCTGCTGGGCCTGGCCTTCGTCTTGCTGCAGGGGCGGGAGTGGTGGGCGCTTCTGGGGAAGGGCCTCACGCTGACGTCCAGCTCGCTGGGCAGCTTCTTCTACCTCATCGTCGGCGGGCACGCGCTGCACGCGGTGGGGGCGCTGCTGGTGCTGGCGTGGGCGTGCGCGCGGCAGCTCACCGGGAAGCTCAGCCCGGGGCTCTTCTTCGGGGTGCAGACCTTCTGGTACTTCGTGGTGTTGATGTGGCCAGTCATCTACGCCCGGGTGTATTTCTAGAGAACGCCATGACGCGCTGGCGACTCGCGCTGCTGAGTGTGGTGCTCTTCGCGGGCGCGGCGTGGGCGTGCCCGGTGTGCGGGCTGCCGTCGGAGCAGGGGCAGGGCGCGTACCTCTTCATGACGGGCATCATGTCGCTGTTGCCGCTGGCGCTGTTGGGCGGGGTGGTGACGTGGGTGGTGCTGCGGGTGAAGCGCGCGGACGCCGAGTCGCCGGATGAGCGGAAGTAGCCACCCGCCCGAGAAGAAGGGGCCGTTCTACAAGAACCCCTTCGTCCTCGGCTTCTTCATCGGCATCGCCTTCCTCACGGTGATGCCCTTCCTCCAGCGGCGCTTCCTCAAGGCGCCGCCGCCCATCGCCACGCTGGCGCCGTGGAGGCTTTCCACCACCGACGGCGGCGTCGTCGGCAGCGTCGAACTTCAAGGGACGGTGTGGCTGGCGTCCTTCCCGGGGCCCTCCTGTGAGGGCGAGTGCCGGGACAAGCAGCAGTTCTTCGCCCGGGCGCTCAACCACATCGACGACCTGGACGGGGGCATCGCGCTGGTGTCCTTCGCCTTCGACACCACCGTCCTCGAGGCGCCCTCGGGCCTCTTGCCGGGGCGGTGGTACGTGACGCGCGCGACGGCGGCGGAGCTGGACGCGGCGCTCTCGTCCCTGCGGGGGGCCTTCACTGCCTTCGGCGGGCGCGACGGCGGGGCCACGGCGGCGGAATTCTCGAGCGTGCCCGGCTACGCGCTGGTCGACCAGCACGGCGCCGTGCGCGGCTTCTGGATGGACACGGACACGGGCCGCGGCAACGCCATCAACGCGGCGCGGCTGCTGGCGAAGTACGGCCCCAACCCCTGAGGGAGGTCCAGACAAGGGTCGGCGCGTCCCGCCCTCCGCGCGCAAATCCGATGCCCCACATCGCATCGGCTCATCGCCGCGCCTGCGCCCGCACCGGCCCGCGCCCATAAAAAGGTTGTTCGCCAAAGGAAGATTCAGTACGCGCGCCGTCCCAGCGAGGTCTCCGACATGGCTCAGATTTTTCCGCGGTGGACCAACCAGGCCCCCACGCTCATCCTCGTCGGCACCCTGGTGCTGGGGGGGGGCGGCACCTTCGGGATGTACTGGTGGGCGTCCCCGTACAACACCGACGTGGGCTACAAGCCCGTCCAGCCCATCGAGTACAGCCACAAGCTGCACGCGGGCGAGCTGGGCGTCGACTGCCGGTACTGCCACTCCTACGCCGAGCGCAGCGCCTTCGCCGGCGTGCCCCCCACCGCCACCTGCATGAACTGCCACACCCAGGTGAAGAAGGACTCGCAGAAGCTCAAGAAGCTGCGCGAGTCCTGGGCCGATGGGAAGGGCGACAAGCCCATCGAGTGGGTCCGCATCCACAAGCTGCCTGACTTCGCCTTCTTCAACCACTCCGCGCACCTGGGCGTGGGCGTGGGGGAGAACCGCGCCGCCGTCGGCTGCGAGACCTGCCACGGCCGCATCGACACCATGGACGTGGTGAAGCAGGTCCAGCCCCTGTCGATGAGCTGGTGCCTGGAATGCCACTCCAACCCCGCCCCCAACCTCAGGCCCGTCGAGCAGGTCACCGCCATGGGCTGGACGGGCGACCTCGCCTGGCGGGACAAGGCCCAGCACATCGCCGGCACCTTGAATCCCCCCGGCAGCCTGTCCGCGGCCCAGAAGGTGCTGCCCGACGGCAAGCTGGCCACCTACTCCACCGCCGGCTGCAACGGCTGCCACCGGTAACGCACTTTCTTTGACTTCGGCACCACGACGAGGAGCGCCATGAAGAAGGACCCCTACGCAGCGCTGCGCCCCCAGCCGGACGCGCCCCCGAAGCACTGGCGCTCCCTGGACCACAAGGCCGGCGACGCCGCCCTGGCCGAGGCGCAGCAAGCCGAGTTCCCCGCCGGCATCACCCTGCCCGACGGCTTCAACCGCCGCGACGCGCTCAAGCTGGCCGGCGCGTCCCTGGCCCTGGGCGCGATGACGGGCTGCGACATCACCCGCCGCCCGGTGGAGGAAATCGTCCCCTTCGTGAAGATGCCGGAGCAGGTCATCCCCGGCGTCCGCCTCACCTACGCCACCGCCATGCAGCGCAGCGAGGGCGCCCTGGGCCTCCTCGTCGAAGCCCACGAGGGCCGCCCCACCAAGATTGAGGGCAACCCGCTGCACCCCTCCTCGCTGGGCGCGTCCGACGTCTGGGCCCAGGCCGAGGTGCTCAAGCTGTACGATCCGCAGCGCGCGCGCAAGCCGAAGAAGGCCGGCGCGGACGCGGACTGGGCCGCGTGGGACACCTTCGCGAAGTCGGTGGCCACCGGCGCCGCCGCCAACCAGGGCAAGGGCCTCGCCTTCCTGGTGGAGACGCTCACCGGCCCCACCTTCGAGCGCCTCCTCAAGGCCGCCCAGGCGAAGTTCCCCCAGGCCAAGGTGTACCGCTTCGACCCGCTCGCCCCTGCCCAGGCCCTTGCCGGCGCGGCGCTGGCCTTCGGGCCCGGCGCGCGCGGCCAGGTGGACCTCTCGAAGGCGAAGGTGGTGTTCGCGCTCGACTCCGACTTCCTCGGCACCGGCCCGGACCACCTCAAGCTGGCGCGGCAGTTCGGCCAATCGCGCGCGGTGCACACGAAGGAAGACGTGGCGAAGATGCAGCGGCTCTACGCGGCCGAAGGCGTCTTCTCCACCACCGGCGCCAACGCCGACCACCGGCTGCGGCTCTCCTCCAGCCAGGCTGTGGACGTCTTGAGGGCCCTGGGCAAGGCGCTGGCGGCGGGCGGCGTGGACGTGGGCGCGCTGGCGCCGGCGCTGGAAGGCGGGGCCCTGGACGCGGCCAGCCAGAAGTTCGTCGCCGCGCTGGCCAAGGACCTCCTGGCGAACAAGGCCAGCGCCGTCATCCTGGTGGGCGAGCAGCAGCCGGCAGCGGTGCACGCGGCCGCGGCGGCGCTCAACGTGGCGCTTGGCTCGACCGCCTTCTCCGTCACCGTGGCGCCCGACGCCCCGGCCGGCGAGGGCCTGGGCGCGCTGACGAAGGCGCTCTTGGCGGGCGAGGTCGAGACGCTGGTCCTCTTCGACGGAAACCCGCTGTACACCGCCCCGGGCGCGCTCAAGTTCGCCGAGGCCTTCGCGAAGGCGAAGACGGTGGTGCACTGCGGCGTGCTGCCCGAGGAGACGGGCGAGCAGGCGGCGTGGCACGTGCCGCTGGCCCACTTCCTGGAGAGCTGGGGCGACGCGCAGGCGTGGGACGGCACCGTGTCGCTGGTGCAGCCCCTCATCCTCCCGCTCTTCGGGGCGCGCGCGGCCACCACGCTGCTGGCCCAACTGACGGGCGCGGCGGAGACGAGCGACAAGAAGCTGCTCGAGGAGACCTGGCGCGGCGCCGGCGGTGCGCTGGCCGCGGAGAAGGCCTGGCGCAAGGCGCTGCACGACGGCGTGGTGCCCCAGACGGCCCTGGCCACGAGCGCCCCGGCGCCGAAGCTGGCCCTCGTCGCCTCGGCGCTGGCCGCGGTGAAGGCCGCAGCGCCGTCGAAGGACGCGCTGGAGTTGGTGGCCCTGCAGGGCCACGTCAAGGACGGCCGCCTGGGCAACGTGGCGTGGCTGCAGGAGCTGCCCGACTCCATGTCCAAGCTGTGCTGGGACAACGCGCTGTTCGTCTCTCCGGCGCTGGCGAAGGAGCTGGGCCTCGAGAGCGCGGTGCGGAAGAACGCCTACACCTCCGACGTGGTGGAGGTGACGGTGGACGGCCGCAGCGTGAAGACGCCCACCTTCGTGCTGCCCGGGCTGGCCCCGTACACGGTGGCCGTCAACGTGGGCTACGGCCGCCGCTGGGGGGACGTGGCCAAGGGCGTGGGCGCGGACGTCACCGGCCTGTTGGCCGACGGCGCCAGCGTGCTGCAGGGCGTGAAGGTGGCGAAGACGGGCGCCACCCAGGTCCTGGCCTCCACGCAGGACCACTTCAGCGTGCCCGGCAACCCCTTCAAGGAGCTCACCTTCGCGCAGATGGCGGCGCTGCCGGCGGGCGAGGACGGGCGCAGGCTGGCGCTGCGCGACCGGCCGGACTTCATGGAGGGCACCGCGAAGCAGTACGCGCAGGACGCCGAGGCCCTGGTGAAGCCGGCCCAGATGCCGGAGAACCTGGTGCAGTTGGGCACGCCGAAGAACCGGCCGTCGAAGCCGATTCAGCCGCACGACGAGATCGTCTACGAGGGCCAGCAGTGGGGCATGGTCATCGACCTGTCCGCGTGCATCGGCTGCAACGTGTGCACCATCGCCTGCCAGGCGGAGAACAACATCGCCACGGTGGGGCGCGAGCAGGTGCTGCTGGGCCGCGAGCTGCACTGGATCCGCGTGGACCGCTACTTCTCGGGGGACGTGGACGCGCCCGAGGCGCTGCACCAGCCGCTGCCCTGCATGCACTGCGAGAACGCGCCCTGCGAGCCGGTGTGCCCGGTGTCGGCCACCGTGCACGACGAGGAAGGCGTCAACTCCATGGCGTACAACCGGTGCATCGGCACCCGGTACTGCTCCAACAACTGCCCGTACAAGGTGCGCCGCTTCAACTACCTGGACTTCACCGTCACCGGCGACGTGCACCGCGACGAGGCGCAGGACAAGCGCTGGCAGGTGCTGAAGTGGCAGCGCAACCCCGACGTCACCGTGCGCTACCGCGGCGTGATGGAGAAGTGCTCGTTCTGCACCCAGCGCATCGAGGAGGCGAAGGTGGCGGCCAAGCGCGCGGGGAAGGACCGCAAGGCGCTGCCCGACGGCGCGGTGACGCCGGCCTGCGCCCAGGCGTGCCCGACGAAGGCCATCACCTTCGGGAACATCAACGATCCCACGTCCCGCGTGGCGAAGCTGAAGGTGTCCGAGCGCAACTACGAGCTGCTGCAGGAGCTCAACGTGCGCCCGCGCACCACCTTCCTGGCGCGCATCAAGAACGTCAACGAGGAGCTGGCCTGACATGGCGACCGCGAACCCCACCACGCTTCCTGACGATCCGAAGCTCCGCGGCGACGTCGTCCTCGACGAGCAGACGGGTGGCCGCGAGCCCCTCGTGCGCGGCGACTACACCTTCCACGACATCACCGAGCGGGTGCTGGCCGTCAACGAGAAGCCCATCGCCCAGACGCCGTCGCCCTTCAAGTTCGGCATCGCCCTGGCCGCCGCCGGCTTCGCGATGTTCGGCGGCTACGTCGGCTACCTCATCTGGGAAGGGCCGGGCATCTGGGGCAATAACACCCCGGTGGCCTGGGCGTGGGACATCGTCAACTTCGTCTTCTGGGTCGGCATCGGCCACGCCGGCACGCTCATCTCCGCCATCCTCTACCTGTTCCGGCAGAAGTGGCGCACCTCCATCAACCGGTACGCCGAGGCGATGACCATCTTCGCGGTGCTCGCCGCGGGCAGCTGCGTGGTGCTGCACACCGGCCGCGTGTGGATGGACTACTACCTCTTCCCCATCCCCAACCAGATGGGCCTGTGGCCGAACTTCCGCAGCCCGCTGGAGTGGGACGTGTTCGCGGTCAACACGTACCTCACGGTGTCGCTGCTCTTCTGGTTCACCGGGCTGGTGCCCGACTTCGCCACCTTGCGCGACCGCGCGACGGTGAAGTGGCGCCGGCTGTTCTACGGCATCCTCTCGCTGGGCTGGCGCGGCTCGATGCGCCACTGGGTGACGTACGAGAAGGCGTACCAGATTCTGGCGGGCTTCTCGGCCCCGCTGGTGCTCTCGGTGCACACCATCGTGTCCTTCGACTTCGCCGTCAGCCAGCTGCCCGGCTGGCACACCACCATCTTCCCGCCCTACTTCGTCGCCGGCGCCATCTTCTCGGGCTTCGCGATGGTGCTGACGCTGATGATCCCCGCGCGCGAGTGGCTGGGGCTCAAGGACCTGGTCACCGTCAAGCACATCGAGAACATGAACAAGATCATCCTCGTGACGGGCTCGATGGTCGGGTACGCCTACGGGATGGAGTTCTTCGTGGCTGCCTACTCGGGCAACCAGTACGAAGGCTTCACGTTCATCAACCGCGCCGGCGGGCCGTACTGGTGGGCCTACTGGATCATGATGACGTGCAACGTCATCACCCCGCAGTTGTTCTGGTTCAAGAAGTTCCGCACCAACGTGAAGCTGACCTTCGTCCTGTCCATCTTCGTGAACATCGGCATGTGGTTCGAGCGCTTCGTCATCACCGTGACGAGCCTGCACCGCGACGCGCTGGTGTCGAGCTGGGACTACTTCGTGCCGGTGACGGAGGTGCTCTTCCTGACCGGCACCTTCGGCCTGTTCTTCTTCCTCTTCCTCCTCTTCATCCGCTTCTTCCCGGTGATGGCGATGAGCGAGGTGAAGGGCGTGATGCCGCAGGCCAACCCGCACTGGGAAGGCTACCAGCACGGCCAGCACGGCCACGGGGCCTCGGGCGCGGTTCCGGCGGGCGCGGTCGCCCAGAAGGATCTCTAAGACATGAGCGAGAACATCCCCACCTGGGGCCTGTTGGCCCAGTACGAAGATCCGCACTCCATCTACCAGGCCTGCGAGCAGGTGCGCGACGCGGGCTACCAGCAGTGGGACGCCTGCGCGCCCTTCCCGGTGCACGGGCTGGACAGGGCGATGGGCGTGAAGCCTTCGCGGCTGCCGTGGATCGTCCTCGTCGTGGGCCTGGTGGGCAGCGCGCTGGGCCTGTGGCTGCAGGCGTGGACCAGCGGCAGCGCCTACCCCTTCATCACCGGCGGCAAGCCGCTCTTCTCGCTGCCGGCCTTCGTGCCCGTCTGGTACGAGATGACGGTGCTGGCGAGCTGCCTGGCGGCGTTCTTCGGCAACTGGATCCTCAACGGCCTGCCCCGCCTGCACCACCCGGCCTTCGCGTCCAGGGCCTTCGAGCGGGCCACCGACGACAAGTTCTTCATCATGATTGAAGCGGCCGACCCGAAGTTCGACCTCGCGCAGACGGAAGCGCTGCTCAAGTCGACGGGCGCCACCCACGTCGAGGTGCTGGAGCCGTGACCGTCATGCGTACCTCCTCTCTGTTGTGCGCGGCGGCGCTGACCGCTGCGTCGTTGGCCGGGTGCCGGGGCTGCGAGTCGGACAGGCCGCCGGTGCACCTCATCCGCAACATGGACACCCAGGAGAAGGGCAAGGCGTACCGGAAGGACTGGTCCGGCGTCTTCCCCGATGGGCGCCAGTGGCGGCTGCCGGTGGACGGCACGGTGGCGGTGGGCCACCTCAACGACGACGACCTGCTCTACGAAGGCCTCTCGGACCCGCTGGACGGCGGGGCGCTCGAGCCGGCGAAGCTGTTCCCCGAGTCGCTCAAGGTGGACGGGAAGTGCCCCGACTCGCTGGCCGACCGCGGCGCCGGGCGGTACCAGGTCTTCTGCGCCCCGTGCCACGGCAAGCTGGGCGACGGGAAGGGCCCGGTGGCTGGCCTGTCGGCGGACGGAGGCCCACGCCTCACCGTGCCGCCTCCCTCCTTCACCGACGAGCGCCGCAAGGGCCTGCTGGCCGGGCAGCTGTACGCGGCCATCAAGCACGGGGTGAACAACGGCAACATGGCCAGCTACGCCGCGCAGATCCCCACCGAGGACCGCTGGGCGATCATCGCGCACATCCGCCGGGACATTCAGAAGCAGGACTGTGAGTCGGGCGAGGCGCCGACGGTGGTGGCGGTGGGCCCGAACGCGACCGCCGAGACGGGCGCGGCCCTGTACAAGTCCAAGGGCTGCAACGCCTGTCACTCCATCGACGGCTCGAGGCTGGTGGGCCCGTCCTTCAAGGGCCTGTGGGGCAAGCTGGAGCCGACCAGCGCGGGCGACGTGAAGGTGGACGACGCGTACTTCAAGGAGTCCATCCTCCAGCCGATGGCCAAGACGGTGAACGGCTACCCGCCGGCGATGCCGCCGCAGGTGTTGACGGACATCGAGATCCAGAGCCTCGCGCTCTACGTGCAGACCCTGAAGTGAGGCGGAGCCGACCGTGAGCCACCACGAGATTCAGAAGCCGACGGACATCACCATTCCGGACACGAGCCTCTTCGCCAAGCTGCCCGTCATCGGCGGGGTGCTGGCGGTGGTGGGCCTGGGGGCCACGCTGGGAAGCGCGATGGGCGCGGACAAGGCCCGGGCCATGTTCAGCTACCTGTGGGCCTTCGAGTCGGTGCTGGCGCTGGTGCTGGGGGCCTTCGGCTTTCTGGTCATCGACATCACCGTGCGCTCGCAGTGGAGCATCGTGGTGCGGCGCATCGCCGAGACCATGCAGGCCACGCTGCCCTTCTTCTTCGTGCTGTGGCTGCCCATCGCCCTCATCGGGATGCACGAGCTCTACCCCTGGACGCACGAGACGGACGCGATCCTCGAGCGCAAGCGCTGGTTCCTCTCGACCGGCTTCTGGTGGGGCCGGGCCATCGTCTACTTCGTGTTGTGGACGGTGATTTCCCGCTTCCTCTACACCTCGTCGGTGAAGCTGGACGGCCTGGGGGACAACCAGGCGGAGAAGGACAAGATCATCAAGCGCACCTGGGCGGTGGCGGCGCCGGGCATCCTCATCTACGCCTTGACGCAGTCCTTCGCGGCCGTGGACTGGATGATGTCGCTGCAGCCGCACTGGTACTCGACCATCTACGGCGTGTACTACTTCTCGTCGTCCATCCTGGTGTTCTTCGCCGTCACCACCCTGGTGTCGATGGCGCTGCAGCGGGCCGGGGTGCTGAAGACGGCCATCACCCCCGAGCACTTTCACGACCTGGGCAAGTTCACCTTCGGCTTCGTCATCTTCTGGGCGTACATCGCCTTCAGCCAGTTCATCCTCATCTGGTACGCGAACATCCCGGAAGAGACGGAGTTCTACATGCTGCGGATGGAGGGCGGCTGGCAGTGGGTGTCGTACGCCCTGCCCGTGCTGCACTTCGCGCTGCCCTTCCTGTACCTCGTCAGCCGGCAGGTGAAGCGGGCCCGCTGGCCCCTGGCGTTGGGCTGCGTGTGGTTGGTGCTGATGCACCTGCTGGACATGTACTGGCTCATCCTCCCTGCCTACGGGGCGCACGGAGGGGGCGAGCACCACGCGCACCTGGCCGTCAGCTGGCTGGACTTCGCGGCCCTCCTCGGCATGGTGGGCGCCTTCCTCGCGGTGTTCGGCTTCCTCTTGAAGAAGAACAAGGTCATCGCCATCAACGACCCCCGGCTGGCCGACTCGCTCGCGCACGAGAACTACTGAACCAGCGCAGGGTGAAGGGAAGTCCGTTGTCGCGGGCGCCGCTGCGCACTAAGGGAAGCGCATGCGCCTCACCCTCCTCGTCGTCCTCCTCGCGGTGCCGGCCCAGGCGGCCCACCTCCTCGACGAGGAGTCCCGCCTCGTGCCGGCGTCCGTCCCCCAGCCCCTCACCGACGCGACGCTGCGCCCCGACTCGCTCACCGCCACCGCCGACGACCTCGGCTTCGGGGAGCACTTCGCCAAGACGGCCGGCGTGGGCGTGCTGGCCAGCACCGCGGGCGTCCTCATCGCGGTGCCGTTGGGCATGCTGTCCAACGAGCTGGTGTGGACGGCGCTGCCCGTCCTCATCTCGCACCTCTTCATCCCGCCGGGGCTGACGGTGCTGGCGGCCTGGCTCATCGGCAAGGTGAGCGCGCCTGGGCGCTACGGCTTCTGGGGCGCCTTCGGGGCTGCCTTCGCGGTGCACGCGGCGGCCTTCGTGGTGGCCAGCCTGGCCCTGACGGTGCCGTGGACCAACCCGGTGGCGCTGCTCCTCTACACCCTGGTGGACGGGCTGCTGATGAGCGGCACCTCGGTGGGCTTCATGCACCTCTTCCCCAACGAGAAGAAGGCGCCGGCGACGGTGACCAGCTTCGTGCCGGGGGTGAGTGACACCGTCTTCGTCCCCGCGTCCACGGTGGCCTTCTGACATGCGCGCGCTCCTCTGCGGCTTGGTGCTGTCGCTGTCCGCGCCCGCGCTGGCGCAGAATTGCCCCACGCGGCCCTCCTGGCCCACCGACGACTGGCCGGTGCAGTTGGTCGACCCGGTGGCGAAGGCGGCCCAACTCAAGGCGCTGGAGGACTTCGCCTTCACCCTGGAAGGCGAGGACAGCGCGCGGAAGGGCTACCGCACCGACGGCCTCGTCATCATCAAGGGCGGCAACGTCATCTACGAGCGCTACGGGCGCGGCTTCACCGCCTCCAACCGGCACCTGTCCTGGTCGATGGCGAAGAGCGTCTCCAGCGCGCTCATCGGCGTGGCGGTGCAGCAGGGGGCCTTGAAGCTCGACGACTCCATCTGCGACTACCTGCGCGGCTTCTCCGGCACCTCGGTGTGCGGCATCACCGTGAAGCACGTCATCACCTTCGCCACCGGCTTCGCCTGGCAGGAGGAGTACGAGGGCGCGCCGCAGGGCTACCAGGTGTCCAGCGTCATCGCGATGCTGTACGGCGAAGGGCGCCGCGACCAACTGCGCTTCGTCCTCTCTCACCGCGCCGCGACGGCGCCGGGGGGCCAGTGGTTGTACTCCACCGGGGACGCGCACGTGGCGGCGGCGGTGGCCAAGGGCGCGCTGGACCGCAAGGTGGGCAAGGGCGCCTTCTGGAAGCTGCTCTTCGAGAAGGTCGGCATGAAGCGGGTCGTCTTCGAGGAAGACGCGAAGGGCACGCCGCTGGGCGGCTCGATGGTGTACGCCACGCCGCGCGACTACGCGAAGTTCGGCTGGCTGTTCCTGAATGACGGCTGCTGGGACGGCCAGCGCGTCCTCCCCGAGGGCTGGGTGGCGGACAGCACCACGCCGTCCGAGGCCTTCGTGCAGCACGCGACCAAGGCCGACGAGGAGCCCAGCGGGTACGCCTGGTGGCTCAACCGGCCGGTGCCGGAGCACGACGCGCCCAGCCCCTGGCCGGACGCGCCCGTGGACACCTACGCGGCGCTGGGGCACTGGGGGCAGCGGATTGTCGTCGTCCCCTCGGAGGACGTCGTCATCGTCCGCACGGGCGATGACCGGGAAGGCAGCCTTCCCATCAACGAGCTGACGCACCTGTGCCTGGAGGTGGCGCGATGAGGGCCCTCTTCGTCGTCGCGGCGCTGGGCCTGGCGGGGTGCGCGTCGGAAGGGCCTCCGCGCCTGTATGACCAGAACGACATGGAGCTGGCGGCGGCCAATGGCGCGCGCATGGGCTGCTCCTGCCTCTTCGTCATGGAGCGCGACGAGGAGTACTGCCGCGCGTGGGTGAAGGCCTCGCCCAACGTGGCCAAGCTGCGCTTCGACAGCGCCCGCAAGCGCGTGGAGGCGTCGGTGTTCATCAGCTTCGCCGCCACCGCGCACTACGTCGATGACCAGGTCGGCTGCGTTCTCGAGTAGGCAGATGACGCGGGCCGGACGGCGCGAGGCGCCGAAGCTCTGGCTGGACGGCCTGCTGGCGTGTCCTTCGTGCGGAGGAGGCCTGGCGCGCGACTCGGGCGCGGCCCACGGCGTGCACCGCTGCGCCTCGTGTGGGCCGTACCCGCGGCTGGCCGGCGTGCCGGTGCTGGTGCCGAATCCGGCGGAGTGGTGCGCGTCCTTCCGGGAGGCGGTGCTGGCCAGCCTGGCGGAGGTGGGCGCAGCGACGCCGGCCGCCCTCGAGGTGGTGGACGCCTTCGCCGCCGGGGCGCCGCACGCGGAAGCCCGCCGCTTCGGGGACGACTGGACTGACGAGGAAGCTGCCCGCTCCCCCGTCGCAGGAGAGCCTCGCCGGGGAGGGAAGAACCCGCCGGCCTCTCTGTCCGCCGTGTTGAAGGCGTCGCGCGCCCGCGGCCCGGCCTCCTGGCTCGTGGCTCACGCGCCGCGCCTGGGCACGGTGCTCGAGGTCGGCTGCGGCGCCGGGCACACCAGCGCGGCGCTCTCGAAGCGAGGCAGGCGCCTCATCGTCGCGGACCTCTCGCTGCGGGCGGCGCTCAAGGCCCGGGCGCGGGTGCGCGCCTCCGGTGGCGACGTGGAAGGCGTGGTGCTGGACGCGGAGGCCTTGCCCCTGCGGCCGCGCCGCGTGGACGCGGTGGTGGCCGAGAACGTGGTGGACCTCCTCGAGGCGCCGCGGGACTTCCTCGCCTCGGCCAAGCGGGTGCTGAAGAAGCCCGGCGGCCGGGTGCTGCTCACCACGCCCGAGCCCTCGCTGGGCACCGGCGACGACGGCGCGCTGGCGCGGCTGGCGAAGCAGGCCGGGCTGCGCGTCACCTCGCGCGCGGACGGGCTGGTGTGGACGAGGGCGCACTCGCCGCGCTTCGTCGAGGTGTACGTGGCGCAGGCGCTCGCGCTGGGGTGACTTGCGCCGCGCAGGCCACCATGCGCAAGGTCGACGGCGCGGAAGGCCTCGTGCCCAGCGGCGAATTCAAGCCGCACGCCGCCTCGCTCCTCAGGGGGATGGGCGCCACCACCGGCCGCTGGTCATCACCCAGAGTGGGCGGCTGTCGTCCTCTCACCCGCGCCGCCTGCCCGGCTTGACCTTCCCGGCGGCTCCGCATTCGCTGAGTCGTTGGCCGTCGCAGGTTGCGCGGTACGCTTTGAGTCGATGCAGGTCACCTCGTCATCGCTGCGACGCGAGGTGCGCCACGCGGCGCCCTTCCTGGCCCTGGCGCTGTTGGTGTGGGTCGCCGGCGTCGGCGCGGCGCGGTGGCGGGGGGCTGCGCCCGGCGCGGCGCTCGCTGGGTGGCAGAAGTCCTACCTGGAGCTGCCGGAGGCGCAGCAGCGCCTCTACCGCGCCATCCGCGAAGGCATCTACGACGCGGAGAACGTGCGCGCCGAGACGAAGGTGTGGCCCGAGGCTGCGCGCCTGGCCGACGAGGGCGTGCCGCCCTTCGCCCCGGACGGCCTGTCGCCCAGCCTCACCTGGCGCACCGCGCGCCAGGGGCCGTACGTGAATTACCTGGGGGAAGGGGACGGCCAGCGCTGGCTCATCCTCTTCATCGAGCCGGACCCCAAGGCCCTCAAGACGCCCGGCGAGGCGGCGCCACCCGTCGACGAAGAGCACCACACGCTGCCCGACGGTACCGCCCTCCACGTCACCGTGTGGACGCAGTCCTCCACCGAGCCACCGCCCAGGGGGGTGCTGGCCTTCCCCGTGGCCGAGGGGTGGACACAGGTGCTGTCGCCGCGCCCGCCGTGACTCACTTCACCGAGATTTTCCCGTCCTTGATGTCGATGTTCTCCCCGCCCTTCAAGCTGACCTCGCCGCCCGCGTGGGTCACCTTGCACGGGCCCGAGCCCTGAATGGTGGCCGAGCCGGTGGTGTTGCCGTCGGTGACCAACTGCGACTTCGAGCCCGAGCACACCGCGTCGAAGGTGTGCTTCTTCGAGTCACCGTTGTGGTAGCGGACGGTGACGGCCGCGAAGGCGCTGGCCGAGGTGACGAGGGCTGCGAGGACGAGGACGCGCTTCATGGACGTGACTCCTTTGGAGAGGTGGAACGGCGGGAGGAAGACACCCCGGCGCGCGCTCGCGTGCAGCCTTTTCTTCGCGCTGGGCTGCGGCTCCACCTTCCCGCGGGTGCCTCCCTCGGAGGTGGCGCGCACCCCGCGCGAAGCCACGGAAGTCACCCTGTGCGTGCTGTACCAGGAGCGCTTCACCCGGCCTCTGTGGAACGGCGTGCGGGCCACCGGCGAGGCCTGGGACTACACCATCGCGTCCGTCCTCCTCCGCCACCCCGCAGGGCTGGTGATGGTGGACCCGGCCTTCGGGCGGTCCGTCGCCGATGACCTCTGGCGCGCGGGGCCGCTCTTCCAGCTCGCGCTCGGCGGCCCGCGGGGCAAGCGCCCCCTGGTGGAGGTGATGGAGGAAGCCGGCCTGTCGCCCGAGGACGTCGACTACGCGGTGGTGACGCACGTGCACTGGGACCACGTCGGCGCGCTGGCGGACCTCCCCCGCGCGCGCGTGCTGGCGTCGCTGGGCGAACTCAAGTGGGCCCAGCCCTTCACCCGCTTCGTGGAGAACGGCGCCATGCCGCACCACCTCAAGCGCGCCAAGTCCCGCCTCTACGCCTTCCCCTTCAACGGCCCGCCGGTGGACGGTTTCCAGCAGTCCTTCGACGTCTTCGGCGACGGCGCCATCGTCGCGGTGCCGCTGCCGGGCCACACGCCGGGCAGCACCGGCTACCTCGTCCGCGGGCCGGGCGGCGTGACGTACTTCTTCATCGGCGACACGACGTGGACGGCGAAGGGCGTGGAGCTGCCTGCCCACAAGACGCTGCCGATGGACCTCGACCAGGCCGCCCTGACGACGACGCTGGCGCGCGTGCACGCCATGGCCGAGGCGAGGGCGGGCGAGCTGGTGGTGCTGCCGGCCCACGACGCCGGCGCGCTGTCGAAGCTGCCTACCTGCGGCGAGGCTCGCTGACGGGCCCCGCTGCCAGGCGCCTCAGGGGCAGGGCTGAGGCTCGAGCGGCCGTTGGGCGCACTGGTCCGTCACCCACTTCGCGCGCAGCGACTGCAGGGCCTGAATGACTTTGGTGCCGTCGGTGCAGTCGGCGGTGAGGCCAGCCCAGCCCAGCGTCTTCGCCACCTCTTCGCACCGCTGCTGCGCCGTCACCGCGCCCAGCGCGAAGAGGCGCCACATCTCGCGCGGGTCGAACTGGTAGCCGACGGCCCCGATGTCCGCCCACGTCACCGCGGCGGGCGCCTCGTCGGGCAGGCGCGCCACCTGCTGGAAGTGAGGGGGGAGCTCCTGCGGCATGAAGAGCCACGCGCCGTGGTAGGTGCTGGGGAGCCGGTCCAACTGCGGAGTCCCCGGCAGGGTGACGGGCAGCGCGAAGGGCACCGGCACCGTCGCCAGCAGCGGCAGCCCGGAACACAGCCGCTCGACATTCACCGCCGGGTTGATGGGCCCGGTGCCGTTGCCCGTCGCGTCGAAGCCGAGCCGCGCCAGGCAGCGCTCCTTCTCTCCCGCGGTGCGCAGCACGCGCTCGTGCTCGGCGGCGACCAACTCTCCGGTGATGGGCGACAGGGTGAAGAGGTCGAGCGCGCGGAAGCCCACGGCGGCGGCGTTGTCCTGGGCCGGGCGGGGAACGCCTTCCACCGCGGTGTTGACGAACATCACCGCGCGGTCCGCCCCGCGCCGGAGGACGGCGTTGAGCGGCAGCCCGGAGCGGACGCCGCCGTCAATCCACGTCCCAGTCCTGCCGCCCACCTTCGCCACCGGCTGCGCCAGCAAGGGCTCGACGAGGGACGCCTCGAGCGCCGCGTGCCAGTCGGGCAGCGACGTCTGCACCGTCGAGCAGACGTGGTGGACGCGCGCGCTCTCGAAGTCCACCGCGGACGCGAACTGCTCCGGGGCCCGCTGGATGACGCTCAGCGAGCCCGCGTTGGTGGCGATGAGGCTCTTCAGGCCGTCGAACCGCACCAGGCCGCGCTTGCCGGCCTGCTTCGCCTCCAGCACGTCGTACAGCGACATGTCCTGGGTGCAGTAGAGGTCGCGATTCCCCGAGCAGGTGTAGCCCTTCGCGAGGAGCTCGAGCATCGCGGCGCGGTCCGCGGGCGTGGAGAGGGGGGAGAAGTAGCGCTTGGCGAGGGACGCGATGACGGTGCCGGTGCTGGCGCCCGCCACCATGTCCACGGTGTCATTGGCGCACGCGGCGCCGCACGCCTCGCGGCTCTTGAGCAGCCACCACACCGCGCCCGCCGAGAAGGCGCCGTTGGCCGCGCCGCCCGCGAAGACGAGGGCCGTCACGGGCCTGCCGTTGCGGACGGCGCGGGGGCGCGCGGCCTGGTAGGCCTTGAGCGCCAAGAGGCCGCCGTCCCACGCGGTGGCCAGCGCCTGCCTCTCCTGAGGTGAGTTGAGCGGGAAGCCCGTCCCCTGGCGCACCGTGCACGCGCTGGCCACGGCGCGGACGGCCCGCTGCAGGTTGTGCTGCACCCGGTGCACGTCGCGCTCGGTGGCCCAGTCGGCGGGCGCGGGCGCGGGCGTGAAGGTTGGCACCGGCGGGAAGGGCAGGGCGCCGAAGAGGGTGTTGAAGCACGCGGTGTCCGCCACCGTCGTCCGCAGCGCGTCCCGGACGCAGAGGGTGGCGTCGGCCAGCGCGCCAGGGGCCGAGGCGGCGAGCGGCGTGAGCGCCCCCGGCGTCTCGTAGACGTCCGCCAGCGTCTCCTGCAGCACGCCCTCCACCTCGTCGGTGCAGGGCGTGAAGGCCGGCAGCGCCTTCTGGGGCGGCCGGTTGAAGGCCTCGAGCACGGCGGTGCTGGGGATGCACTTGAGGAAGGCGCTGCAGCCGCTCAGCAGCGTCAGGCCAACGAGGGCGCCCAGCAGTCGAAGACTCATCCTTCGCAGTGTGCGCGAAGGCGGCCAATCCACAACAATTCTCCAGCCGTCAGAGGCCAGCCAGCTCGCGCGCGGACGCGAAGGCCCAGAAGGCCCCCACGCCCACGGACAGCGCGCCCGCCACGCCCAGCAGCGCCGCCGCGGCCCTGGGCGCCCGCGCCACCCGCATCAGCGGGACGCCGGCCAGCCCGGTGAGGAGCGCCATGCCGGCCACGCTGCCCAGCCCGAAGAGGGCGATGTACGAGAGGCGCGCGGCCGCCGACGGCTGCTCCGCCAGCACCAGCGCCGTCAACGCGCCGCTGCCGGCCAGCCCATGGACGAGGCCGATGAGGAGGGGGCGCGTCGCCAGCGTCCAGCCGCGCAGGTGCAGGTGGTCGCCCGTCGCGGCGTGGGTGTGCGGGACGCCCGCGTGCTGGTGCGAGGTGACGGCGCCCGTCCGGCCTTCCTCGAAGGCCCGCTTCAGCGCGCGCAGCCCCAGCGCCACCACCATCACGCCCACCAGGGCTTCGAGGGTGAGGGCTGCCCGGTCCGGCATCTGCGCCTCGAGGAGCGCCAGCGAGCCGCCCACCAGCAGCAGCGCCGCGGTGTGCCCCAGGCCCCACCAGGCGCCCAGCAGCAACCCGGCGCGGGCGCTCTTCTGCTCCGTGGCCAGCGTGGACACGGCCGCGAGGTGGTCGGGCTCGAAGGCATGGCGCACGCCGAGCGCGAGGCCCACCAGCGCGGGGAGGAGGAGGGAGGTCATCCGCCTTCAGCTCTTAACGGGTTGGAGACGAGGCGTCACCAAGGGCGAGTCGCCGGTGACGCTCGCCGGCGGGCTGGGTGCGAGTGGCGCACGGGTCAAGGCACGTGGTGGAGGACGTGGCCGCCGCCCCCGGCGGCCCAGACGGCCTTCGCACTCGCGCCAGAGCCGAAGGCCGGGGTCTGCGAGGACGGGTTCGCCGGCTGGGTCCACCAGCGGTACACCACCGACGCCAGCAGGCCGGCGCCGAGGGGCCAGGTGCCGCACCGGCGCGCCTCAGCCGGCGAGCAGCCGCTGGGTCAGCATGCGCGAGACGGTGATGATGGGCGCCATGGTGTGGCTCGACGCGCTGGACGGGAAGCCGCTGGAGTCGAAGACGTACACGCCGTTCGTGCCGTACACCCGGCCGTCGGGCGCGGCGCCGCCGTCCTTCTCGTTGGGCGAGAAGCGCACCGTGCCCTGCTGGTGCGCCGAGAGGAATGGCGCGGTGGCGGGCGCGAAGGTGAGCGCATCCACTTTGGGAAGCTCCGCCTCGGAGGCCAGCCGCAAGGGCGGCACTGTCGGCACGTACACCTCCTTCGCGCCGGCCGCGAAGTAGGCGCGGGCCGCGGCCCTCACCGCGTCGCGGAAGCGCCCCTTCTGCTCTTCGTCCAGCGCGTAGTCGAGGCGCAGGCGCCCGCCGGCCTCCACCCGCACCCGCCCCTGCGGTGCGTCGGGGAGCAGCAGCAGCGCCGCCGCCAGCTTCCCGTAGTCGCGCATGCGCGCCAGCCCGGGCGCGCCCAGCTCAGGCAGCAGCGAGCCGACGACGCCCGGCGTGCCGGAGATGGCCTCGATGCGGAAGCCCCACCAGCCGTGCTTCGGGTGCTCGTGCTGCTCGAACTCCGTCACCGCGTACGCCTGGGGGATGCCGCGGAAGAAGCGCACCTCATCGTCGAAGCGGACGGTGACGGGCAGTTGCGGCTGCAGCGAGAGGTGCCGACCCACGTGCTCGTTGCCCACGCCGGAGCGGAGCAGCAACTGGGCCGAGGCGATCGCGTTGGCGGCGAGGATGACGGTGCGCGCCTTGACGGTGAAGGCGTCGCCCTCGTGGTAGCCCTTCGCGTCGAGCCGCCGAACGGTGAGGCGCTTGAGCTGTTGCCCGGCGCCGTCGATGCGCGTCACCCGCGCCCGGGTGAAGAAGCGCGCGCCCGCCGCCAGCGCCCCGGGGATGGCCACGAAGCGCGGGTTCCGCTTGGCGTCGAAGCCGCAGCCGATGAGGCAGGTGGCGGCGCCCACGCAGCCCACGCGGTTGTGCTGCATGACCTCGCCCTTCCAGCCCAGCGCCTGCGCGCCCTGCCGGAGGAGCCGGTTGTTCCGGTTGAGCTGCGCCTCGTCGGGCGTGTTGGCCGAGAGGTCCTCGAGCGCCCGCGCGCGGAACGGGGCGAGCTGCCCGGGCCCGAAGTCGGTGAGGCCGTGCTTCTGCTGCCAGTGGCGCGCCACCGCGTCGGAGATGGGCACCACGTCGCACGCGTTGATGACGCCGCCGCCGCCCAGCACGCGGCCCTGCAGCACGGAGATGGAGAGGTCCGTCGTCGCGCGTCCGCCGCGGTCCATGTAGAGCTGGTCGTACATGGCGCCGTCGCGGCCGGTCAGCTTCGGCCCGGTGAAGTCGCCGCCCTCCTCCAGCACCAGCACCTCGCGGCCCGCCTTCGCCAGCTCCCACGCCGCCGTCGCGCCGCCGCAGCCGGAGCCGATGACGGCGCAGTCCACCGTCAGCTCGGTGGGGGGGGCCACCTCCGCGCAGGAGACGATGGAGCCGCTCACGGCGCGCCCCCGCTGATCATCGGGCCCGGGTAGCCCAGGAGCGTCCACGCCGCGGGTTGATCGTAGAAGAGCAGGCAGAGGAACTTCCGGAAGCCCGTCGCCACCTGGCGGCGCAGCTCCGAGCCGGACCTCGCCCAGGCCTCGAAGTGCGCGATGCGCTCGGCCGGTGAGAGGTGGCTGAAGGTGACGAGGCGGCGCTCGAAGACGAGCGGCCCGAGCTCGAGCAGCAGCAACGCCTGCTTCGCCTCCTCCTGCGCCCACTCAGGCTCGTCCGCCAGGTAGGTGTCGAAGGCGCGCGCCAGGTCCAGCGAGGGGCTTCCTTGGGGCAGGGTGCCGTCGGGGAAGGCGGCGGCCGCCAGCGCGGCCATCGTGCGGTACTCGTGCGCCGAGAGGACGGCGAGGCCCTCCACCGGCGGCGCGGAGCCCCGGAGCGCCAACACGCCGCCGGCGCCGCCGAGGACGACGCCGCCCGCGCCCAGCGCGAGCTTCAGCACTCCACGGCGCGAGATGGCTCCGAAGGGGCGCAGCGTCACGGCCGCGAAGGTACTCGGCGCACGCCACCAAGACTACGCTTCCCCGCCGGGCGGGCAGCGCGCTCCAGGGCGATTCGAGTCCAGGCCCGACAGCTCAGCCCGCGCCGCCGGCCTGCACCGCCTCACGGCTGCGCCGCCACCCGTAGCCGTCGCAGAGGTCCGCTTTGCTGAAGGCCTCGGCCACGGGCAGGCCCAGGGGTCCGGACTGGGTGCCGTAGGGCAGCCCGCGCCGGCTCAAGGCCGTGGGGTTGGCGTTGGCGAAGGACTCCACCACCTTCAGCACGGACGCCTCGTCGGAGCCGCCCACGTCGAGGACGGCCGCGTCCGCGCGCCCGTAGTCCGTCGACGCGTTGGCCACGTACAGCCCGAAGCGCAGGCCGTCGCCCGCGCGGCCGGCGAACGTCTCCACCAGCCCTGCCGCCCCTTCCCAGGCGATGGGCAGGAAGTACTTCTTGAAGCCGTGGCCCACCGTCGGCCCGCCCTGCCCCCCGAAGAGGGTGAAGCGGTGCGGGTGCAGGTTTTCCCGCGCGCGCGGCAGCCGCACCGCCACCAGGTCCCCCACCTTCGCGTCGTCCGGCACGTACTGCCCGGGCTCGTCGAGGAACAAGGACAGGCGCCCGTCGCTGGCGAAGGCCCAGCCGTGCCCCGGCTTCACCAGGCGGAAGCTCCAGTCCCAGCCGGTGGCCCCGTGAGTGGACGCGGTGAGGTGCGCCACGAAGCCCGAGTCACCCGAGGCGCGCGGCTGCTCCGGCCCGTCCGTCTCCTTCAGGCAGAAGCGGCGGGCGTGGAACCACTTCACCCGGAGGTCGACGGCGGGCGTCACGGCTGCACCTCGCCCCACAGCACGTGCGGCCAGTCGGCCGGCCGGCCCAGCATGTCCAGCGCGTGGCGGGAAATCGCCAGCGCCCGCGCGTCCAGCACCTGCTCGTAGTGGGAGATGCCGTACACGTAGATGAGCAGCGCCGCGCCCACCCAGCGCACCACCCGCTCCTCGAAGGCGGCGTCCAGGTGGAAGCCTTCCTCGCGGCCCGACTGGTAGCCCTCCAGCATCGCGCGGGCGAAGGCCTCCAGCGTGGGGCGGCCCAGCACCTCGGACTTGTGCTCCGGCGCCAGCCAGCCCAGCACGTAGTCCGACAGCAGGCTGCCGAAGTCCCGCGCCGGGTCGCCCCAGAAGGACAGCTCCCAGTCGAGGAAGACGATGTGCGCCGCCGCCTTGCTGCCCTTCGCCACGCGCAGCAGGTTCGCCTGGCGCAGGTCGCCGTGAAGCAGCGCCGCGTGGCTGTCTTTGGCCTGCGCCTCGGACAGCGCCTGCAGCCCGAGGATGGCCGGGTGGTCCGCCTGCACCGAGGCGAAGAAGTCGATGCCCACGTTGGACAGGCGCGCGTAGAAGTCTGGGCGCATGCGCAGGAAGCACTCCAGCAGGTCCGACTCGTCGCGGAAGGCGTCTGCCAGGACGTAGCGGCTGCGGCCCTCGCGGCTCATCCGGTGCAGGTAGCCCAGCGCGTGCCCCACCTGCCGGGCCAGCGGCGCCGGGTACTCCTGGGTGCGGCGGTGGAAGTGGTGCAGCGTCTCGCCGTGGTGGATCCACTCCAGCGCCAGCAGCCCGTGCGCGGGGTCGAAGGCGAAGACGTGGGGCAGGTGCAGCGGCGACTTCGAGGACTGCGACAGGGGCCCCACGCGCTCCAGCACGCTGCCCTCGCGCAGCACGCCCACGTTCCCCGGGCCGTCGGCGATCTTCACCAGCACCCGCTTCTTGCCCGCCTTGCAGACGACGGTGCGATTCTTGGACGGCGGCGGCGAGTCGAAGGTGAGGTCGCGCACCAGCCCCAGCGCGGAGAGGCGAAAGTCCAGCTCGGCGTCGGTCAGCGGCGCGCGCATCTTCGGGGAGAAGAAAGACAGGCGCTTCCTGCCCGTGCCCGCGCCCGGTGACAAGCGCAGAACGCTCACGGGCCGCACGTCGCCCGTCAGCGCGAGTCGCGGTCACGCGAGGCGCTTCGTGGCCGTAAAGGGAGGCGCCCCGGCTGGCGTGAAAAAGAGGCGATGCGTGTGAAGCCAGGCGAGTAGCGTCCCGGGCCGTGCCGCCTGCATCCACACCGGCAGGGTCTGCACCCCGCAACGACAGGGCGCCCTGGGGCGAGCCGGCCTCGACGATGCCCGCTCGGGGTGTCCCGTGTGTGCGGCCCAGCCCGGGAGTGTTGGCGCCCGTCGCTGGCGAACTCGTGGCAGCCCCGGGCGTCGGCCGCCTGGGGGTCCTCGCGGCGCTCCTATTGGCGGTGAGCGCCGCGGCCGACGTCCCTTCCACCGCCGACGCAGGGTTACCCGACGACGCCGGCGGCAAGCTGACGCGCCCGCTGGGAGAGTCGGGGCTCGACGCGGGGGTGACGCTCTCCTTCGCGTCCGCCGGGCCAGAAGCCCTCGACGCCGGCGTCACCTCCGCCGTCCCTCCCTCACCTCCAGTCGACGAGTGGAAGGGCCTGCCCAACGCCTTCCGCGTCCCCGGCACCGACGCGTGGTTCCACCTGGGCGGCTTCGCCCACCTCGACGTCATCTACGACCTGAACCCCATCGGCGCGCGCGGCACCTTCGCGGTGGGCAGCATTCCCTTCGAGGCGCCGCCGGAAGAGACGCTGTACTTCCAGGTCAACACCTCGCGCCTGCGCTTCGACGTCGCGCACCTGACGCCGCTGGGGCGCGCCCAGGCCAGCCTGGAGTTCGACTTCTTCACCTCCTCCGGCGCCCCCCGCATCCGCCACGCGTACGCCGAGCTGGGGCGGGTGCTGGCCGGCCAGACGTGGACCACGCTCACCGACAGCGACTGCCTGCCGCCCACCCTCGACTTCGAGATGCCGTCCAGCTTCATCGTGCGGCGCCAGCCGCAGGTCCGCTACACGCACCCCTTCGGTGAGGACACGAAGCTGTCGGTGGCCGCCGAGTACCCCAACTTCGTCCTCGACCCCGGCGCTGCCACCCAGGCGAGCGGCGGGTTCGAGGTGCGCGCGCCGGACCTCATCCTGCGCCTCATCCTCGACCGCGGCCCCGTGCACCTGTCGCTGGCCGGGGTGGGGAGGTACCTGCGCTTCCGCGAGACGTCCGGCGCGCTGACCGAAGCCCCGGGCGTGGGCGGGGTGCTGGAGCTGCGCCTGCGGCCCCACGCGCGCCTCACCCTGTGGGGGGAAGCCATCGGCGGGCAGGGCATTGGCGGCTACCGGGGCGTGGCGGACTTGTCGGTGGACCGCGCCGGCGCGCTGACGGCGGTGCCCATCCTCGGCGGCTTCGTGGGCGCCACCTTCAACTGGCTCGACAACCTGCGCAGCACCGGCACCTTCAGCGTGGGCGGCGCACCCTTTCAGGCCGCCACCTCCGAAGAGCACGGCCGCGCGCAGCTCTACGCATCCCTCAACCTGCAGTGGTTCCCCGTGAAGCGGGTGATGGCGGGCTTCGAGGTCCTCTTCGGCCAGCACTACGGCTACCTCGCCGGCGGCGCGCCGACGCAGGCCCACGCGGTGCGGCTGCAGGGGGCGATGCGGGTGATGCTGCCCTGAGAGCGCGGGAATCGACCGGCGGCGCGGCTGGCGTACACTCCCGCGGGTGACGGGCCGGACGCTGGCGGTGGTGCTGCTCCTCTCGGCGGGCCTCGCGCGCGCGCAGGACTGCCCCAGGCCCGAAGGCGCCGGCGGCGGCGTGTCCGCCCAGAGCGCGCAGCAGCGGCTCTCCTTCCTCTCGCGCGTCGTCGCCGTGGAGTCGGCGAAGGCGAGGCGCTGGACGCTGGGCTGGGGCGCCACCTACGGGCTGCTCACCGTGCTGCAGCTGGCGCTGACGGGCGCAAGCAGCGACGCCGACGACGTGGACTGGTACGTGGGCGCCTTCTCCTCGGCGGTGGGCGTGGCCTTCGCCCTCTTCGACCCCCTGGAGGTGCGCGACGCCGGCCCGGGCTACGTCAACCGCGCCGCGAAGGCCACGCCGGAGGACACCTGCGCGCTGTTGGTGGAAGGCGAGCGCATGGTGAAGGAAGGCGCCGGCCAGCAGACCTTCGGCACCGCCTGGTTCATGCACGTCGCCAACGTCGCCTTCAACACCGCGGTGGGCCTCTTCCTGGGGCTCTTCTTCGCGCACTGGACGGCGGGCATCGTCAACATCGTGGTGGGCGCCGGCCTGGGGGAAGGCACCATCTTCACCCGGTCGACGGGCCTCGTCTCCGCCTGGGAGGAGTACCGCGGCGCCCGGCCGTCCTCCCTGCACTTCTTCTTCGCGCCGGCCGTGGGGCTCGCGGGCGTGGGCGTGCGCGCGGGCTTCACCTTCTGAAGCCAATCACTCGAGGGCCGCATGTTTCGCATTCCGCGATGGCTCTGGCTGGTGCTGTCGTCGTCGCTCGCGCCGGCGGCGTGGGCCCAGGACTGTCCGCGTCCGCAGGGCCCGGCGACGACGGGCGCCGTGTCGGGGCAGGGCGCGAAGGAGCGGCTCGCGTGGCTCTCGCAGGCGCTCTCGGCCGAGGCGCCGAAGTCGAGGCGGTGGCTTGGGGCGTGGGGCGCGACGTACGGGCTGCTGACGGTGGGGCAACTGAGCGCGGTGGGCTTCACCGACAACGCGGCGGACCCGGACTGGTACGTGGGCGCCCTCACCTCGGCCCTGGGCCTGGCCTTCACGCTGGTGAGTCCCCCAGAGGCGCAGCCCGCGGCGCCCGGCTTCGCGCAGAAGGCGTCGCGGGCCACCGAGGCGGACACCTGCCTGCTGGTGGCGGAAGGCGAGCGGCTGCTGCGCGAAGGCGCGGCGAGTCAGACGCGGGCCCGCGCCTGGTACCTGCACGTCCTCAACGTGGCGGCCAACGTGGGGCTGGGCCTGGTGCTGGGGCTGGCGCACGACCGCTGGGTACCGGGCGTCGTCAACTTCGCGCTGGGGGTGGGGCTCATCGAGGCCACCCTCTTCACCGCCCCCACCGGCCTCGTCGACGCGTGGGACGAGTACCGGGGCGCGAAGCGGACCGCGGTGCGCTTCTTCCTCGGGCCGGGCCTCGCTCCCGGGGGCGCGGGGGTACGCTGGGGCTTCAGCTTCTGACGGCGGGGAAGAAGACGACGGCCCCGCCCTCACCATGAGGACGGGGCCGCGTGAAGTACCCCCCGGGGGAAGTGAATCAGGGGGCGGTGTAGTTGATGGTGAGGTTGTAGGTGCCGGCCGCGTAGCCGTGCACCATCAGGTACACCTTGTCTTGCGTGGCGGGCACGGTGACGGAGCAGGTCTCTGACGCGCCGTTCTTGTACGGCCGGCAGTCGAAGAGGGTCAGCGTGGGTGCGGCGCCGAAGCGCAGGTAGAGGTCCGGGTCACCCGAGCCCGTCATCTTCACCGTGAAGCTGGTGCCGGGCACCACGGTGATGGGCTGGAACTGCTTCTGCTCATTCTTGCCGACGTTGCCGGACGCGGTGCCCGTCTGCGGAGTGCCCCCGGTGGGCGGCGGGGTGGAGGAGCCCTTGGTGTACTCCACGCGCAGCGAGTAGCTGGAGGCGGCGTAGCCGTTGATGGTGACGTAGGCGGCCGCCTGGCCCGCGGGCACGGTGAGGCTGCACTCCTCGGCGCTGCCGTCGAGGTAGGGCCGGCAGTCGAAGGCGGACAGGGTGGGCGAGGCGCCGAAGCGCACGTAGAGGTCCGCGTCGCCGGAGCCGCTGAGGACGGCACGGAAGGTGGTGCCCGCGGCCACGCTGAAGGGGCCGTAGGCCTTGCTCGCGCCCTGGGCCACCGAGCCGGAGAAGTTCTCCACGTTGGGGCCGGCGCTGCCACCGCCCGTCCCGCCGCCGGTGCCGCCGCCGGTGCCGCCGCCCGTCCCGCCACCGGTGCCGCCACCCGTCCCGCCACCGGTGCCGCCACCGCCGCCGCTGCCCGAGGGCGCGCCGTACAGCGCCGAAGCGCCCTGGCCGTCGAGCGAGGTGAGGGTGAGGTCCGCGAAGTCGCCGGTGCCGTTGCACTGCGGGTAGTGCATCACCGACGCCGAGTCGTACGGCGTCAGCGCGCGCCAGCTGTTGTCCTCGAAGCAGGTGCCGGCCTCGGGGCGGGTGTGCTCGTGGCGGAAGCCCAGGGTGTGGCCCAGCTCGTGGCGGAGGACGCCCACCAGCGACACCGACGAGTCGCCGAAGGCCGAGTTGTCCACCAGCACGTTGCGGTTGGCGCGGGACTCGTCGGGGAAGAAGGCGCGGGCCAGGTACTGCCCGTTGACGTTCACCGGCCGCACGTCGAACAGCACGTTGTTGTTGGACGCGGTGCAGCTGCCGTCCTGCGCGGACTGGTAGACGAACTTCACGTTGGCCACCGCCTGCCAGGCGCCCGTGGCCTGGGCCATCGCCTGCACCATCTCCGCCTTGCGGCTGCCGAAGGTGTTGGACACGCAGTAGGTGAGGTTCAGCTTCTGCGAGGCGCTCCACTTGTTGTCCGTGTTGCCGATGCGGTCCACGGCGAGCTGCCCGTCCGCGACGTTCATCTCGTAGAACTCGCGCAGCTTCTTCTCGCTGGTGAAGGGCGTGTCCCCGTCGGCGATCCAGATGCCCGTCTCCGGCTCCTGGTAGGCGTAGTTCGCCTTGAACTGCTCCCAGGTAATCCGCGTGCCCACCTGCAGGGTGTCTGGCGTGTCCGAAACCGAGCCTTCACCCACCCCGCAGCCCGCCACCACCACCAGCACTGCGCCAAGCATCGACCGCTTCATGGACAACCTCTTCCGGGCCAACGAGCGTCCCCACGTCCGTCGGCGCGTCCCCCTAGAGCACTCGCGGTGCCAGCTCTAACTGGCTGATTCATGGGAGGAATTCAGATGTGGGCGAACATGAGGCGGCTCCATGTGCGTGTATCTGCCTTTGACACGGTCCGGCGCCCTGTGGACCCATTTCCTATGTGAATTCATGCGATTATGTGCTTGATGTCGGCAGTGACCGAAGCCCAGTCGCATGGGTTGAGAATCCGTCTGAAATGCAAACAGGCGACATGTCGGCTGTCGTTGATGACGACACTCGTGGATCAACCTGCGTGTGGTAGGGGCACCTTCCTATGACGACTCTCTGCCGGGTGTGTCTGGTGGTGGTGGTGGGCGTGCTGGGGTGCAAGGACAAGCCGCACGAGGCGGTGCCGGTGACGGCGGACAAGCCGCAGGCGGTGGAGGCCGCGCCAAAGCCCCGCGAGTTCAAGGCGCTGTCGCGGCTCGACTTCAACCAGCGGGCGCAGGAGCGCTTCGTGCCCCTCTTCTGGAGGCAGGACGCCAACGGCAACGGCGCGCTGGACGCGGACGAGCTGGTGGTGCTGGTGGGCCCGTGGGACGCCACCCGCGCGGACTTCGTGGACGGCAAGGGCTTCACGAAGAAGTTTGTGGAGACGTACGCGGCGCTGGACAAGCCGCTGGACGACTCGAAGCTGGACGCGGCCGAGAAGGCGCGGCGCGCGCTGCTGGTGCAGGAGCTGGCGCAGGGCAAGCCCACGCTGGTGGAGACGGACCTCTCGAAGGGCCCCGACGAGGACCGCGCCGTCTTCGCCCACCTCAAGCTGGCAGCGGACCGCATCGAGGTGCTGTACGCGCGCGAGAAGGGCACCTTCGGGATGGGCGGGAAGATTCCTGCCGACGACGTGGTGTCCAAAGCCGTCTTCCACCGCAACCAGTCGCCGTACTGCGCCGCGCCGAAGACGGAGAAGGACGACGCCTGCACCGCGCTGGTGCCCCGGCCCCCGCGCGTGGTGGGCCTGTACCCCGAGAAGCTGCAGGCGGACCCGAAGTTCTGCGCCGCCCTGGAGAAGGAGAAGAACAAGAAAGAGCTGATGAGCCACTTCTCGGTGGTGCAGGAGGACGGCGCCGGCTTCAAGGCGGTGGCCTTCGCGCAGGCCTGGAAGGACGACATGGAGGCGGTGGCGAAGGAGCTGGACGCGGCGGCGGAGGCACTCCAGAGCCCCGGGGAGGCGGCCTTCAAGAAGTACCTGGCCGCGGCGGCCGCCGGCTTCCGCACCAACGACTGGGAGCCCGCCAACGAGGCCTGGGTGGCGATGGATGCCACCAACTCGAAGTGGTACGCGCGCGTCGCGCCCGACGAGGTGTACTACGAGCCCTGCGCGTGGAAGGCCGGCTTCGCCCTGCAACTGGCGCGCATCAACCCCGAGTCGCTGGCCTGGCAAGAGAAGCTGGAGCCGGTGAAGCAGGACCTGGAGAAGGCGCTGGCCGCGCTGGCCGGGCCTCCGTACAAGGCGCGCGAGGTGAAGTTCAAGCTGCCGGACTTCATCGACGTCGTCTTGAACGCCGGCGACCAGCGCAACCCCCACGGGGCCACCATCGGCCAGTCGCTGCCCAACTGGGGCAAGGTGTCCGAGAAGGGCGGGCGCACGGTGGTGATGACCAACCTCTACACCGACGCCGACAGCCGCGAGGCGCTCGCCGAGCAGATGAAGGCGCTGTACTGCCCGGCCACCTTCGCGATGGGCACGACGGACCCCAAGCCGGCGCTGATGAGCGTGGTGCTGCACGAGGCGGCGCACAACCTGGGGCCGTCCCACGACTACGCGGTGAAGGGGAAGAAGGACGACGACGTCTTCGGCGGGCCGCTCGCCGCCACCATGGAGGAGCTCAAGGCCCAGACCAGCGCCCTCTACTTCGCCTGGTGGCTGGCGGAGAAGGGCGTCATCACGAAGGACGACGCCACCCAGGCCGCGGTGCGCGACGTGGCCTGGGGCTTCGGCCACGTCAGCCGCGGCATGTACGCCGCCAACGGGCAGCCGCGGAACTACAGCCAACTGGCCTCCATTCAACTGGGCAACGCCTTCAAGGCCGGCGCGCTCTCCTGGAAGAAGGACGAGAAGGCCGCCAACGGGAAGGACGTGGGCTGCTTCGAGCTCGACCTGGCGAAGTGGAAGGGCGCGGTGGACGGCCTGGCGAAGCGGGTGCTGATGGCCAAGGGCAAGGGCGACAAGAAGGACGCGGAGCAGATGAAGGCCGACTTCGTGGACGCGAAGGACGAGTGGGCTTCCCTGCGCGACGTCATCGCCGAGCGCTGGCTGCGCGCGCCCAAGGCCACCTTCGTCTACTCCGTGAAGCAGTAGCCCGGCCCCAGGAGCGCGCCGCCTGAAGCTCGCTCGGCAGCGCTCTCCCGGCCGGGGAGTGCAGGCCACTTCGGTTGGGTCCACCTACTCGAAGCGGCTCGCCTCCAGGCACACCTGCTTCACCACCGCGCGAAGCTGCGCGGCGCGGCTCGAGCCGCTCGCCCGGGTGGAGATGGTCCCGAGCAGCGCGCGCTCCGCTCCGCGCAGGCCGACGACGTGCAAGCGCACCGCGCCGGGCAGCACCTCCAGGCGGGCAGTGAGGACGATGGTGGAGGAATCCGCGCTCCGCACGTCCACCACGTCGGCGCCGCGCCGCGACGCAATCCATCGGCCGGACTCGACTTTCGCCAGGCCACCGCAACTCTCGGCGCGCGGCGGGCTGGCGGTCTCCACGGCTCTGCCGCTTCCGGAGTCCCGCGGCTTCGTTACAGTCAGGCGCTGCGCCGCCCTTCGACCTCCTCCCCATGACGACTCGACTCCCCGTCTTCGCCGAGGTCGACCCGCAGGCCGTCGCGCTGCCGCACGGCACGGAGGTGACGTTGCGCGTCGAGCGCCTCGTCAACGGCCGGCGGGTGCCCCAGGGCCACGTGGGGCGCATCGTCCGCGAGCGCGCCGGCGGCTTCGACGTGCTCGTCACCGGCGTGGGCGAGGTCTGGTACGAGCGCCAGGAGCTCGCGCCCCGCCGTGCCGGTCAGCTGGAGTTCGCGCTGCGCCGCGACGCCGCCTGGAAGGCGCTCCTCCCGTGCCGCGTGCTGGAGGCCACCGTGGGCAGCCGCGCCTGGGGCCTGTCGGATGCCTCCAGCGACACCGACGTGCGCGGCGCCTTCGCGCTCCCCTTCCTCTGGACGCAGGGCCTCGTCGCCCCGCCGACGGACCTGGTGAGCGCCGACGGCAGCCAGACGTACTGGGAGGTGCGCAAGCTGGTGGAGCAGGCGCTGCGGGCCGACCCCAACACGCTGGAGCTCCTCTTCGTGCCCGGGGTGCGCGCGCTGGACGAGGCGGGGGCGTGGGTGCTGGCCGCGCGGGACGCGTTCGTCTCGAAGCTCCTCTTCGGCAGCTTCGGGCGCTACGCCCTCTCGCAGCTGTCCAAGCTGTCCGCCTCCCAGGCCCTGGCCGAGCACCGCGACCGCGTCCTCTCCTGGCTGGAGGAGCAGCCCGCCCCCGGCCTCGACGAGGTGGCGCGCCGGCTGGCGGCGGTGTCTCCGCGCACCTCGGCCTCCGAGGCGGACGCGGTGCATCAGGCGAAGACGTACCTGAAGCAGCTCTACCGCTCGCTGTGGGACCAGGGGCGGCTGGCCAGCAACGACTTCGCGGGCCTCACCGCGTACGCGCGCGCCGGGGGACGCCGGCCCGAGGACGCGCGGGAGCTGCGCCCCAAGAATGCGTACAACCTGCTGCGCCTCATCGCGCTCGCCACCACCTGGCTGCGCACCGGCGCGCCCGTCTTCGAGGCCACCGGCGCGCTCAAGGAGCGGCTCCTCTCCATCAAGAAGGGCGAGGTGCCGCTGGCCGAGGTGCTGCGCGAGGCGGAGGCGATGAGCCCCGCGCTGGAGGCGGCGCGCGACGAGAGCCGCCTGCCGGAGCAGCCCGACTTCGCCGCCGCGGATGCGCTGCTCAGGCGCTTGGGCGAGGAGCTCGCGCGCCGTCACGTCCAGCGCCTGCCCGGGCCGTGGGGGGCCGACGCGCCACCCTTCCCTTCTCCCCCGCCGAGGCGAGAGGCAGTCTTGAGCGCTCACCATGACTGACGCTCTCCTCACCCCAGCCCAGCGCGCCGCCGTGGAGAAGCTGCTCGCGCGCGAGGCCGCGCAGCGCGCGCACGTGGTGGTGTCCTTGTCCGGCGCGCACGCCTACGGCTTCCCTTCGCCCGACTCGGACGTGGACGTGAAGGCGGTGCACCTGGCGCCCACCGCCGAGGTGCTGGGCTTTCCCCGTGCGCTGCCCTCCGCAGAGCGCCTCGAGGTGCTGGACGGCGTGGAGGTGGACTACTCCTCCAACGAGCTGGGCGCGGTGCTGCAGGGCGTCCTCAGGGGCAACGGCAACTACCTGGAGCGCTTCCTCTCCGGCCACGTCCTGGCGTCGTCGCCGCGCTTCGACGCGCTGAGGCCTCTCGTGCAGGCTGCGCTCTCGCGGCGCGTCGCCCGCCACTACGCCGGGTTCGCCACCCAGCAGCGGCAGGAGTGGGAGCGCGGAGGACGCACCAGCGCGAAGAAGCTGCTCTACGTGCTGCGCACCTGCCTCACCGGCACGCACCTGCTGTTGACCGGCGAGGTGGTGACGGACGTGACGGCGCTGTTGCCCCGCTACGGGCTCGCCGACGCCTCGGCGCTGGTGGAGCAGAAGCGGCGGGGCGAGAAGGCCGAGCTGCCGGTAGCCCTGGCCGAGTCGTGGGCGGCGCGGCTGGACGGCCTCTTCGCGTCGTTGCGCGCGGCGGAGGAGCAGAGCGTGCTGCCCGAGGCGCCTCCCAACGAGGCCGCGCTCGAGCAGGCGCTGGTCCGCCTTCGCCTCGAGGCGCTGCGCCTGCCTCACTGAGTGCGGTAGCGCGCGAGGGCGCCTTCGACGCCCCCGTCACCCAGCGGATGGTAGCCCCCGACCATCAACCGCCCGTCCTGCACCGCGACGGCGCGCGCCTGCACCTGCAGGCCAATGCCCACGCCCAGCGAAAACCGCCCCCACCGTCGCGGGCAACAGCGCGCTGAGGAGGTGCGTCACGGCCGCGGTCAGCATCGTGTTGGTTCTACCTCCCCGCCCGCGTGCGGCAGCGGCCTCATTCCCACGCCAGGCGCGCCATCACCACCCCGCGCTCCACGTGGAGGTCCGTCACCGAGCCCTGGTGATGGGTGACGGCGAACACCTGCTCGAAGATGCCCCGCCACACCTCGACGCGCACCTGCGGGTCCGGCCCGGCCTCCGGGTAGCAGACGCGCACCACGCCCCCGCGGTGGCCGTCCGCCTTCCACTCGAAGCGCACCCCGCGCAGCAGCGTCATCGCCAGCAGGTCCAGGCGCGAGAAGAGCGCCGAAGGCCGCACCCCCGCCAGCGCCACCAGCCAGGAAATCGCCGGCGCCAGCCCCGGCGTCATGTGCTGCTGCAGCAGCGCGCTGGCCACCGCGCGCAGCGCCTCGTCCCCGAAGTCGCGCCGCACCGCCACGAAGGCTGACTCCACCACGCTGCCCGGCCACCAGCGGCTCGCCCAGGGATTCTCCAGCAAGGCCAGCGCGTCGCACGGGCACACGTGCAACAGGCGCTGCGCCTCCATCACCTTCGCGAGCGAAGACACGTAGTGAGCGCTCACCTCGTAGTCGACGGCCTCGGACACGACGTCGCATCGCACCAGCTTCGGGCCCCGCCTGTCGAGGTCATTTCAGCGCCGCGGTAACGGAGGAAGAGGCTTAAGGTGCGCGCCCCATGTGGCGCATCGCACACCTCTCGGACCTCCACTTCGGCGCCGGCGAGGCCGCGCAGGCCCGCATCCACGAAGGGCTGGTGAAGACGCTGGCCGCCGAGGAGCGGCTCGACCTGCTGGTGCTGACGGGCGACGTCTTCGACTCCTGCGCCCCGGCCTCGGGCCTCCTCGAGGGCTTCCTCACCCTGCTGGGCCACCTGCGCGGGCCGCGCGCGCTGAAAACCCTGGTGCTGCCCGGCAACCACGACCGGCGCGACGCCGGCGTCTTCGCCCCGTGGAGCGGCGGCCTCTTCCACACCCTGAAGGAGCGCCTCGCCGCGGACGGCGGCGTCACCGTGCTGGGGACGCGCTCGCCCTTCCTCGTGGAGCGCGTCGACTTGCCGGGCGCGCCCTTCGACCTCATCGCCTACGACTCCAGCTACCTGCCCGAAGGCTTCGTCAGCGCCGGCGGCGTGGTGCGCCAGGAAGAGCTGCTCCAGGTGTGGGCCGAGCTGGAGGGCACGCCCTCGCGGCCGCTCCTCTTCCTGTTGCACCACCACCTCATCCCCACCCCGGTGACGGACACCTCCGTCATCCACACCGCGGGCCGGCCGGTGTGGCAGCGCTGGCTGGTGGACAACGTGCTGCCGCGGGTGGTGGGCCTGGGCAACCGCGAGGAGCTGACGATGACGGCCCTGGGCGCGGGCACCGCCCTGTCCACCCTGCAGACGCTGGGGCGGGCGACGCTGGTGCTGCACGGCCACAAGCACTACCCCACCGCGCGCCTCCTCGGCGGCTTCGCCACCGACGCGGACCTGCTCATCACCAGCGCCGGGAGCTGCGGGCTGGCCCAGGACTGGACGGGCGGCGACTACGACGAGGCGCCCAGGCTGTGGCCGTCCATCAACCTGCTGGAGGTGGGCGCGGACGAGGTGCGGGTGAAGACGCAGGCCTGGTCGCCCTTCGAGCTGGGTCGAAGGAACCGCCCGCGCGTGCTGGCCTCGGCGCGCCGCGAGGGGCTGCGCTGGGTACCTCGCCACGCGGAGTGGGAGCGCGAGGAATTGCCGCCGGTGCTGGCCCGCAACGTCGCCCGCTACGCGCTGTCCACCTCCAGCGACCGGCTGGACCGCCTCGACGTGGAGGTGGTGCGCACTGTGGAGGCGCTGCCTTCGGCGTACATGGAGCTGTACGGCGAGCTGGTGCACGGGCCGCCCGGCGCCTGCGTCACCGACGTGCGCTACGCGGGCGAGGCGCGGCCGTCGGCGAAGGTGCCTCACACCGTGCGCGTGCCGCTGGACGGGCGACCGGCCTCCTGGCGCGTGGCGGGCGGCGCGCTGGCCTCGGTGGAGACGGCCGCGGAAGGTGCGGGCGAGCACGCGCCCTTCGAGTGGGTGGGGCTGGTCAACCGCAGCCGCGCCGCGGAGGCCCGCCTCGAGGTGCACCTGGGCCCCGTGAAGACGCCGCCGTTTGCCTCGGTGACGGACCTCACCACCGGCAAGGAGTGGCCGGTGCCCTTCACCCGCGAAGGCGACGTCGTCACCGTGGTGGCGCGGCAGTGCCCCGCCCGGCGCCTGCTGCGGCTCTACTGGCCGCTGGAGCGGTGAGGTACCCATGAGCGTCCTCAGGCGCGTCCTCGTCGGCGAGGGGTGGGGCAACTTCGTGGGCACGCTGCTCATCCTCGCGCTGGGCGTGGCGCTGGTGGTGGCCGAGGCGCCGCGGCTGCGGGGCGTGCTGCAGCCGGAGCCGCGGGTGATGGCGTGCGTGGCGTGGCTGGCCGGCCCGCGCGAGGTGCGCTGGGTGACGCTCGAGGACTGCGCGGTGGAGGGCGGCGCGGTGAAGGGCGCGAGCCCTGGCCTGCGGGTGGAGGGTGAGGTGGCGCCGGGCGCGGACCTCACCGGGCTCGTCTCGGTGGACGGCGACGGCTACCTGCTGACGGTGGGCGCCCGGCCGGCGCGGACGCGCGTGCTGGGGACGACGCTGGCCGGCTTCCTGGTGCTGCTGTTCGGCCTGTGGCCCATCGCCCGGCGCGTGGCGGTGGAGCGCGCGCTGCCAAAGCCCCCGCCGCCCGAGAGTGACGCTCCGCCGGGGACACGCAGGGGCTGACGCTCCTCCCTCGCATCAGCCGGCCGCCGTCGGCCTTGCGGGAAACGGGAGACATTTCTCCCGCGCCTGTATGCTGCCTGGCCGCTCCCCATGGACGCCGACAAGCGCAACCTCATCGCCCAGTGGGCCTTCGACACCCGGCCCGTGCTGCTCCGCTTCCACCTCTGGCTGGAGGACGTGGAGGTCGAGCGCGCCCAGGCCGAGCCCGTCTCCGCCCACGCCTTCACCCCCCGCGGCATCGCCCGCTGCCTGGCGATGACCGCCGCCGCCACCGCCCTGGGCACGCGGCTGTTCGGCCAGTACGGCGAAGGCCAGGGCAAGGACAAGCAGGCCTACAACCAGGTGAAGAAGGCCGCCGACGCCATCAGCGCGTACATGATGAGCGAGGGCCTCTGGCACCTCACCCGCTCCCTGCCAGAGAACCACGCCTTGATGGTGTGCCTGGGCGAAGGCCTCATGCCCAAGGCGGGCGAGACGCCCGAGATGGGCGCCAACCCGCTGCTGGGCTTCGGCCGGGTGTACGCGCGGCCCGGCGTGGCCCGCCTCGTCGACGACGCCACCCGCAGGCTGCTCAACGATCCCCAGCACCGCTTCGAGGACTTCCTCGGCACCCTGAAGCACCACGGCATCACCCTGTGGGGCGCCGCGGTGGACACCCTGGAGAACACCTCGCGCTTCGCGGAAGGCAAGCCCACCGGCCCGATGACCGTCATCCACCTCTTCGACCAACCCCTCACCGTGACGCGCCCCTACGAGGCGTACTTCGGCACCCTCACCGTGCCGCGCGCGATGGCCGAGAAGGCCGAGGCCCAGAGCGTCGTGCTGGACTGGGTGACTCCCCGCAAGCTGGTGCTGGACCTGGCGCAGGCCACCTACCCCGGCCTTTTGGCGAAGAACGTCCACGTCTGGACGCTGGCCGGAAAGAGCCGCGTCAACCGCCTCTCGCGCCTGTGGGACGAGTGGAAGGCCCTGGGCGCGCACCTGGTGGAGGACGGCTGGGTGTCGCCCACCGGCGTGCCCGTCTTCACCGACTCCGGCACCTACGCGCCCACCTTCCTGGTGAAGTGCTGGAAGGACGCGGCCGGCGCGCCCCACGTCTTCCTCTGCGACGGCTACGCGGCCACCGCCGAGGCCATGCAGTCCGCCAGCCTCTCCGAGGTGCTGGACGTGGACTCCACCATGACGGTGCTGTCCCCCACCTTCGACCTCCCCCACCACCAGGAGTACGCGCTGATGCGCCTCGACGCCAAGGCGCAGGACTTCGCGGCGCAGGTGGCGAAGGTGGTGGGCCAGGACGCCGCCACCGACGCGCTGGTGAAGCACTACCGCGAGGCCATCGAGGAGGCCCTGGCCAGCAACGTGCCCACCCAGCGGCGCGCCCTCAAGGCCACCGACTTCGTGCCCGGCAAGCACTGGGCGGTGCTGGCCTGCACCGGCGCCATCTGTGACGACCCCTACACCGGGATGAAGGGCGTGGAGGACTTGGGCGGCGGCCGCTTCCGCGTCACCACGCAGCTCGCCACCCACGCCGCCTCCAGCCGCATCACCTTCACCCTGAAGGTGAAGGACTCGCTGGAGGAGTCCAAGCTGGTCTTCAGCCCGCTGCTGGTGCGCTTCATGTCCGGCGAGGACTACCGGACCCGCCCGGTGAAGATTTCCGACTCCGGCCGCATCCGCAACGAATTGCAGACGCTCATCTCCCAGGCGCTGGAGTTCGACGGCGACCGCATTCGCGTGCACTTTGCGCGCATCGACGAGAAGGTGCTGCCCAAGCCCCAGCAGGCCGTCATCCGCGACGTGCTGCACTGGTACAAGCAGCACCACCCGGTGTGGTTCGCCTGGCTCGAGCTGCCCTGAAGGCGCGTGATCACCTACATCGCGACCCGGTACAGTCGCGCCCTCACCGAAGATGCGCTCGTCCTCCTCCCGCGCTCTCCTCTTCGTCGCCGCCGTCGCCGTCGCTGCCCCGCTGGGGGTGGAGCCGCCGCGGCCCGACGAGGAAGAGGCCTGCTTCCCTCGCGCCGGCGCGCCGCCCACGCCGTCCGTCGACCGCCGGGGAGGCGCCGCGCCTCACTACTACCACCCGCTGCGCCAGCTGATGCGGCGCCTCGGCGCGGGCGGCGCGCCGCTGGAGTGGGGTTGCCTGGAGGGCGCCGCGGACGCCCAGCGTGCCTGCGCGTGTGCCCGCCCGGCGCTGACGCACTTCGCCGACGCGCTGGACGCCGCCGCGCGGAAGGAAGGCCAGGTGCGGGTGGTGGTGTTCGGCAACTCCCTCATCGCCTCCGACGGCGTCACCCAGGTGGTGCGCGCGCGGCTGGCCGGCCGGTTCGGCGACGCGGGGCGAGGCTTCCTCCTCGCGGATCGCCTGGCCAGCTACGGCCCGCGCGCCCGCACCGCCCAGCGCGCCCATGGCTGGCGGGTGGAGACGACCGCGGACCTGGAGCGCCCCTTTGCGCCGCTGGGCCTGGCCGGCGTGCAGCACGTCAGCGAAGGGCCGGCGTCGAGTCGCTTTGCGCTGGACGGCGCCGCGCAGGCCACCGTCTTCTGGCTCGCCGCGTCCCGCATGCCTCCTCTCTTCTGGCGCGTGGACCGCGGCCGCTGGGCGAAGCTTGCCGCCAGCGGCGCCGGTCCGCAGGCGACGACGCTCGAGCTGCCTGCCGGCGCGCGCACCCTGGAGCTCCGCGCCGACGACGCGGACGCGGTGGTGCAGGGCGTCGTCCTCGAGGGCGCCTCGCCGGGCGTGGTGGTGGACGTCTTCGGGGTGCCGTCGGCCGACGCCAACCTCTGGCTCGAGACGGACGAGGCCCTCTTCTCCGAGCAGCTCGCGGCGCGGGCGCCCGACCTGGTGATGGTGATGCTGGGGGGCAACGAGGCCAAGCGCCTCGCCTGGGGCAGCGCCACCCGTGACACCACCGAGGAGGACCTGCGCGCCTTCCTCGTCCGCGCCCGCGCCGCCGCGCCGCAGGCCTCCTGCCTGGTGGTGGGGCCCATCGACAGCGTGGTGGGGGGCGCCGCGCCGCCGGGCGTCGAGCCGCCGGAAGAGCCCTTCCGCGAGCGCCCGCAGCTTCAGGCCGTCATCTCCATCGAGCGGAAGGTGGCCCTCGCGGAAGGGTGCGCCTTCCTCGACCTCTACGCGGCCATGGGCGGGAAGGGCTCGCTCGAGCGCCTCCACGAGGCCGGCTACCTGCACGAAGACCTCACCCACCCGCGGCAGAAGGGCCTGGACGTGCTGGGCCAACTGGTGGCCGACGCGCTCTTCGACGGCTGGGCCGCCACGCCGGCCGAGGCGGCCCTGGCGCCGGCCCCACGGGCGCAGGAAGAGATGGCCACCCTGCCTCCATGAGCCGCCTCACCTGCTGGGCGGTGCTGGGCCTGGCCTGCGGGGCGGGGACGGCCGCCGCGCAGAGCGACGGAGGGGCTGCGCCTGCGTGGCGCCCCGCCGACGCCGCGCCCTTTCCTCCCCAGACGCGCACCGCGCTGGAGGCCGCGGTGGTGGAAGCGCGCGCCGGCGGCGCGGGCGAAGGGCTGTCGGTGGCGGTGCTGCACGGAGGCCAGGCGTGGCTCGAGGGCTTTGGCCTGGCGACCGTCACTCCCCCGCAGGACGCCACGCCCACCACCTCGTACCGCATCGGCAGCCTCACCAAGACGTTCACCGCGGTGGCTGCGCTTCGCCTCGCCGAGGAAGGCCGGCTGCCGCTGGACGCGGACGTGCGCACCCTGGTGCCCCGCTTCCCGCCCAGGGCGTGGCCCGTCACCCCCCGCCAACTGCTGGGCCACACCGGCGGCGTCGGCTGGTACAGAAGCCCGAAGGACGCGTGGACGACGGCGCCCACCACCACCGCGCAGGCGCTGGACCTCTTCCGGAACCGGCCCCTCGTCTTTCAGCCCGGCACTCAGTTCCTCTACTCCAGCTTCGGCTACGTGCTGCTGGGCGCGGCGGTGGAGAAGGCCGCGGGCGAGCCCTTCGCGGCACACCTGGAGCGCACCCTGTGGGGGCCGCTGGGCCTCTCCCATACCGGCCTCGAGGCTGACGAGAAGACGCAGGCCTCTCGCGCCACCGGCTACCGGCTGGAGAAGGGGCGCCTGGAGCCAGCCCGGCTGCTCGACCTCTCCAGCCGCTTCTCCAGCGGCGGCCTGCGCAGCACCGCGGAGGACCTCGCCCGCTGGGCCCACGCGCTGCTGGCGCGGCGGGTGGTGCGCGAGGCGACGTGGCGGGAGATGACGACACCGGGCGTCACCTCCTGGGGGGAGGTGACGGACTACGGGCTGGGGCTGGCGGTGTACCCGGTGCGGGGGCGGAAGGTGCTGGCCCACTCCGGCGGCGTGCCGGGGGCCTCGGCGCTGCTGCTGCTGATGCCGGACGAGGACTTCGCGGTGGTGCTGCTCTCCAACCTGCAGGGGCAGACGGGGCTGATGGAGCTGGCGGTGGACTTGAGCGAGGTGGTGCTGGACGGCGGCCTCCCACAGCGCGGCTGGTACTCTGCCTCGCGCGCCGATGAGGTGGCCTTCGACGGCATGAGGCGGGTGGTGAGCCACGGGTTGGTGCGCTACGCCGACGTCGCGCCGCCCGCGGGGGCCGAGGTGGAGGCCGCCTTCACCGCGGTCGACCACCTCTTCGCGCCCTGGTGGCTGGCCGGCGCCCCTGAGCACGCCCTGGCCGCGCTGCGCGACGCCTACCACCCGCGCGCCGGCCGGGTGAGCGCCGTGGCCGGGGCCGAGATGGCCCGCCTTCTGGCCGCGCGCGGGCTCTCTCCGGCCGGCTACCGCCTGGGAGGGCCGGCGCAGTTGTTCGCCGACTACGCGCGCGCCTGCGCCGAGGCGCCGTGTCCGTACCCTCTGTCGGAGGACGTGGCCGCCTACGCCCGTCGCCTCGACGCCGAGTGGCGGGGGACGCCCCCCGAGCTGCTGCGCCTGCGCCGTGAGTCTCTCCCGGCGGCGACGGGGCTGGGCGCGCTGCTGGCGGCGCTGGAGGCGCGGCCCTCGCACGTCGACCTGGTGGAGGACCTCACCCGCCTGGCCTGGGCCCAGCGCGCCGCCGGACGGCTGGAGGACAGCCGGGCCACGCTGCGGCAATCCGCCCGGCTGCACCCGGCCTCACCCAGGGCCGCCCTCGCCCTGGCCTTTGGCGCGGCGCTGGACGGCGACGTGCTGACAGCCACCGTGAGGCTCGAGGAAGCGGCGGCGCTGGGGCGGGGGGCGGGTGCGCTGACGCGGGAGTCGGTGAAGGGACGCGCCGAGGCCCTGGCCGTCCACGCCACGCCCGCGGCCGCGCGCGTCCTCGACGGACTCCTGGCGCAGGCGAAGCTGCTGCTGCCGTCGGCCGAGGCGCTGCGGGCGGCGCGGCTCGCGGGGCCCATGCACGCGGCTCCTGGCGCAGCGACGCCTGCCGCGCGTCCTCCGCCTCCCGCCGCCGCGCCAAGGGCGCCCGGCACGCCGTGACGGCCACGCAGGAGAAAGAAAGGGCGACGTGGCGCTGCCGGGCCTGCCTCGCGTCTTCTGCCGATGAGCGGCGCCAGGCGAGCTTCGAGCGGCCCTCGGCGAGCCGCCCTCCGCGAGGCCGGCGCAGCAGCCAGCGCCGCGCCCGGCCCGAGGAGCGCCGGGACGCGCCCGCCGCGCTCGGCTATGTGGTGCGCACCACATAGGAGGACGCACGTGCCCCAGCCCAGGCCCCATCCAGGCATCGAGCGCATCACCCCCTACAGCGCGGGAGAGACGACGCTGCCCGGCTTCCCCCGGCCCGCGCTCCTCTCCGCCAACGAGTCGCCGCTGGGCCCCAGCCCCACCGCCGTCGCCGCCGCGCGCGCAGCGCTGGAGTCCGCGCACCTCTACCCGGACGCGCACACCCGGGCGCTCAACGAGGCCCTGGCGAAGCGCCACGGCCTCGACCCCGCGTGGGTGATGTGCGGCACCGGCTCCGAGTCCCTCATCGAGGTCCTCTGCCGCGCCTTCGCCGGCCCGGGCGCGGAGGTGGTGGTGCCGCAGTTCAGCTTCCCCATGTTCGCCATCTACGCCAACGCGGTGGGCGCCACGGTGGTGACGGTGCCCGCCCCTGGCTTCACCGCCGACGTGGACGCGCTGGCCTGTGCGGTGACGCCGAAGACGGCCCTCGTCTTCCTCGCCAACCCCAACAACCCCACCGGCACCTGGGTGGACAAGGACGCGGTGAAGCGCCTGGTGGACGCGCTGCCCGAGCACGTGCTCCTGGCGCTGGACAGCGCCTACGCCGAGTACCTGGTGGGCGAGCCGCGCTACGACGCGGGGCTGCGCTTCGTCACCGCGTGTCCAGGGCGGGTGGTGGTGCTGCGCACCTTCTCCAAGCTGTACGCGCTGGCCGGGCTGCGGGTGGGGTGGATGCACGCGGACCCGCGCACCATCGACTTCCTGTTGCGCGCCCGCCTCATCTTCCCGGTGGCCTCGCCGTCCCAGGCCGCCGCCGTCGCCGCGCTGGACGACGTGGCGCACGTGCGCGCCTCGGTGGCCCACAACGCCCGCTGGCTGCCCTTCCTCACCAACGAGCTGCGCGCCCAGGGCCACGAGGTGCTGCCCTCGGGCGGCAACTTCGTGCTGGCCCGCTTCCCCGGCCGCTGGAAGCTGGCCGACGAGCTGCTCAAGAAGCACGGCGTCATCGCGCGCCCCCTCCCTCCGCTCGAAGGGCTGCGCCTCTCCGTCGGCCGCGAGGAGGACAACCGGCGGGTGGTGGAGGCCCTGGCGGCGCTGCCCCGCTGACGCCGGGGGCCACTTCTCGCACCGCTGAACGCCGCTGATGGCTCGGCCAGGGCGGCGCGCGCGGGCACCTGCCGCCGGCCCTCGTTTCGGTGTAGATGAAAATGAGTCGCATGAGCAGGCTGCCGCCATCGTCGCTCGCCGCGCTGTCCCCGGGGCAGAGCGCCACCATCACCGCGCTCGCGCTCAGCGAGCGTGAGGCCGGCTGGCTGCGCGCGGTGGGCCTGGGGGAAGGGGTGGGCGTCACGGTGCTGCGCCGCGCGCCCTTCGGGGGCCCGCTGCACGTGCGGACGGGAGGCGGCGCGGAGTTGGCGGTGGACCGCAAGCTGGCCTGTCACCTCACGGTGGCGTCGTGAGCGCCGCGCCTCCCCCTGTCGTGGCGCTGGTGGGTCGCCCCAACGCGGGCAAGTCCTCGCTCTACAACCTGCTCACCGGCGGGCACGCGAAGGTGGGGAACTTCCCCGGCGTCACGGTGGACGTGCTGCAGGCCGACGTCGGCCTCCCCGGCGGTGAGCGGCTGCGCTGCGTCGACCTCCCCGGCGTGTACACGGTGGTGGGCGCGCCGGACCCCGAGAGCGACGAAGGCTACGCCCGGCGCTTCCTCGACGACCTGCAGGCGAAGGGCGCGCCGCACCTGGTGGCGCAGGTGCTGGACGCGACCCACCTGGCGCTGGGGCTCAAGCTGACGCTGGAGCTGCGCGGCCGGGGCGTGCCGCTGGCGGTGGTGGTGACGCAGCACGACGTGCTGGAGCGCCAGGGCCAGGCGGTGGACGCGGCGGTGCTGTCGGCGAAGCTGGGCGTGCCCGTCCTCACCACCAGCGCGCGGGACAAGGGCGCCGCGCCCAAGGTGCTCGAGTTCCTCGGTGAGGCGGCGCGCCACGCGAAGGCCCCTCCCACCGACGCGCTGGACGCGCAGGCGGTGGCCACGAAGGCGCTGGTGACCCGCGCGGAAGGGAAGGCGGCGGCCCACGCTGCCCGCCGGCGCACCGAGCGGCTCGACGCGGTGCTGCTGCACCCGGTGCTGGGGCCGGTCCTCTTCCTGGGGTTGATGGTGCTGCTCTTCGGCGCTGTCTTCCTGGTGGCCGACCCGGTGACGTGGGCCATCGACGGCGCCCTCGGCGCGCTGGGGAAGAGCCTCGAGGCCGCCCTGGGGCCGGGCCTCTTCACCTCGCTGCTGGTAGACGGCGTGCTGGGCGGGGCGGGCACGGTGCTCATCTTCCTCCCGCAGATTGTGGTGCTGACGGTGGTGATGGAGCTCATCGACGCGTCCGGCTACCTGGCGCGCGGCAGCTTCCTCGTCGACCGGCTGCTCTCGGTGGCCGGCCTGGGGGGGAGGAGCTTCGTCCCGTTGCTCACCGCCCACGCCTGCGCGGTGCCGGCCATCACCTCGGCGCGCATCATCCGCGACCCCGGCCAGCGGCTGCGCACCATCCTGGTGTTGCCGCTGATGACGTGCAGCGCGCGCATCCCCACCTTCGGGCTGCTCATCGCCGCCTTCTTCTCGGGCTCCTCGGCGCTGGCGCGGGGAGCGCTCTTCGTGGGCCTGTACTTCGCGGGCATCGCCTCGGGCCTGGTGGCGTCGCTGGTGCTGGGGCGCACGGTGAAGCGGACCGCGCACGCCCTGCCGCTGGTGCTGGAGCTGCCGCCCTACCGGCGTCCCCAGGCGCGGGTGATGGCGCGGCTGGGCTGGCGGGCGGCGACGCGCTTCGTGAAGGACGTGGGCAGCGTCATCCTGGTGGTGGCCGTCATCCTCTGGGCGCTCCTCACCGTGCCCGGCCCCGGCCACGCCGAGGCGAAGGCCGCCGCCCCCCCGGGAGCGTCGGAGAAGGTGGTGGCCCTGCACGGCAGCGTGGCCGCCTTCGTGGGCCGGGCGCTGGAGCCCCTCACCCGGCCCGCCGGCTTCGACTGGCGGATGAACATCGGCCTCATCGCCAGCTTCGGCGCGCGCGAGCTGATGGTGGGCACCCTGGGCATCATCTTCGGCCTCGAGGGCGACGAGGAGGACCCGGCCCCCCTCGCCGAGAAGCTGCGCGAGGCGCAGGCCCCCGACGGCCGGAAGGCCTATGGCGTGCCCACCGCCCTGGCGTTGATGGCCTTCTTCGTCATCGCCTGTCAGTGCATGTCCACCGTGGCGGCGGTGCGGCGGGAGACGCGCTCGTGGAGGTGGGCGGGCTTCCTGCTGGCCTACACCTACGGCGCCGCGTACCTGCTGGCGGTGCTGGTGTACCAGGGCGCGTCGCGGCTCGGGTGAGCTCTGCATCATGTTGGGGTTCACGCGGCGCCCGAGACCGCAGGGAGTGGACGGGCCCTCGACGACGGGCTGTGGGTGCCTGACGGAGTGAATCGCCTCCAGGGCGGCCTCACGGTACAGTGGGGCGGTTCCCCAACGGCCTTCGGAGGTCTCCTCCATGACGTACCGACACCGCGTCACGCCCCGTGCGTGGCTGTGGCTGCTCCCCTTCGCGTGGATGGCCTGCAGCGGCGGCTGCGGCGGGTGCTCGTGCCTGCGGCCGATTCCGGGCGGCTACGACGGGAAGAAGCTGGACAACGCAGTGTCCGCCCGCGTCACCCAGAGCGGCTTCGACTTCATCAGCGCGAACTACGCGCAGCTGTTGATGGAGGCCGGCCTCTCCACGCCGCTGTCGGTTCCGGTGCCGTGCTCGGCGGTCAGCTTCGGCAGCGACGGCCACCTCTGCGACCAGAACCGCAACAACGCCTGCGACACCGGCGAGGCCTGCACCGTCACGGTGGACATCCTCTCGTTGACGCTGGCGCCGGCCAACCCCACCGCCAACGACCAGGGCATTCTGAACGCCACGGTGCGAGTGCGCATCAACACCGGTGACATGTGGATGCGCACCTGCGCCGCGGAGGTCTTCGGGGCGTGCCTCTGCCGCCTCACCTGCTCGGCCAACTTCCAGTCCACCCGCAGCGGCCGGCAGCACGACGAACTCACCGCCGAGGTGCGCTTCACCATCGACGCGCGCTACGGCCGCGTGCTGGCCTTCGACGTGCCGCAGGTAGGGGGCATCAACTCGTTGGAGGGCGGCGACCTCGACGTCAACACCTCGGGGCTGTGCAGCGCGCTGGCCTGCTCGGTGCTGGACATCGGCTTCATCCGGAACTTCGTGATGGACCAGTTCGTCAAGCCGGCGCTCATCGACCAGGTGACGGAGGCGGTGGACGACGCGCGCTGCCGAAGCTGCGGAGGCCAGGGGGATTCCGCCTGCCCAGGCGCCTCCACCTGCCAGTCCGGCAAGTGCCGCGACTCGATGGGCTGCGTGCCCACCACGCTGGGCATGGAAGGCCGGGTGGACCTCTCGCAGGTAGACCTCTCCGGGCTGTCCCTGTCGGGCGGGCTGGACGTGTACGCGGTGGCCGGCGGCAGCGTGTCCTCGGCGGCGAACAGCCACCTCACCCTGGGCGTGCTGGGCGGCGCCGAGCCCTTCACCGGCACCGCCCCCGTCCCGGACGGCGGCACCCTCGTCCTGCGCGGCCCGGCGCCCTGTGTGCCGGCGGCGGCCGAGCCTGTGGACCTCGCGGCGCCCGCGCCGGATTGGAACGCCACCGACGCGGGGTACCACGTGGGGCTCGCCGTCAGCGCCCGCTTCTTGAAGCGCACCACCTGGGCCGCGCACCAGGCGGGGGTGATGTGCCTCGACCTCACCACCGCGCAGGTGGGGGTGCTCACCACCGGGCTGTTCGAGGCCTTCCTGCCGTCGCTGGGCAAGCTGGCCACGGTGGACGGGAAGGACGCGCCGATGCTCATCGCCCTGCGCCCGAAGGAGCCGCCGCGCCTCTCGGTGGGCAAGGGCACCTTCGACCCGGTGACGAAGCTGCCGGTCGACCCGCTGGTGCGCCTGGAATGGACGGACCTGCGCATCGAGGTCTACGCGATGCTGGAGGAGCGCTACTTTCGCCTCTTCTCGCTCACCACCGACGTCGCCCTGCCCCTGTCCCTCGTCTTCTCGGACTGCGACCAGGTGACGCCGGCCATCGGCGACGTGAAGCAGTTGCTCACCAACGTGCGCGCGGCGGACAGCGAGGTGCTGGCGGAGGACCCACAGGTGCTGGCCGACCTGATTCCATCCCTGTTGACGCTGGCGGAGTCCGCGCTGGCCGACGGGCTGGGCGCGCAGACGCTGCCGTCGTTGGGCGCCTTCCGGCTCAAGGTGAACGAGGCGACGGGGGTGACGCCCATCACCGGGACGTCGTCCTTCGAGCACCTGGCGCTCTTCGCCGAGCTGGAGGCGGGCGCCTGCCCGATGAATCGGCCGCAGGCGCGGGCGGTGCTGAAGGGCCTCGAGGTGCCGCCGGCGGAGAAGCTGGTGGCGACGGGCCACGGGGTGCCCTGGCCGACCGCGGTGCTGGACGTGCGGGCGCTGGACGCTGCGGGGCCGGTGGAGTGGGCCTTCCGGGTGGACGACGGGCTGTGGAGCACCTTCCGCCCCGCGCAGGGTGAGCTGCGGGTGACGCACCCGGCGCTCTTGCTGCAGGGCCTGCACCGCGTGGAGGTGCGCACCCGGCCGGTGGACGAGCCGCACGCCGTGTCGGCGCCGCAGGCGGTGGAGGTGACGGTGGACTTCCAGCCGCCGAAGCTGGCGGTGCGCCCCGACTTCGCGGCGGGCCGGCTCTCCGTGTGGGCGCGGGACCTGGTGACGAAGCAGGAGCAGCTGCGCTGGCAGGTGCAGGTGGGCAGCGGGCCGAAGGTGCGCTTCGAGCCGACGCAGGTGTTGGACCTCGCCACGCTGGACGCGGCGGGCGGCGCCACCGTCTTCGTGGAAGACGAAGCGGGCCACGTGGCGCAGGCGAGGTACCTGGCCCCCACCACCGCCGACCACCCCGACACCGAGAGCGCGTCGCCGATGAAGTGCGGCGTCACCACGGGATGCGCCACGGGCGGTGGCCTCGAGGCGCTGGCGCTGGGGGTGCTGGTGCTGCTGCGTCGCCGAGACCGGACTGGAAGAAAGTCCTCGTCTCAGACAGGCTCTGGGGGACCTCGAACATGAGCCCCCCCACCGTCTCCAAGCTGTCCGTGCTGGTAGTCGACGACGAGCCCGAGCTGCTCAAGCTCATCGACCACTTCCTCTGGTACCACGGCTTCGTGGTGGACACGGTCGACTCGGGGAGGGACGCCCTCTCGGCCATGGCCGCCCTCAAGTACGACGTGGTGCTGTGCGACAAGAACCTGCCGGACATCCACGGCCTGCAGGTGCTGGAGCACGCGCGACGACTGCAGCCACAGGCCGCGGTGGTGTTGATGACGGCGTGGCCCGAATTGGTCAGCCTGCGGGACCTCGACCTCGACGGCTACCTGCCCAAGCCGTTCCGTTCCGGCCAGGACCTCGCCGACTCGCTGCGGGAAGCGGTGGAGCGCAAGGCCCGCCGGAGCGGCCAGGTGCCAGCCAGCACCACGGAAGACAGCCGGCGCCCCACGCCGCCCCGCGCCATACCCACCGCGTCGCCTCCGCGGAGGAACTGAAGGCCAGGACGGGGCGCCTTGCAGAACTCGAGGCGAGTGTTTATAAGCTGTCTCGTGCTTGCCGCCGCCGCCACGACTGCCCGCTTCGGCTCGTCGCTGGTAGAGGTCTGCGTGCTGCTCAGCCGCGCGTCCATCTGCCCGCGCTGAGCCACCGTGAGCAACAGCGCACGGTGGCCCCCCAACGCCTGGGTCCGCTTTCCTGATGGTTGCCATCCGGGCGCCCTCACCTTTCACCCTTCACCTTCACCTTCACCAAAGGAGCTCGTCCCATGCAGCCGTCCATTCACCTCACTGGCCGCGACCACGCGCTGCTCACCCGCCTGCTCAATGACAGCGCCCCTCGTTTCGCGCCGCTGCTCGAGGCGTTTGAGGAGGAGCTGCGCCGCGCCTCTGTCATCCCGGCTGGCGAGGGCGCGGAGTTCGTGCAGATCGGCAGCACGGTGACGTGGGAGAACCACGAGACGGGCCAGCACCGGACGGCTCGCCTGGTGCTGCCCGACCAGGTCAAGGGGCCTGGGGAGGTGTCGGTGCTGACGCCGATCGGCTGCGCGCTCATCGGCCTGCGCGCCGGCGACGTCTTCACCTGGACGGACGGCGCGCGCCACTGGCGCTTGCGCGTGGTGGCGGTGGACCACGGCTGAGCCCGCCGCGCGAGGTGCCCGAAGCCGCTGGGCAGCGTCGGCTCACGCAGGTGGTGCGCGTGGAAGCGACGCCTTGCCCGGCGGCGGAAGGGCGGGCCTGCGCGAGGCCCGCAACGCGAGAGGCGGCGCGCGACGAAGGAGGCCGTGGGCGTATTCAGCGGGCCCTTCGCTTTGACACGAAGTCGGTAGGGCGCGCGGGGCCCCTGACGGGCTGGCAGCTCGGAAGCAACGCGAGCATTCCTCTTCGAGAGAGCCGCGAGGCGGGAGGTGCTGGCACGAGCGCTGCTCTCCGAGAGGACTCCACCCGCAACACCTTCGGAGCCCTCATGCTGCTCGCGCTGTGTGCCGCCGTCCTCGCCGCTTCGCCGGAGTCCGCCGCCTCGCCGCCCGCGTCCGTTGTGCAGTCCGGCGCGTCGCCGTCGTCCAGCCACGGCCGGTTCGCCTTCACCGTGTCGTTGGCGTCGGTGCCGCTGTCCACGCCGACGTTCGGCGTCGTCGGGCTGGGAGGACTGGGAGGCGTCGCCGGGGTGGGTGAGAGCGCTGCGCCGCGCGGTGGCCTCTTCGCGGAGGTCCGCCTGACGGAGCGCTGGTCCTTCGAGCTGGGCGTCGAGGCGTCGTACGGGGCGAGCGGCTTCGGTGCCTCGCTGCAGCAGTTGCAGCTCACCGCCAGCCCGGGGGTACGCTGGTACGCGCGCGCGGCCTTCGACGGGCCCTTCCTCGCGCTGCAGCTCCCGGTGAGCTGGGCGAGGTCCAGCGTCAGCTTCAGCACGGCCGACGGCACCACGTCGACTCTCTCGTCCACCGCGTGGGTGGCAGGAGGCGCGTTGCTGGTCGGCTGGTGCTTCGGCTGGGACAACGGCCTGTTGGTGTCGGTAGCGGCGGGCCCGACGGCGATGGCGCGGCGCAACGAGCTGCCGGGTCTCGGCTCGGCGTCGGGCACGGTGGGCTTGCGCACGCAGGTGGCGCTGGGTGTCCGCTTCTGAAGACACCTGGGAGTGGAATGGCACCACCTGGGCCCAGCGCAGCGTGGGCACTCCTGGGCACAGAACACCGCGGCGACCGGCCTCCCCGCGCGGTACGCCATGGCGGGCGCGTTTCACGTCGCGCTGGGTCGCTTCATCGTCGCCTGTGGCAGCAACGGCGCCAACATGCAGTCGGGTTCCTACCAGTACAGCGGGGGGACCTGGACGGCGCTGTCCTCCAGCCCCACGGCCTGGGGCTGGGCGGCGATGGCGTACGACTCGGCCCGCCAGAAGCTGGTGCTCTTCGGCGGCTACACGACGAGCGGCGACTCCGCCGACACCTGGGAGTTCTGACTGACTTCCAGGCCGGCTACAGGAAGCGGACCGGCTCGCCCACTTCCGGCTTCTTCAGCTCGGCCAGCACGCCGGCGGGCAGCTTCGCCTTGAGCGCGTCCACCATCTGCTGGCTGCCGGCGTAGTCGTGGTGCTCGGCGTCCAGCAGCGGCTGAATGTCGTCGCGGGAGATGGCGGGCAGGTTGTAGCGGCCGAGGAACTCCGTGAAGACCTCGTCGTCGCGCCAGGAGTCGTCGATGTCCAGCGACTGAGCGAAGCCGATGACGGCCAGCAGCTTGCGGTCCACCGCGTCCAGCTTCTGCTCGCCCGACGACTGGAGGAAGCGGTTGAGCTCGTACACGCAGGTGGCGCGCATCGCCTCTTCGGACATGTGCGAGTAGCGGGCGTTCACCGTCATCCGGTACTCCGGCTGGCCGTCCTTGCCCTTCACCTTCTCGAACTTCACCACGTCCGCCTCGCCGGCCTTGGGCTCGAACCAGCCGCCGGCGATGACGCGGGAGTGCTCGTTGACGTCCTTCAAGACGCCGTTGAACTCGCTCACCGTGTTCAGCACCTGCGCGGAGATGCCCACCTTCGTGCCGTCGAGCAGCTCGCTGGGCCGGTCCTGCTTCACCGGGCGGAACTCGCGGCGGGTGTCCTCGGCCACCGCGAAGGTGGACACGTTGAAGTGCTTGTCCAGGTAGTCGGCCTGGCCGTCGTTGTCCCGGTCCAGCATCTTCTCGCGCGTCAAGGTGCTGGTGGGGGTGACGAAGTTGTTCCTGTCCCAGTGGCCGTCGACGCGGTCGAGGTAGGGGGTGATTTCGTCCCAGCCCTTGCGCTGGCTGATGAACTTCGCCAGCGCGTCGATGTCCGTGTCCACCGAGGAGCTGCCGTAGGTGGTGGTGAACTGGAGGTTGGGGAACTTCTCCTTCATCGCGTCGACTTGCGACTTGCCCACGCAGAGGTTGGACAGGAAGAGCTGCCCGTCGCCGCCGTCCGGCTGGGAAGGCGCGCGCTTGATGCTGCCGGTCTGGTTCTTCCCCCAGTTGGAGTGGCCGTCGTAGCCCATGATGTGGACGGACTTGTCGCCCACCTTCTCCAGCAGGTTGGAGCTGCCCAGGCGGGTGCGGATTTCGAACTTCGTCTCGCCGTGCTGGGGGTCGTTGAAGGTCTTCTGGTACACGCCGCTGCCCGCGCTGGTCTCCTTCCAGCCGGACCGGGTGAGGTTATTGCGGAAGCCGGACAGGAATTCGTCGCCCACCTGCCAGTCCAGCTTCACCGTCTTGTTCCCGTTGGCGAACCACCTGGCGTACGGGGGCGTCAGCGGCGCCAGCTGCGTCATCAGCGCGTCGGCCGTCTTCTTCGCTTCGCCGGTCTGCGCGGCCGGAGAGTTGGAGAGGTGGAAGATGAGGTTCTCTTTGAGCCGCTGGTTGGGCTCGGCCTTCACCAGCGCCTCGTAGGCCTTGAGCATGGGGGTGGCCAGCTCAGGCTCCTTCGAGGCCTCGAGCAGGGCCAGCAGCACGGTGCCGGAGGAGGCGCGGGCCTGCAGCGCCTGCTTGTCGTCGAAGCCGGACGGGTTGGAGGTGGACAGGGTGGGCCCCAGCTTGTCGAAGGCCTTCTGGCGCAGCTCCCTCGGCAGGCCGGCGAAGAGGTTCTCCTTCGCGTTGTCCACCAACTCGCCGGCGCGGTACAGCGCGTCGCCCTTCTCCAGCGAGGTGCGCGGCGCGGCGCCGTTGGAGTGGACGGTGAAGCTGCCGTCGGCGGCGAGGTACACCGGGCGCTGGCTGGGGGTGGGGTCCAGGTTCACCACCTGCCCGGGCGCGGGCGGGCGGGCCGGCTCGAGCAGCGGCTTCACCAGGTCGGCGGCGCCGGCGGCGAAGAGGTCCTTGTACTGGGTGAGGGCCTCGCGCAGCTGGGACTTCTCGTAGCTGGTGATCTTGCCGTCGGCCTTCGCCTTGTTGACGAGGGACTGCGCTTCCTCGCGGGTGATGGTGCGGTCGGCGGCGGCGTTGCGCGCCAGGGTGCGGATGGACGACGACATGAGAGGCTCCCCTTCCTCGAGTGAGGCCTCTCACATAGCGCAGCGCGCCGGGGGAACGCCAATCGCGCGCGCGGCGCGGCCGGCTTCGTCGCAAGCGGCCCAACAGGTAGTGAGCCGTCAACCACGGTGTACGATCACGCTCCCCGGCCCGTAGTTGGCCTTCACCTTGCCGGCAGCCGAGAGCACCAGGTGGACGTAGTTCGAAGGGAAGTCGCCTACCGGCTCATCTGGCGCGATGGGCTTCCTCTGGAGCGCCAGCCGTGATCGCCGCCACTGCCGAGGCCTTCGGTTCTGCGTTTCGAAGGCCTGTGGAAGTCCGCTGAGCAGCAGCTTGTCGCTGTGCTTCAACAGCAGGTCGGCGCCGTCCGACCTCCCGAAGCGCGGAAGGTCCTGGCTGGCGAATGGCGTGGTGACGAGCGTGACCGCGTCCTCACCCGCGAGCCGCTTGAGCAGCGCCTCGTGCTGAGCCTCGAGCGAGCCATGATGGGCCACCTTCAGAATGACGTGCTTCCGCACCACGGGGGCACGCCCGAGAACCGCGGACCACCCCTTCCCCGGCTTCTCGACGAGGTCGGCGCCGAGCACGACCCGATGGCCCGACCACTCGACCGCGAGCGCTGTGGCCACTCGATTCCAGTCGAAGCTCTGTTCACCAGCCTGATTGAGCGCCTCCTTCGCCGGCGAAAGCGTCAGCACTTCTCCGCTCCCAAGTGGCTCACGCTGACCAGCCCGAGGCGTCCACTTCGAGGCCGGTTGACGTCGCCAACGGGTCTTCACCGCGGTCAGCACTCCGTTAGCCAGCCTGCTGTCAAAGGCGTCCTGGCTCGCGCCCGAGTCGCCTTTCCGTCGAGGCGGGGCGACGACTCCGAGGCGCGGCCACGTGACGCGCCCATGGGGTGTGAAGTGCTCGACCAGCGCCCGAATGCCGCGGGCGTGGTCGGCGTGCGGGTGCGTCATCAGAATGTGAGTGGGCGCAACCCCGACCTGGTCGCGAAAGAACTTGAGCGGCCACTCCTGCGCGTCGGCCGAGCAGCCGTCGATTGACAGCCACCCGTCCGGAGGAACGTGCACGACGACGAACTCGCCAATGCCAGGTCCGAAGACCCACAGGTTGAGCCTGCCTGCCTCGAGCTTCACGCGTCGGCGAAACGATCAGGCGGCGGGTAGCGCACCTCGAGGTCCCAGAACGGATCGGCAAACGGGTGCATCGAAGCGCGCTCCTTGGCGCCCTTTACCTTGAGGAACTCAATGAAGGCGCCAACCCGAAGGGGCATGTAGGGCCCAAGCCCCAGCGCTCGCAGTCGTGCCTTCGTCTCGTCACGCCAACCGTATTCGCCCGTCGGGAGCTTCACGCGGAACCGGAAGATGTTGCCTTCAATCGCAGCAAGACGCGCGGGAACGAAGGTCTCGCAGGACTCGCCGGGCTGAAGGAACGCCGGAGTGTCGCGGGCCGACATCGGCCTCGAGGGCGGGAACACCAGCTGATTGAGGTCCGGCTCCTCCTGCCACTTGGCATAACGGCAGAGCGGCTCGAACCGGTCGAGTTGAGCGCGCACACCTTCGGGCACGCGCTCGAGCACCAGCTGTGCCTGACGGTACCCGCCTGCCTGAAGGAACTGCCGGGCCACGTCGAGGTGAAGCTCGCGGAAGAAGAGCGGGTTGTCCGAGGCGCACACCTCGAGCGCCGCCTCGAAGGCCGCCATCGCCTCGTTGTACCGCCCACACGTCACCAGAAACCGAATCCACCGGCTGCGGCCCCACACGAAGGTGGGTCGGAGGTTGAGCGCCCGTCGGTACTGCTCCTCGATCTGCACCACGTCTCCGCCAAGCACGTCGTGGTTGAACGCGAGGTAGTGCGCCGCGTACCAATCTCTTGGATCGTTCTCGAGCGCGCGCTCGTAGCAGGCGATGGCCGACCTGAGATGGCTCACCGCCCCCCCGGCGCCGCGCTTCATCAGCCGCTCACCCCGTTGGCCGAAGGCCCGCCCCAGCGCGTCGTACTGCTCTGCGAAGTAGAGCGTGTCGTTCAGGACTTGAGCATCGCCAGCGATAGTGCGGTGGTGCACGACCTCGATCTCGGCCTGCAGCGCCGCCCCTAGCCGCTGAGCAGTCAGGCCGGAGGAGAACCGCGTCCTGTACTGGTCGGCCAACTCCCGATGCGCCTCGGCCGATTTCGGTTGGCTCAACCACCTCTCCACCCGCGAGAGTTCCGCGATCGACTCGTGCAACCTCAGCGAGCTCGCGTCGTCGCCGAAGAGGAAGACCTGCTCGACGAGCGAGCGATCGTCGGGCTTCACGCCGCTGGCCGCCCAGTCGAGCCACGCCGAGACAGTTGGGTCACGCACCAGCGCCAACCTTGCGAGCATCGTCTTGGCGCCGGAGCTGACCCGTCGGGCTGCGAGCTTGATGAGGTCTCGAAGGCGAAAGTCCGTATTCCGCAGGTGTGGATCTGCGACGCCCCTGCTCGCGAGCCACGCTGCAAGCCGAATCTCAATGGGCGAACGTTGCGAGAGCACCCGGGCATTGCGGCTCACGAAGTCAGCCGTCTGTGGGTCGTCGAGACCGGCGAGCTGGGCGACGACCTGAGGTGAGGCTTCACGCTTCACCTCAACCAGATAGGCACCGAGGAGCTCGTGCGTGGGCTCCGGGCGGCTTGCCGTGAAGACCTTGAGCTTGAAGTCGTGCTTGAGCACGTGGCTCGCGAACTGTCGCGCGCGCACTGCGAAGATGGTCTCGATGAACCCGTCCTCGCCAGACAACTGCGGCTCATCGAAGAAGAGTGCTGCCTCTTTGGGAACGAGCGCCATCAGGTCGGCCAGGCGCTCGAGGTACGTGCGGCTCGTGTTCTTGACGATCGAGTTCGCCGCCTCGGGGAGCTGGGCGGCGAGCGAGACGATGGCAGCCACGGCGCCATCGTCATCTCGCGGCACTGAGAGCCTCAAAGAGAGCGAGTACTCGCCTTGAATGGCCTTCTGCGCGACGGTGGTGCGGCCGCTCCCCGGCAGGCCGAAAAAGCCGATGCAGCGGCTACCCTTACTGATGGCGTCTTTGGCCTGAAGGAGCGCGTCTTCCACCGACGGGAGAGGCACGGGAGGCATGGGCGATTGTTATCGCGCGTCCATCGCGGTGTCACATCTGTTCCTCAGCCTCGGTGGAGGTGCCGTCGTGAATCCGAGGAGCGAGGCGGGCTGGCAGTCAGTCGTCGTAGCTGCCGTACGGGTGACTCACCAGCCACCTCCCCTCCAGAAGGCCAGGGTGGCGAACAGCAGGACTCCGATGGGGACGGCCCAGGCGAACACCATCAGGTGCTCCGGCGCGCGGGGGGAGGCGGCCACCAGGTAGTGGGCAGACTCGTTCACCTCCACCTGGCGGGTCCGCGGTGAAGCCCACGCTTCGTCGGGAAGGGGCGCGCTCCTCCACGCCGGGTGGCCGCCGAGGACGAGGGCCACCTGTACGCCGGCCCCCTGCGCCGCGAGGTGCAGCTCGTCGTCGGACAACTGCGCGCCCGTCAGCACCAGGCCCACCGGCACCTCGTCCACCCGCACCGCGGCCACGCCCACCTCCAGCACCCGCTCGTCCAGCAGCCACGCACCCGAGGCCACGCCGGCCGAGGCGAGCGCGCTCTTCACCGCCGCCGACGTGCCCAGGTCCATGCCTTCCAGCGCCGGCGCGCCCAGCACCGCGCGCACCCGGCCGGTGGGAGAGAGGACCCCCAGCACCTGCTTCTCGTCGAGGCGGCGGATGTCCTGGAGCAGGTCGAGGAGCGTGAGGCGATCCACCTCGGGCACCGCCAGCGCCGCCTTGAGGCGCGTGTCCTCCGAGAGCAGCAGCGCCTGCTGGGTGGCGCGCTCCTGGGCGAGGCGGCGGAGCAGGGAGATGAGCTCGGCGCCGCGGTACACGGCGGCCTCCTGCTGCTCGACGGCCGCGGCGTGGACCACCTGGCGGACCGCGACGAACCAGGCCGCGGCGGCCACCATGCCGAGGACCGCGGCGACCGCCGCCACCGGGGGACGAGCGCGCCGGCTCAGCGTGAGCTGCGAGGGGTTCATGGCGCCAGGGGGACCTCCTGCGGACCGGCCACCACGGCCACCCGCCTCGTCGAGAGGACGCGCCCGTTCACCAAGAGCTCGGCGTCGTAGCGGCCCGGGGCCAGCGTCACCGCCATGTCGGGCAGCACCACCCGCCCGTCCACCCGCACCGCGCCGTTCTTCGGCACGCCCACGAAGCGCACCACGCCGGCCACCGCCTCGAGGGTGACGCTGCGGGTGACGGCCTGTCCGCCGGTGAGCGGCACCTCGCCGGTGGCGCTGGCGTAGCCCGGCTTCTCCAGGCGGAAGCGCACCGGGTGCGAGGGGTCCAACCCGCCCAGGCTGACCGGCGTGTGGCGCCCGGTCGGCTCGCCGTTCAAGAAGACGAAGGCCCCGGGCGGCTCGCTGTCCAGCTTCAGCTCGGCGCGCGGGGCCGCCTCCGGGGCTGGCTCCTCGAAGAAGCTCATCCCGCCCACCGCGCCGGCCACGCCCACCAGGGCCACCGCCCCCAGCGCGAAGGCCAGCACCGGCCCGCGCGAGCGCCGCTTGCGGCTGTAGCTGGACGGAGGCCGCGCGGAGACGGGCGCGTCATCCCACTCGAGCGTGGATAGCTCGCGGAAGGCGGCCACCACGTTGCTGCCCCGCGCGATGGCCAGCTTGAGCTCGGCCCGCCGCGTGCCGCCCACGCCCACCACCCACTCGGCGACGTCGCGCGTGGTGGGCCGCAGCGTGGTGCGCAGGTACAGCTCGAGCGCGTCGCGCAGTTCGCCGGCCGTCTGGAAGCGCAGCGAGACCTCGTGCGCCAGCGCGCCGTCGGAAATCAGCTTGAGCTCCGGCGGCACGTCGCGGCGGAAGGTGGCCAGGGGCGGCACCTCGCCCAGGCTGGCGGCGGCCATGGTGGCGGCGGCGGAGTCGCGGACGAAGAGGCGGGTGCCGGTGAGCAGCTCCCACAGCACGATGCCCAGGGCGTACACGTCGCAGCGGCGGTCCACGTGCGCGCCGGAGAACTGTTCGGGGGCGAAGTAGCCCAGCTTGCCCTTCATCACCCCGACGGCCGTCTCGTAGGCGTTGGACGCGGCCTTGGCGATGCCGAAGTCCACCACCTTCACGTGCCCGTCGTAGGTGAGGATGACGTTGGACGGGCTGACGTCGCGGTGCACCAGGTTGAGCGGCACGCCGTGCTCGTCGGTCAGCTCGTGCGCGTGGTGCAGCGCGTCGGCGGCCTGGGCCACCACGTGCGCGGCCAGCTCGCAGGGGATGGGGAGGTCGGCGCCCGCCATCGGGGCCATCAACTGGCGCAGGTCCTCGCCGGGGAGGTACTCCATGGCGAGGAAGTAGGCGTCGCCGTCCTGGCCCAGCTCGTAGATGCGGACGATGTTGGGGTGGCTGAGCCGGGCGGCCAGCCGCGCCTCGTCGAGGAACATCTGCACGAAGTCGGGGCGCGTGGCGTGCGTGGGCAAGACGCGCTTGAGCGCCACCACGCGCGAGAAGCCCTGCACTCCCGTGTGAAGCGCGAGGGACAGCTCCGCCATGCCGCCCTTCGACAGGGGGCCGACGACCCGGTAGTGGCCGAAGGTCTCGAGCGACGGCGCGGCGCGCGTCTGCGTGCCCTCGAGTCTGGTTTCTCCCACCGGCGGCATGGGATCCCCCCTCGCAGTACGAGCACTGCCCCGTGAGTAAGGAGCGCGGCGAGGGGCTGCCACCAAAAGCGCGGGAAGCTTCCAGTCCCGGCGCCGGCGCGATGGAGCTCCACCGCCGGCCTTCTGTCTTCGAGTCCGCGCTACTCCGCCAGCGCGCAGGTGCTGCGACCTCCGGCCTGGCGCGAAGACCTTGCGTCTAGCTGACTCTGCTACGCTGGGAACATGCCGCGCGTCGTCATGGCCCGGGTCGTCCGTCAGGCGAAGGATGACGGGAGTTTCGACCGCGAATTCTGGAAGCAGGTGGACCCTGCGGTGCGGGTGGAACAGACGTGGGTGCTGGCGTCGCAGCTGCGAAAGGTGAAAGGGCTCCCGCGCTACACGAAGGGCCTCGACGTGTGGGTGCGGCCGACCGCGGCCAACGCCCGCCGGGTGCACCGCGCGCTCAAGCGCTTCGGGGCTCCCCTGGCCAACCTGCGCGTGAAGGACCTCCACACCCCGGGGATCATCTTTCAGATCGGCGTCGAGCCGAACCGCATCGACGTGCTCACGGAGTTGGACGCCGTCGACTTCGACGACGCGTGGGCCCGGCGCGCGCCCGGGCGGCTCGGACGGTGTGAGGTCGCCTTCCTCTCGGTCCGAGACCTCATCGCGAACAAGCGGCGCGTGGCCCGGCCCCAGGATCTGCTCGACGTCGAGAAGCTGAGAGCCGTCGCTCCCAGCTCCAGCGCGCGCCCCCGCCAGCGGAAGGCGTGACGCCCGGCGGCGCGGCCTTAGTCCTGCGCGTCCGCGTCCACCGGCGTGCCGCCCGCCTCGAAGTACGCCTTGCAGGCCGGCTGCAGCTTGTCCTTGGCGCCCTTGAGGCACGCCAGCCGCCGCCCCTTGCCCGCCGGCACCTTCTTGCAGTGCGTCTGCTGGTCCGCCTTGCAGTCCTCGTCGAACTTCTTCACCGCCGCGACGCCCGCCTCGATGGCCGCCTTGCAGCCGTCCGACACCTTGTCCTTCGCGCCGCTCAAGCACGCCGCCAGCCGCCCCGCGCCCGGCTTCACCTTGGGACAGTTCTTGGTGATGTCTTCCTTGCACGCCGTCTTCAGGTCCGCCGCCGTCGCCGCCGCCTCGGCCGCCGCGGGAGGCATGGCCGGCTTCGCGTCGGCCGGCTTCGCGTCGGCCGGCTTCACCTCGGCGGGCTT
>JADLDB010000178.1 GCA_020846875.1 Myxococcales bacterium | reverse complement strand
TTCACTGCCAGCCGACGCATCTCCTCCAACGTCGTGTGGTCCAGACTTCGGGCATCGCGTCGGGCAGTCGCCAAGCTCATGAAGTATGGTGTAGATCACCGCTTCTTAACTTACGCAAGGGTGAGTACTGCCGTGAAGTGAGCGCGAGAACATGAACGACCTGATCATTGAGCTTGTTGTTCCCGCCTTGGACTCACTTGTCGCGTCGACAGAGCCGCTCGAGTACGAAGAGCCGGACGACGACTATCGCGTCCTGCTCGTCGACGCCTGCGAGGTATTGGCGCGCGATCCTCGGGCTGCGTTCAGGGTGAAGTTCTGCGGCGAACAGTGGCGGACCGATCTTGGAACCGATCTCGCGGTCCTACTCGAACAAATACCGGCAATAGCTCCACTGCCGAGTTCATTTACGATGAGTTTCTTCGAACAGACGCTCGAGCGGGAGCTTCACTTTGAGCCGCATGGTCATGGAAGCTACCGGGTGAGTTGCACGACGTGGAGCCGGACTTGGCGCGCTCCAACGGGAACCGCCATCGTGGCGCGGGACGTTGTCGCGGCGATGCTGGAGACTGTCGTGTCCCGGTTCGTGGAGGCAGCGCGGGTGGTGCGCCCGCAAGTCACTGCGCACCCACGATTCCTCTCGTGGTTCGAAAGGGCGAGGGTGCACCGGGAGGGTGTGACTTGATTTGTGCACTACGGCCCCATGCCGTCGTCGCGGGCTACCGCGTCGTGGTCCACGGACGCGCCCAGTGACTCCATCGCGGCGAGCCAGAAGTGCGGCAGGTACATCGGGTAGCCGCGCTCCGTCTGGTTGTTGTCGAGAGGGACGGCCGGGTTGTCGAGGAAGACGGTGAGGCCGTCCCAGTGCCCGGCCACGTACTTGATGGCCGTGCCGATTTCACTCTGCGGGAGGAAGCGCTGGCCGATGAGCCACTGCTTGATGGCCTCGACGACGGGTCGGGACTTCTCGTTGCGCAGCTTGCGCCGGGCCTCGTCACCCTCGGGCCCTGGCGGCGCCTGCGCCTCGATGGTCCACAGCTGCCCGGCCATTTCCAGGAATTGCCGGGCGCGCAGCGGGTCATTCCCTTCGGCCTTGATGAAGCCGCGGCGCGCATGGCTCCAGCAGAAGGCCAGCGTGAAGCCGACGTCCCGCGCCAGCGCCCGGTGCACCACCGCCGCGTCGCCGATGGCCGTGCCGGTGAAGCCCTCCAGCACCTTCTGTCCGTCGGCGCTGCCCTTGCTAGCGGCAATCTCGTAGAAGACGGCACGCGGCGTGGACAGCTGCCACATCGTCCACGACTTCCGGTTGCCCTTCGACAGCACCGGCCACGGCGTCTCGTCGAAGCCCAGTACCGGCGCGCGCAGCGCATCCTGCTTCAGGCGCGCGCAGCCGGGCGTCAGCGCCTCGGCCAGGGCCTCAATCTGGTCCCACAGCGTCTGCGAGTCCGCGACGAGGCCCTCGCGCTCCATGATGCGCACCTGGCGCTCCAGCGGCAGCGCGTCGAGGTACTTGTTGTTTGCCACGCTCGTTCGTGAACGACCGGCGGTCTTCGCGCTGACTGCGTGAACGCCCCGGCGGCGGAAGCGTTCGCCGAGAGCGAAGCGTTCCGCGGCCGAGAATTTCCCACCCCGAGCAACCGGCAGTGAGCTGGCCGACGCCCGCGGGCATGGGGTCTGCGCGCACGCACGAAAGGTGAGGCCCGCGACGGAAGCGACCGTCCGGGCCTCTTGGCGGTGCAACTGCGGCACGATTGCCAGCTGACCAGCGAGGAGTACGTAAAGCAGAGGGCCTGGGAGAGCGCCAGTTTGCTGCGGTGTCCGGAGCACCCGGAAGGCGGGTGCGGCTTCGCGCGACACACGGCGTACGCGCGGGTCGAGCCGCCGGGGATGTGGATTGCCCGGTGGTACTGCCCGGAGGCGCACCTCACCTTCAGCCTGTTGCCGGACTGCCTGGCGTCGAGGCTGTCGTCGACGCTGGGCGAGGTCGAGGACGTCGCCGACGCCGTCGAGCAGCGCGCAGGCAGCCTTGAGGCGGTGGCCGAGCAGCTTCGGCCGGACATCGAGGCCCAGGGCGCGGTGCGGTGGGTGCGGCGACGGGTGGCGGCGGTGGCGGTGGCGCTCAAGGCGCTGAAGGGCCTTCTGCCGGACGTCCTCGGGAGCGTGGCGCCCACGCTGGTCGAGGTGCGCGCGGCGCTCGGCGTCGACACGGTGCTCTGCTCGCGGCGGTGAGGGCGCGGGCCGGCGCGCAGTTGGCCGCCCTGCCGCCCTACGTCGGATTCGGCGCCCGCCACGGAAGTAGAGCAACCGGCCGAGGCCATCGCCAACAGGGAACGGGCGCAGACCCACCATGACGCTTCGCCTACTTCGTGGGCCGCCCGACTTTTCGGGCCAACGACGAAGGACGGCACATGGAAGACGAGAAGACGAAGCGAAGTGAGGAGGTGGCGCTGTTCCGCTACGGCCTCATTGCGGACCTGACGCACCTCGAGCCTGGAGCGAGGGGGCTGTACCGGCTGCTCGAGGAGAAGGCGGCGAAGGACTACTGCATCCCCGGCTCGACGAGGACGCGGGTGGCGGAAGAGACGATGCGCACGTGGCTGCGCCAGTACCGGCTGAAGGGCTTCGACGCCCTCAAGCCCCGCCCGCGGAAGGACGCCGGCGACTCGCGGGCGCTGCCGCAGGAGGTGAAGGACGCGCTGGTGTCCATCAAGGAGGACAACCCGGAGCTGTCGGTGCAGCTCGTCATCAAGGAGGCGCTGGCGGCGGCGAAGGTGCCGTCGGACGTGACGCTGGCCGCGTCGACGGTGCACCGGCTGCTGTCGCGGGCCGGGCTGATGCAGCGCGCGGTGCGGGAGGGCGGCGGAACGCCCGGCGACAGGAGGCGCTTCGCCTTCGAGTTGGCGGGCGAGCTCTGCATGAGTGACGTGATGCACGGGCCGCCGGTGACGGTGGCCGGGCGGCAGCGGCGGAAGACGTACCTCATCGCCTTCATCGACGACGCGACGCGGGTGGTGCCCTTCGCGGCCTTCGCGCTGGCGGAGAACACCGCGGCCTTCCTGCCGGTGTTGAAGCAGGCCGTCATGCGGCGGGGCGTGCCGAAGCGCCTCTTCGTGGACAACGGCGCAGCGTACCGCAGCCACCACCTCGCGCTGGTGTGCGCGAAGTTGGGCGTGACACTCATCCACGCCAGGCCGTACGCGCCACAGTCGAAGGGAAAGCAAGAGCGCTGGTTTCGAACCGTCCGAATGCAGCTTCTGCCGCGCCTCACCGAGGCGGACACGGCCAGCCTGGAGGCCCTCAACCGCCGGCTGTGGGCGTGGGTGGAGGGCGAGTACCACCAGGCGCCGCACCGGGGCCTCGACGAGGAGACGCCGCTGGACAGGTGGGCGCAGAAGAGCGCCGAGGTGAAGTACCTGGGCAGCGACGTCGACCTCGACGACCTCTTCCTCGCTGAGGCGAAGCGGAAGGTGGCCAAGGACAGAACGGTGTCGCTCGACGGGCTCGTCTACGAAGTCGACGCGGCCCTCGTCGGCGAGACGGTGACGCTGCGCTTCGACGCGTCAGGGCCGCGACGCACGGTGCAGGTGTGGAACGCGGGCGCGAAGGTGCACGACGCGAAGGTGGTGGACCTCTACGCCAACTGCTTCGTGAAGCGCGACAGGGTGGCGACGCCGCCCGACGCGCCCCTCACCGGCCTCAAGCTGGCGGACCTGAAGCGCGACGAGGAGGGCCGGTAGCCATGTACCGCAAACACTTCGGCCTCGCCCGCCACCCCTTCGCGAAGGACCTGTCGCCCGAGGAACTCTTCGTCGCCGGCGCGGGCAAGGAGCTCGAGGTCCGGCTCGGCCACCTCCTGGAGCTGCGCGGCATCGGCCTCGTCACCGGTGAGGCGGGCAGCGGCAAGACGACGCTGGTCCGCAAGGTGGTGTCCGCGCTGCACAGCGGGCTTTACCGCGTCTTCTACGTGCCGCTGTCCACCGGCAACGCCATGGACATGTACAAGTCGATTGCGTGGGAGCTGGGCCTGCCCACCGAGAGGAGCCGCGCCGCCCTCTACCGCGTCATCCGCGCCGAGGTGACGCGGCTGTGCCTGGAGGCGAAGACGCGGCCCGTCCTCGTCGTCGACGAGGCCCAGCACCTGCGCAGCGACGTCCTCGAGGAACTCCGCCTGTTGACCAACTACGAGATGGACTCGCAGAACCGGCTCTGCCTCCTGCTGGTGGGCCAGGCCGAACTCCGACGCCGCATCGGCATGGCGGTGCACGCGCCGCTGAGCCAGCGCATCGTCGTGCGGTACCACCTCGACGGCCTGGCCCGCGACGAGGTGCCTGCGTACCTCACCCACCTCTTGCACCTCGCCGGGACGGAGCTGCCCCTCTTCGAGACGTCGGCCATCGAGGCCCTCTTTCAGGCCACCAGCGGGCTGCCGCGCAAGCTGAACCTCCTCGCCCACCACGCCCTCACCGCGGCGGCGCTGGTGAAGGCGAAGGTGGCCACGGCCGAGCACGTCCAGGCCGCGATGGCGGAGGCCGCGTGACGGGCTTCACCTGCGGCGTCTGGCCAGCCCGTCGGCGCGGGCAGGGCCTGGTGGCCGTCGTCGTCGACGGGGACGGCCACGCCCAGCCGCCCCTCGTCGTCGGGCGCGGCGCGGAGGACGCCTGGGCGCTGCTCGCCTGGCTCGACGCCTCGGTGGGCCTCGACTGCGAGCTGGTGGTGCCCGACTGGCTCGCGAAGTCCGACGAGCTCGCCCGCTTCGCCCTCGAGCGCGGCGGCGCCGTCTGGCTCGTCCCGGCGCCCATCCTCGAGGCCGTGCACGTCGTCGCGAACCTGGCGACCGGGCCGCCCGCGCGCACGGCCGCGGCGCTGGCGCGCCTACCGCTCGCGCCCGCGCTGCGCGCGCACCTCCGGCGGCTGACGCCGCCGTCGCGCCGACAACTGCCACTGCTGTGAAAGGAAGCCTCGGCCGAAACGCCGGGGCTTCTCTCTTTCGGCCATCTGCTCACGCTCGCTCACGAGAGCGCCGAGACCGGGAACTCGCGTCTCCCCCGTCACGAAAGAGCGTGGCGCTCACGCGCTCGGACTACGCGGCGAACAACA
>JADLDB010000177.1 GCA_020846875.1 Myxococcales bacterium | reverse complement strand
TCGGCATTATGCCGACCTCCCGGTAATGCCGACGTGGGCGACCAAGCCGACGTTCTGCCGAGGGCCCCGCGCCGGTGGGATGCTTGGGCACGCGGCATAATCAGGGTGACTTCTCCGAGCGGCACTCGCGCCGCCAAAGGAGAAGCCATGTTGGACGACTACTTCCAGCTGCCGGAGATCCTCAGACGCCACCGCGCCGGGTTCTTTGGCGCGTACCTCGACGAGTACACCTCCATCGAGAAGGCGCAGGGCTACCCGCGCAACACGGTGCGAAATCACTGCTACGTATTTCGGATCTTCGGACGCTGGCTGGATCGCCGCGGGCTGGCGATCGCCGACCTCGACGATGACGTCATCGCTGAGTTCTGGAGGAAGCAGCGGTGCGTGCCCCGAGTACGGCACACCGGCACCAAGCCGCTGCGACGGCTTCTCGAGCACCTGCGAGGCAAGGGCGTTGTGCCTGCGCAGAAGGCCGCGGCCCGCAGCGAGGCCAGCGCACTCGCGCACCGCTACGGCGAGTACCTGCTGCGTCACAGGGCGCTCGCCGCCGACTCCGCGTCTCGTCAGATCCCGGTGATCGAGCATTTCCTTCGGCTGAGCTTTGGTCGTGGGCCGCTTCGTCTCCGGGCGCTGGGGGAGAAAGACATCACTCGCTTCGTGTTGGGGACAGCCGCTGATGTCTCGCCCCGCACCCAGCAGACGCAGATGAGTGCGCTGCGGTCCTTCTTCAGGTTCTTGCTCGAGCAAGGAGAGATCGAGTTCGACCTTGCCGGTGGCGTCCCCGCCGTCGCCGCATGGAGACACGCGGGCGTGCCGAAGTACCTCTCGCCCGACCAGATCCAGCAGGTGCTGGCCGCCTGCGATCGGAGCACCCCGATGGGCCGACGCGACTACGCGATGCTGTTGATGCTCGCGCGGCTCGGGCTGCGGGCCTGCGAGGTAGCGCGCCTCGACCTCGATGACATTCGCTGGCGGACCAGCGAGCTCATCATCCGGGGCAAAGGGAGTTCGATCGAGGCGCTGCCCTTGCTCGACGAAGTTGGCAAGGCGTTGGCGGCGTACATCAAGAGAGACAGGCCCAAGTGCCAGACACGCAAGGTCTTCACGAGGGTGCGCGCCCCGCTGACAGCGTTGGCCCGCAAAGGATCGGTCACGACCGTCGTGCGTGCGGCCATGTCGAGGGCCGGCCTCGACGTGCCGATTCGCGGCGCCCATGTGCTGCGCCACTCGCTCGCGACCAGCATGCTGCGTGACGGCGCGTCGATGAGCGAGATCGGCGTCGTGCTGCGTCACCGCAGCCCCGCCACGACGGAGATCTACGCGAAGGTCGACCTGACTTCACTGCGGCGGCTCGCGCTGCCCTGGCCCGTTGGCAGCGCCCAATGAGCGCTCTACAGAAGTCATTGGACGACTACCTCAAGCTTCGTCGCACCCTCGGCTTCAAGCTCACGACCACAGAGTGGTGCCTCCGCGGGTTCCTCGATTTCCTCGACTCCAGGGGCGCGAAGCACATCACCACCGAGCTGGCTCTGCAGTGGGCACGAAGGCCGGCCAATGGGGAGCCGTCCACGTGGGCACAGCGGCTGTCTCGCATCCGCCTGTTCGCGGCGTGGTACCGCGCTCGAGATCCGCGCACCGAGGTTCCTGCCGAGGGGTTGCTGGCCGCGTCAATCCAGCGAAAACCGCCCTTCATCTTCAATGAGAAGCAGATCGCCGCCCTGGTTCGCGAGGCCGAGAAGCTGCCGAGCCGTCGAGGTATGCGCGCGCGCACGGCCTCGACGATGTTCGGGCTGATCGCTGTCGCAGGCCTGCGAATCAGCGAGGCCGTCGGGCTCGACCGCGCCGACGTCGACCTGGCCGAGCAGATGCTCACCATTCGAGACACGAAGTTCGGCAAGACCCGGCTGGTCCCTGTGAGCAAGTCCACGATTGCCGCCTTGCGCCGGTACGCGAAGCAGCGCGATCAGACCTTTCCTGGTGCGGCGACGTCTGCGTTCTTCATCTCGGAGCGAGGCCGGCGCGTCACCCACTGGGCTGCGAGATACAACTTCGCGCTGGTCTCGCGCGCCGCCGGACTCCGTGGCCCGGTGAAGGGCTACCGACATGGCCATGGGCCCCGAGTGCACGATCTTCGGCACAGCTTCGCGGCGCGCACGATGGTCGGGTGGTACCGCGAGGGCGTCGACGTCGAGCGCGAGCTGCCCAAGCTCTCGGCCTACCTCGGGCATACGCACATCAATGACACCTACTGGTACATCGAGGCCGTGCCCGAGTTGCTGCAACTCGCGACCGAGCGCGTGACCGACCAGCGAGCAGGAGGACGGCGATGAATGCCGCCACGTTCCCAGCTTTGCTCCAGTCGTTCTTCACCGAGAGGCTGCTCGCGCAAAGACGCGCCAGCTCGCACACCGTCGCCAGCTACCGCGACTGCTTCCGACTCTTGCTTGGCTTCGCCTCGAAGCGCCTGGGCAAGGAGGTCAGCGCGCTGGTTCTCGAAGAGCTCGATGCCACCCTGATCAGCAGGTTCCTCGACCATCTCGAGCGCGAGCGCGAAAACAGCGCGCGTTCGAGAAACGTGCGGCTGGCCGCGCTCCACTCCTTCTTCCGCTACGTCGCGATGAATGAGCCCACGTACCTGCTCCAGTGCCAGCGCGTCCTCGCGATCCCAAACAAGCGCTACGAGCGGAAGCCAGTGGGCTTCCTCGACGAGGGCGACATTGATGCGCTGTTGAAGGCTCCCGATCTCACCACATGGATTGGTCGCCGAGATCGAGCGCTCCTGCTGGTGGCGGTGCAGACGGGCTTGCGTGTGTCGGAGCTCATCGGGCTACGTCGCGAGGACATCAGCCTCGACGCTGGTGCGCACGTCCGTTGTCGGGGCAAGGGCCGCAAGCATCGCGCGACGCCGCTGAGGAAGGACGCGGTCACCGTGCTGAAGGCGTGGCTTGCCGAAAACGACGAGCCCGCTTCAGCGCCGCTGTTTCCCAGTTCGCGAGGAGGCGTTCTCAGTCGCGACGCCGTCGAGGCCCTGGTTGCACGGCACCTCGCGATCGCCGGGGCACAGCGCCCGTCGCTCAAAGCGAAGAAGGCCACGCCGCACACCTTGCGGCACAGCACTGCGATGGCGCTCCTGCAGCACGGCGTTGACCGTTCCGTCATCGCTCTGTGGCTCGGCCACGAGTCGGTTGAGACCACGCAGATCTACCTGCACGCGGACATGGGCATGAAGGAGAAGGCGCTCGCGCACACCACCCCGACGAAGCAGACGCCCGCGCGGTACCGGCCTGGCGATCAGCTCCTCGCGTTCCTCGAGGGGCTGTAGCCGTGCTGCCATTAGCACGGCAGTTCCTGCACGGCCCGAAGCAGGGCCTCGTCGGTGGGGTGCGTGTAGATCTGGGTGGTGATGATCGACTTGTGGCGCGCGAAACGCTGCGCCAGTCGGATGTCGCGCGTGCCCTCGTAGATGTTGGTGATGGCCGAGTGCCGAACGGAATGAAACGAGAAGCGTCGCTCGAAACCGGCGCGCTCCTGCCAGAGTTGAAAGGCGTGGCGGACCTGCCGCGTCGACAGCCGATTGCCCTTTCGACTCATGAAGAGCGGCGCGTCGGCTGCCAGCGCCTCGCCCTGTTGACGCTTCCACCGGAAGTACTTCTCCAGCTTCGCCTGCACGCCAGACGACAGCATCACCTCCTGTCCCTGCGCGTCTTCGCTGCTGCGCTTGAAGACCCGCAGCCGGACGCGGCGGCGCGCCTTGGCGTCGTCGGAGAGCACGTCTCCGACGTTCAGGGCGACCAACTCGTGCTCGCGCATCCCAGTGGCGAGGGCGAGCGAGAGGAGCACATGGTCTCTGTACCCATCAAAGCGCTGCCCCGTCGTGCGCAGGAGCAGGAGTTGTTCGTACCTCGTCATCGTTCGCGGCGGCTTCGTGGTGTCGGCGTACATGGTCGTCTCCTCGTGAGACCAATGACGCTCTTTCCGCGCGCACCAGCAAGTCGTTGCGACGCTTCGGCTTATGCCGCGTGCGGCAACGAGTTCTCCTCGGTGAAGCCAGCGGAACGCGGCATTACCGGGAGGTCGGCATAATG
>JADLDB010000176.1 GCA_020846875.1 Myxococcales bacterium | reverse complement strand
CGGTCCACGAAGCCACGACGACGGGCGCCGAGAGTGGGCTGACTTCCGTGGTGGCGCCCTGCGCAGACCGGCACGTCTGGTACCGCGCCACCAGCGTCTCGCCCGCCTTGAAGGGGCCACCGGTGCCAGCGGGCACGTAGTCGTGCGTGGAATAGGCGCTGGGAACGACGAAGCGGACCCTGTTGGGTGCGCGAAGCAAGGTGACTTCATCGCCTGGTTGGTGCCCGCGTATGGCGGTCGCCTGACCGCACTCCCACACGGGCGTAGGAGCAAGCTCGGGGGCTGTGAGGCTGGTGGGATCCCGCAACACGTGGGGCGCGGCAGCAGCGCTGAGTTGCTGCTGGTCGACGACGAACGCCGTGATGGAGTCGTTGCCGTACAACCTCGGATCCGGCACGTCGGCCTGCGTCACTCCGTCGGCGTTGGGCGCAGCGGGGAACTGGCCCAACTGGTTCAGGTAGATGAACCCGACCCCGGGGAGATACTCGGTCACCACGTACGTCGCTCCTGGTCGGCCACCCGTCAGCGAGACCCGAATGACGTCCCCATCGCAGTGACTCGCGCCGAGGATGACAGGGGCAGAAGGCACGCCAACCGGCTCCGCCGTGGTCAGGTCAACGGTGAACTGCGCCCAGGCATGAGTGGCTGCGACGCACGCCGTCAGCAGCACCAACTTCCAACTTCCAACTTCCAACTTCATGGCCCCTCCATGATGGAGGTGTTGATTTGGTTGTTGTGAAGCGAGACTGACAGGAAGCTACTTATAGCCAGGTCACCAGGACAGTCAAGTGGGCCGCCGAAGAATGGATCTCGGCTGTGGCAGCTGGGCCTCCACTACGAGACGGCGTGGCACTGGTGTCACCGGCTTCGGGCTGAGCTCAAAGAACAGGCGGGTGGTGGCGCGCTGAAGCCGCCAGACGGCGCGCATGAGGCGCACCTCGAGGCGCTTGAGGAGTACGGCTGCTTCACGACGTGGAAGCGCAAGTGCATGGGGAGACTCAGCGTCCATTGGCGGTGGGCAGCACGGACTCGAGGTGGGCGCCGGTGTCCAGCGCGCGGCGCGTGGTGCACGACGGGCACCAGCCGCGGCCCTTGCAGGAGAAGGCGACGAGGCGCGCGTCGTCGCACGAGGCGCAGGCCACCTCCACGAAGCCGAAGCGCACGTCGCCACGGGTGAGGAGGCGCGCGGCCTCCTCCTGGAGGCGCCTGGGCAGCAGCGAGGAGACGGATGGTCAGCCTCGCCGGAAGGCCTCGTGCAGCGTGGATGCTTCCGGCGCCCGCCGCCGGCCCGACTCCCCCGTCGCCACCTGGCGTGTCTACCGCGCAGGGCTGACATTCCTCGGGTGCGGGCAAGGGCAGCTCCTGCCCTTCTTCGGACCTGACGACATTCTCCCAGTCCAGTGGGTACCATTCCCTCGTCCCTGCTCGATCTCACGGCTGCCACCCCCGGGCGCTGCGCCTCGAGCTGGCGACGCGCGGCCGGACGCCTTCGGAGGCCACGACTTTCAAAAAAGGGACGTCTACCCCTCCATTCACCCGGCGAAGTCGGGCATGACGCCCGCCTGCACCTCCACTCGGGAGCTTCCCCATGGTTACCGCCGTCGCCGTCCTCGCCCTCGCGCTGTCCGCCGCACCTTCGCCCGCCGAGTTGGACGCCCTGGGCCGGGACATCGAAGCGAAGTACTCCCAGGGGGTGGACGGCCTGGGGCCGCTGGTGGACTCGGTGGCGCTGGCCGACCGCACCCTGCAGGGGATGGAGCTGCCCAAGGGCTTCCGCACCGGCTTCGACCAGAGCTTCAAGACGGTGGGCCAGAAGCTGGGCGAGTCCATCCTCGTCGGGGTGAAGGCCGGCGCGCGCCTCAGCTTCCGCAAGGCGGTGACGCTGGACGGCAAGCCCGCGGTGCAGCTGCGGCTGCTCACCCCCGACGGCGGCTTCAACGTGCTGGAGCTGCTGGTGGAGAGCGGCGCGCAGGGCGGCCTCAAGGTGGTGGACGTGTTCGACTTGATGGCCGGCGAGTTGAAGAGCCAGGAAATCCGCCGCCTCGCGCTGGCCGCGCTGGCCGACGCCAACCAGGGCCTGGTGGACAAGCTGATGGGCAAGGAGCAGCTCTTCGTGAAGCACCTCAAGGAGATTCAGGCCATGTCCGCCGCCGCCCGCGAGCGCCGCTTCCAGGACGTGGTGACGCAATTCGAAGCGCTGCCCAGGCCGGTGCAGGAGCAGCGCAGCCTCTTGCGCATGTACGCCACCGCGGCCAGCGAGGTGGATGAGCGCAAGTATGAGCGCGCCCTGGGCAAGTACCTACAGCTCTACCCCACCGACGCGGCCAGCAACGTGCTGGCCATCGACTACTACTTCATGCGCAAGCGCTGGGCCGAGGTGGAGAAGGCCATCGGCGTGGTGGAGGCGCGGGTGGGCAAGGACGACGGCTGGTTCGAGGTGCTGCGCGCCGGCGCCGCCAACGCCCAGGGGAAGAAGGACGAGGCGAGGAAGCACTACCTCGAAGCGATTGCGCGCGAGAAGGCGCTCAAGGACCCCTACTTCCCCCTCATCCAGTTGGCCCTCGACGGGAAGGACTGGGCCGAGGCCGCGAAGTGGCTGGAGGCGGTGGAGCGCGACGCGCACGTCGAGTTGCAGGACGTGTCGGCGGTGCCCGAGTACGCCGGCTTCGCCGCCTCGAAGGAAGGCAAGGCGTACGTGAAGAAGTGGCGGGCGGCGCACGCGAAGAGCGCGAAGTGAGGGCCCACAGGCTGAAGCGCCCCGCCGCCCGTCCGCCTCGAGGTGGCCGCTGACTCGCGAGGCGGCCGTGGTACCTTCGCCGTCAGGGCCGGCGTGATGGACTGTGGAGGCGCGTTGTCGAGGTCGACTCTGCTGGCGCTGTGGCTCCTCCCCGCGGCCGCGTTCGCCCAGGACTTCTCGGCGGACCAGCACATCCTCCTCTCCGAAGGCACCTTGCGGGGCAGCCCGCGGGTGATGGGGCTGGCCGGCGCGTGGACCGGCCTCGCCGAGGGCGCCGAAGGCATTCCCCGCAACGCCGCCGCTCCGGCCATGCGCGACGCGAAGTTCGCCTCCGACTTCAACTGGGACGTCGGCGGCACCATGCACTTCCTGTTTCCCTGGAGCACCCGGGAGCAGGACTGGGACAACGACGGCGCCGTCGACCAGGCCTCGGCCGCGTCCACCCAATTCCTCGGCAGCCAGGTCCTCTATTCCTTCGCCGCGCTCCAGTACAAATGGTTCGGCTTCGGCGCCGGCTTCGACATTCAGAACTTCCTCGCCAAGCGGCAGTTGGAGGGCGAGGGCTTCGAGCGCTACTACAACCTGGCCCTCACCCACATCTTCGCGGTGCTGGCGGCGCGCTTCTGGAGGGACCAGATTGCGCTGGGCGTCGGCGTCGAGTCCACCCACGCCTTCATCGGCTACGGCGAGCAGCCTCTTGGCGACTTCCTGCCCACGGTGAAGGACTCGATGGGCTTCCACGGCTGGGGACTTCTCGTGGGCGGCGTGTGGCGCCCGGAGGACGGCAACTGGCGGGTGGGCTTCTCCTACAAGCCCGCGCTGATGGCCGGGCCCTTCGCGCCGCGCACGGACATCGGCGGGCTGGCGGCGCCGTCGGGGGTGGACGTGCCGGGGCGGCTGATGCTGGGGGCCACGGTGGCGCTGGGCCCGGGGCGGAACTTCAACATCACCTCGAAGGAAGGCTGGGCGCTCAAGGACCCGGACGACCCCAAGTCGCCGCGGATTCCGTCGATGATGAAGTGGCTCATCCTCGCCCAGGTAGACATCGTCTTCCCCGTGCAGGGCGCCACCACCGTGGGGGCCTTCTTCGGGCAGGCCCCGGCGGTGCCCGCGGGCAACCGCGTCAACTTCCAGCCGCGCCTGGCCATCGAGAAGGAGCTCTTCCCCGAGCTGCTCCGCCTGCGGCTGGGCGGCTACCTCGAGCCGCCCATCAACGAGTTCGGCCCCACCGTACGCCCGCACCTCACCTTCGGGCTGGAGGTGGGCCTCTTCAAGCTGGGCAACGAGCGGATGAGCTTCGGCCTGTCCTTCGACTTCGCGCACCTCTACCAGAACCTGTCCGTCGGCATCCTGGTGTGGAAGTGACGGGAGGCGCCCGGTGAGGCCGGGCTTCACTCCTCGTGGCGCGGCGTCACCTGGAAGAGAAGCGCCACCACGCCAGCGCGGAGGCGGGTTGGCAAACGCCAAGCCCGGCGGAGCAGCAGCAAGAGCGCGATGAAGGGCACGCTCCCGTCGCTCGAGGCGCACGCGCAGCCCACCGTGTAGTGCTTCGGACCGTCGGGGAGCCCTGGGCCCACAGTTCCGGCGTCGCCTCCCGCGTCTATACCCGCGTCCATGCCTGCGTCCATGCCTGCGTCCATGCCCGCGTCCGCAACCGTTGGACGCAGCGCGAAGGTCACGCTCGTCCAGTCCATGCCGGGCGGCCCGGTGAAGCTCCCGCTCCAGCTCCCGGGAGTGTCAGCAACGAGCGTCGCCGACCAGTCGCCGTGGCAGGTCGTGGCGGTCATCAGCCCGCCGTTGGACGAGGAGAGCGGGAAGTTGGCCCCGGCGTACGCGAAGACCAATTCCAGGGGCACCTGGGTGTTGATGGGCCCCGCTTGCACCGTCGGCCCAACGCCGACTGCCCACTCGAGGTCGCCGACCTCGGCCACTCCGGAGAACTCGAGCAGCGTGAGGTCGACCAGCTTGCTGTCGGCCGGGCCCACGGGCACCGAGTCCATCGTGACGGTCACCAACGGAACGCCGCCATCGGCCACCGTCGACTCGTAGATCGCCACGCTGAACGGGTCGGTGCTCGGCACCGGGAGGTCCGGCCCGACCTGGCGCCAGGTGCCGCCGAAGGTGTCGGTGACTGAGCTCACCCGAGCGACAGTGCCCGACCACCAGATCGCCACCACGAGGCGAGTCCCCGCCGCCACTCCGGCGGCGAAGCCAACCTGGCCCGTGACGGAGTTCACTCCGCGGCCGCACGCGGTCTGCCCGAGGGTCGGCGGAGCACCGTGAGCGAGGGAGGACAGAACGGCCGTGATGACCAGGACGCGCGCGGTGACCACCGGAGGCAGCGTAGCCGGTCAAGAACAAGGAGAACAAAACGGGAGAACGCGTGCGAGGGCCGGTGAGGGCGTGGCGGCGCTCAGGTGACGGTGTTCGACGTGGCGGCGGGGCTCAAGGACGTCGGTGCTCCTGGCTCACTCCTGGTGGCGCGGCGTCACCTGGAAGAAGCGCCAGCGCATCAACGCGCCGGTGACGGGCCACCCCTCGGCGCCGGGCGCCAGCGTCACCCGCGCAAAGCCGTGCCGGTCCGGCAGGCCCACCCCCAGCGGGTTGTCCGCGCGCGCCCCGTCGCTCAGCATCTGCTGCAGCGTCAGCGGCGAGGGGGCCCCGAAGCCGTCTCCGAGGAGCGAGGTGTACGCCTCCACCGCCGTGCGCGAGACGTCGGTGTCCTCCACCAGCAGGCAGGCGTCGCCGCCTTCCAGCCAGCGCTGCACCTGCTCGCGCACCAGCAGCTTCGGCCCGGCCTCCGCCTCCGCCGGCGACGTCGTCAGCGTCCACGCGTCCGCCGCCACGCTGCCCTGGACGGACAGGCCCACCTGGCTCGAGGCGGGCTCGCCCCGCAGCTCCAGTTGGCGGAAGTCGTCCCCACAGGACGCGGGCCCGTCGGTGTCGTCCCGGTAGAGCGCCCGGGGCAACCGCACCTCGGCCTGGCTGTGGCCCGTCACGCCGGAGAACTCGTCGACGGCCAGGCGCACCGCGTGGCGCTCGCTCCAACTGCCCTGGCCCACCCGCCAGCCGGTGCCTTCCTCGTCCGAAGGCGCCAACGCCAGCACCGAGTACACCCAGCCCACCCACACGTCGCAGGTCCACTGGTTCAAGTCGAGGCGCTCGTCGAGGGTCCTCCGCTGTGCCCGGGTGAGGCCCGCCGCGCGGCCCAGCTCCCGCAGGTGGGCCAGCCGCACCATCCGCCCGCAGTCGCTCCCGTCCTCCGCCGCCACCAGGCCGGCCAGCGCTGGCGCGGCGCGGGTGAGCAGCTCGCGGGCCAGCGGCGCCTCTGCCGTCCAGGAGGCCACCGCGGCCGCCGCGAGGAGTGCGTGCAGGCCAGCCACGCCGCCGTGGGCGTCGGCGAAGGTGCGGGCCGCCGCGGCGAAGGCGAGCGCCGGGGGGGTGTTGGCGCCGTCCGCCGGCTCGAAGAGGGCCTGGAAGAGGGCGTGCTGCGCCTCCGTCCACGCCTCGCCGGTGGTGTCCGGCCGCGCCTCGCCGAACAGCCCCCACAGGCCCAGGGCGGAGACGGTGCAGTGCACCTCGTCGGCCGAAGAGCGCTCGCAGGCGCCCGGCGCGGCCCGCCACCCGCCGGAGGTGGACTCGAAGCGGCCCAGGGACGGCGGGCCGAAGCGCTCCGGGTGGCGCACCGTCAACTGCACCGGCGCGAAGGTGGGCGCCGGCACGCCTTCCATCGCCCCTTCCAGCCAGAAGGCACGCTGCAGGTGCTGGCCCAGCCCTGCTTCCCGCGGCGCGAAGGCCACCGGCCCCAGGTCCTGCGGGCGCACCCGCGCCACCGAGAGGGTGGCGGGCAAGGGGAAGGCCCTCGGCGGCAAGGCGACGCGAACGTCTCTTAGGCCACCTTCGTCGAGCTCGACGGCGCGCGGCCCGTCCGGGTGCACCTCCACCACCGCCTCCAGCGGAGTCAGGCGCGCCAGCACCAGCCGCTTGCCTTCCACGTCCCCGGGGAGCGGCTTCGTCCAGGTGGTGGCGTAGCCGGGCGCCTCCAAACGGGTGAAGCCGCCGCCGGTGTCCTCGAGGAGGCCGGTGGCGAGGCCGTCGTCGTCGGTGAAGGCGCCGCGCCCGGCGAAGAGGGCCGCCGCCACCGGGGCGCCGGAGGGGGCGGTGACGCGGGCCAACAGGTTCCCTGGCTCGGGGAGATCGCGCGGAGGCGCCGGGCGGCCACACGCGGTGAGCCCCACCAGCACCGCGAGCACCCCACTCGCCCCCGTGACGTATGTCACGCGGAGCGGTCTCATGGTCCTCGACTAACGGTGCATCCACCTCGCCACCAGCAAGAGTGGTGGATTCACCGGGGTGGAGCGCGGCCCGTTGCGCACCTTTTTCGCCCGTCCCTGAAAGGAGACGCCCCCCGCGCGCGGAGCTCAAGGCGGAGCTTCGCCGACGGCCTCACCCTGCAGGAATGCAGCGAGCGCGGCGCGCACCTCGTCGGGAATCTGGTGTCCGCCTTGAAACTGCAACCAGCGCACGTCGTGCCCCGCCACCGAGAGCGCGTGCGCCAGCGACGAGCCCGCGCCCACCGAGACGACCCCGTCGCTCGAGCCGTGCGTGACCAGCACCCGCATGCCAGGCACGGTCGCGGCGTCGGGGAGCGCGACTTCGTCGAGCCCTCCGCCGGACATCACGATGACCCCGGCGAGGTGGCAGTCGGCGGGCGCGGTCAGCGCCGCCTCGACGGCCATGCGGCCGCCCAGCGAGAAGCCGCCCAGCCAGAGGTTCTCGCAGGCGACGCCTCGGCCGCGCAGCTTGTTCATCAACTTCCAGAGCTTCGCGCGGGTGTCCGCCACCTCGAGCTCGACGCGCGCCGCGAGCTCCTCTCGTGACGGCGCGGTGAGCTGGGGAACCCAGGTGCGGCCGCTGAAGCCGACGCGGTGAGGCCCGCTGGGCATCACGAAGGTCGTCGCGCTCAGGCCGTCGTCAGAGAGCTCCTGCGCGAGGCCGACCAGGTCGTCGGCAGGCGCGCCGTGCCCGTGCAGCAGCACCACCACCTGGCGGCCCGGGCCGGGCCTGGGGCCCACGCGCTCCCAGCCGAGGCTGCCGGTGATGGTGTCCCAGAAGAGCCAGAGCCCGAGCCCAACGCCGGCGCCGAGGCTCGACCAGCGCCAGAACCGTCCTTTCATGTGCACGCCGCGGTCTCGAGCAACAAGAGCGCCGTCGGCCGCGCGAAGGGCCTTGGAGTCATCGGCGTGCCTTCGGGTATGGGGGGCATTGGCTGGCGAGTCTACGTCATGCCACGGACTTTCCACTCCTCCCACACGTCGAGCCACCTCGGTGGGCCGCTGCTACAAGCCCCAGCATGGCCACTCCCACACCGCTGCCCGAGGCCGAAGTGCAGGCGTTTCTGCGTACCCACGGGGACTGGCGCCTCGAGGGCGGCGCGCTGGCCCGCACCTTCGAGGCCCCCACCTTCCTCGCCGGCGTCGCCTTCGTCGACCAGGTGGCGAAGCTGGCCGAGGCCGCCGACCACCACCCGGACATCGACATCCGCTGGCGGAAGGTGACGCTGCGCTTCGTCACCCATGACGCAGGGAACCGCGTCACCGCGCTGGACGCGCGCCTCGCCGACGAATGCGACCTGCTGTTCCGCGCCCTGCCGAAGTGACGCAACCGACGCGCCGGCGCGTGGTGCGCGCAAACCGTGCGGCCCCTGACGCGGCTCGCCGGGAATTCGGAGGAGGTGCTGCGGGCACGCGCGATGCAGCCTGGATGGCGTGACGGAGGTGCGGCATGACGACTTCGACTTCGACTCCGAAGGGTGCGGCGAGGGGCGCGACGCTGGTCGCGACCATCGTCATCACCGCGGTGTGGATGGTGGTGGTGAACGCGCAGGAGGCGTGGCGGCCGCTGCTGGGCGGGCTGGTGACGCCGGCCTTCACCCAGGTGCTGTGGGCCATCAACCTCGCCTGCGCGGTGCAGTTGTTCGCCTGCGCCGTGCTGCTGGTGCACGAGGCTCGCTGGCTGCAGCGGCTGACGGACGCCGCCAACGCCGCCGCGGCGGTGGTGAGCGCGCTGGTCTTCTGGCGCGTCTTTCCGCTGGAGCTGAGCGGCTGGGGCGCGTGGGTGGAGGTGACGGTGCGGGTGCTGCTCATCCTCGGCGTGGTGGGCGGCAGCGTGGGCGCTGTCGTCAACCTGGCGCGGCTGGCCCTGGGCGGGGAGCTGCCTCCTCCGGCGCCCAGGCCCTCGCACCCGTAGCTTCACACCGCGGCGAGCGCCTTCTCGAGGCCGGGCCCGTCGACGTCCTGCACCACCAGGCCATCGTTGTTGAGGTTGAGCTGCGGCGCGTTCTTCGGCGGCTCGTAGGCGACGAAGCGCACCTTCGCCTTGTCTTCCCCCGACGTCTGCGCGGCCTTGAAGACGGCGCCGCCGGCCATGGCCATCGCCAGCGTGCGCAAGAGCGCCCCGGCCTGGTCCCACTGGGCCTTCGGCACCCCCACCGCCACCAGGTCCGGCCGGCCGAACTTCAGCATCCCCCGGGTGTGCACCAGGAAGGTGCCGTCGGGGAGCGGGTCGCTTTCCACGAGGACGGACACCTCCGCGGACAGGGCGAAGGGGCGCTCCGCCGGCAGCGCCGTCACGTCGGCGCCCTTCCAGAAGCGGTTGGACTGCGCGTCCAGCACCACCGTGGCCCCACGCGCCACCAGCCACTTCGCCACCGCCCACATCGCCTGCAGGTGCGAGAGGTCCTTGGGGTCGTCCTTCCGCACAAAGACGGCATGCACCGTCGTCGCCGCGTCGAGCTCTTTGAGTGCCGGCCCGAGCTGCTCCTGGGCCACGGTGCGCAGCGCGCCGGCGCGGAAGCCGTCGAACCAGGCGGGCTCCTGGTCGCGCGGAATTTCCCGCACCTCGAGGCCTCCCATCGCCGCCTGGCCAGGCAGCCCGTAGGTGGCCGCGGACAGGGGCAGGTCGGCCAGCTTGCCGGAGGAGAAGCAGAAGAGGTCGAAGCGGACGAAGCCGCCACCGGGGGCGAAGCGGGGCCGAGGCCAGGTCTCGATGGTCATGACGGCCAGGGAAGATGCTTCGAAACCGCCACGGATGCACGAGGCTCTTGCGCTCCTTGAACCGGGAGGGGGCGCGGGCTACACCCGGCCGGCCATGGAATTCCGCATCGCAGCCGACGAGCTGAAGAAGGCGCTCCACCGCGCGCAGGGCATCGTGGAGCGCAAGGCGACCATGCCCATCCTCTCCAACGTGCTGGTGACGGCGGGGAAGTCGGGCGTCACGGTGACGGCCTTCGACCTGGACATCGGCATCGTCAGCGAGCACCCGGCCGAGGTGGTGAAGACGGGCGCCATCACCGTCTCCGCGCGCACGCTGTTCGACATCGTCAGCTTCCTGCCCGAGGCGCAGGTGACGGTGAAGAAGCTGCCCAACAACTACGCCGAGCTCACCAGCGGCGCCGCGCACTACAAAATCGTCGGCATGGCGCCGGAGGAGTTCCCCAAGCTGCCCAAGGACGACGCGGCCCACGCCGTCGCGCTGTCCGGCCCCACTCTGCTGGAGATGATCAAGAAGACGCAGTTCGCCATCTCCAACGACGAGACGCGCTACATCCTGAACGGCGTCTTCTTCGAGCCCCGCGAGAAGGGCCTGGTGCGCATGGTGGCCACCGACGGGCACCGCCTGGCCCTGGTGGAGCGCGAATTGGCCGGGGACTTCAAGCTGAAGAGCGGCGTCATCATCCCGCGCAAGGGCCTGTTCGAGCTGAAGCGCCTCTTGGACGAGGCGCCCGACGCGGAGTGCCAGTTGGGCTTCGCGGAGAACTCGGCCATCTTCAAGAAGCCGGGGCTGTCCATGGTGATGCGGCTCATCGACGGGCAGTTCCCCGAGTACCAGCGCGTCATCCCCAAGGAAGGCGAGAAGCAGCTCCTGGTGCGGCGCGACAAGCTGTTCGACGCGCTCAAGCGCATCTCGCTGCTGTCCGCGGACAAGTCCAACGCGGTGAAGCTGTCGTTGTCCGAGAACCTGCTGCGCATCACCGCCAACAACCCGGACCTCGGCGAGGCGAAGGACGACCTGGAGGTGGCGTACCGCGGTGGCACCCTCACCGTGGGCTTCAACGCCCGCTACCTGCTGGACGTGCTGGGCGTGCTGGAGACGGACGAGGTGTCGGTAGAGCTGGGCGACGAGCACAGCCCGGGCGTGCTGCACCTGCCGGGGGACAAGAGCTTCACCGCGGTGGTCATGCCGATGCGGGTGTGACGCTCACCGCGCCCAGGGGTCGACGAGGCCCACGCCGGTGCCCTTGAAGTCGCTCCCGTTCCGGGTCGCCAGCAGAAAGCCTTTGGCTGCCGCGATGGCTGCGATGGCGCAGTCGGCGAAGCTGATGGGGTTGCCAGCCTTCCGGGCGGCCGCGTGGACCGCCGCGAAGGCCTCGGCCGCGCGCTCGTCGAAGGACAGCACCCGCCCGGAGAAGAGCGGCAGCACCTGCTCGGAGACGGCCTTCTGCAGGGCGGTGCGCCGCTTTCCGGCGGGCAAGGCGTGCACGCCCGCCAGCAGCTCGGCCAGACCCACCGTGCTCAGGTACAGGGTCTCGGGGGCCTGCGCGTCCAGCCAGTCCAGCACGGCCTGCGCCGGGGCCGCCTTCAGCGGCTCGGAGACGACGTTCGTGTCGAGGACAATCATCGGAGGTCGGGCACGTCCACCGGGGTGCGACTTCGCACCAGCTTGAGCGTCACCCCCCCCAGGCCCCGGCCCACGGCCCGCAGCGCCGTCCCCAGGTGGACCCTGGGGCGCACGGCCTCTTCCAGGATGGAGCGGATTTCTGCCTCGGTGCTGCGGTCATTCCGGGCCGCGCGGAGCTTGAGCGCGCGGTGGGTCTCATCGGGGAGGTTTCGGATGGTGACGGCGGCCATTGATATCTCCAACTCGAAATGATATCAATGATGGCAACAAAGGAAAGCTGCTGTCAAGGAGCGCCGGCTCAGCCAGGATGGGGAGATGGGTCCTGAGCCTGGCGTATGCCGTGCACATCTACCCGATGGCCTCGGCGCCGCACCAGCCACAGCCCCAGGGCCAGCACCGCCAGCCCGCCCTCGGCATGGGTGCACGAGCAGTACACCACCACCGTCCCTCCCTCGCTGGAGGACACCGCCGGCAGCACGACGTCCGGGCCGGCCACGCAGCCGCCCTGCACGCAGCGCCCGGTGCACGCCCCGCCGTCGCAGGCCGCGGCCGGCAGCGCGCACGTCTCTGCGGCGTGCCGGGCGCAGAAGGAGGACTGCACCGCCTCCACCGCGGCGCGCGCGTCGATGAGGGGCGTCGTCCGCCCTGGCGCCTTCGGGTCCACCACCGGGCGCCCGGTGTCGCGGAGCACCGCCAACACGTCGGAAGGGGACAGCTTCGGGTCCACCTCCAGCAAGAGGGCGGCGACGGCGGCGGCGTGCGGCGTGGCCTGCGAGGTGCCCCGGCGCTCGGCCACGCCCCCTCCCGGCGCGGCGGCGCGAATCCGGCTGCCGGGCGCCAGCAAGTCCAGCTCATCACCCGCGTTGGACAGGCACATCACCGTGCCCGCGTCGGTGGCCGCGTCGAAGCAGCCGCTGGAGTAGGTCCCCGTGTCCGGCTCCCGGCCCAGCGGCGCGTCGTAGGTGGCCCCCACCGCGATGACGTGACTCAAACAGGCCGGCGCCACCAGCGCGTTGGCTTCGTTTTCGTTGCCCGCCGCGCCGAACATCACCACCCCCGCGTCCGCCAGGTGCTGCGCCGCCACCGCCATCAACGGCCAGTCGGTGTCGCAGACGCCCGGGTAGCGCTCGTCGGTGCCGATGGACAGGTTGACGATGCGCAGCCCCAGCCGCGCGGCGTTGTCCGAAAGCCACTCCATGGCGACGGCCCAGTCCGACTCGCGCCCATAGGAGGTGTCGTCGAAGACGCGCACCATGACGACGCGGCTGTCCGGCGCCAGGCCCTTTGCCGCGCGCGCACCGTCCCCGGTGAGGATGCCCGTGACGTGGGTGCCGTGCCCGCTGCCCTCGGGCGCCAGCGCCCCTTCGTCGACGTTGCCCGGCTGGCAGCCGCCCAGGACGAAGCACTTCTCTTCGAGGACGCCGCCGTCCAGGAGGTCCGGGTGCGCCCTGTCGACGCCGGTGTCCAGCGCCGCCACCACCACGCCCTTCCCGGTGACGCCAAGGGAATCGCGCACCTCGTCCGCGCGCACCACCTCTGCGGACTCCGCCGTCAGCGCCTTGAGCTTCCCATCCAGCGTCACCGCCCGCACCGCCGAGTGCCGGGACAGCGCGTCGAGGCCTCGCGGCGTGACGTGCGCGGCGAAGGCCGACAGCGTCCGCAACAGCCGGTAGGGCTTCACGTCGTCTTCGGGCAGCGCGCGCAGCACCTCGTCGGGCGGTGCGGACAGCACCACCACCACGTCGACGGTGGCGTGCAGCCGCGCGGCCTCCGTCACCGGCGCGCGCACCACCGGCAATACCGGCGGCGTCGGCTCGGCCCACAACACCAGCGGCACCAGGAGGACGAAGGGCGTCGTCACGGCCCACCAGTCTAGTCGCGCCCGCGGCGTTTCAGTCCCACCGCACGAAACGCGAGTGAAGACGGACCCTCTGCATCACCTTTCGGTCGAGGAGGGGGGGAATCGACTGGAGGGAGAGGGTGCCGCCAGACAACAACTCGTCGAAGATGCGGGCGGCACCTCCCGGTGTTGCACTCACCATGCCGCACGCAGGCGGTTGATTCGCCACACCGGCGCCTCTCGGTTTGGAAGGGGCGTTTCACCGCTGCATTGCAGACATGCAAGGCGTCACCCCACGTCCAGTGGGACTGGCATGAAGGTGAGCACCGTCGCCACGAAGCAGGCGACGCAAACCACCTTCCGGCCAAAGGTGAGCGGCTCCTCCGGCGCCGTCACCGACGGGTGCCCAAAGCGCACCACCCGCGTCACCAGGAAAAACCACACCAGCCAGGACGCGCTGCAGAAGAGGGCCAGGGGTAACAGCGCCCCTGCCACGGCCCGGCCCAGCCGCACCGCCTTCTCGTCGAACCACGCGTGGGTGAGGTGCCCGCCGTCCAACTGCCCCACCGGTAACAGGTTGAGCATCGTCACCAGCATGCCGAACCAGCCCGCCACCAGCACCGGGTGCGCGGCGAGGTCCGTGCCTTCCGCCAGGCGCCCGTGGAGGAGCCGCACCAGCGCCAGGCCCAGCAGGTTGTCCCCGAAGATGAAGGCGCTGTCTGCTTCGGCGGGCAGGGGCGGGCCGTCGCGGAAGGTGTGGCGTGCCCACTGGCCGAGCAGCTCCGCGTAGTGCCACAGCGACATCTGGGGTGGGAAGTGGCGGACGCTCTCGGGCACCTCGATGGGCGAAGACAGGGTGATTCCCACCGCCAGCAGCGGCACCGCCACCAATAGGCCGCACAGCGGGCCCGCCGCGCCAATGTCCACCAGGGCGTTGCGGGTGGGCACCCGGCCCTTCAACCGAATCACCGCGCCCAGCGTGCCGAAGCCCAGCGGAATGGGGATGAAGTAGGGCAAGGTGGCGTCCACCCCGTGCGCGCGCGCCATCAGGTAGTGGCCCATCTCGTGCGCCCCGAGGATGAGCAGCACGCTGAAGGTGAAGAAGGCGCTGCCCCAGGCCCGGTCCGACAGGTCGCCTTCCACCCCGCCGCCCCAGACGAAGAGGTACACCGAGAAGACGCTGAGCGCGGTGAGCAGCAACAACAGCAGGTGGAAGGCCGGGCGCCGCGTGAAGGGCGTGGGCGACTGCTCACCGACGGCTGGGTCCGCCACACCACCTCCTCGTGACTTCCGTTGACTCTCGGGGCTTCGCCCCTATGCTGCCGCCCGCTGTTTTCATCTCTCTCCAAGGAGTCGGCAATGAAGAAGGCACTGTTGGCGCTGGGGCTCGCGGCCGCCATGACGGGCTGCACCAGCGTCGAGTCGGCCACCGTCGGCAGCAACGAGGTGTCGGCCACCGGCGGTGAGGCGGTCGCGGTGGTGCAGGCCACCTCGCTGGGCCTCACCTTCATCTTCCACATCGTCGACGCCGTCACCAGCGACCTCGACGAGGTCGTCAACAAGCTGCTGGTGGGCGAGGCCAAGGCGATGGGCGCCACCAAGGTGGACTTGAAGTACGCCAGCACCACCCCGCGCCACGGCATCTGGGCCGTCTTCGCGCTGCCGATGTTCATCAACCTCATCGGCACCCCGTCGTCCTCCGCCGTCGGCATCGCGGTGAAGTAGTCCCCCACCCGCCCGTCAGCGCCCAGGCCCGTCGTCGGCAACGCGCCGCGGCGGGCCGAGTGCTTCTGGTGATGCGCCTCCTCGTCCTCGCGCTCCTCGGGCTGGCCGCCTGCACGAAGAGCCCGGCCGGTAGCCCGCCGCCGCCTTCCCTGCTGGGCGAGGTGAAGCAGGCGCTGGCCGAGCGCGAGCGGCGGCTGGCCAGCTACCACCTGGTGGCGGACACCACCGAGGGCGGGCGCACCGCCCACCACGAGTTCTTCTTCCGCGCCCCCAACCACGGCCACGGCGTGGCCACCGGCGGCCCGGAGTCGGTGGAGGTGGCCTTCGACGGCACCACCCTGTACCGCGTGAATGACGCGGAGAAGAAGGTAGAGGCGTACGCGCTGGAGCTTCCTCCGGCGAAGGCTGCGCTGTTGCTGGCCACGTTCTTCCGCCCCTTCGCGCCCGACGGCTTCCGCACGCCGCTTCTGCCCTCGAAGGGCGTCACCGCGAAGCTGGTGTCGCACCCCATGGGCCCGCAGGCAGCCGAGTTGACGGTGTCGACGCAGGACGAGGACGGCCCGGTGGAGGTGACGTACGTGCTGCGCTTCCCCTCGGGGGACTTCCTGGGGCGCCGCAGCCGCACCGGCCGGCACGTGGGGGAGGTGAAGGTGGACACCGAGCGCTGCGAAGCGGCCCTCAAGCTGTGCGTGCCCACCAAGCTGACCGAGACGCGCGACGGAGAGGTGCTGGGCACCACCACCATCACCTCGCTGGAGCTGAACCCCGAGCTCCCGGCGGACCGCTTCCGGCTGGCGCCGCCCGAGGGCTACACCCTGGCCAGGAAGGTGATGAAGGAAGACTGACGGCCGCCCTCCTTTGACTCGCCGCGGCTCGGCCGTCCCGAACATTTCCCATCGGGCCCGATGGGCTAACCTGCGTCGCCGGTGAAGGTCCTCTGTCCCCACTGCGAGCGCCTGGTCGAGCTCGAGCGCTTCCGCGTCGAGGGCGGGGTGCTGCGCGTCACCTGCAGCCGCTGCGGCGCCGAGAGCCAGGCGCCGGGCGCCCGGGACGCCGGCGCCTCCACGGCCGGCCCTGCCTCCTCGCCGTCCCCGGAGGCCACTTCCGGAGGGCCCGCCGAGCTGCGCGCGCCGCCCGTGAGCGCCCCGCTGCCGTCCTCCGCGCCCACCGCCAGCCCCGGCGCCGCCACCGCGCGCGCGCACGAGGCTGCGCCAAGGCCGCCGTCGCAGCCCCCGCGGGTGTCCCTCGCCTCCTCCCCCGGCGCCAGCAACGTGGTGATGCTGCGGACCGCGACGGTGGACGCCATCGAGCGGGCGGCGCAGTCGGCCGACGGCGACCCCTTCGCGGTGCCCGAGGGCCACTGCCCCAAGTGCCTGGCGCGCCGCGACGGCAGCGCCACCTGCCCGCAGTGCGGCGTGCAGTTCGACGCCTTCCTCGAGGCCAACGTGGCGCCGCCGGTGTGGCTGCGCGACGCGTGGCTGGCGCTGTTGCGCGACTGGGGCGACGAGGTGGCCCACGAGGGGCTGCGCCGCCGCGCCCAGCGGGAAGAGGCGCTGGTGGCCCTGGGGCGGCTGTACCGGCTGCGCCTCGCGGTGGAGCCGAACGACCCCATCGCAGAGAAGGGCCGCGCCGACGTGCTGCGGCTGGCCTCGGCGGCGATGAGCTTCCGTCCCAGCGAGGAAGCGCAGGGGCCGGGGCGGGCGAAGACGGTGGTGGGGGTGGTGGTGCTGGTCTTCACGCTGGGGGCGATGGGCCTCCTCCTCCGCTACATCCTCCAGCAGGTGCCGTGAGGCCCGACGCAGAAGCCGCGCGCCTCGACGGCCTCACCGTGGAAGGCGTGCTGGGGCCCGGCGGGGCGCTCTCGGCGGCGCTGAAGGGGTACGAGCACCGGCCGCAGCAACTCCAGATGGCGCGCGCGGTGGAGAAGGCGCTCGCCGGGCGCCGCTTCCTCCTCGCGGAGGCGGGCACCGGCACGGGCAAGACGCTGGCCTACCTCGTCCCCGCCGTCCTCTCGAAGAAGCGCGTCGTCCTCTCCACCGCCACCCGCACCCTGCAGGAGCAGGTCTTCCTGAAAGACATTCCGCTGCTGCGAGACACGGTGGGGCTGCCCTTCCGCGCGGCGCTGCTGAAGGGGCGAGCCAACTACCTCTGCGCGCAGCGCTTCGAGGCCTTCGAGAAGGCGCCCCTGTTCCCCACGCCGGAGGACGCGCGCCACTGGGAGGCCTTCCGCGACTGGGCGTACTCCACGCAGACGGGGGACAGGGGTGAGACGCGGCTGCCGGACGCGTGGGGGCCGTGGCCGCAGGTGTCCACCACGTCGGAGCAGTGCCTGGGCGGGAAGTGTCCCCACTACGAGGCGTGCTTCGTCACCCGGGCCCGGCGTGAGGCGGAGGCCTGCGAGGTGGTGGTGGTGAATCACGCGCTCTTCTTCGCGGACCTCGCGCTGCGGCAGCGCGGCGGCGAGGCGGACCTGGGGGTGCTGCCGGCCTACGACGCGGTCGTCTTCGACGAGGCGCACGCGCTGGAGGACGTGGCGACGGAGTTCTTCGGGCTGTCCGCCTCCTCGGCCCGGCTCTTCGCGCTGTCTCAGGACGCGGTGAAGGTGCTGACGCCCATCGACCCGCGCAGCGCGACGCTGACGGCGCTGGCCCTCTCGCTGCGCACGCGCAGCGACGCCTTCTTCGCGAAGGCGCTGGATGTGACGAGCGTCCCCTCTCCGCGCTGGAGAGAAGGTGGCGAGGGGCTGTCGTCCATCAAAGACGTCCGCCTGCTCCCTGACACCCTCACCGACGCCCGCCCCCAGGCCGCTGCGGTGCTGGAGGCGCTGGGGGCGCTGGCGGCCCTCTGCCCGCCGGAGGACCCGGAGCTGGGCGCGCTGCACCGGCGCGCGGTGGAGTCGGCGACGGCCCTGGACAGCGTGCTGCGGGCGGACGACGCCTCGCAGGTGTACTGGCTGGAGACGCGCGGCCGCACGACCGCGCTGCGGGCGGCGCCCATCGACGTGGGCCAGTCGCTCTCGACGTGCCTCTACGACCGGGTGGAGTCCGTCGTCTTCACCTCCGCCACGCTGAAGGCGGCGGCGGGGCGGGCGCAAAGCTTCGACTACGTGGTGCAGCGCTTCGGCTTGAAGGAGCGCCCCTGGGACGCGGTGGCGGTGGAGTCGCCCTTCGACTACCCGCACCAGGCCGCCTTCTACGTGCCCAGGCACCTGCCGGAGCCCAGCCACGCGGAGTGGACGAAGCAGTTCTCGCGGGAGGTGTACCAGTTGGTGCGCCTCACCGGCGGGCGGGCCTTCGTCCTCTTCACCAGCCTGAGGCACCTGGACGAGGTGCACGCGCTGGTGGCGCCCCACCTCGAGGTGCAGGTGCTCAAGCAGGGGGCCGCGCCGCGGCGGGCGCTGCTGGAGGCCTTCCTCGAGCGGCCGTCGGTGCTGTTCGCCAGCCACTCCTTCTGGGAAGGGGTGGACGTGCCGGGGCCGGCGCTGTCGCTGGTCATCATCGACCGGCTGCCCTTCGCGCCCCCGGGCGAGCCGCTGCAGGCCGCGCGGATGGAGGCGGTGAAGGCCACCGGCCGGCGCCCCTTCGACGACTACCAGGTGCCGCAGGCGGCGCTGGCCTTGAGGCAGGGCTTCGGGAGGTTGATTCGGACGGCGACGGACCGCGGCGTGGTGGCGCTGGGCGACGTGCGGGTGCTGACGAAGCGCTACGGCGCGGCCTTCCTCGACAGCCTGCCGGAGGCGAAGCGCCTGGGCCGGTTCGCGGACGTGAAGGCCTGGTGGGCCCCATAGGGTGACGGGTTGAGGGCCTCCTGCGGCGGCATCTTGACGCCAGTTTGCCCCTTCTGAATGATGCTCTTATGCGCACGACTGTCACCCTCGACCCCGACGTGGCGCGCTTCCTCCACGAGGAGGCTCATCGCACGCGGCGCGGCTTCAAGGCGGTGCTCAACGACTACCTGCGACGGGGAATCCGCGGCGGGCGCAAGGCCGAGGGCGGGCCGTTCAAGGTGTCGCCGCACCGCACGAAGCTGGTGCCCGGCGTCGACCCCGCGAGGCTCAACCACCTGGTGGACGAGCTGGAGGACGAAGCGCTCCTGGCCCGGCAGGCGCGCAGATGATCATCCCCGACGTGAACCTGCTCCTCTACGCGAACATCGACGCGACGCCGCAGCACGCCAAGGCGCGGCCCTGGTTCGAGCGCCTCCTCAACGACGAGGAGCCCGTGGGCTTCGCGCCGGCCGCGGTGCTGGGCTTCGTCCGCCTGGCCACCAGCCGCAGGGTCTACGCCGAGCCGCTCACCGCGGAGGCCGCCGTCGGGCGGGTGCGCGCGTGGCTGGCTCGCCCGCAGGCCGTGCTCCTCGAGCAGACGCGCGAGGTGGTGTCACAGGCGCTCGAGCTTCTGGTCGAGGCCGGGGCCGCCGGCAACCTGACGACGGACGCGCAGTTGGCGGCGCACGCCCTGGTTCAGCGGGCCACCATCGCCAGCGCAGACGGAGACTTCGCGCGCTTCCCACGGGTGAAGTGGGTCAACCCGCTGCGGCCTTCGAGGTGAAGGGCTTTCTGGGTGCGGCCGAAGCCCGCGGTCACAGGGGCGGCGTCGCCACCAGCATCAACGCGATGGACGCCACGTAGAGGCTGAAGCCCACCACGAAGGCGGCCAGCGCGACGCCCAGGTACCTCGCCTTGGAGTCGCGCAGCGACAACATCCTCACCAGGGTGGCCTGGAGGTCGTCCCCCAGTTCCTGCGTCAGCCACCGAAGCCGCAGCACCCCGCCGATGGCGATGGCGGCGCTGACGAGCACCACCACGATGCCCACCGCAATCAGGCCCCGGGCCCATTCGCTCGTCTGGGCGATGGTGCGCCCCGAGAAGCCCGTCACCGTCACCACGATGCCGCAGAGGCTCAACAGCACCTGCGTGCGCAGCGCCAGCACCGACAACTGCTTCTCCACCATGTCGAAGGCGCGCGCCTTGTCCCCGTTGGCGAAGGCGATGATGCGGCGGATCTCGTCCTCTGCGCGGGCGTCACCCATACCCGGCGCCTAGCCCAGCCGAGGCCCACCGTCACGCTGGCGTCCCGGCCCCGGTTGTGGTGGTGAGGGGCCATGCCCGACGTCGACCTGGAGAGCATCAACGCGGCCTTCCGCGACTTCGTCCCCCACAACCGCGCGCTGAGCCTCGAGGTGACGGAGGCCACCTTCGAGCCCGCCATCGCCGTGCTGCGCCTGCCGTACGACGGGCGCTTCGCGGGCGACCCCGACTCCGGCGTGCTGCACGGCGGCGTCATCACCACGCTGCTGGACGCCTGCGCCGGCGCCTCCGTCTACTTCAAGCTGCAGTCGCCCACGCCCATCGCCACCCTCGACCTGCGCATCGACTACCTGAAGCCGGCCACCGCCGGCCGGGACGTCTTCGCCCGCGCCGAGTGCTTCCACGTCACCCACAACGTGGCCTTCGTCCGCGCCATCGCGTACCACGACACCGCCGCTGCCCCCATCGCCGTGGGCAACGCCACCTTCGCCCTCTCCACCCAGGGCCGCCCTGCGGTACCGGACGTCCCTGCGGCCGGTGCGCCATGAGCACCGCGCTGGCGAGAATCGCCGAGGCGCGCGCGTCGGGCGACTGGGGCGCGCTGCTGGACTGGGTGCCGTACCTGCGCTTCCTCGGTGTGACGGTGGAGAACGGGGGAGGCCACCTCACCGGCCGGATGAAGTACTCCGACCACCTGGTGGGCAACCCCACGCTGCCGGCGTTGCACGGCGGCACCCTGGGCGCGCTCTTGGAGGCCGCCTGCCAATTCGAGGTCCTCTACCGGGCGGAGAGCGCCGTCCTGCCCAAGACCATCACCCTCACCATCGACTACCTGCGCAGCGCGAAGCCCCACGACGTGCAGGTGCGCGCCCGCATCGTCAAGAAGGGACGCCGCGTCGTCACCGCGCACGCCGAGGCCTGGCAGGAAGACGAGGCGAAGCCGGTGGCGATGGCCACGGTACACCTGCTGGTGATGGCGTAGAGTCCGGCGCACCACGCTTCGGGGAGGGCACATGCCGCGCTACGAGTTCCAGGAAGGGACTTCCAACAAGTTCTGGGAAATCACCCTCGACGGGAAGTCCTTCAAGACGAGCTACGGAAAAATCGGCACCGCCGGGCAGACGACGCTCAAGTCCTTCGGCGACGCGGCCGAGGCGAAGGCGGCCTACGAGAAGCTCATCACCGAGAAGACGAAGAAGGGCTACAAGCTGGTGGGCGACGGCGCCGCGGGCGCCACGGCCCCTGCGGCGCCGAAGAAGGAGAGGGCCGCGCCCGCCGGCGCCGCTACCCTCGACGCGCGCAACGAGGAGCTCGAGGCCGCCATCTTGAAGGACCCCACCAACCGCCAGGCCTTCTCCATCCTCGCGGACTGGCTGCAGGACCAGGGCGACCCGCGCGGCGAGCTCATCTCGCTGCAGCTCGCCAACAAGGAGGGCCAGGCGAAGGCGCTCATCGAGAAGCGCGCCGACTACTTCCTGGGGCCCCTGGCCGAGCACCAGGAGGTCCACGACGAGGGCTACAACAACAGCCGCTCCCACCTGCGCACCAAGGAGCAGGAGGAGGCCTGGCAGAAGGTGCACCAGCAGGCCTTCCTCTGGCGCCACGGGTACATCTACCGCGTCCGCTTGAGCCACGACGCCTACTCCGACGAGACCTTCAAAGGGAAGACGGCCGACATCCTCGAGGACGTGCTGGAGCACCCTTCCGCCCGCTTCGCCGTGGAGTTCGCCTTCCAGTCCAACGGAGACCCCAACGAGGACGACCTGGAGGACCTCATCGAGTTGCTCGGGGAGAAGGCGCCGCCCACCACCCGGAAGATCTCCTTCGGCGACAACGTGGACCAGATTTCCTGGCACCACACCGGCAGCCTCGCGAAGCTGTGGAAGGGCGTCCCCCACCTGCGCACCCTGGAAATCGAGACTGGCGAGTTCGACGTGGGGAAGATGGTGGCCCCCGAGCTGGAGCGCGCCATCTTCATCACGGGCGGGCTGTCCGCGGAGTGCGGCAAGGGCATCGCCACCGCGCAGATGCCCGCCATCAAGCACCTGGAGATTTACTACGGCACCGAGGACTACGGTGGCACCTGCGGCGTGGAGGAGGTGCGCCCGCTGCTGGAGCGCGACGACTTGAAGCACCTCGAGTACCTGGGCCTCAAGAACTGCGAGTTCGCGGACGAGCTGGCCGCGGCGCTGCCGGGCGCGAAGGTGCTCCGGGGCCTCAAGACGCTCGACCTCTCGCTGGGCACCATGTCCGACGCGGGCGCGGCGTCGCTGGCGAAGGCGAAGGCCTCCCTTCAGCACCTCGACTGCCTCGACCTGACGCGCAACTACCTCACCGACGAAGGCATCGCGCTGGTGAAGGGCCTCTGCAAGAAGGTCATCACGGCGGACCAGGAGGAAGGCGACGAGGACGGCGACGAGGTGTACCGCTACGCGGCCATCCGCGAGTAGCCCCTTCAGCGCGGCTCACAGCAGGCCAGGGGCTTCACGTTGTCGCAGTTGTGGCCGGTGTAGACGGAGCCGCTCGCGTTGACGAAGGGCGCGTAGTCGACGTTGGTGGACTCCATCCACGGGCCGTCGTTGAGGCCGCTGCGGAAGCACCCGTTGCCGCTGCGGGTGCCGCTGGGTGTCCTGTCGTAGTCCACCCACGCGCCCGAGGCCGGCGGGTACTGCTTGGGCTCGGAGAGGTAGAAGTCCGCCGAGGTGCAGAAGCGGCTGCCGGGGAACTGGCTGTTGCACTTCTGGTTGGCCCCCGGGTGCCCGCCCAGCGCGCCGTTGAAGGTGGCGGTGGTGTAGCCGCGCAGCAGCATGCGGGAGGTGCCGCGGCAGCAGGCCAGGGGCTTCACGTTGTCGCAGTTGTGGCCGGTGTAGACGTAGCCGCTCGCGTTGACGAAGGGCGCGTAGTCGACGTTGGTCGACTCCGTCCACGCGCCCAGGGTGAGGCCGCTCCTGTAGCACCCGTTGCCGCTGCGGTTGCCGAGGGCGTCCCGGTCGTAGTCCACCCAGGCGCCGGAGGGCGGCGGCACCACCGTGGGCTCGCTGCGGTAGTAGTCCGACGAGGAGCAGAAGAAGGAGCCGGGGAACTCGGCCTCACACTTCAGGTTGGCCCCGACGTGCCCGCCCAGGTTGCCGTTGAAGGTGGCGGTGGTGAAGCCGGCGAAGGAAATCCAGTCGGTGAGGACGGTGCCTGCGTCGAGGAAGAGGACCTGTCCAGGAGGCCCGGCCGGCCCCTGCGGGCCCACCGCCCCCGCCGGCCCGGCCGGCCCCTGCGCACCCTGCATCCCCTGAGCTCCTTGCGGCCCTTGAGGCCCCTGGGCCCCCTGGGCCCCCTGCGGGCCGGTGAGGCCCATCGCCCCCTGTGGCCCCTGTGGCCCCTGTGGCCCCTGGGGGCCCTGCGCGCCCTGCGCGCCTTGAGCTCCCTGGGGCCCCTGTGCGCCCAACGCCCCGTCGACGCCGTTGCACACGCTGGACACGCCACCGTCGGACAGTTGCGTCACCCGCACGCCGCCCGCGGGGCACGTCGTGCCGCCGGCGGTGATGGGCGTCACCACCACGGACGCGCCCGGAGGACCCGTCACCACGCCCCCGTCGATGACCAGCACCATGCCGGGAGGTCCCTGTACACCTTGCGGGCCCTCGGCGCCCTGGACGCCCTGCTGGCCCTGGTTTCCCTGTGGACCGACCGGCCCTGCGGGGCCCGCTGGGCCTACGTCACCCTTCTCTCCCTGCGGCCCCTGCGGTCCCGCCGTCGTCGAGGGGCAAGCGGTGAGGAAGACGGCGACGGTGGCGGCGCAGAAGAGTGAAGTTCGCACGGCGCCGGGATGACACCGGGCGCGAGTGGAGAGTGCAAGGCCGTCAGGACACCTCGACGCGCGCTGGAGGCTCCCACTTCGCCCCCATCTCGTAGGTGTCGTTGGTGAGCGGGACGTTCGGGTTGGGGTTGGCGACCCATGGTCGCGACAGACAGCCGTGGAGCGGTCGAGCCGGGGACAGGAGGAGGCAGCATGAAGGAGGCTCACCGGGGGGCGGCTGGGCGAGCCATTGGACTTCGAGGCGTAGGAGAGCTGTCACGCGTGGAGGCGGGGCGGGTGGCGGTTCGGCAGTGCGGTGGACCCTTTCGGCGAGAGGCCGAAGAGGGAGGGTCCGGGTCACCTGGTGCTGGGGCGAGGGGCTGGTGGGTGTGGGCAGGGCGTGGTGGCAGGCCTTCCCCGCCGTCTGTGCAGGCTGACGGAGGTTTTCCGCAAGTCGGCGTGGGGGCTTGTTCACTGCCGCGAGGGTGTGCTCTGTCGCTCGCCCGTGATGGTCCGGTTCTGGTTCGCTTTCCTCTTCCCCGCCGCGCTCGCCGTCCTGCTGGTGGGCTGCGGCGCCCCGTCGCCCTCCACGTGCGCTGCGTTCTGCACGGGCTGCTGCACCGCGTCTGGAGAATGCCTGGCGGGCACCGAGGCGGCGGCCTGTGGCAGCGCCGGCGCCCTGTGCACCGCGTGCGCCAGGGGCCAGTGCGTGCTCAACGTCTGCGTCGGCCCCTCGGGTGGAGGCGCGGGCGGAGGTGCGGGCGGGGGCACGGGAGGAGGCGCGGGCGGAGGAGGCGCGGGCGGAGGAGGCGCG
>JADLDB010000175.1 GCA_020846875.1 Myxococcales bacterium | reverse complement strand
CGGCGGGCGGCGGCGCGCGAGGCGTCACGACGAGTGGGCGCAGCTTCGCGTTGGGGGCGTAGACGCCATGGAAGCTGGTGAGGTGGCGGTTGGGCGGCGGGGAAAGCGCGACGAGGCGCTTCACCAACGCCTCCGCAGTGAGGATGAAGGCGACGCCCTTCTTCGGGGAGTACTCGTAGCGGCCGTCCTCCAGCTTGCGCAGACGAGACTCGGCCAGCACCACCGCCACCTTCACGTCGGGCTCGTCGCGGAAGAGGTCGTTCAGGTTGTGCACCAGCGCATCGAGGCCGTCGACTTCCCACTGCTCGTGCACCTCGCGCCACTGCACTTCCAGCACCGGTGGCGTGGTGGTGCGCACGTCGAGCAGCTTCAGCTTCGTCGCCGCGCCGCCGAGCGCGTGGGCGAGGGCCCCGATGACCTCGTCGGGCGTCGCGCGGAGCGAGACGGACAGGCCGCCGACGAGGCGCTCGGCGTGGCACAGCCGCACCAGGCTCTTCGCCGCGCCGCGCCCCTTGAGCAGCCCCAGCGCCTTGAGCGTCGTCGCCAGCACGCCGGGCCTCATATCGCGGCGGGGGGTTAAGGTGCGCGGCCAGGTCCTTCCAGGGTTTCCCGCAGGCGGCGTGAACTTCTTCCGGCAGCTGGCGGTGCTGCAGGACCGCGAGTGGTTCAAGGCCCACCAGGCCGACTACGAGGCGCTGTGGCGGCAGCCGATGACCGAGCTGTTCGACGAGCTGCACCTGAAGCTGGCGCACGAGCTTGCCGTCGGGTGGGTCGCCTTACGGCGGCCGGACGAACTTCGTCGACAGCGTAGGCAGCGTCAGTGCGGCTTGCGGTACACCGAAGGCTGGCTGGCGAAGTAGACGTTGTTGGCGTCCACCACCACGGCGTTCAGAAACTCGCTCGCTTCGCGCGCGACGAACTTCTCGCAGGCGGGCATGGACCCCGAGACGAGCCTGAGGCGCCACAGGTCGACGTTGGCGAGGTACAGCGTGGTGCCCCACACGGCGAGGCCGCTGGTGGGAGACGCCAGGGCACACGTGCCGACGACCGTGTCGTTTCCAAACGAGTCGATGGCGTGGAATTGCCCGTCAGAGCCGAAGACGTAGAGAGTGCCGCCGCCCCACGCCATCGCGTGGGGCTGGTAGGTCTTCGGGCCGGACACCGTGGCCGCGCCGCTGCCGTCGAGGAGGCGGTGCGCGATTCGCCAGCCTTGCGCGCTGCCGTACGCAAAGAAGAGCTCGGTGTCGCTGCGGGTCGACGCCACGATGTCATTGGGCGTGGAGTCGTGGTGCGTCACCATGCCGCTCGAGATCACGGCGCTCCAGGTGCCGGATTGGTTGGTGGCGCCGACCCACCAGACTCGCGTGGCCATTCCCCCGTCGGTGACGTCGACGTACAGGCCGTTCGGGTTCGTCCCCTGGGTGGTGGCGGTCGTGCCGATTTGTGTCACGGTCTGGTGGGTGCCCTTGGCGGCCAGGAAGAAGATCGCGCTGTACAGGTCCGGGTTCATGAACACCCGGGTCTGGTCGACCGCAATTCCGGGCCTGAGGCGCGTGTTGCCCAACACCGGAGGGAAGTCGTTCGCGGTGTAGAGCGTCATGAGGTTGTCGCCCGTCTTGTTCACCCGTCGTACGGCGTTCACGGCCGGGTCCGAGGCCGGGTTCACCCAGTAGAGCGCGGTGTTGTCGGCGACCAGGCCGTTGAACCCGTTCCAGGCCCCGCGGATCTCACCGCCGGTGAGCCGACAGGACCCTGACGACACGCACTGCGCCCCGGCATCGCTCGCGCAGGACACGCCACACGCGCCGCAGTGCTGTTGGCTGACCAGGTCCGCTTCGCAGCCATTCCTCGGGTCGCCATCGCAATCGGCGTAGCCGGTGAGGCAGGTCAATTGACAGACGCCCGCGGCGCAGGTGGCCGTGGCATTCGCGTTGCCACACTGGAACCCGCACGCTCCACAGTCGGTCCTGGAATAGCTGAGGTCGTACTCGCAGCCGTTGGTGAGCGTGTTGTCGCAGTCGCCCCACAGCGACTGGCACACCAGGCCGCAACCGCCGCTGACGCACGCGCGCACCATGTTTGCCGGCTCACCGCCGTCGGCGGCGCAGGGTCCGCAGCCTCCGTCGGCGCCAGCATCCGTTCCTGCGTCGCCCGTTCCTGCGTCGCCCGTTCCTGCGTCGCCCGTTCCTGCGTCGCCCGTTCCCGCGTCGCCGGTTCCTCCGTCGTCCGTTCCGCCGCCGCCCGTTCCGCCGCCGCCCGTTCCGCCGCCGCCCGTTCCGCCGCCGCCCGTTCCGCCGCCGGTTCCGCCGCCATCCGTTCCGCCGCCGCCCGTTCCGCCGCCGCCCGTTCCTCCGCCGCCCGTTCCGCCGCCGGTTCCGCCGCCATCCGTTCCGCCGCCGATGCCGCCCCCTCCCCCACCGCCCGCGCTGCCGCAGTCGTCCAGCCCGGCGTCGCAGCGCGCCCCCTGCTCCAGCGAGGCCCAGTTCTCACACCCGATGAAGACCAGGGCCGCGAGGCCCGCCCATGCGATCCGCCTCACGGCAGCACCCCCCTCACGACGAATGCAGCGCCTTCGCCACTGGGCGCGAACGCGACCTGCGTGTCGGCTGGGCCTCGGAGCAACGCCCACACGACGGACGAGGCCACCAGCGCGCCCCCCGTCGCCATCAGGACGAGGCCGACGGTCTCCTTCGTCTGGCCCGCGGACGCGGTGGCGGAGATCTGCGTCGGGTCGGTCAGTTCGCCGCCGCGAAGCGCCGCCGCGTCGCCCTTCGACAGGCCGAAGGTGACGGCGCCGGCGACCAGCGCCGCTCCGCCCACCATCGCGGGGACCCACCGCACCAGCGACGAGGCCTTCGACGGAGCCGTGCCGGACACCCCGGGCGCCGGGCCCGGCGTGGCGATGCCGAAGGCGCTCTTGAGGCGGGACGCCAACTTCGGCGCCTCAGAGTCGAGCCAGTCCTGCAGCTCGGCCTCACTCGCCACCCGCTGCGTCGAGGCGGCCAGCTGGCTCCCGTCGCTCGCCTTCACGGCGCGAACGTTCACGGTGTACGAACTGCTGGACTTCGCGAGGCTTCCGCTCAGCAGGGCGTCGACGCCCAGGGCACCCGCCAGCTCGGTGAGGCAGCTCGCCGACGTCTCGCCGCATCCCATCAGTGCCTTCTGGCGCTCGAGGCCGAGGACCTGGGCGATGTCCTGCTGCGTGGTGACCCGGAGGCTCTCGTCACTGCTGACGAGGTTGAGGAAGCGGTCGAAGTAGACCTGGCCGAGCCGTGGGTCGATTCCGACGAAGGTGAAGCCGGGCGCCGCGACCTTCACCGGCGCAGCCGCGAGAACGACCACCGCGATGGAAAGGAGCACCTCGGGAGCATACGAAAGGACCTGGGCTCGGTCGAGGAGCGGAACGCTCTCCAGCGCGGAGTCAAGCACGAAGAGCGGTCGGCCAGCGAGAGCCGCGGGCGCCAGGGGCGGACGAAGTCCGGCCGGGCGCGCACACCACCGTCGCGACGGGCGGCGTCATCGACGACGAGGCGGGGCGACTCCACGTCCAGCACCAACTGAGGCGGTGCGGTGGGCGGAGGCAGCAGGCGCGAGGGCAAGGCGACGCCCAACGCGACGAGGCGGGCCTCTGCGGCCTTGCGGGTGAGGTGGACGCGGCGGACGGTGCGGCGGCCTCCGCAGGGGCACTGGAGGACGTCAGTCCCGAAGGTGCGCTGGTGCAGGGCGGCCCAGGCGAGGCGAGGCGGTGGCGGTGGTGCCGTCTTGCGGCCGGGAGGAGGCGGAGGTGGCGGCGACTCCACGGCGGGCGGCAGCGCGCGAGGCGTCATGACGAGAGGGCGCAGCTTCGCGTTGGGGGCGTAGACGCCGTGGAAGCTGGTGAGGTGGCGGTTGGGCGGGGGCGTCAGCACGACGAGGCGCTTCACCAGGGCCTCCGCGGTGAGGGTGAAGACGACGCCCTTCTTCGGTGAGTACTCGTAGCGGCCGTCGTCGAGTTTGCGCAGACGAGACTCGGCCACGGGGCCGCGGGCGCCGTACCTGCACAGTCTCTCGAGGCCTTGTCTGTCGTTGCCGTGGACGGCGGTGTCGGCGTGCAAGCTGAAGCCGTGAGCGGCGGCGAGGCGCTGCGTGGCCTTGTGCGGCCCGTCCGCCTCATTCTGGGCGCGAAGTGACGCGCAGCCCTTCCAGCCGGCCCTCGCGCGCGGTCACCCCTGGAGGGAGTGCGGCGCCCCTGGCGTCGAGCCTGAAGTAGATGGTGGCGCCGTGGCCAGGTTCGGCCTCGGCGAACAGGTGGCCACCGTGCCGCTCCACCGCCCGCCAGACGGTGGCGAGCCCAATACCCGTGCCGGGGAACTCCTCCTGGCGATGAAGCCGCTCGAACGGACGGAAGAGCCGGGCCGAGTGCGCCATGTCGAAGCCGGCGCCGTTGTCCTTGACGAAGCAGTAGCGCTCGCCGCCCTTCAGGGTGGAGCCGAGCTCGATGCGTGGCTCGCTGCTCCCGCGCGAGAACTTGTGCGCGTTGCCGAGCAGGTTCTCCATGATCGTCGCGACCAGGCTGGGGTCGGCGTAGACGACGAGCGCGTCCGGCATGACGAAGAAGAACAAGAACTTCAAAGCGGGAAACCGGGCGGTGGTCCAGGAGGTGGGTGGACGGATGAGGGCCTTGCAGTGGTGTCGAGGTGGGGGTCCAGCGCGAGGTGGCCGTGCCGCCCGAGTGAGTCGGG
>JADLDB010000174.1 GCA_020846875.1 Myxococcales bacterium | reverse complement strand
CCCGACTCACTCGGGCGGCACGGCCACCTCGCGCTGGACCCCCACCTCGACACCACTGCAAGGCCCTCATCCGTCCACCCACCTCCTGGACCACCGCCCGGTTTCCCGCTTTGAAGTTCTTGTTCTTTGGCACAGTGCTGCGCATGACCAGCCTCTTCGGAATGGCCTCGGGACTGCCGCACCTCATCGTCGACCTCGTCGCGCTCACGCTGGCGGTGTCGCGGTGGAGCCGCCACCCGATGGCGTCGATGTTCCTCGCGGTGGGCACCGTGCTGCGGCTGGTGACCATGCTGTCCAACGTGTTCCTCGCGCGGCTCTTCGTCAGCGGCGACGCGATGGGCGCGGCGTTCGCGCTGTCGGGCCTGGTGTCCGCGGCGGGCGCAGGCCTCACCGTGGCGGCGGTGTTCGCCGACCGGGAGAAGGGCGACGAAGCGCCGAAGCGGCCGTGGTGACCGTCACCACGTGACGCGGTGCAGGCCCTCGACGTGCGCGAAGTCACCGTCGCGCGTCACCAGATCGACGCCGTGTTGCCGGCAAAGCGCGGCGATCCACACGTCATTCTCCGGAAGCGGGCGACCGCGTGCGCGCAGGCGCTCACGGACCACCGCGTAGGAACGCGCAGTGCCCTCGTCGACGACCAGCACGTCCGCGTCGTCGACGAGCGCGTCGAGGAGCGCCTCGAGCTGCTTGTGGTGTCGCGAGCGCTGGAGGCCGACGCGGTACTCGCCGATGACGATGGACGGCAGGGCGAGCCGCTCGACGCTCTCCAGCAGGGCGGTCAGGCCTTCGTCGCCGTCGAACAGCGCGGAGATCGCGTTGGTGTCCAGCGCGAGCCGACTCACCACGTGTCTTTGTCCACGCGGGAGAACTCGGCCGCGATGGCGCGCTTCACGGGCCTGGTGTCGAGCTTCTTCGCCTTCCCCGCCAGCCTGCGCCACGCGGGCGCCGGCCGGGTCCCCAGCTGCCGCTCCAGCGCCTCGGCGACGAGGTCACGCATCGAGATGCCGCGCAGCGCGGCCTCCGCCTTGGTGCGGCGCAGCAGGTCGTCGGGCAGCTCGAGCGTGGTCTTCATGCCCATATTCTCCATAAATATGGGCTCGCCTGGCAAGCCGCTGGCCGTCAGTCGAGGCCCAGCTTCTCGGTGACCTTGTCCTCTGTCAGCGTGGGCTGCGCCGCGACGCCATTGCCGCGCGCGGTGATTCCCGATGTCGTCAAGCACGCCCATGCGCTAGTCAGACCGCATGCGCCTGAGCCTTGCCGTCGCCCTGCTGTTGATCAACGCCGCGTGCCCTCCCTCGGCGAGCGAGGTGCCTCGCTGCGGAACCCCCGAGGCCCCGGACTGCGGGGCGCATGGCAGCTGCGTCAACGCCGAGTCCGGCGCCGCCTGCACCTGTCAGACCGCGTACACCGGCCCGGCGTGCATCGCGTGCGCTACCGGCTTCCAGGACAACGACGCCGACGGCACCTGCCTGCCGACCTGCGCCACCCTGGCCACCACCTGCTCGGATCACGGCACCTGTGGCGATGGCTCGGGCGCGGCCACCTGCACCTGCACCACCGCCTACTCGGGGCCCACCTGTGCCGCCTGCGCCACCGGCTACCAGGACAACGACGGCGACGGCGCCTGCACCGCTGCCTGCCAGAGCTCGAGTTGCGGCACCCATGGCAGCTGCGCCGACTCGACTGGCACCACCGTCTGCACCTGCGCCCCCGGGTACGCGGGGGCCCTGTGCAACGCGTGCGCGACGGGGTTCCAGGACAACGACGGCGACGGCGCCTGCACCGCCGCCTGCCAGAGCTCGAGTTGCAGCGCGCATGGCAGCTGCACCGACTCGACTGGCACCACCGTCTGCACCTGCGCCGCCGGGTACGCGGGGGCCCTGTGCAACACGTGCGCGATGGGGTTCCAGGACCGCGACGGCGACGGCGCCTGCGCACCAGCTTGCGCGTCGAGCAGCTGCCCCGCCAACGCCACCTGCGACGACGCCACCGGCGCGGTGGTCTGCACCTGCACCGCCGCCTACACCGGGACTGGCTGCACCGCCTGCGCGGCCGGCTACCAGGACAATGATCTGAACGGCAGCTGCCTGCCCACCTGCGCCAGCGCGAGCCTGGCCTGTGCGCCGCGCGCGGCCTGCAGTGACTTGAGCGGCGAGGCGCGCTGCGGCTGCATGGCGGGCTACGCCGGCAGCGACGGCGGGGTGGGCTGTGCGTGGGTGGGCGTGGTGCGCGACCCGGGGCTGCAAGGCAACCCCCCGGCGCAGTGGCTCGCGGTCACCGGCGTCAGCTGGACGCCCGGCTCCGCGGGTGGCGTGGACCCGGGCTCTGCGAGCCTGGGCGGCGCCTGCACCTACTCGACGCTGTCGCAGACGGGCATCACGGTGCCGCCGATGTCCACTCCCGACCGGCTGGCCCTGCGCGTCAGCCGCATGTACTCCGGGGGCTACACCGGAACGCTGCTGTCGCTGGGGCCGACGCTCGCATACGACCTCTCGGCGGTGGCGGGGTGGAACAGCGTCGACTTGTGCCTGGGCGAGGCTGCCTACGGCGGCAGCCACACCCTCGCGTTGCGCAGCACCGACGTCGGCCAGAGCACCTGCGCCGGCGCCTCCCCCCCGTCAGTCGACCGGGTCGACCTCGTGCCCTCCGCCACGTGCCCAGCCAACGGCACGGTGTTCAACGGCACCCTGGAGGACACCGCGACCGTCGGCTGGAGCCTGTCCAACGGAGCGAGCATCGTGCCCAACGGCGCCGTCAACGGCAGTCGGGCGCTGCGCATCAGCGGCGCGGTCTCCTGCTTCGCCCAGGCGGGCAGCTGGGTGGCGGTGCCCGCCGCGGCCACGCTGAGCTCGCCTGCGCTGCGCTTCGCGGTCAGCGGACCGGCGGGGGCGCGCCTGCAGGTGATGATGCCCACCTACCCGTGGGCCACCGTGGCGACCACCGGCCCCGGCCAGACGGTGACCCTGTGCTTGCCTGCCTGGACGCAGGGGCAGGCGCTGCCGCTGGCCTTCAGCCAGGACCTGCTCGGCTGCACCACCAGCTGGACGGGTGACCTCGACAACTTCACCGTGGTGTCGGAGCCGAGCTGCGCAGGACTGGGCACCAACCCCTACAACCCGGGCTTCGAGCTGGCGGACCTGTCGCTAGGCTTCTCGGTGAACGACCCCAGCGCGATCGCCGTCGACACCTCGACGGGCGTCGCGCACAGCGGTGCGGGCGCGCTCCGGGTGGCGGCTCCGGCGGTGTGCAGCCTGCCCCCCAGCCTCTACCTGGCCTTCGGCGTGCCGCCGCCCACGGTCACCGCCGGCCCAGCGCTGCACTTCTGGTACCGCCTCGCCAGCTCGCCCGCCGGCAGCTTCTCGGCCGACGTGATTCCCGCGGGGGCCCAGAGCGGCGTCGCCTCGGCGGCGTTGACCGCCACCGCGTGGACCAGGGTGACGATGTGTCTACCGGCGAAGCTCGCGGGCACCCTCGCGGGCTTGTCGCTGCGCGCACCCTTCTGCAGCGGAACCGCCGGCCCGTCGATGTGGGTCGACGACGTGGACGTCAGCGTCGACAGCTCGTGCCCACCGTGAACCGCTCGCGGGCGAGGGGCTGATCGACTCGATGAACTCACGGCCCGGGCGACGGTGCGCTCGAGGTCGAGCGCCCTGCCGTCGAACGACACCGGCAGCTGCGTCGACCAGTCGCCTGCCGCCCTGCGCGAGGAGGACGGGGCGGTTGAGCGTGATCCTCACGCGCGCACTCTTCATGAAAGCGGCCGCGGCGCGCAAGGCACCGGCCGTCAGTCGAGGCCCAGCTTCTCGGTGACGTCGTCCTCGGTCAGCGTGGGCTGCGGCAGCGTGTCCAGCGCGGGTCGGAGCAGGTTCATCGCCAGCGGCACGTAGCGCTCCACCTCGGGGCCCAGTTCGCGCACGTACACGCCCGTCACCTCCACCAGGCCCGGGTCCTTCACCGGGAAACTGCCGTTCGCCTCGGCGGCCCACGCCTCGCGCCCGTCGGCGCAGCGCACCAGCGACGCCTTCAGCTCGGCCTCGAAGCCGTCGCCCGCGCCCGTCACCACCGGGTGCAGCCACAGCACGCCCTCGATGGCGTCGTCGCCACCGCACAGCGACGAGAGCTCGGGCGGCTGCGCCTCGAAGCGCTCCACCTTCACCAGGAAGTCGCGCTTCTGGTTCACGTAGCGCCGCGCGATGCGGGCGAACACCTCGCCGGCCTTCGCCTGGCCTTCGGGCAGCGGCTGCACCACCACAGGCGCTGTCCGTTGCGGGCGTCGAGCGGCGCTGTCCGTTGCGGGCGTCGAGCTTGTCGGCGGAGGGGATTGACCATGCCCAAGAGCCTCGACCGACAGGCGAAGGAACACCTCTCTGGCTGGCCCCTCGTCACCACGATGTTCAGTACTCCTCTTCGCCAGCCCCTGTGGCTGCGCGCACAGCCGAAGGACGGAGTCACAGCTGGACCCGTGTTGATCGCGGCGGGCTCCGATGCTTTCAGTACCCAGCCGGACGGTCTTTGGCTCGCCTTGGGTGACAGTTGCGCCCACGTCTTCGTCGTCGAAGCGTGCGGGAGCGAACAGAACTTCAACTACAAGCGCGCGCGCTATCAAGCTCGAACCTCTGCGCTCGTCGCGTGCTGCAATCTTGACTGGCTGCTGCATCAAGTTCCGAGGCAGAACGGCGGCCAGCGTGCGCGCTGGGAGCTTCTCGGGCTGCCAGCGGAACCCCCGACCGACCTTGTGTTGCCAATACGGTCGGTTCGCGTGCTCTACGCACTCCGTGCGTCGCACTACAACGCGGCTCCACCGTCGTGCATTCGGAGAGGCAATGGACCTTCAGACCCGCGCTTCTCATGGTCGCCAAGAGCGCCAGCGCCGCTGGGTCACGACGCTGGAGCCCCCGGTGTCCACCCACGCCGACGACCTGCGCGACGAGAAGGTGGAGGTGCTCAGTATCCGTTCGGTGAACACCGTCGGCCCGCCGCCGCGTGAACGGGGTACGCGGGGCGGATGACGAGCACCCCCGAAGAGAGAGCGCGGGCAGTGGCGGAGTGGAGGAAGAGCGGGCTGCCGGCGTG
>JADLDB010000173.1 GCA_020846875.1 Myxococcales bacterium | reverse complement strand
GTGGTGCTGGGGGCTGCGTCAGACGGCGAGGGCCAGCTGAGGCGGAGCGGTGGCAGGCGGGAGGGTGGGCGGCGGGAGGGCCACACCCAACTCGGCGAGGCGCCTCTCGGCCTGGCTGCGGGTGGAGGTGTCGCTGTTCCTGAAGAACCGCTTCCTCGCCCACGAGTTCTACGACGAGTACTACGGCCACCTGATGAGCCGCGGCCAGTGGGACAAGCTCGTCCTCGAGTCCGAGATGATGCGCATGTTCCGGCGGACCATGTTCAAGCGGGTGATCCCCAACCTGAAGCGGATCGGCCTCCTCAGCGATCGGATCCGGCCGAAGTACGCGGAGCTCGGGCTGCTCGAGTACGAGCACGGGAAGGCCGCGCCGGAGCTGAGCGCGGAAGATCTCGTCAACGACCGAATGTAGAGTCGTGAGTTTCGGAATTCTGACCAGCCCAGTTCCGGAAAGCCCGCCGGTCGCCAAGCCAGGCTGGGCGAACGAGGCACAGGGCGCCAGCAGCGCTGAAGGGGCGCACACCGAGCCGCTTCCGCCGGCGTCGTCAGGGCCCCGTCCAGGACATGCCTTCTGCGGCCCATTCCGTCGCGAAGGGAGCGGTAGTCGCTTCGACGGCCTGAAGCACCTCTCGCTGCGGTCGGCGCACGCCGCCAAGCCCCCATGCGATGGAGGCGCCTGCGTCCAGCACGCCGTTCGCGACGACCTCCACACCTGGCTGGTTCGTCATGCAGGGCTTGGGCATTGGCGCGATCGTCGGCGTGCACCATAGGCCCGAACTGACCGCCGCCGCCCACGCAACGGTCGCATCGTCGGCACCTGTCACACTCGCGACCTGCCGATCCTCCACAGTCACGCCGTCGAAGTAGCGCTCTATCTGCAGTCGGGCGGTAAGCACCTGCCCGGCCGCTTCGTAACGGTGAATCCGGTTGCAGATCGCAAGGCCTCCGTCGTGCGTGCAGACACTGCTCACAGTGACGATGACCAGCGCGAGCGGCTCAGCGGTGGCGCACAACGGGGCGGCAGACGGGTCGAGGCAATAGCCAACGAACGGCAGTTGCAGAGTGCGGCACACGCTCGAAGCGCAGACGCTCCCCGCATTGCAGGCCTTGCAGACACACGTCCCCGCTGCTGCTTGCTGCGCACAGACCGGGTCGTCACAACAGTCGAGCCCAGCGTCTGGCTGAGCTACCAGGAAGAGCCGGCCGTCGAACGACTCGGCCGGAGCGAGCACACAGCCCGCCCCGAGGACTGCGGAAGCGAGAAACGTCACGGCGCGCACGGCGCGTAGACTTGCCCGGTTTGCGTCAGCGCGTACGCGGCAGCGTTGGCCGACAGCAGTCCGCCCAAGAGGTACCCGGAGACGTAATCGAAGCATGTACTACCGGGCGCCGGCGCCGTCCCTGGACACGTCGTTCGCAGGGAGACGACCGCAGCCACGAAGTCGGGCAGGGCCGCGTAGTCAGGCACCGTTGCTATGGACAGCATCAAGCCCGCTTCGATGTTGTGGAACGCCACGGCCTTCCGCTGGGCAGGAGGCAGGGGACCAAGCCAATAGCCGCCGACCATCTGACCGTATGCGGCGAAGGTGCTCGCGCCGAGCAGACCGCGTACGCCGCCAGCGCTGCTGCACGAGCCAGCGACGGCGCTCCAGTCGACGAGGTCAGGCTCCACCACGGTGCCGAGCGCCCAACTCGGCGAACCCTGTGTGCCGCGAAGCTCGTTGGCGCTGAAGATGCCGAAAGCGTCCGCATAGAACTCGGTAAGCGCGTTCGGCATACTGGGCGGGAACGAATCGTGGATGAAGCGGCCGAGGTTCTTCATGACCTCGTGACCCCCATTCGTGGCCCACGAGCGAGTGGGTAATGCTCTGCTGGTGAAAGAAGAGCGTTCCCCGATTCCAGCATGGCAGGCCCCCACATTGGTCTGGAATCGAGCCAGAGGCATGCGCCACGACGACGCGAAGATCCGGTGCGTTGCCGGGAGCGGGAAGACCGGTCGAGACAGGGCCTACTTGGCACCGGTTGGGGAAACTCGCATTCGGCGTGAACGGCCACGAGCGGGAGGTCAGCGGCCAAGTAGCCGTCGGCTGGTTGCAAATCGAACTCCGGGCGTGCCAGAAGTCCACGGTTTCGGGGACCAAGTCGCGTGACGAGAGGCTCTCGTATAGGCGGGGTCCGTGCAGGGAGGCGAGGATGTGGCCTGCGTGCACTGTGCCGGGGCGTTGGGCGGAATGGCGTCATAGACCGTCGGCGCCGAGACCGTCACGTAGTCATAGGGGAAGTGCCGTTCGTGGCGCGGCGCGAACGCAATTCGCTCGGGTTCGTACTGAAACCCAATCACGCCCGAGTTCGCATCGATGAGCAGCGCAATCCTCGCCTGGTCGTCGTGTCCCACCAGTCGCCAGAAGAGCCGGTTGACCGATGGGGTGCGCGCGAGGATCCATTCGGGAGACACGTAGACCAATTCGGCCTCGTCCGCCGCGAGCACCTTCCCCGTGGCCTGCTCAGCGGCTGACCACGCGTCACCCTCGCCGAGCGCCTGGTCGGTCCGGCGGCCTTCGACCTCAGGCATCACGCCCGAGGTCAGCCCCGTGACGTGGAGGACTCCCCCTCGCTCCTGGGTGATGACACGCACACGTCCGATAAGGGCGATGTCCGCCAAGCGCACCGAGTATGTGTGAATCAGACCGGACTCCAACTCTGCTTGCTCGATGGGATCGTCGCCAGCCAAGTAGAGGGGCTGCTTGTTCTCGAACTTGATTGATGCATCGGCCGGAATGCCGATCATCTCTCGGTGGGCGTCGAGCCACGCCGCGGGATCGTCCTGGATGGCCGCCGCCATGCCAATCAGATGCCCGAGGGGGTGCCAGACGAAGCTGGCCGTGACGGCACTCTCTCCGGCGACTTGTTCCTGCCACTGCCCACGCTGTTCGGGGGACGAGTACCTGTCGGCGAACTCGTACTCGGCTGCGAACGCGGACGTGGCGAGGGCCAACGTCACGAGACATGCTTTCTTCGCATAAGTACACGAAGTCGAATGGCCGAAAGTGCGGCGCTCCCCCCAATCAACGACAATGCCACTCTCGTTAGACTCATTTCGGGTTCACCTTGAGGTTGAATTACTCCAATCATCCTTGTGGTTGTTCGTGGCGCGACGCAAGGCTTCCCGACGGGTCCGGCATCTCATTTTCGAGAGGCCAGGAACTTCTCCACGCCCTGCGCGACGGTGACGAAGTTGGGGCGGATGCGCCCGACGAGGAAGCTCTCTACCGCCGGGCCGACGGTGCCCGCCAGCAGCCGCGGCACGCCCTTCACCTTCGCCGCGTCCACCTTGAGCTCGCCGAAGATGCGCAGCTCGGTGTGCCCGTTCACGTCCCGGTACTCGTTGTGCCCGCGCGCGTCGACCGCGTCCTTGAAGGCCGGCACCACCGTCATCCACTCGCAGCGCCACTCGGTGAAGCCGTACTGCAGGTTGGCCTCGGCGCCGGGCAGCGCGAAGGCGTTGTTGCTCTTCTGGTTGGTGAGCGTCGCCCCGCCGACGTCGGTGGTGGTGAAGGGAGGCTCGCTCTGCCCGCCGTACTGCACGCCGGTGAAGACGCCCACCTCCATCGCGCCCCGGCCCACGGGCGCCGCCATCTGCCCGAGCGCCATCGATCGCGGCATCACGCAGCCCGTCGCCGCCGCCGCGGCCATCGCCAGCACAAGGCAGGAACGCATCGTCTCTCCCCGCAAGAAGAGTCCGACGCGCATGCTACAAGCTACGCCGCGAATGGCACGGAGAACCGGCAGCAGCGACGACGAACACGCGCTGGATCCTGCGCTCGCCAACGACGAGCAGCGGCTCGAAGCCAGCCTGCGCCCGCGCACCTTCGAGGAGTACGTCGGCCAGGGGAAGGTGGTCGAGAAGCCGAAGGTGTACGTGAAGGCGGCGAAGGCGCGCAGCGAGGCGCTCGATCACTGCCTCTTCTCGGGCCCCCTGGCCTCGGCAAGACGTCGCTGGCGCACATCATCACCGCGGAATTGGGCGTGGCCCTGCACGTCACCAGCGGCCCGGCGCTGGAGAAGAAGGGCGATCTCGCCGGCTTCCTGACGAAACTGGGCCCGCGCGACGTGCTCTTCATCGACGAGATCCACCGGCTGTCCGCGGCGATCGAGGAGTACTTGTACCCGGCGATGGAGGACTACCGCCTCGACATCACCATCGACTCGGGCCCCGCGGCCCGCGCGATGAAGATCGATCTGCCGCCCTTCACGTTGATCGGCGCGACGACGCGCACCGGGCTGCTCACCTCGCCCCTGCGCGATCGGTTCCAGATCCAGGAGCGGCTCGACTACTACACGCCGGCCGATCTCGAGCGGATCCTCACCCGCAGCGCCAACATCCTCCACGTGAAGCTGGACGACGAGGGCGGCCGGGAGATCGCCCGCCGCAGCCGGGGCACGCCGCGCATCGCCAACCGCCTGCTGCGCCGCCTGCGCGACTTCGCCGAGGTGGAAGGCACCGGCGTCATCACCCGATCCCTGGCTGATACCGCGCTGCGTCGGCTGGACATCGATCCGTCCGGGCTGGCCCAGATGGATCGCCGCATCCTCCTCACCATCATAGAGAAGTTCTCCGGGGGCCCGGTGGAGCTGGAGCTCCACCGAGTCCGCCGCCGCGGCCTCGAAGTCCTCGAAGCGGAAGACGAGCAGCTCGCTGTCCGCCAGCGCCTCGATGTGCGTGCGCGAGGCCCTGCGCTGAATGAGCTCGGCGTACGGCGCGGACACGTCCAGCGGCACGCGGAAGGCCTTCACCGACTCCTTGCCCTTCGCGTCGAGGTAGTAGTGGCGCAGCAGGCCCGACAGCAGGACGGCGAAGTGCGTCGCGGGCTCGCCCGGCCGGGTGAAGAAGCCGCCGCGGGGCAGGGCGCGGCGCTCGCCGAGGGCCATGAGGGCCTTCCACGTCTTCGCCGAGAGCGGCGCGAGCGCCGACAGCCGCCCGCGCAGCGCGTCGTCTTCCGCCGGGGTCAGGCCAGGGCCGCGCGCCATCCCCTCGTCATAGACCTCGCGTCGGCTCGAGTCGAACGTCCTCGGCCTCCGCGCCGATGGTGGAGGCCCGGGAGTTCACGCGGTCCTCCGCGTTCTTCGCAGGGCGCGGGCCGCGAGCCCGAGGAGCGCGAGCCACGCGAGCGGCGAGGTCGACGACGCGCTGCAGCTGCAGCCCCCTGCAGGTCGTCCACCGTGACGTCGCCGCCTCCGGCGCCGCCCCCGCTGCCGCCGCCTCCACCTCCCGCGCCCGCGTCGACGGGCTCAGTCGGTGGACCCGCGTCGGGCTCCATGGCGCCGGCGTCGGGCTCGAGGGCGCCGGCGTCAGGCGCTCCCGCTCCCGCGTCTCGCGCATCGGGTCCGGCGTCGCGCACTCCGGCGTCGAAGCCCGCGTCGGGCCGGCCCGCGTCCGGAGTGCCCGCGTCGGGACGAGTGGTGGGCATGACGCACGCCGTGGAGGTGCGCGCCGTGGCCCAGGTCTTCAGCGCCCCGTAGGCCAGGCGCGGCATGCCGTTGGGCCTGACGAGGCCGTAGTCGCCGTACGGGTCGCTCTGGTAGTGGAAGTAGAAGGTGCGGGTCCACACCGGCCACGGATCGTTGGTGCTGCCCGCGTAGGTGCCGGCGCACACCTCTTCCCACCATCAGCGTATTGTCTATGCTTGGCGTAGAGGTCCACGATGCGGGTCGCGACGTCGGCCTCGGTGTAGTTGCCGGGGGGCAGCGCCCAGCCCGTCTCGGTGAGCCAGAACTCCTTGCCCGCGCCGCCGTGCGTGTCGATGACGTGGCGAATGGAGTCGTGCACCAGCACGCCCGCGGTCGTCTCGCCATCGAGCAGCTTGTGCATCACCGCGTCGGCGGTCCCCTCGTAGGCGTGCTGCGTGATGATGTCGATCTGCGGGCCGAGCCGGTCGAGCATGTGGGCGAGGTCGATTTCCCAGCCGTTGCGGATGCACTGGCCGAACACGCAGGTGCCGTTCTTGCCGTTCCAGTCGGAGCTCAGGCCGACGCCCGCGAGCTCGGGCCCGCAGATCTTCGCCGTCGGGTCGGCCGCGCGGATGGCGGCGGCAGCCGGGAGGAAGATCTTGTTCACGAAGTCGTCCTCGCTGCCGTCGAAGAAGCCCTTCAGGTTGGGCTCGTTCCAGATGCCCCAGCAGAGGACCTGGCCCTTGTAGCGGTTGACCACCGCCGTCACCGCGTTGGTCCAGTCGGCGACGTTGGCGGGCGGCTTGTTGAGGCACTGCTGCGCCTTGTCCGTCGAGGCGTCGTTGCACGTGGGCAGCGACGACGCCCACTTCGGCGTGTAGCCGACGGACGGGAAGATGAGCAGGCCGTTGGCGCGCGCGGTGTTGACGGCCTGGTCGAGGTGCGCCCACGTGAAGGTCCCGCGCGCCGGCTGGAAGCTCAGCCAGTTGAAGTCCATGCGGACCGCGCTCACCCCGGCCTGGGAGATCATCGAGAGCTCCGCCGACGTGGGGAGGTGGCTGTTCATCGCCACCGTGGGGGCGGCTGCGTGCGCGCTGCTCGTGGCCAGCGCCGCCAGCAGCGCCAATGCGGTTTGCACCTCGGTCTTCATGTCGGCCGTTGCAAAGCACCCGGCGGGCCAGCGCCCAACCGGCTGATTCGAGGGGGGAGTGACCCGTGGAGAGGGGCGGATCCACAGTTGTCAGATGGCGCGGGCCTGCACCACCGCGGGCGCGGGGTGGAAGGTCGGCTGACAGGCTGGTGGTCGCACGCGGGTGTCACCGCCGCCGCCCGCCCGCGCGCACGGGGCGTCTCTGGGGCAAGGTGAGCTCATGACGTGCCTGTCCGTGCCCCTCCGCCTCGTCGCCACGTCGCTGCTGCTCGCGCTGACCCCGGCGTGCGCGACGGCGCCGGTCGACACGCCTGACGCCTCCACCGCCGAGGATGCAGGCGCCGTGGACGCGGACGCCGGTCTGCCAGACGCGGGCGAGCCCAACGCCTGCGACCGCTGCACCGCCGACGAGGTGTGTGTCGCTGGGACGTGTGTGCCGCGGGCGTGCGGCGCGCGGCTGTGCGGCGCGGACGAGGTGTGCTTCGACGGAGGCTGCGCGCCGCTCGACTGCGTGGCCAGCCCCTGCCCGGCGGGCACCGTCTGCGTCGCCGGAGGGGCCTGCGTGCCCATCGACTGCGAGGGCCAGGTGTGCCCCACCGGCGCCGTGTGTGACGGCGTCTCGTGCGTCGAGCCAGCGTGCCTCGGCGTCACCTGCGACGCCGGCACCTGCGCCGGGGGCTCGTGTCCCGCGGCGGGGTGCGGGACAGGCGGCCCGTGCGCGAGCGGCGAAGCGTGCGTGAACGGGCGCTGCGTCGATGCGCGCTGCGCCACCGTCTCGTGCGCGCCGGGCTTCCAGTGCGTCGCGGGCGCGTGTGTCGCCGGGTGCACGCCGAGCGCCGCCACCGAGTCGGCGTGCACCGACGGGCGCGACGAGGACTGTGACGGGCTCCTCGACTGCGCGGACCCGGACTGCAACGGGCAGGCGTGCGCGTCGGACGGTCAGCCGTGCACCACCGACGTGTGCGGAGGCGGCGTCTGCAGCCACCCGGTGTCGAGCGCGAGCGTCGTGTGCCGGCCGTCCATCGGCGGCTGCGACGTGGAGGAGCGCTGCAACGGCTCGGCGCCCACGTGCCCCGCCGACGTCTTCTCGTCCACCTGTGCCTGCCCGGAGCGCGGGCCCCTTGCCGGCTACGGCGAGCACGACGGGCCGCGCGCCATCGTGGCGTCCAGCTTCGTGCTCAAGGACTCCGGGACGTGGCAGGCCTGGGGGCAGGCCATCGACGCGCTGGGGCTGCCCCGGGTGGCGCTCGACGCGCTGCCGCTCAACCGCGCCGCGACGCGCATGGCCAGCGAGCCGTGGCCCGGCTTCGTCGCGGGCTTCCGCTGGGAGTCGGGCGACTTGACGGTGCCGTACTGGATTCCGCAGGGCCTCACCGGCGGCGTCGCGGGCGCGCGCAGCTACGTGGCGGTCAGCTGGCACTACGACGAAGCGGAGCGCGCCGCGGATCCGTCGCCCGCCACCGACGGCCTCGACAAGGGCTCGCGCGTCTCCTTCGCCGAGGTGTCCGACCTGGACACCGTCACCTACCGGCACGTGCTGCTGGTGGAGCCCGACGCCGCGCGCGGCTTCAAGCCCGTCACCTTCCACGCGGGGGGGCTCGCCTGGGTGGGCGCCAACCTCTACGTCGCCGACACCAACCGCGGCGTGCGCGTCTTCGACCTGACGCGCGTGCTGCAGGTGTCCGGCGCGAGCGCGTGCAGCAGCGTGTGCGGCGTGGCCAACGGCGTGGCGTGCGCGTACGGCTACGCGTACGTGCTGCCGCAGGTGGGGGCGTACACGTTCCCCGCGGGGCTCTCCTCGTCGTGCCGCCCGACGTTCAGCTTCATCGCCTTCGACCGCGGCACCAACCCGCCGACGCTGCTGTCCGGCGAGTACGACAACGACCCGACGTGGGGCCAGTACAGCCGGCTCGTGCGCTGGCCGCTGGCGGCGGGCACGGGGCGGCTCGCCGTCTGCGCGTCGGGCGTCGTGACGGCGTCGGGCGCCTGGTACGCCGGCAGCCGCAACCTGCAGGGCGCGGTCAGCGCCAACGGCCGCTTCTTGATGAACGCGACGCGCTACTCCGGGGCGCTCATCCTCGGCGCGCCCGGCTCGGCCAGCCAGGTGCTGCGCGCGGACCAGGACGACTGGGGCTGGATGCCCGAGGGGATTCACGTCTCCGCGGCGGGCAACGTGTGGAACTGCACCGAGGGCCACGCCAGCATGCCGCGCAGCGTCTACTCCGTGCGGCTGTCCGGCCTGCCGTGACGCGCCAGGCGCTTCTTAACCCGGGTTAACGCGGCGGCCGTGCGGCACGGGCTACTTCTCTGGCCCATGTTGATCAACGTCTACGCCGCGGTGACGCCGTTCGTGCTGGCCCTCATCGTCCTCGAGGTGGCCTTCTGCCTGAAGCGCAAGAACGGCTACTACGAGTTCCAGGACTCGGTGGCCTCGCTGGGCACCGCCTTCATCAACCAGTGCGTCAACGTGGCGGTGGCCATCATCTGGTACCCGGCGCTGGGCTGGCTGTCCTCGCACGGGCTGTTCCAGGTGGAGGCGAACGTGTGGACGGGCCTCGCGCTCTTCCTCGGAAGAACAAGAACTTCAAAGCGGGAAACCGGGCGGCGGTCCAGCGCTTCACCAACGCCTCGGCAGTGAGGGTGAAGGCGACGCCCTTCTTGGGTGAGTACTCGTAGCGGCCGTCCTCCAGCTTCCGCAGGCGAGACTCGGCGACGGGGCCGCGGGCGCCGTAGCGACACAGCCTCTCCAGCCCCTGTCTGTCGTTGCCATGGACGGCGGTGTCGGCATGGAGGCTGAAGCCGTGCGCGGTGGCGAGGCGGTGCGTGGCCTTGTGCGGCAAGGCGAGTGGCAGCGGCTTCTGCAGGGCGCGCAGTTGGAGGCCCTCGAAGTCGTCCTCGGGGAAGGGGACGTCGACGTCCGCGAAGTCCTTCCTGGCGAGGCGCAGGACGCGGTGGAGGACGGCGGTGACGTCGGCGTCGGAGGGCGGAGGCAGCGGCACTTCGGCGCCGTCGACGCGCCAGAGGCCCTCGGGCACGAGGAGGTGGAGGTGCGGCGTGAGTTGGAGGCTGCTGCCGAAGTATTGCCAGAAGCAGACGGCGCCGCCGGTGAGAGTGCCTTCGTGGCCGAGGCGGCGGGCGGTGGCGCGCTGAAGCCGCCAGACGGCGCGCACGAGGCGCACCTCGAGGCGTTTGAGGAGGGCGGGCCGCTTCACGACGTGGAAGCGCAGGGCCATGGGCAGACTCAGTGTCCACTGGCGGTGGGCGACGCGGGGCAGCACGGACTCGAGGTGGGCGCCGGTGTCCAGCGCGCGGCGCGTGGTGCACGACGGGCACCAGCCGCGGCCCTTGCACGAGAAGGCGACGAGGCGCGCGTCGTCGCACGAGGCGCACGCCACCTCCACGAAGCCGAAGCGCACGTCGCCGCAGGTGAGGAAGCGCGCGGCCTCTTCCTGGATGCGTTTGGGCAGCAGCGACGAGACGGACGGCCAGCCGCGCCGGAAGGCGTCCACCACCGCTGAAGACTCCGGCGCCCGCCGCCGGCCCGACTCCCCCGTCGCCACCCGGAGTGTCTACTAGCCTGTGCGTCTGACACCCCACGGGCGACCAGCCTCGTGTCACCTGCGGCCGTGCCTCGCCCTCACGCCCACCCGCGCGCGCGGCGCCTCTGTGCGTCAGGCCAGCGCGTCGACGATGTCCAGCAGCTGCGAGTAGCTGGACAGCACGCGCGTCGCCTTCGTCGGCTGCCCCGACTCGAACACCGACGCCGCGTGGCGCCGGGTGATGGCGTTCGACGAGATGATGTCGAGGCGCTCGCGGTACTCCAGCGAGATGTACGTGCCGTACTCCGCCCAGCAGTCATGGCAGCCCAGCTCGCGGGCGAGTTGCGCCTTTCACGGACCCAGGCTGGACTCCCTGGTTCGTCGCAGCAGCCGCGCTGGTCGTCGATCTCGGCGGCATGCTCTCGCACGGCAGCATCATCGCTCGCGAGTACGGCATCCCCGCAGTCGTGAACGTCGGCCGCTTGCGACGGACTCCGCCGCCCGGTGACAGCCGCCCGTCGCGCCGGTGCCCGGCGGCGCGCAGGCTCCGTTCAGCGTGCGCTACGAGCCTCCGTCCCGGCGCCGCGCCGCGGTAGAGTCGCGCGTGATGACTCGCAACCTGTGGCCCCTGGCGCTGGTCCTCTCGTCTCTCGTGGCGTGCTCGCCTGCCCCGGTGTCCGGCTGTGACGGCGGGACCTGTGGCGGAGGGGCCGGAGGCGGGGCGGGTGGAGGCAGCGGCGGCGGCACGGGCGGCGGCGAGGCCGACTCGGGCCTCGGCGGGGGCACGGGCGGTGGCACCGACGACGCCGGCCTCGGTGGCGGCGCAGGCGGCGGCGGCGGCGAGGACGCGGGCGCTGGTGAGGACGCGGGCGTCGACGCAGGCACGCCGGACGCGGGCTGTGGAGTGCCGGCGCGGCTGGTCATCGTGTCGGCGGCGCAGACGCTGGAGGCGGGGACGTGCTCGGCCCCGGTGACGGTGCAATTGCAGGACGCCTGCGGGGCGCCGATCGCCGCGCCCGCCGCGGTGCCGCTCACGCTCAGCTCGTCGTCGCCGACGATGGAGTTCTTCACCGAGGGCCTGTGCGCCAGCATCCGCCTGCAGTGGTCCATCGCCGCGGGCACCAACTCCGTGACGGTGCACGCGACGGACACGGCGCCCGGCGCGCCGGTGATGACGGTGAGCTCGGCCGGGCTCGCGGCGGGCACGCAGACCCTCACCTTCGCCTGCCCGGCGGGCCAGCGTCCGTGCAACGGCACCTGCGTCTCCACGAGCGGCTGCTGCGACGACACGGACTGCAACGACGGCGGCGTGGCGTGGGTCTGCAACTCCTCGAGCGCCTGCGTGCCGCCCGCGTGCACCGGCTTCCCCGCGAACTGCACCACCTGGGACGACCGCACCGCGGCGTCCGCGAGCCGCACCGTCACCTTCAACTCCAGCGGCTACGTGCCCAAGTGAATGCGCGTGACGACGTCGCAGGACGTGACCTTCTCGGGCAACTTCACCTTCCACCCGCTGCAGCAGGTGTGCGGCCCCACCGACGTGCAGATGGGGAACGGCTTCGGCAGCACCGAGGCGGTGCGCTTCCCGCAGTTCGGCACCTACGGCTACCGCTGCGCCATCCACCAGACCTTCGAGCAGGGCGCGATTCGCGTGCCATGAGGTGGACCGCCCTCGCACTCGTCGGCCTGGCGAGCGCCTGCTGGCGGGAGCAGGTGCGCGTCGCTCCGCCGCCCCCGCCGGCGAAGGTGGAGTTCCGCGCGCTGCAGGGGGCGCCGTGGCAGGTGGTGGTGGTGGATGTCGCCGCGCGGCTGCCCCCCGAGCGCGTGACGCGAGCCCGCGCCGCGGTGGAGACGCAGCTGCGCGAGGCGGGCGTCACCGTGGTGGACGACGCGACCCAGCAACTGCGCTTCGAGGCGACGCGCGCGGTCGCCGACCCCGCCAGCCTCCAGCAGTGCGTCACGGTGAGCGCCCAGGTGGTGCGCACGACGCAGGCGTTCTTGCCGTCGCGGCCGCACTCGGCCACGCGGTGCAGCGGGGAAGGCGCGCCCGCGACGCGCGGCGACGACGCCTTCTTCACCTTCATCCTCGCCGGCGAAGCCACCTTGAAGAACGTGAGTGGTGGCGAAGAGCGGTCTCGCACCGAGGCCTTCGTCGCGGCGCTCCAGGACGTCCTCACGCGCGTCGGCGCGCAGCCCTGAGCGGGCGAGGCCTCAGGGCGCCGGGTGGCGCATCAGGTGCAAAGAACAAGAACTTCAAAGCGGGAAACCGGGCGGCGGTCCAGGAGGTGGGTGGACGGAAAGAACAAGAACTGCCCCGCAACGTCGACAACCTCCTGGCCATCGCCCGGGTGATGCAGGCCTTCGGGTGGACGGACTGGGTCGCGGTGTCGACGGCAGAGCACCTCGACGGGATGCTGGACGTGCTGCGCCGTCATCGCGCGCGCACCGCTGCGGGCGCTCTCGTCTCCTCGCTGCCTCGCGTCGACAGGTTGGAGCAGGCCATCGCCGATTGCTCGCTCGTGGTGGGCACGACGATGCGGGTGCTGGCGGCGCGGCCGCGGTGGACTCCGCGCGAGCTCGCCTCGCACGTGGCGCAGCGGCGCGACGAGCGGTGGGCGCTGGTGTTCGGCGCCGAGGCGAACGGGCTGCAGAACGACGACCTGGCGCAGTGCCACGCGCTGTCCTTCATTCCGACGTCGGAGGAGCAGCCGTCGCTCAACCTCGCGCAGGCGGTGGTGGTGTACGCGCACGAGCTGTCGTCGACGCCGTCCGTAACGCTGCAGCGCGGGCCGGCGCTCGCCGAGGAGGCGACGCTGCGAAGGCTGAAGGCCGCGCTCGCCCGGCGCCTTCGGGGCGGCGCTCGAGGGCAGGCCGAGGAGTTGATGGCGACGCTCCAGCGCGCGTCGCTGACGGCCGAAGAGGCCGCGACGTGGCTGCGCGCCTGGGAGGCGCTCGGGTAGCCGCCAGGTCCCGCCCTGCCGCTTCGACGGCGGCCTGGCGCGCCTCGGATGAGGCGTGGCCCGGTGCTGACGGTGGCCGCCTCCCTCGGCACCGCGACGTACGGAGCGCTCCACGGCCGCGAGGGACGGCGCCTCGCTGAGCGCGGGGTCGCGTCCAGCGGTCCTTCGTGTGGACTCCGGATGACGCAATCCACGCCGCCTTCGGGTTGTCAGCGTCCGGCCCCGGCTGCCTTCGTGTCCCTCCCGTGTCGTGGGCGAGCCTCGAGCGACCGCGGTGTCGTCACGTGGTCTTCCGCGCGCGGACGTTGTGGGCCCCGCTCCGGGCTGCTCTCTTCACGCCATGACCTTGCGCCGCGCGACGTTCCACGGCTTCGAGCTGCTGGTCCTCTCGTCCACCGACGCCTCCGTCGAGGTGTGCCCCGCGCGAGGCGGCCTCGTCACCCGCTTCAACGCCCGCGGCGACGACGTGCTGTTCCTCGACGAGGCCACCTTCGCCGACGCGACGAAGAATGTGCGCGGGGGCGTGCCGATTCTCTTCCCTGTCGCCGGACCGCCGCCCGCCGGCTCTCCGCTCAAGCAGCACGGCTTCGCTCGCACCTCGGCGTGGGACGTGGTGCGCGCGACCGACGACGAAGTGACGCTGGCGCTGCGCTCCAACGACGCCACGCGCGCGCTCTTCCCTTTCGACTTCCAGGTCGACTCTCAGCTCCGCCTCGACGGCGCGCAGTTGGTGCTGGCGTGGACGGTGCGCAACACCGGCGCGGCGCCGATGCCGCTGCACTTCGGCCTGCACCCGTACTTCCGCGTGCCCCTCGACGGGAAGGCGAAGGCCCGCGTGGACACTGACGCCACGCGCGCGTGGGACAACCGCGCGAAGGCGCTGGGCGCGAGGCCCTCGCTGGACTTCGGCGGCGACGAAATCGACCTCCACCTCCTCGACCACTCGGAGCCCCGCACCACGCTTCACCGCGGCGACGGCTCGAGCGTGCGCCTGGCCTGGTCGAGCACCTTCGACACCCTGGTGCTGTGGACGCTGCCGGGGCAGGCCTTCGTCTGCGTCGAGCCGTGGAGCGGGCCCGCTGCATCCGTGCTGGACGGGCGGCCGCGCATGACGTTGCCACCGGGAGCCGCTGCGTACTTCGAGCTGCGGGTCGGCTGAGAGTCGTCGCCGTCAGCGCCGGAGCGCGTGACGAGGCGTCGTCGTACCGTGAGGACCGCACTTCGAGGCCGCCTGAAGCGCCGCGAGGACGGACAGCGTCAGCCGAGACGCGGCCCAGTCAGCGGCAGCGCTTTGCCGCGGCGGCGAGCCGGGCCCGGTCGACACCGAAGAAGCCGGGCGCCCGCGCGAGGCCCTTGAGGCCTTCCTTCAGGTGGGCGCAGCCCGTCGGCGGCCCGTGCGCCTCGCCATCGAGCGCGAGGACGATGGACACCAGCGCGCCGCCGTGGCCTTGCGCTCGCAGCGTCGCGGCGTGACCGTCGAGGACCTTCAGCGCATCACCGGCGCGGCCTTCGCGCAGCGCCAGCTCGGCCTGCAGCATCGGCAGCGGGAGCGCGTGCTGCGGGCCTCGTCGCCCCGGGCGCGTCACGTCGAGAGCCTCGAGGCGCGACAGGCAGCTCGCCGCGTCCTTCAGCGCGCCCACGTCCAGCTCCAGCAGGCACCGGGTGCGCAGCACGTCGGCCAGCGCCCACGCCTGCGAGCCGGCCAGGTCGATGATCGACCTCTCCAGCCACTCGAGCGTCGAACGCGCTTCATCGACACGGCCCGTCGCCCGCTGGATGAGGGCGAGCGCCAGCAGGTCCGTCAGCGCGCGCTCGTCCACGGGCCTCGAACGCCAGCGCGGGTGCAGCATCTCGATGGAGCGCTCGTAGGCCTTCGCCTCGGTCACCAGCCCCTCTTCCAGCAGCTGCGCGACATGTTGCGGGTCCTGTCCCTGGTCTGGCGCCACCTCCACCATCTGTTCGAAGAGCGCGGCGGCCGTGCGCCCGTCACCGCGTGCCGAGGCGATCTGCGCCCGCAGCGACAGCACGTCGGGCGCCATCACCGGGTCCATTTCACCCTGGGCGATGGCCGCGCCGATGGCGGCGACCTGCTTCTCCGCGGCGTCGAGCTCCCCGAGCGCGATGTGGCTCATCGCGAGCGACACCGGGTACGAGTCGTCCTTCGCGAGGTCGGGGTCCGACGCGGTCTTCACCAGCCACTGGGCGGCTTCCTCGAAGCGGCCGTCGGCCGAGAGCGCGTCGAACAGCATGGTCCTGGCCGCCGCGCGTCCCGGGGCGCCGGGCGCGGGCAGATGGGCCTGAATGGCCTTCACGGCCTTGTCGACCTGCAGGGTGCCGAGCAGCCACGTCACGTGGAGGTCCTCGTAGAAGCGCTCCATCTCGGGCGCGGGAACGCGGTCGAGCTGCGCGCGCACCAGGTCGAGGCTGACGCGACAGGAGCGGCTGTCGTGGAGCTCATGGCACTCGGTGAAGGCCTTGAGCAGGTACGCGGTGGCGAGCAGCCGATCGTCGCTGGCCTCTTCGGCGCGGGTGGTGGCCTGCTGGTAGGCCTCGAGCGCGCTCTGGTGGTCGCCGCGGTTAGACAGGACCGAGCCCAGGGCGACGAGGGCGCGCGCTTCGGCGGGCCGGTACCCCAGCGCGGCCGTGGCGGCGACGACGCGCCTCGCCTGCTGCTCCGCGCCGTCGAGGTCCTTCTGCATCAGGTCGGTGACGGCCAGGGACTGCTGCAGCAGCGTCGCGGCTTGCTCGCGCTTGTCGGCCTCGGCGGGCAGCGGCTGGCGGCGCCGGAAGCCTCGCATCGTCGCGCAGGCGCCACCCGTGCCGGCGGACTTGCCCAGCACCTCGCGTCCGTCGGCGCTGCCCTGCGCGGCCATGCGCGCGGCGAGCTCCACGTCCTCGAGGGTGACGGCCAGGCAGCCCTGCTCGACGCCCCACGCCTCGTGGGACACCTCGCCCTTCGCGAAGGCCTCGCACCGCGAGGTGGCGGTGGTGGCCCAGTCCTCGAAGGCCTTCGCGAAGAGGCTCTCGTCCGCGGGGAGCGCGGCGTGGACGCGCGCGCGCAGGCCGCCCTGGTCCCACAGCGACTGCGCCTGGGCGGCGAAGGCGCCACAGTCGGGGCCGGACGCCCAGCGGGTGGCGGTGACGGCGGTCGCGCCGAGCGCGAGGGCCGCGGCGGAGGCCACGGCGATGACGACGCGTCGCCTCCGGCGTCGAGGCAGGGCTTCCAGCTCGGCGACGAGGGCGTCCATCGACGGGTAGCGCTTCGCTGGATCGGCGCAGAGGCCGCGGCGAACCAGCCGGGACAACCACGTGGGGACGGCGCGGCGCTCGGGGCGGGGGTTGCCGGCGCGCACGACGTCGGCGAGCTCGCGCACGGAGCTGGCGGTGAAGGGGAGCTGGCCCTGGAGCGCCTCGTACAGCGACACGCAGAAGGCGAACTGGTCCGACGCCGGCTCACCCGCGCCGCCGGCGAAGAGCTCGGGCGCCATGTAGGCCGGCGTGCCCATCAGCATCCCGGTGCGGGTGAGCTGCCAGCGCCCGTCGGAGTCGTGGGCAGGCGGCGCCTCGGCGGACGGCGCGCCTTCGAGCGCGATGGCGCCGACGAGGCCGAAGTCGGACACGCGCGCGGTGCCGTTCTCTTCGAGGAGGACGTTGTCGGGCTTGAAGTCGCGGTGCACGAGGCCGGCGGCGTGGACGGCGGCGAGCCCGCGCCCGGCGCCGACGAAGACGCGGACGACGTCGCTCCAGGCGCGCTCGCCTTCGCGCAGCCACCAGCCCAGCGAGCCGCCGGGGACCAGCTCCATCGCCACGTAGACCTGGTCGCCGACGACGCCGGAGTCGTGCACGCTGACGACGTTGGGGTGGCGGACGCGCGCGGCGCCCTGGGCCTCGCGCAGGAGGCGTTGGCGCAGCTCGTCCGTCGCGACGCCGAGCAGCATCTTCAGGGCGATCTTGCGCTCGAGCTGCGGGTCGAAGGCCTCGAGCACCTGGCCCATCGCGCCGGCGCCGAGCTTCCGCAGCACGACGTAGCGGCCGACCTGGCCGAGGGGCGATTCGGTGGCGGGGCCTCCCGACGGGGAGCGGGCGGTCGCGCCCAGCTCGGCCTCCGCGAGAGCCTCGAAGGTGCGCGTGCAGCCGGGGCACTGCGCGAGGTGCGCGCGGAGGCGCTCGGCGTCAGCGCCGGGGTTCCCCGCAGCGAGGCGCCGCAGGTCGTCTTCGGTGGGGCACGTGGCGTCGGTCATGGCGCGGTCCTCGCGAGCATCAGCGGCCTCCCGCCGCCAGGTGGCTGATGAGCTTCGGCACCAACGCGTCAGGCGACTCGCGATGGCAGAAGTGGCCGCCGCCAAGCACCGCGACGTCGAAGGGGCCGGTGAAGTGTCTTCGGCTCGCCTCGTAGACCGCGGGGCTCACGCTGGGATCGTCGGCGCCGGCGACGCAGAGCGTGGGCACGGCGACGCGCTGCTTCATGAAGGCGGGCGTGCGGAGGCTGGACGCGCGGTAGTACCCGAGCGCCGCGTGCACGGTGCCCGGAGCCCGGAAACAGGCCTTCACCGGGGCGAGCTCTTCGGGGGTGAACTTCCAGGTGGGGGACCAGCGCCTGACGAGCACCTCCAGTTCGGCGAAGTCGTCGGCGGCGAAGCGCGCCTCGGCGCCCGGCAGCGAGAGGGTGACGAAGTGGCGCAGCGCCCACCCCAGCTTCAGCGACGGCGTGACGGCGGCGCGATGCGGAATCCCCACCGAGGTGAGCGTCAGCACGCGCCCAGGTGCGAGCCCGACGGCGGCGTAGACGGCTTCGGAGCCCCAGTCGTGACCGATGAGGTGGGCGCGCTCTTCGCCCAGCGCGGCAATCAACGCGACGGTGTCCTCGCCCAGCACCGTCGTCGTGGTGTCTTGCGCGGGCAGGCCGCTCGGCGCGTAGCCGCGAAGAAACGGCGCGACGACGCGGTAGCCCTGGGCCGCGAGGGCGGGCGCGATGGCGCTCCAGCCGTGCGGCGTGTCGGGGAAGCCGTGCATCGCGAGGACGAGCGGCCCTTTTCCCCACTCGAGGTAGGCGAAGCGGAGGCCGTTCGCGTCGACGAAGTGCACGACCTCCTCGGCTCGCGTCATGGGGCGCACCCTACTCGGCGGCGCCGCCACGGTGAGAGGACAAGCGCCGTCCTCTTCAGCGGTAGCCCTGCGCCTGCAGCGTGAAGAGCCGCGCGTACCGCCCGCCCTTTGCCAGGAGCTCCTCGTGGCTGCCCAGCTCGGTCACCTTCCCGCCTTAAGAACAAGAACTTCAAAGCGGGAAACCGGGCGGCGGTCCAGGAGGTGGGTGGACGGATGAGGGCCTTGCAGTGGTGTCGAGGTGGGGGTCCAGCGCGAGGTGGCCGTGCCGCCCGAGTGAGTCGGG
>JADLDB010000172.1 GCA_020846875.1 Myxococcales bacterium | reverse complement strand
GTGGTGCTGGGGGCTGCGTCAGACGGCGAGGGCCAGCTGAGGCGGAGCGGTGGCAGGCGGGAGGGTGGGCGGCGGGAGGGCCACACCCAACTCGGCGAGGCGCCTCTCGGCCTGGCTGCGGGTGGAGCGACTTCGGCACCTGGGCCAGCGCGACGATGAGGCGGAACACCGGCCGGGTGGTGGCCACCACGTAGCCGGTGATGATGATGAGGGCCATCTGCAGGGTGAAGGAGAGGAGCTCCCAGAAGCCGCTGCCCCAGATGGTGGCCACCTCCACCGCCGCTTCGGCCGCGCCCGCCTTCGGCAGCAGGGTGACGTACGCGGCCACCACCACGAGGACGGTGGCCACCAGCGCGAAGACGAAGGCGTCGGGAATCCAGCGCTCGGCCCAGGCGGTGAAGCGCTCGGCGAGGCGGGCGAGGAAGCCGGGGGCCTCGTCAGGCGGGGCGGCGGGAGCGCCAGGGCCTGAAAGGGAGGCGGGCAGGTCGGCCTGGGACATGGCCCCGCACCAAAGCACCAAACGGCGGCGCGTCGAGGCGCTTCAGTCGTCGCGCTCGCCCTTGATGAACTTCCCGCTGGCTTCTTCTCCTCGAGGCGGTGCAGGGAAGTCCTCCCGCGGGCGAGCCTCACCCAGCCGCGTGTCGGGGGGGGAAGCACCACGAGCGGCAGCCCCAGGCTCTCACTCGCCGCGGCGCGCTCGCGCCAGGGTGAGGACGAAGACGCGCTCCGCGCCGGCATGGAGGAGCGCCCGGGCCGCTTCACGCGCAGTGGCGCCGGTGGTGAGCACGTCGTCCACCAGCACCACCGACTGTCCGCGTACGGCGGGGGCCGCCAGGAAGGCGCCGGCGACGTTCTCTTCGCGCTGCACGTCGCTGAGGCCCACCTGCCGGGGCGTGGCGCGCGTGCGGGACAGCCACGCGTCTTCCACCGGGCGCCGGAGGACTTCCGCGAGGGCCACGCAGAGCAACGCCGCCTGGTCGAACTTCCTTTCCCGGAAGCGCGACACGTGCAGCGGAAGGGGGATGAAGGGCCCCGGCATGGAAGAAAGCGCGCGCTGCGCCGACGCCGCGAGCAGCCGCCCCAGCGGCCGGGCGAGGTCCGGCCGGTCCTCGTACTTGAAGCGGTGGACGGCCCGCGCCATCGCCCCGTCGTGCTCGAAGGGCGCGAAGGCCCTCGTGAAGGGCGGCGGCAGCGCGCGGCAGCGGGGGCAGCCGTCTTCCGGGAAGCGGCCGGGCTCTCCGCAGCGCGGGCAGTGCACGTCGCCCACCTCCAGCACCAGGGCGCGGCAGTCTTCGCAGAAGGCGCCCGGCGCGGGCAGCACCTCGTCGCACGCCGCGCAGGCCGGCGGGAAGAAGACGTCGGCGACGGCGTCGGAGAGGGACACGCGGGCACTGTAGCAGCCGCGCCCCCGCTACTCTTCCTTCGGAATCAACTCCACGAAGCTGCGCACCTTGTCCAGCCCGTGCTTCGCCTCCAGCGCCGTCATCTTCTTCTGGTCCGCCGGCGTCTTCACCCAGCCCCACAGCTCCACCCGCCCATTCTTCACGCACGCGGTGACGGACTTCATCCCCTTCAGCGACGCCTGCAGGGCCTTGCGCAGCTTCACCTGCGCAGCCGTGCGCTCCTCCGGCTCCGCGCAGGCCATCACGTGGATGCGCGTGCCGTCCTTCCGCCACGCCAGCGAGGTGCGCACCCCGCCGCAGGAGGCCTCGAGCCAGAAGGTCTCCGGCTCCTCCGTGTCCATCCCCTCCTCGATGCACCGCCCCGAGGAGCCCGTCACCGTGTCCAGCCTCGGCACCCGAAAGCGTGCCCGGCCTCCCGGCTCGAGGGTGACGGCCCGGTAGTCCTCCGACAGCACCTCCGCGGCGCCCAGCACCCACAGCGACAACAACAGAGCCACCGTCTTCATCGCGCGACCTTCGACTTGCGGCCCTCGACTGGATTCACGGCGGGGTGCACATCCCCGCGAGGCAGGTGAGGTTGGGCGCGCACACCACTCCGCAGCCGCCGCAGTTGTTCCGGTCGAACTGCAGGTTGACGCAGGCCGCCCCGCAGCGGCTCAGCCCCACGTTGCAGGTGCAGGCGCCGTTGACGCAGCCCTCCACCAGCGGGTTGCCCGGGCAGGCGTTCCCGCACATCCCGCAGTTGGTCCGGTCCGACTGCAGGTTGCGGCACACCCCGCTGCAGTTGGTGAAGCCCGTCTGGCACTGGCAACTGCCCGCCACGCACAGCAGCGTCCCGGTGCACCGGTTGCCGCAGCTGCCGCAGTTGGACCGGTCCGTCTGCAGGTTGAGGCACTGCCCGTTGCAGAAGCCGAAGCCGCCGGTGCAGTAGCAGATGCCTCCCACGCACTGCTCGTTGGTGCCGCACAGCCGCCCGCAGGCGCCGCAGTTGGCCCGGTCATTCTGCAGGTTGAAGCAGGCGCCGTTGCACACCGACTCGCCCATCGGGCACATCATCACGCAGGCGCCGTTGTCGCAGGCCAGGCCGGGGCCGCACACCACCCCGCAGCCGCCGCAGTTATTCCCGTCGCTCTGGGTGTTGACGCACTTGTTTCCGCAGTTGGTGAAGCCCTGCGCCGCGCTGCACCGGCACTGGCCCACCTGGCAGAAGCTGCCCACGCCTCCGCAGGCGTTGCCGCAACTGCCGCAGTTGTTCACGTCGAAGTTGGGGTTGATGCACGCCCCGTTGCACATGACCTGGCCGGGGAAGCAGTTGGGCTGGCAACTGAAGCCGGTGCACACCTGGCCGGGCAGGCACGCATTCCCGCAGCTGCCGCAGTTCTGCGTGGACTGGCGCGAGACGCAGGTGTTGCCGCAGCGGATGAGGTTGGGCGGGACGCCTCCGCCGTTGCACACGCACTGGCCCTGGGTGCAGGTGCCGCCGTTACAGGAGTTGCCGCACGCGCCGCAGTTGGCCGGGCTGGTGGTGGTGTTGGTGCACAGGCCGTTGCACAGCACCTGACCCGAGGGGCAGCCCAACGCGCACATCCCGTTGAGGCACGCCTGGCCCATGGCGCACGCCACGCCGCAGCCGCCGCAGTTGGCCGGGTCGGACTGGGTGTTGACGCAGTTGCCGCCGCACAGCGTGCTGCCCGGTCCGCACTGGCAGGCGCCCATCACGCACGTCTGGCCGCCGGTGCACACCGTGCCGCAGCCGCCGCAGTTGGACGAGTCGGTGCTGGTGTTGACGCACCGCCCGTTGCACACCTGCTGGCCCGGCCCGCAGGCGCAGGCGCCGTTGACGCAGGACGCGCCCACCGCGCAGACGACCCCGCACATCCCGCAGTTGGTCGGGTCCACCTGGGTGGCCACGCAGCGCCCGTTGCAGAGGCTGGTGCCCGAGGGGCACTGGCACATCCCGCCCTGGCACACCTGGCCCGGGTTGCAGACGAGGCCGCAGCCGCCGCAGTTGAGCGGGTCTGACTGGGTGTTGACGCAGGTGCCGTTGGCGCAGGCGGTGGTGCCCGACGGGCAGGTGCACGCGCCGTTGGTGCACTGCTGGCCCATGCCGCACACGCGGTTGCAGGCGCCACAGTTGAAGGGGTCGCTGGCGGTGACCACGCAGCGGCCGTTGCACAACTGGGTGCCCGGGGGGCAGGCACAGGCGCCGTTGACGCACTGGGTGCCGGGGCTGCAGACGCGGTTGCAGCCGCCGCAGTGCAGCGGGTCACTCCCGGTGGACACGCACACCCCGTTGCAGCGCGTCTGGCCGGGCGGGCAGGAGTTGGTGAGGCAGGTGCCCATGGTGCACGTCTGGTTGGCGCCGCACACCACGCCGCAGCCGCCGCAGTTGTTGCGGTCGTTGAGCACGTCCACGCAGGCCCCGTTGGGGCACTGCACCAGGGGCGGGGCGCAGGTGGCGGTGCACACGCCGCGGCTGCACACCTCCGACGGCGCGCAGGCCCGGCCGCAGGCGCCACAGTTCTTCGGGTCCGAGTTGAAGTCCACGCACAGGCCCAGGCAGCCCGAGGTAGGCGGCGGGCACCGGCACAAGCCCGCCTGGCACGTCTGGCCGGGCGCGCAGGTGATGCCGCAGGCGCCGCAGTTGGTGGCGTCGTTCTGCACGTCGACGCACTGGCCGCCGCAGTTGACGCCCGGCGGGCTGCAGGTGGCGTTGCACTGGCCGGCCTGGCAGACCTCCATCGGCCCGCAGACGAAGTCGCAGCGCCCGCAGTTGGCCGGGTCCGTGTCCGTGAAGACACAGCGGCCGTGGCACAGCGCCTGGCCCGGCGTGCACTTCGACTGGCAGCCGCCGGCGACGCACATCTCGAAGTCGGCGCAGGTCCTTCCGCAGGCGCCGCAGTTGAGTGGGTCCGTCAGCGGGTCGACGCACCGGCCGGCGCAGGAGATGGTGCCCGGCTGGCAGGTGGACACGCAGCGCCCGCCCTGGCAGTCCGCGTCGGCGCCGCACACCACGTTGCAGCCGCCGCAGTGGAAGCGGTCACTGGTGGTGTCGACGCAGCCGGTGCCGCACTGGGTGAGGCCGTTGCCGCACATGCCCACGCAGGCGCCCCTCTCGCAGAGGTCGCCCGGCCTGCAGGCGATGCCGCAGCCGCCGCAGTTGCTCGCGTCCGAGTCGGTGTTGACGCAGGCGCCGTCGGGGCACTGGGTGAGGGGCGGGCTGCAGGTGCAGGCGCCCGCCACGCACTGCTCCACCGCGCTGCACTGCTTGCCGCAGGCGCCGCAGTTGAGCCGGTCCACCTGGGTGTCCACGCAGCGCCCGTTGCAGAAGGCCTGGCCGGGCTGGCAGCCGGTGGTGACGCAGGCGCCCTTCTGACAGGCCTGGCCCGACGCACAGGCCACGCCGCAGGCGCCGCAGTGGGAGCCATTCGTCGAGGTGTCGACGCACCTCCCGCCGCAGTCCGTCTCGCCGGCGGCGCAGGTGGTGGTGCCGGGCACGCAGCGGTTGGCCACGCACACGGTGCCCTGGGGGCAGGGCGGGTCGCCGGTGTTGCCGCAGACGAAGATGGCGGTGCGGCTGCAGCCCGACGCGGAGAAGAGGAGCGCGGCGCCGGCCAGCGCAGGGAAAAGCAGAGTGGTGGACTTCATGGTGACGAAAGCCCTTTGGGAGAGGGACTCGGCCGTGTTGGACGACGGGGGCCACTCTACGGCCATTCCCCGCGCTTGCCACATCGCTGGCGAGGGGCCTCCCCACCTGGGCGTACATGGCTGTGGCGGAAGCGCCGCTGGGCCCTTGCGGGCCGCCGCCACGCCTGGAGGAGGGCGCGCGAGAGGGGGCACGAAACCGTCTGGCCGAATGGGGCCTGGCGGGCCCGGTTGTCCTGCGCGCGGCGCGTGTGTCATAGACGACTTTGCCCCACGGAGGTCGACCGTGGAGGCCTCGTTTACGTGGGGAGCCTGCCTTTCATGTCGCCGCTGCGTCTTCGCTTCGTCGCGCTGTGCCTGTCCGTGCCCGCGCTGGTTTCGTCGTGTACCTGCGGCAAGCCGCCGCCCACCACTCCCACGCTGAAGAACAAGGGGGAGGTCTGCGCCCAGGACGAGGAGTGCGCCACCGGCCTGTGCGACGCGGCGCCGGGCTTCCAGACGGTGTGTGTCGCCAAGTGCAGCAGCGGGTGCACCGCCGACGAAATCTGCACGCAACTGACGCCCAACCGCTTCTCCTGTGCGCAGGACGAAGGCGGGCTGTGTCGGCCCTGCGCCGCGGACAGCGACTGCCCCTACCCGGCGGACAAGTGCCTGGTGGTGGACGGGCTCAACGTGTGCGGGCGCGACTGCACCTTCGACCAGACCTGCCCCACCAGCTACCGGTGCCTCTCGGGCGTGGGGGCGGACGGGAAGGCGAAGGCCAACCAGTGCCAGCCGTCCTCGGGCAGCTGCACCTGCACGGCGTCGTCGGCGGGGCAGACCATCAGCTGCGAGGTGATGAACGGCCTGGGCACCTGCCGGGGCGTGCGCACCTGCGACGGGGTGGCGGGCTACGGGGCCTGCGACGCGAAGACGCCGGCCCAGGAGGACTGCAACGGCCTGGACGACGACTGCGACGGCACGGTGGACGAGGACCAGCCGATGGTGACGTGCGGGGTGGGCGCGTGCCTGCGCAGCCAACCGCTCTGCGGGGACGGTGGAGTGCTGACGTGCACGCCGGGCCAGCCTTCCACGGAGACGTGCAACTCGGTGGACGACGACTGCGACGGCACGGTGGACAACGGCTTCGACGTGACGTCCAACGTCCTGCACTGCGGCGCGTGCAACAGCCCCTGCATGCTGGCGCACGCCACGCCCCGCTGCGCCAACCGGGCCTGCGAGGTGCAGAGCTGCGACCCGAGCTGGGGCAACTGCGACGGGCTGCACGGCAACGGCTGCGAGGCGGACCTCTTGACGGACCCCAACCACTGCAGCGCGTGCGGCAACCGCTGCACGGCGCCGGGCACCACCGGCAGTTGCGTGGGGGGGATGTGCCAGTTCCAGTGCGCGATGGGCTTCTACAACCTGGACGGCGACTGGGCGAACGGCTGCGAGTACGCGTGCACCTTCACCTCCAGCACGGACCTGCCGGACATCGCGTTTACCGACGCGAACTGCGACGGGATGGACGGCGAACTCACCAACGGCATCTACGTGTCGCCGGCGGGGGACGACACCTACGCGGGCACCATGGCCCAACCCCGGCGCACCATCGCGGCGGGGGTGGCGGCGGCGGTGCAGCAGAGCAAGCGGGACGTGTACGTGTCGGCGGGCAGCTACTCGGGGCCGGTGGCGCTCACCAACGTGACGGGCGTCAACGTGGCGGGCGGCTACGCGCCGGGGGCGACGCGGTGGACCCGCAGCGTCATCAACTCCACCATCGTGGTGGGGGGCAGCCCGTCGCTGTCGCTCACCAACGTGGACAACTCGCTGGTGCAGTTCATCACCTTCCGCGCGGACACGGCGGCGGGGCAGGAGCCGAACGGCAACGGGCGCTCCTCCTACGGCGGGCAGGTGCGGGACTCGAGCAACCTGAAGCTGGAGCTGCTCACCGTGGTGGCGGGGGACGGCAGCAACGGCAACGCGGGCGCCTCCGGCATGACGGGCGGCAACGGCAGCAACGGGACGCCGGGGGCGCGGGGCTGCGCCAACGACTCGTACTTGGGGTGCTCGACGTGCTCGCGGCCGTCGGGGGGGAGCGGCGGCACGTCGGCCTGCAGCCGCACGGGCGGCACCGGAGGCGTGCCGGGCTACGCGTACTCCAGCCAGGGGCCGGGCGGCACGGGTGGCCAGGGCGTCATCGGCACCTCGGCGGGCACGGGCGGGCCGTCGTACACCGGAGGGAACGCCTTCGGCACGCCGCAGCCCAACCAGCGGGGCGCGGACGGCACCAGCGGCACCAACGGCGCCAACGGCGGGCTGTCACCGGCGCTGGGCACGCTGTCGGTGGCGGGCTACCTCCCTCCGCTGGGCGCGCCTTCGACGAGCGGGACGAATGGCAACGGCGGAGGCGGCGGAGGAGGAGGCGGCGGCGGCTGTCAGGACTGGGAGGTGCTGGGCGTTCTGCAGTTCTGCTGGTGCTACACCTACGGCAGCTCTGGCGGGGGAGGCGGCGGCGGTGGCTGCGCGGGGATGGCGGGAGGCAACGGCCGAGGCGGAGGAGGGTCCATCGCGCTGGTGCTGTGGAACTCGCAGGTGGTGGCGCAGAACCTCGCCTTGCAGTCGGCGCGAGGGGGTAACGGGGGCAACGGGGGCAGCGGCGGCGCGGGAGGGTGGGGCGGGGTGGGGGCCTCCTCGGTGCACGACTGGGGCAACCAGGGCTACTCGGGCATCGGCGGGCGGGGAGGCAACGGCGGGGTGGGTGGGGCGGGGGGCCACGGCTCGGGGGGCGCGGGCGGCCCGTCCATCGGGTTGCTGCGCAACGCGGGCAGCACCATCAACACCTCGCAGGTGTCGTACTCGTTGGGTTCGGCGGGCACGGGCGGCTCCTCCGTGGGCTTCCCGGGGCCGGCGGGCACGGTGGCGCAGGACCAGACGCTCTGACTCGAGGAGTGTTCGAGCGTGACGTTCCAGGGCGTCGCCCAGCTCCGGGAACGAAGCGCAGCCACACCGCCTGCGGGCCTGACCTGTCGGGCTGAAACACGGGGGCACTCCTCCCCCGAGGGGGGAGAGGGAGACTCCCGCCCATTCTGTGCTACGCGGCTCTCCGTGATGCGGCTCCTTCTCCTCCTCGTCGCCTCGCTCGCCGCGGCCTGCCGGCCGTGCCCAGTCGAGGTGCCGCAGGTGGGCCCCGACGGCGGCGCCGCCCCCTGCGTCACCTCGGCCGACTGCCTGAGGCCGTCGGCCACGCTGCTGTGCGCCACCACCGAGGACCGGCTGCGCGACTGCGTGGACTGCGTCGGCCGCCGCTGTGTCCGCTTCATCCCGGAGGCCTGCCCGTGACGCGCGCCATCGTCCTCCTCGCTCTCCTCGGTCTCTCGGGCTGCAAGAAGGACGACGCCCCCGCGCTGCTGGAGAAGGCCCGCACGGCCCTCTTCGAGCAGCGCCCGCAGGACGCGCTGGACGCCTACAAGAAGGCGCTGGACGCGCTGGAGCGGGACACCTCGCCCGAGGCGGCGGTGTACCGGGCGCGGGCCCTGCGCGGCGCCTCCGATGTCTACGCCTTCCAGTTGGGGGACGCGCGCCGCGCGGTGGAGGTGTACCGCGAGCTCATCGCCGTCTGCCCGGAGGCCCCCGAGACGTTGGAGGGCCGGGTGCACCTGGCGGAGCTCTTGCGCCACCACTTCCGCGACCTCCGCGGCGCCATCGCCGAGCTGACGGCCGCCCTGGCGCGCAACCCGCCCGCCTCGGCCGAATTGAGCTACCAGGTGGCGTCGATGTACTTCGAGCTCCAGGACTACGAGCAATGCCAGCTCGAGGCGGGCAAGCTGGTGCAGAAATTCGAGACCAGCGCCTTCGTGGCCGACGCCCTCTTCCTGCGCGCCCAGGCCCTGTCGATGATGGACGGCCGCAAGCCCGAGGCGCAGCGCGTCTTCGCCGAGGTCATCGAGCGCTTCCCGGACTCGAAGCTGAAGCCCCACGCCCTCTTCGAGCTGGGCCGGCTCAAGGCCGACGCCGGCGAGGCGGAGCGCGCCATCGAGTTGTGGGTGGAGGCCCTGAAGGCCCACCCCACGCCGTCGGTGGTGCAGGACTCCATCGCCCGGGTGCGCGCCCGCCTGCGCGCCACCACCCCCGACAAGGTGGGAGACGCCGTCAGCGCCTTCGACCGCGACACCCACCCCTTCGTGGGCCACGCGGGCGCCGAAGGGGAGCCCGTGCCCGTGCCCCGGGCGAAGACGTCGGTGGAGGCCGCCGGGGGCACCGCCGAGGAAGCCGCCCGCGAGGCCACCATGCCCGCCGAGGCCGGCCCGAAGCCCGAGGGGCCGCCGCAGGGGGAAGGCAGCTTCTAACCCCGGAGATCGCCTGAGCAGAGCACGCCTCGCTGGTCCCTTGCCCGGATCTCGTCGTCGCTCGTCGGTCACGGGCCCACCAGCCCGCTCCCTCCTCGCTTCTCGACCTCCGGGCAACGTCCT
>JADLDB010000171.1 GCA_020846875.1 Myxococcales bacterium | reverse complement strand
GCCCGAAGAGGGCTGTCGGTAAGCCGTATGCGGGAAATCCGCACGTACGGTTTGAACGGGGGTCCTGCCCGAGACAGTGGAATTCAACTCAACGAAACCCCTGCCGGAGGCAGGATCTACCAATGAGCGCCCCAGAGATCCGCGTCTTCAACACCATGCAACAGGCGAAGGTGCCGCTCGCGCCGCTGACCCCGGGGAAGGTGGGCATCTACGTCTGCGGGCCGACGGTCTACAGCTTCGTGCACCTCGGCAACGCGCGGACCTTCACCAGCTTCGACGTGATCGTCCGCTACCTGCGCGCGCGCGGCTTCGCGGTGAAGTACGTGCGCAACTACACCGACGTCGACGACAAGATCATCAAGGCGGCGGCGGAGACCGGGGAGGAGCCGATCGCGCTCGCGGCGCGCTTCGTGCGGGAGTTCGAGGCGGACGCCACGAAGCTGAGGCTGCTCCAGCCCGACGTGTCGCCGAAGGTGTCGGAGACGATCCCGGAGATCATCGCGCTGATCGTCAAGCTGATCGCCAACGGTGTGGCGTACCAGTCGGGCGGAGACGTGTACTTCGAGGTCCGGAAGTTCCCCGGCTACCTGAAGCTGTCGAAGAAGAAGCTCGACGATCTCCTCGAGGGCGGCGGCGAGCGGGAGCTCAAGGGCGAGGAGAAGCGGAACCCGGCGGACTTTGCCTTGTGGAAGGCGGCCAGGCCGGGCGAGCCATCGTGGGACTCGCCGTGGGGGAAGGGAAGGCCGGGCTGGCACATCGAGTGCTCGGCGATGAGCTCGAAGTACCTGGGGGAGACGTTCGATCTCCACGGCGGCGGGCTGGATCTGATCTTCCCGCACCACGAGAACGAGCTCGCCCAGTCGGAAGGCGCTTCAGGGAAGACCTTGTGCAACTGCTGGATGCACGGCGGCTTCCTCGATCTCGAGGGCGCGAAGATGTCCAAGTCGCTGGGCAACGTGGTGCGCCTGCGCGACGCGCTCGAGAAGGTGGACGCGGAGGGGCTGCGCTACTTCTTCCTCACCACGCACTACCGGCAGCAGCTCGCGTTCTCCGACAAGGCGCTCCACGACGCGGAGGGGCGCATGGAGTACTTCTACGAGACGCTGAAGAAGGTGGACGAGCGGCTCGACGCGAAGGAGTTCATCGCCGGGCCGCTGCACGGAGAGCCGCAGCGCTTCTTGAACGACTTCCACGCGGCGATGAGCGACGACTTCAACTTCGCCGGCGCGCTGTCCGCGGTGTCGGGTGTGTTCGCCGAGCTCAACCTGCTGATGGACAAGCCGCCGGTGAAGGACAAGGTGCTGGTGGGCAGGACGCTGGTGGCGCTGCGTGAGGTGGTGCGGCAGATGTCGAAGGCGCTGGGGCTGTTCGAGCGCAAACCCGAGGACTGGCTGCTGGCCCGCCGCGATCGCCAGGTGAAGGCGAAGGGCCTCGACGTGGCGAAGGTGGAGGCGGCGATCGCTGCTCGTAACGCCGCGCGCGCCGCGAAGAACTTCCCGGAGGCGGATCGCCTCCGCGCCGAACTCAAGGCCACCGGGGTGGAGATCATGGATACGCCGCGCGGCACGGAGTGGAAGGTGGCCAGCGAGTGAACGCCAGCCTCCCTCTCTCCCAACGGGGGTGAAGGGAAGTCACCCCATCGCGCGGATCAACCGCTCGGCGTCCCCGGTGGAGAGCTTCCCGGCCTGGACGAGCTCCAGCACCCGGCGCAGCTCCTCCTGCGAAGCAGGCGAGGCCTCCTGTTTCGCCCCCGCGGGCGACGGCACGTCGGTCGTCACCTGCTTCACTTCGCGCCCCATGGTGGTCACCACGGCGCCGGCCACGTCGCGCCACAGCCGCCGCCAGTCGGGCCAGTCGCCGTGGCGCTCGTCCTCGACCGCGTCGACCTCATTCACCTTGACCGCGCCGAGCTCGGCCTCGAGCTGCAACACCACGGGCGCGCCGGGGGTATTCGGGTAGCGGGATCTCACGCTGCCCAGGGTGGTGGAGGTGGCGAGCTCCACCTGCAGGCCGGCGGCGAGGTCCACCTTCACGCTGCCCATCGTGGTGCGGATCTGGTGGGTGCCGGCGTCGAGCGCGTCGATGCCCAGCTTCACGGCCCCCGCGGCGGAGCGGATGTCCAGCGTGCCGCCGACATGAGCTCCCTTCACCGCGCCCGAGTCCACCCGCACCTTGAGCCGTCCGCGCACGCGATCGAGCGTCACCGCGCCTGCGTGGCTCGTCACCTCGAGATCGCACCCGGCCAGCTCTTCGACGTGCAGCCGGCCGGCGTCACTCGCCACCCGCGCGCGCACGTGCGGCGGCACGTGGAAGACGAGCTTCTGGGGGAAGTTCCACTCGAAGCCGTCGCGCCAGGGCGAGCCCAGCGACACGCGCGTCACCTCGCCGTCGGGCTTGAGCTCGACGGTGCCCTCGGACAGCCGCGGGCCGTGCACGTCGATGAAGGGGAGCTCGCCGGACTTGAGCGGGACCAACTCGACGTCGATGGTCGAGGCGGAGATCTCCAGGGTGGGCTTCTCGGACAGCGGCAGGGACATCACGTGGTGCGGCATGGCGTTTCCTCCTCAGCGCTTCTTCTTCAGCCGGCGCTCGGCTTCCTCGACGTCGATTGCGCCCGACGCGAGCTGGTCCAGGATCTCCAGGCGCACGGCCGACTCGGCGGGAGCGCTCACCGGCGCCGCTCCGCCCATCGCCGCCACCACGTCATCGAGGCGCGAGACGACCGTCGGGTACGACAGCCCCAGCGCCTGCTCGACGTCCTTGATCTTCCCCCGGGCCAGCAGGAACACCTTCACGAACTGCAGCTGCTCCCTCGACAGCTGGCCCAGCCAGTCGAGGCCGAACCTGCCTTCCACCGCGCTCGCGCACGCCTCGCAGCGCACGCGCTCGATGTGAACGCGCCCCTCGCAGAGCGGACAGCGGACCGGCAGCGGCTGCTCCATGGTTGAGGACATAGCGCCATGGACTCAGAAAAATCAAGCGCAACATTGTAAAAATCAACAATCAATCGACTCCAATCTGATGAGCTCTCAGCGCCGCTTGAGCGGGACGTCGAGGGTCGCGTCCTCTCCGGGCGGCAACGTCGTCTTCCAGGGGGCGTAGCCTGGGGCGTGGACCTCCACTTCGATGGGTGCGCGGCTGGCCCAGTCTCCGCCCCACGGCGTCTTCCCGACGTCTTGCCCGTCGAGGCGCACCGTGGCGCCCGATGGCGTGCTCGTCACCACGATGCGCGCCGGCGGCGGCGTCGCGGGAAAGCGCTCACTGACCACGCCCAGACCCAGCGCCACCAGCGCGAGGCCGGCTGCCACGAGCACCCAGCGCCGCCAGCCGCCGGTGGCCCTCGCGTTGTCCGGCACCCCGGTGAGCGCGCCCTCTGCCGGCGCCGATGCCGCAGGAGCCGATGCTGCGGGACTTGGAGCCGCGGGAGGTGGTGTCGCTGGGGCGCGGTCCGGCTCGAAGCGCGTCGCAAAGGCGCTGGTGGGCTGCAGCTCGACCGGGTCGCCGAGCGGCGGTGCTGCGGCGACGAGGGCCGCGCTCGGCTGCGAGGCCGGGGTGCCGAGGTCGGGCAGCCAGCGCTCCGGCTTCGGAGCTTCGCTTCGCGACCGTGGCGGCACCAGCCGGTCGACCCACGCACCCACCATCGACGTGGTGATGGGCGGCCCGCTGGCCGCGACGAAGCGATCGAGCGCCACGGCCAGCTCGTGGCAGTCGGGCATGCGCCGCGCGAGGTCCACTGCGAGGCACGCGTCGACGGCGGCCACCAACGCGGCCGGGCAGTCTGGCCTCAGCGCCACCAGCGCAGGCCGCTCGCCGTGAGCGATGGCGGACACCGTGTGGCCTTCGTTGTCCTCCGGGAAGGGGCGCTGGCCGGCGAGCGCCTCGAACAGGCACACGCCCATGGCCCAGACGTCCACCGCCAGGCTGGGCGCCTCGCCGCGCACCTGCTCGGGCGCCAGGTAGCGCAGCTTGCCGCGCATCTGGTTGGGGTGCGTGGTGCCGGCCATCACCATCGCGCGCGCGATGCCGAAGTCCGACACCTTCACGGCGCCCACGCGCGACACGAGGAGGTTGTCGGGGCTGACGTCGCGGTGCACGAGGTGCAGCGGCGCGCGCGTCTGCCTGTCGAGCAACCCGTGCGCGGCGGCCAGCCCCTCGGCGGCGCGGGCGAAGACGTGCGCGACCAGCCGGGCGTCGGCGCGCTCGCCGCGGCCCAGCGTGGCGCGTAAGAGGTCCCGCACGCTGGCGCCGTCGACGTACTCCATCGCCAGCCACGGCCGCCCGTCCCCGTCGTGCCCGAAGTCGTACACCTGCGCGACGTTGGGGTGCTCGATGAGCGCCGCGTAGCGGGCCTCGAGCTCGAAGAGACGGGTGAACTCCTTCTCGGCGGCGAGGCTCGGCAGCACCCGCTTGATGACCAGCCGGCGCTCGAAGTCCGCGGGGCCGCGCACGCGCGCGAGGAAGACCTCGGCCATGCCGCCGGTGGCCAGCTTCTCGAGGAGTTCGTACTTGCCGGCCGGGCGCTCGGTCATCGCGGGTCCGCGCGACCATACCCGGGCACACCGAGCTGCTCACCACGACTCTTCGCACCCGGACGGACTCCCCTGGTGCCTCGCGGCGCTCGATGGGAGGCCCGCCTGCCCTTCCGTCCTCCGCGGCATGTGCCTCGAGGCGGAAATCGCGTTACACCTCGGCCACATGCAGCTCGCCCTGTGTCTCACCGCCCTCGCCGCCGCGCCGCTGCCGCCCGGGGTCGCGCAGGCCTCGAGGTCCATCACCGCCGAGGCGATCAAGGGGCCGATGCGCTTCCTCGCCTCCGACGAATTGGAGGGGCGCGGCCCCGCCACCGCCGGCGACGCGCTGGCGCAGCGCTACCTGGCGACCGAGTTCGAAGCGCTGGGCCTCAAGCCCTTCGCGCCGGGCGGAGGCTGGGTGCAGAAGGTGGAGCTGGTGGGCGTCACCAGCCGCACCGACAGGCTGGTGGCCACGGCTGGCAAGCAGACGCTGGCCCTCGAGGTGAGCGACGACTTCATCGCCTTCTCCGGCGTCACCGGCCCGAGCGCGCGCCTGGACAAGGCCGAGCTGATCTTCGTCGGCTATGGGATCACCGCACCCGAGTTCGGCTGGGACGACTTCAAGGGCGTCGACCTGGTCGGCAAGGTGCTCTTGATGATCAACAATGATCCCGAGGACGATCCCGCGTCCTTCGCCGGGAAGGCGCGGCTCTACTACGGGCGCTGGGACTACAAGTACGAGCAGGCCCGCAAGCGCGGCGCGGTGGGCGCCTTCCTCATCCACACCACGCCGTCAGCCGGGTACCCGTGGCAGGTGGTGCAGACCTCCTGGACCGGCGAGCAGTTCGAGCTGCCCGGCGCCGAGGGGCCCCGCCTGCAGGTGAAAGGCTGGTTCACCGAGGACGCGACCAAGAAGCTCGTCGCCCTGTCGGGCAAGACGCTCGAAGCGCTGATCGCCGCGGCGAACCGGCGCGACTTCCAGCCGGTGCCGCTGGGCACGTCGCTCTCGGTGACGCTGAAGACTCAGGTGCAGCGGAAGACCACCGCCAACGTGCTGGGCCTGCTCAAGGGCAGCGACCCGGTGCTGGCCGAGGAGGTGGTCGTCTACACCGCGCACCACGATCACCTGGGGAAGAAGGCGGACGCGAAGCCGGGCGAGGACGCGATCTACAACGGCGCGGTGGACAACGCGGGCGGCGTGGCGGGCCTCCTGGTGATCGCGAAGGCCTTTGCGTCGCTGCCGAAGGCGCCCAAGCGCTCCATCCTCTTCGCGGCGGTGGCGGCGGAGGAGCAGGGCCTCTTGGGCAGCCGGTACCTGATGGAGCACCCGCCGGTGCCCCCGGCGTACATGGCGGCGAACATCAACCTCGACGGGATGAACATCTGGGGGCGCACGCGCGACGTGAGCGTGATCGGCCTGGGCAAGTCCACCCTCGATCAGCTCATCACCGAGCTGGCGAAGGCACAGGGCCGCACGGTGAAGCCGGACGCGCTGGCGGATCGCGGCTTCTTCTACCGGTCTGATCAGCTCAACTTCGCGCGCGCGGGGGTGCCGGCGGCGTACTTCGCCAGCGGGCACGACTTCATCGGCCGCCCGGAAGGGTGGGGCCGCGAGCAGTCCGAGGCGTGGGAGCGCACGCACTACCACCAGCCGTCCGACGAGGTGAATGACGCGTGGGATCTCTCCGGCGCGGTTGAGGACGCCCGCCTGTACTTCCAGCTCGGCGCGGTGGTGGCCAACGCACCGCACCTGCCGTCGTGGAACAAGGGCGACGAATTCGAGGCGACCCGGCTGCGCTCGCTCCAGGCGCGCGGGAGTCGCTGAAGCGGAGCCGCGGGCGCGTTAGAACGTGGGCCCATGGGCGACTTTCAGTTGGTCAGTGACTACGAGGCGCGCGGGGACCAGCCGCGCGCCATCGCCGAGCTGACCCAGGGGATCCAGCGCGGCGACAAGCACCAGGTGCTGCTGGGCGTCACCGGCTCGGGGAAGACCTTCACCATGGCGAACGTGATCGCCAACGTGAAGAGGCCGGCGCTGATCATCGCCCACAACAAGACGCTGGCCGCGCAGCTCTACGGCGAGTTCAAGCAGCTCTTTCCCCGCAACGCCGTCGAGTACTTCGTCAGCTACTACGACTACTACCAGCCCGAGGCGTACGTGCCGTCGTCGGACACGTACATCGAGAAGGACTCCAGCATCAACGAGGAGATCGAGCGGATGCGTCACTCGGCGACGCACTCGCTGCAGACGCGCGACGACGTGGTGATCGTCGCCTCGGTGTCGTGCATCTACGGCCTCGGCACCTCGAAGGTGTACATGGAGCTGGCGGTGCGGCTGGTGACCGGCGAGGCGTACGGCCGCGATCCGCTGATGCGCGCGCTGGTGGAGTGCCAGTACGAGCGCAACGAGGCCGACTTCCACCGCGGGACCTTCCGCGTGCGCGGCGACACCATCGAGATCTTCCCCATCTACGAAGAGGACCGCGCCCTGCGGGTGGAGTTCTTCGGGGACACGGTGGAGAAGTTGACCGAGTTCGATCCCCTGCGCGGCGTGACGCTGGCCACCGTCCCCCGGGTGACGATCTTCCCCGGCAGCCACTACGTCACCGCGCCGGATCAGCGGGCGAGGGCGATTTCGCAGATCCGCGAGGAGCTGCGCGAGCGGCTGCTGCTGCTCAAAGGGCAGCACAAGCTGGTGGAGGCCCAAAGGCTCGAGCAGCGCACGATGTTCGATCTCGAGATGATGGAGCAGCTCGGCTTCTGCAACGGGATCGAGAACTACTCGCGCTTCTTGAGCGGGCGAGGTGAGGGCGAGGCGCCGCCGTGCCTGCTGGACTACTTCCCGAAGGACTTCCTGCTCTTCGTGGACGAGTCGCACCAGACGATCCCGCAGGTGGGCGCGATGTACCGGGGCGATCGCAGCCGCAAGGAGACGCTGGTGGAGTTCGGCTTCCGCCTGCCCAGCGCGCTCGACAACCGGCCGCTCAAGTTCGGCGAGTTCGAGAAGATGGTCAGCCAGGCGGTGTACGTGTCCGCCACGCCCGCCGAGTGGGAGATCAGCAAGGCCGCCGGCGTGGTGGTGGAGCAGGTGATCCGCCCCACGGGGCTCGTGGACCCCGAGGTGGAGGTGCGGCCGGCCGGCAACCAGGTGGACGATCTGCTGGAGGAGATCCGCCAGCGCGCGAAGAAGGGGGAGCGGGTGTTGGTCACCACGCTCACCAAGCGGATGGCGGAGGATCTGACCGAGTACTACGCGGAGGTGGGGGTGCGGGTGCGCTACCTGCACGCGGACATCGACGCCATCGAGCGGATGGCGATCATCAGGGATCTGCGCAAGGGCGAGTTCGACGTGCTGGTGGGCATCAACCTGCTCCGCGAGGGCCTGGACATCCCCGAGACGTCGCTGGTGGCGATCCTCGACGCGGACAAGGAGGGCTACCTGCGCAGCCACGTGTCGCTCATCCAGACCATGGGCCGCGCCGCGCGCAACGTGAACGGGCGGGTGATCATGTACTCGGATCACCTCACCGAGTCGATGAAGCGCGCGCTGGAGGAGACGGAGCGTCGCCGGGAGCTCCAGCGGGCGTACAACCAGGAGCACGGGGTCACCCCCACGCAGGTGAAGAAGGCGATCACCGACCTGAAGTCGTTCATGTACGACGCGGACGCGATCGATCTGCCGCTGGCGGCGGATCCGGGCGCGCTGGTGCTGTCGAGGGCGGACATCGCGGAGCTGATCAAGAAGACCGAGGCGCAGATGATGGCGTTTGCCGACGAGATGGAGTTCGAGAAGGCCGCGGTGGAGCGCGATCGGCTGGTGATCCTCAAGGAGATGGATCTGGGGGTGAAGCCGGCGCTCAAGGCGCTGCTGGGGGACGCGAAGGAGAAGCAGGAGCAGCGGCCGCAGGGGCGGAAGGCGCAGCCGAGGAAGTACCGGAGGAGGCGCTGACCCTCTTCCCCTGGGGAGAGGGAGAAGGGCGGGCGATGAGCGTCATTCTTCTGCAAGAAAAGCTCGACGCCCTGCCCAACCGGCCCGGCGTCTACCTGATGAAGGATCGCTCCGGCCGGATCATCTACGTCGGCAAGGCGGTCAACCTACGCAACCGCGTGCGCAGCTACTTCACCCGCGGCTCGTCGGACTCCCGCGCCTTCGTCGCGCTGCTCGATCGCGTGCTGGCCGACCTCGAGACCGTCGTCGTCTCCACCGAGAAGGAGGCGCTGCTCCTCGAGAACGAGCTGATCAAGAAGCACCGCCCGCGCTTCAACGTCCAGCTCCGCGACGACAAGAACTTCCTCTGCCTGCGCCTGGACACCGCGCACCCCTACCCGCGCCTCGAGACCGTCCGTCGCCCCAGACGCGACGGCGCCCGCTACTTCGGCCCCTACGCGTCGGCCAACTCGATCCGCGAGACGCTGCGCGTGGTGAACCGCTTCTTCCAGTTGCGCACCTGCGCCGATCACGTGCTGGAGAACCGCAAGCGCCCCTGCCTGCTCCACCAGATCGGCCGCTGCCCTGCGCCCTGCGTCTTCCCCATCCCGCCCGAGGAGTACCGGAAGAACGTCGACGCGGTGATCCTCTTCCTCGAGGGCCGCAGCGCGCCGCTCATCGAGTCTCTGCGCGCGCGGATGAAGGAGGCCTCGAAGAAGCTCGAGTTCGAAGAGGCCGCCCGCCTGCGCGATCAGGTGATCGCGCTGGAGCGCAGCCTGGAGCGCCAGGCGATCGCCACCACCGACGCCATCGACCAGGACGTGTTCGGCCTGTACCGCGAGGCCGATCGCATCACCCTCTACGCGCTCTACGTCAGAGCCGGCCGCCTCACCGGCGGGCGCGCGCACCACTTCTCGTCCGACTTCCCCGACGAGGAGCTGGTCGCGTCCTTCGTCAACCAGTACTACGCCGACGAGAACTTCGTGCCCGCCGAGGTGCTCCTGCCCTGCGCCCCCAACGAGCCCGAAGCGCTGGCCGAGCTGCTCACCGAGAGCCGCGGCACCACCGTGCGCGTCCACGTCCCCCAGCGCGGCGACAAGGTGGAGCTGATCAAGCTGGCCAACAAGAACGCCGAGCGCGCCTTTGGCGAGCGCACCCGCAGCCGCGAGGAGGTGGAGGCCGCGCTGGCCCGCCTCCAGGAGCGCCTGCGCCTCAAGCGCCTGCCGCGACGAATGGAGTGCTTCGACATCTCCCACCAGCAGGGCACGTCCATCGTCGCCTCGCAGGTGGCCAGCGTCGACGCCGAGCCGGATCGCGCGCGCTACCGCCACTACCGCCTGAAGACGGTGCACCAGAACGACGACTTCGCCTCCATGCACGAGGTGCTGTCGCGGCGCCTCAAGCGCGGGTTGCAGGAGAACGATCTGCCGGATCTGATCGTCATCGACGGCGGGAAGGGCCAGCTGGCCGCGGCGCACGCGGCGATGAAGGACCTCGGCGTCGAAGGCGTGGACCTGGTGGCCCTGGCCAAGAGCCGCGAGTTCGAGGTCACCGACGCGGGCGCCACCCGCACCCCGGAGCGCGTCTTCCTGGTCGATCGCAAAGAGCCGATCGTCCTGCCGCAGACGTCCCCCGAGCTGTTCGCGCTCACCCGCCTGCGCGACGAGGCCCACCGCTTCGCCATCACCTTCCAGCGCAAGGTGTCCCGCAAGCGCGGGCTGGCCTCGGAGCTTGACCAGGTGCCTGGCGTGGGCGAGGCGCGCCGCACCGCGCTGCTGCGCCACTTCGGCAGCCTGAAGCACCTCAAGGAGGCGTCGATCGACGAGCTCGCCTCCGTGGAGGGCGTGGGGAACGCCGTGGCCGAGCGGCTCCACGCCTTCCTCCACGCGCCGAAGGGGAAGACGATCGACATGGACGCCGACGACGAGGTCCGCGAGGCCTCGCTCGAGGACGCCGCGCAGCCCGGAGGGTCCTCGTAGCTGTCGATTTTTGTGAGGTTTTCGTTGCGGCTTGACGCGGCGCTGACATACACCGTCGACCGACTCCAACCCCCGGACGAAGGCAGGACGAGACATGAGGGTGTATCCGAAGTTGGTCCCCATCATCGCGCGAGAGGTCGTGCAGCGCCTCACGCAGGACGGCGACATCGAGGTCGAGCCGATCCGCGTGGCCGACGCCGAACTCGATCTGGCCGCGATCATGCGGGAGTACCTGGCCAACGAGGAGCGGGTGAACCAGGCGACGCGCGAAGCGCTGGAGCGCCGGGGCTACGACTTCTCCAAGTTCAACCAGGTCAAGCGTGAGATGGCGGACGTGCGCGGCTTCAAGCTGGGCGACGAGGGCATCGAGTTCTTGATCAACCAGATGCTCGAGTTCCTCCTCATCTCGCGGAACGTCGAAGAGGTGTTCTCCGATGATCACGTGATGCGGCCGAAGGTGCTGCAGACGATGAAGAAGCACCTCGACGTGGACGACGACATCGATCGCGAGGCCCGCGGCCGCCTCAAGCACCTGCAGGAAGGCACCAGCGCCTACGAGATCGAGTACCAGAAGGTGCTCGAGCAGATCCGCCGCGCGCGCGGGCTGATCTGAGAGCCGGCTGAAGGGGCGGGCAGGGCGGAGCGATGACTCCAGTCCTTCCCGCCCTTTGTGTGTCCGACAGCCCGGCCTGGGCGGCCGAAAAATGGACCGCCGCGATCAGGCCTGTAGCGTCTCGCGCATGCCGATGATCCAGCCGGCGTCTTCTTCCGCCCCGCTGTCCCGCTCCGTCGATGCGATCCGCCGATCCGTGGATCGCCTGGAGCAGTTCCTCCCCGAGCGCGAGGACAGCGCCGTGCTGCTGGACTTCCTCGAGGATGACCTGCGCGAGGGCCTGGACGCGATCGCCGAGGTGGAGGCGCACTTCACCGACATCCTCGACTCGCTGGCCAGCGAGCGGCCGACGCCGATCCGCCTGCTGGACGCCGCGGAGGACTTCCGGGTGCTCAACCGGATTGAGTACCTGATGGTGGTGGTGGCGCAGCTGAGGAGGCGGTTGTCTCAGGCCGCCGGGAAGCTGCGCGAGGGCCGCTGACGCGTCACCACTTCAGGTTGCCCTTGTGCTCCGCCTTGGCGGACTTGTCGCCGGGCCGGGAGAAGCCGGTCAGCGTGGCGCGCACCGCGCCCAGGTCGATCACCCCCAGCGCGGCGAGCGGGAGGCGGCGGGCGTCGTCGCTGATCCACACGTGCACGCCCCGGCGCGCGTCCGGTAGGTCGAGCCGCGCGGCCTCGCCTTCGAGGTGAAAGGCCTCGAACTCGCCCAGCGGCAGCGAGACGTGCTCCTTCGGCAGCACCTTGCCCCAGACCCGCCAGATGGCGCGAATGCCGTACACGTCCACGCACACCGTCTGGCCTTCCTTGAGCGGGAGCGCTCTCAAGAGGAACACCGCACCCGCCACGTCGGTGATGTCGTTGCCGTAGCGCAGCTGCGCCGTGCCCGTCTGCCCGTTGATGGTGGACACCAGCCTGGCCGTCTTGTCCTTCTTGAAGGTGACGTCGGCCACGCGGTGGATCTCGTTCTCCTTCGCGTCCTCGTGGTAGCGGGACGGCCGCAGGGTGCGGGGGTTCAGGTAGCTGGTGCCGCTGCCCTTCACCCGCCGCACCTTGGAGAAGAAGGTGTTGGTCTCAACCGAGACCTCGATGGGCAGATTCCCATCGCGCGACGGCTCCACCCGCATCGCCATCTTCCCGGCCTTCGCCCCCAGCGCGTCGATGTCGTACTCGAGCGTCTCTCCGGGCCCGAAGGGGATCGGGCTGCCCGGCGCGCCCAGGGCGAGGCACTGCGCCTCGGTGGGCAGGGGCGCCTTCGGGGCCGGAGGACCGGCCAGGGCCAGGGACGAGAGGCACAGGGCGATGGACAGGGCGCGGATCATCACGGACCTCCAGCAAAGCGCATTCCGGGTTCGTATTTCACTGCCTCCAGGACGACTTTCCCGAGCAGGAAGTCGGCTTCCGCCCGGACGGGCAGTTGCTTCTCGTCCGAGGTGTAGAAGAGCGTGACGAGGCCCCTGGTGGCCAGCGAACCGCTGAAGTCGGTGTTCACCGTCACGCGGAAGACGTCCACCTCGCCCAGCCCGGCCACCGCGAGGCGCTCGGTGCCGGTGACGGTGGCCTTGAGCTTGTACACCTTCACCCCGGTGAAGATCGGCATTTCGTGCTCCTGGCCCACCGCCAGCTTCGAGTTGCGCAGGCGAAACGCCGCGCTGGCGAGATCGACCGTGCCTGGCTCGAGCGCGTACCGCGCCTCGGTGGGCGCCGAGCCGGCCTGTTGCCGGGTGGCGATCGCCTCCATCGCCGCGAAGTCGTAGCGGTAGCGCTCCCGCCGGCGCTTCCTGTTCTCCTCCGCCACGAGATCCGAGCCCACCGCCTCCTGCGCTACCGGATCCCAGTAGGAGACGAAGCGATCGTTCACCGGGAACACCGCCCCCGCGTCGGTGGTGCGGCCCACGCAGACCAGCGGCCACACCTCGCGCTCGTACTGCTCCATCTTCCACCCCACCGTCACCTGCGCCGTCCCCGCCACCAGCCCGAGGTAGCGCACCGAGTACGTCGTCTGCTCGCCCGGCCCAAAGGCCTGGGCCCAGGCTCCGGTAGAGCCCACCACCACCGTCAACCACGCGAGCGTCCTGGGAGGGAGTGTGGCATTCATGTCGCGCCTCACCTGACTCGACTGTCAGCCGGGGGCCGCTATTCAGAGCCGGCCGTGGAGATCGCGCGCCTGTTTGCCTACAGTGCGCGCGCCCTCGTTCCCGGGAGTCAGATGTGCGAGTTCCAGTGATTGCGTGCGCCGTGGCGGTGCTGCTCGTGGCGTGCGGGCCGACCACGAGTCCTCCGCCACCGCCGGAGAAGATGTCCACCAGCTACCGGGTGATAGGCGGCGTCTCGATGGGGGGCATCGGCGCGGCGGCGCTGGGCCTGCTGCGCCCGGAGCGCTTCGACGGCGTGGCGATGCTGGGCGGCCCGCTGGACGCGGCCTACTTCCAGCGCATGCTCGATCAGTTCGTCACCGGCGGCTGGTGCACGCGTGAGCAGCTCGAGGCGATCCTCGCGCAGGATCCGGTGAAGCTGAACGATCCGGCCATCATTGACGCCTGCGCCCGGCCGGCCACCCCGGGCAAGTGGGAGCACCCCAACGACTTCAACCACTGGCACACCACCAACAACGGAGGCACCTTCGATCGCAACAGCTACGGGGAGATGATGACGGATCTCTCGCTGGCCTACGGCAACTTCCTCACGGAGAACCCGGCGTCACCGGTGGCGCCTCCGGGCGTCGATCCCGAGCGGATCCGCCACTTCCCGGCGGACTTCTGCACCAACCCCACGGTGGTGCGGGGCCTGAAGAACCTGGAATACAACCCCGACGGCACCTACGACGCGATCACCTTCTGCGACGGCGAGCCCACGCTCTTCTTCTGCCGCGACACCATGGAGCGCGTGGACTTCTGCTCCGATCCGTCGAACATCACCGCGCCGATGCCGGTGGCCCAAGAGGAGTCGTTCGCCAACACGTTCTGCCTGAACAAGGGCGGGGCGGTGCGGGCCAACAAGAACGATGACACGCTCTACTGGCTGGCGAACACCGGGCGCGTCGATCCCTGCCGGCAGCCGCGCCAGGCGCAAGGGATCATCCTCGCGTACGACTACAACCGGAACGGGCGGCGGGACTACGGCGAGCCGGTGGTGAACAACAGCCACGAGCGCTACGACGACGTGGGCGAGGACGGCTGCGCGGACGCCTTCGAGAACGGCAGCGGCGGGTGCAACACCTCGGGCGGCGCCGCGGGCGATCCCAACCACGACGACTACGAGCCGGACGCCAACCCCTTCGGCACCGAGGGGGACTGGAAGTGGGATCCAGGCGAGCCGTACCGCGACGACGGACTGGACGGAGTGCCGGGGTCCGGCGACGTGGGCGAGGGCAACGGGGTGTACGACGTCACCAGCGGGCGCAAGACGATGTTCGCGCTCGACGGGAAGACGAACTTCCGCAAGCTGGACGACGCGGGCCGCAAGCGCGTCAACATCGTCGGCGACGGGGGCATCCGCGACATCTTCAACCTGGGGTTGATGGCCAAGCACCTCTTCTCGGCGGTCAAGGCGCTGCGGCCCATTCCGGTGGGCGAGTACCGCGACTTCGTGGAGATCCCCGGGATGAAGGACCGCCGCACCGGCAACTTCAACCCGTGGAACCGGGCCTGGAGGAACGTGCCCCGCGATCTCCTCACGCTGTACGGCAAGGACAACCCCACGCCCGCGGACCTCGAGGCCGGCGAAGGCGATCACGTCGGCACCGCGTCGCAGGCGGTGTACCGCTTCTCGGTGGTGTTCAACTGGGTGGCCAGCATGTGGCCCAGCCTGGAGCGGCCGGCCACGCCCTTCGGCGGCTCGGGCAGCGATCGCCAGCGGGTGGAGACCTTCCGCAGCGAGAAGCTGCGCGCGATGTGGGAGTACTCCATCGCGCTGCCGCCCGGCTACGACACCCCGGAGAACGCCGACAAGCGCTACCCGGTCGCCTACCTGCTGCACGGCTATGGGATGGATCCCCAGGGCTTCATGGCCACCGGGCTGATCACCGACGCCTACGTGATGGACAGCGACGTGCAGCTGCGCCCGGTGATCTACGTCTTCCCCAACGGGCGGTGCTGCTTCATCAACAGCTCCACCGGTGGGCGCGACTGTCGGAACACAGACGACATGGGGAATGATCTCGACGGCGTCCCCGGCTGGGAGCGCGAGTGCAACTCGGGTACGTTCTGGGTCAACCGCCGCGGTTACACGCCGGGGGACGAGACCTTGTACGGGGACGCGTTTTTCGAGCTGATGGACCACATCGACCAGACGTACCGGACGGTGCCGGCCGCGGAGGTGGAGGCGCGGTGAGCGATCGCTTCGGCGACAACACGCCGGTGGTGAAGGTCGAGCTCAAGCGGGCCGACGCGTACGAGCTGATCCGCCACGACCAGGTGCTGGCGGCGAGCGAGGTGGTGACGGCGCTGGGCGCGTCGCTGCGGGCGGTGCTGGCGAAGGCGGTGGTGCGGCGCTACCCGGACAAGGTGGTGATCTTCCAGCAGGGCGAGGCGGGCTCGGGGCTGCTGCTGGTGCTGCAGGGGGACGTGCGGCTGTTCGCGCGCAAGCAGACGGACGCGGTGGAGCTGGGGCTGGTGCGCAAGGGGGAGGTGCTGGGGGAAGGCGAGGTGCTGTCGGGCGAGGCGACGCGGCGCTCGTCGGCGGTGGCGCAGGGGCCGGTGGATCTGGCCGAGCTGCCCCGCGAGGCGCTGCTGGTGAACGGGGCGCTGCCCCCGGCCCTGCAGCAGGCCCTCAAGGCGATCCACGCGGCGCGGGCGCAGGCGCTCGACGAGATGACGGACTTCTTGAATCGCTGGTGAGGTGAGCCATGTCCAGCTACGGGCAGCGCTACGACGACGATGACGACGCGCCGAAGGCCAGGTCGGCCGCGCAGCTCTTCTACGAGTTCGATTGTCCCCAGTGCAGCGCGAACAACCCCTGGCCCGACGGCTTCAAGCACAAGGAAGAGATCAGCTGCCACTACTGCGGCGCGTCCTTCGAGGCGCGGCTCACCGACGAGGGGAAGCTGAAGCTGAAGGAGCTGTAAGCCTTCACTTCGAGGTGCACTTGCCCGACCGGCACTTCGCGCCGGGGCACTCGGAGTCGGAGTAGCACGGGCCGCCCGCGGTGGTGCACTGGCCGGAGCGGCACTTCCCGCCGCCGCACTCGGAGTCGGAGTAGCAGGGCCCGCCCGCGGTGGTGCACTTGCCGGAGCGGCACTTCCCGCCGCCGCACTCGGAGTCGGAGTAGCACGGGCCGCCCGCGGTGGTGCACTTGCCGGAGCGGCACTTCCCACCGCCGCACTCGGAGTCGGAGTAGCAGGGGCCACCCGCGGTGGTGCACTTGCCGGAGCGGCAGACGCCCCCGGGACACTCGGAGTCGGAGTAGCACTGGCCGCCCTGGGTGGTGCACTTGCCGGAGCGGCACTTGCCGCCGTTGCACTCGCTGTCCGAGTAGCAGTCGGCTGCGGCCAGGCCGGGGAGCGTCAGGGCGAGGAGGAGGGCGAGGGCGCGCATGGCTGTTTGAGGGGGGACCCGCGAGCGGGCGGCGGCGTGCAAACTCAAGGCGCCGCCGGGCGCTCGCCGAAGATCGCCGTGCCCACGCGGATCAGCGTGGCCCCGCAGGCGACCGCCGCCTCGAAGTCGCTGGTGGTGCCCATGGAGAGCTGCGAGAGGCCCAGGGACGTGGCCAGCCGCGCGGTGGCCTCGAAGTGCGGCCGGTTCGTCTGCGGATCGTCGACGAAGGGCGGCATGGCGGTGAGGCCGACGGCTTCCAGGTTGGGCAGGCCGCGGACCTGGGCGAGGAAGCCTTCCACCTCCGCAGGCGCGAGGCCGGCCTTGGTGGCTTCGCCCGCCACGTTCACCTCGAGGAGGCAGGGCAGGGCGCCGCCGGTGCGCCGCCTCGAGAGCTCCTGGGCCACCTCCAGCCGCTCCAGCGCGTGGAAGACGTGCGCCGCCTTCGCCAGGTACTTCGCGTTCTTTGGCTGTACCGGGCCGATCGCGTGCCAGCGCAGCCCCGCGCAGTCCGACAGCGCCTGGGCCTTGTCCCGGAGCTCCTGCGCGTAGTTCTCCCCGAAGTCCAGGTGGCCCAGCTCCCAGGCGAGGCGGATCAGCTCCGGCGGGTGCTTCTTCGACACCGCCACCAGCGTCACCGACGCGCGAGGCCGGCCGGCCTTCGCGCACGCCGCCGCGATCCGCGCCTCCACCGCCGAGAGGTTCGCTGCCAGCTCGTCCTTCGTGATCATCGCCCGCTCCAGGGCAGCGGATAACCGGCGCGCAGCAGGAGCTCCACCGTCTCGGCCAGCGGCAGGCCGATCACGTTCGAGGAGGAGCCAGAGAGTGAGGTGATGAAGAGCCCCGCGTGCCCCTGCACCGCGTAGCCGCCCGCCTTGTCCTGGCCTTCGCCGGTGGAGAGGTACCAGGAGATCTCGGCGGCGGTGAGGGGCTTGAAGCGGACGAGGGTGGTGACCACCACGCCCTCTCCCCTTCCCTCGCCCCAGGAGGAGAGGGAGACAGCCGTCATCACCTCGTGGGCGCGCCCCGAGAGGCGCCGGAGCATTCGCCCGCCTTCCTGCAGGGACGCCCCCGGCTTACCGAGGATCTCGGCGTCCACCACCACCGAGGTGTCCGCGGCCAGCACCAGCGCTCCGGGGGCCTTCGTGGCGATCGCCAGCGCCTTCTCGCGCGCCAGCCGCTCCACGTAGGCGGCCGGTGGCTCGCCCGCGCGGGGCGACTCGTCCACGTCCGCCGCCTGCACGTCGAAGGGGACGCCCAAGAGCCCGAGCAGCTCCCGCCGGCGGGGTGACGCAGAGGCGAGGATCAGCCGGGGCGCCACGAGAGCCGAAGTTACGACTCGCCGCCGATCACCAGGTCGATGGCCTTGTCGTTGATCACCACCGTGCCGGACTGCTTGAGGGCCTTCATGAAGGCCTCGCGCACCTCGAACTGTTTGCCCTTGATCGCCTCGAGCTTGAGCTGGTCCTGCTTCGCCACGAAGTCCTCGTCGCTGGGCACCTTGCGCTCGTCCACCACCAGCACCGCGTAGGCGTCGCCCACGGTGATGAGCGAGTCCACCAGGCCGGCGTCCTTCCGGTCGAAGATCGCCTTGTGCGCCTCGGGCGCGCTGCCCAGGTTGGGGATCGCGTCGGAGGTGGAGTTGAACTCGCCCGTCTCCTTCGCCTCGGGCTTCGTCTCGTGCCCGGCGGCGAAGGGGTTGGACGGATCCTTCGCGCCGGCGGGGAACAGGTCGAGCAGCTTCTTGCCGGCCTTCGCGTCGGCGAGCGCCTTCTCGGCGGCGGTCTTCGCCAGGGCCTTCGCCTTGTCCTTGAGGAAGAGCTGGCTGGCGATCTCCAGGCGGACCGCGTCCAGGGGCCGCTGCTCGGGCGCCTTCTTCTCCTCTACCGTGCCCACGTAGTAGCCCAGGGGCGTCTCCACCGGGGCGGTCACCTCGCCGGGCTGCAGCGCGAAGAGGAGATCGGCGAACGCGCCGGGCAGTTGCAGGCGCTCCACGAAGCCCAGCTCGCCGCCCTTCTCCTTCGTCTCGGTGTCGTCGCTGGACGCCTTCGCCACCTCGGCGAACGGCTTCTTCTCGTCGACGAGCTGCTTGCGCACGTTCTCCGCGCGCGTCTTGATCTCTGCCTTCTGCTCGGCGGTGGCGTCGGCGGGGAAGCGCAGGAGGATCTGCCGGGCCTTCACCTTCTCGGGGACGAACCAGGTGAACTTGTTCGCCTCGTAGTGATCGGCGATCGCCTTCTCGTTCTCCGGGGCCTTCGCCCAGGCCTCGAGCTCCGGCGGCTTCGGGGCCTTCACCTGGTCCACGAACATGGTGGGGGTGAAGCGCACGAAGGTGGCCTTCGCGGAGTTGCCGTCCTTCAGGTACTTCGCCTTCACCTCGTCGTCGGACACCACCACGCTGGACTCCACCAGCTCGATGAGGCGCTGGGCGGAGAGCTGGCGGCGCAGCTTGTCCTCGAAGAGCACCGTGGTGGTCTTCTCGTACTCGATGAACTGCTTGTAGCTGTCGAGGTCGAACTTCCCGTCCTTCTGGAAGGCGGGGGCCTCGCGCATCAGGCGCTTCAGGTCCTCGTCGTCGGCGGCCACGCCCTTCTTCTCGGCGGCCTGGGCGAGCAGCTCGGTGTTGACCAGCTGGTCCAGCACCTGCTTGTGGATCCCGAACTGCTTGAGCATCTCGCTGGGGACGCCCTGCCTGCGGAACTGGTCGGCCTGCTGCCGGTAGTTGACGGCGAACTCGCGCAGGGGGATCGGCTGGCCGTTCACCGTCGCGGCCGTCTCTGGCTCGGGCAGTTTGCCCGTCTCGCAGCCCTGGCTGCCGGGGCCCCACTGCAGCGCGAAGAGCAACGCCAGCGCGCCGATGAAGAGGAGAGATCCGATTCTGCGGGTGTCAGCGGAATTGCTCATGGTTTCTCAGCGGTTGGAACGTCGAAGGCTTGACCTGTAGGATCGGTGCCACCAACATGCAAGGGCTTTGAAGCCCGGCCGGAAGCTCACGAGATGGTTCGTTTCCTGACGCGCTACCGAGAGCCGCTGATCGTCGGCGCGCTGCTCGTGTACCCGCTGGTGAGCTACCTGTCGTCGGGGCACCGCGGGCGCGAGCCGAACTTCGCGGACCGGTTGATCCTGGCGATCTCTTCTCCGGTGCAGGCGGCCTGCACCTGGGCCTTCAACGGGGTAGGCCGGGCCGCCAGCGGGTACGTGGCGCTCAAGGGGGCGCACGAGGAGGCGCAGGAGTGCCGCGCCTCGCTGGCCGAGGCGCACGCGGCGGTGAACGCGCTCAAGGAAGCGGAGGCGGAGAACGCGCGGCTCAAGGCGGCGCTGGGCTACGTCGAGGCCACCGTCGACCAGGAGATCGTCGCGCGGGTGATCGGCTTGAACCCCACGGCGCAGTTCCAGTCGATCCGCATCAACCGGGGCGAGGATCAAGGGGTGCGGCCGGGGATGCCGGTGCTGACGCCGGACGGGGTGGTGGGGCAGGTGGTGCGCAGCGTGGGCGGTTCGGCGGACGTGATGCTGCTCACCGACGCGTCCTCGCGGGTGGGGGCGGTGCTGCAGCGGACGCGGGTGCGGGCCACGGTGACGGGCCTGGGGGACGGGCGCCGGCTGTCCTTGAACCTGGTTCGGCGCGAGGAGGACACCAGGGATGGAGACGAGGTGGTGACGAGCGGGACGGACGGCATCTTCCCGCCCGGGCTGCACGTGGGGACGGTGCACGACGTGGGGCGGCCGGCGGTGGGCATGTTCCTCACCGCCACGGTGAAGCCGGCGGTGGACCTGGCGCGGGTGGAAGAGGTGCTGGTGATCCCCGTGGCGCTGACGCTGCCCGCGGCGGCGGTGACGAGGTGAAGTTCCTCGCCTTCACCGGCCTGGCGCTGCTGCTGCTCTCCGTGGAGTCGGTGGTGGTGAAGTTCCTCGGGCTGGAGGTGACGCGGATCGACGTGGGCCTGGCGCTGGTGGTGTTCGTGGCGCTGCGGGCCACGACGGTGGAAGGCGCCTTCACGGCCTTCGCGGCCGGCTACCTGCTGGACGCCTTCACCGGGCGGCCGACGGGCCTCTACCCCTTCCTCGCGGTGCTGACCTTCCTGCTGGTGCGGGCGGCGGGGCAGGTGGTGGACGGGCGCTCGCGGGGCGGCTACGCGCTCTTCGTGGCGGCGGCCACCTTCGGGCACGCGCTGCTGGCGCTCTTCTTCGGGTGGCTCACCGCGCGGCAGGGCGGCGGCGCGGGCTCGGCGCTGGCCGGCGTGCCGCTGCAGGTGCTGTTGTCCACGGTGGCGGGCGTAGCGCTCTTCCCGCTGCTCAAGCGGATCGAGCCGGGCGATCACCCCGAGCCGGGGGGGCTGCGGTGAAGCTGGGCACGGGCAGGGAGCCGAAGGAGCTGCGGCCGCGGATCATCGGCCTGGGCGTGGCCTTCGTGCTGGGCCTCTTGGTGCTGGCGGTCAACCTCTACCGGCTGATGGTGGTGCGCTTCGAGGAGTTCCACGCGCTGTCGATCGACAACCAGTTCAAGGACGTGCGGGTGCGCGCGCCGCGGGGCCTGGTCCGCGATCGCCGGGGCGAGGTGCTGGCGGACGCGCGGCCCAGCCTCGACGTCTTCATCACCCCGGCCTTCTGCCAGCGGTGCGCGGACGAGGTGATCCCGAAGCTGCAGACGATCCTCGGGTGGGACGAGGAGCAGCGCAGGAAGGTGACGCAGCAGCTCCGCGACGCCCACGGCCCGAAGCGCTACCAGCCGCAGTTGGTGCAGATCGACTTGAAGCGCGAGGAGTTCGACGTACTGCTCGCGCACCAGTACCTGTTGCCGGGCGTCGAGCTGGAGCCGGTGCCGCACCGGAACTACCGCGCCGGGGCCACGCTGGCGCACGTGCTGGGCTACATGAACGAGGTCACCCAGGAGGAGCTGACCCGCCTCAACGGCGACTCGCAGGCGGAGCGGCCGCCGTACGCGATGGGCGACTACATCGGCCGGCGCGGGGTGGAGCGCAGCTTCGAGGACGTGCTGCGCGGCAACGACGGCTGGGTGAAGCAGGTGGTGAACGCGCGCGGCGAGGTGATGCGCGACGCGGCGGGCAACGTGCTGCAGGGCGACGAGCAGCCGCCGAAGGCGGGGAAGAACGTCATCCTGTCCATCGACGCGCGGCTGCAGGCGGAGGCGGAGCGCGCCTTTCCTGGCACGGCGGGCGCGGTGGTGGCGCTGGAGACGAAGACGGGCTTCGTGCTGGCGATGGTGAGCCGGCCTTCCTTCGATCCCAACGAGATGACCGGGCGCGTGTCGCCGCAGCGGCTGGCGCAGCTCAACAAGGATCCGCTGCAGCCGATGGTGTTCCGCGCCGGCGCGGAGCACTACCACCCGGGCTCGACGTTCAAGGTGGTGAGCCTGCTGGCGGCGCTGCAGTCGGGCGCCTTCACGCCGCAGACGCCGGTGACGTGCAACGGCGGCTACACCCTGGGCAGCCGGCGCTGGCGCTGCCACAAGGAGTCGGGCCACGGCGTGGTGCAGGCCCAGCGCGCGCTGCAGGTGAGCTGCGACACGTACTTCTGGCGGGTGGCGGACGTGCTGGGGATCGATCCGATCGCCAACGTGGGCAAGGCGCTGGGGCTGGGCAGCATCACCAACCTCGCGGTGGTGGGGGAGGTGCCGGGGGTGATGCCGGACACGGCGTACCACGACAGGGTGACGCCGGGCGGCTACCAGAAGGGCATGGCGCTCAACACCGCCATCGGGCAGGGCGACGTGAACGTGACGCCGCTACAGTTGGCGGTGGTGTACTCGGCGATCGCCAACGGCGGGGCGGTGTACCAGCCGCAGGTGGTGAGCCGGGTGGAGACGCCGGAAGGGAAGGTGCTGGAGACCTTCGGGCCGAAGCTGGTGCGCCAGGTGGAGATGACGGCCGAGCAGCACCAACTGCTGGTGAGCGCGCTGGTGTCGGTGGTGAACGAGCCGGGGGGGACGGCCACGCGCAGCAGGCTCAAGGACGTGGTGATGGCGGGGAAGACGGGCACCGCGCAGGTGGCGAGGCTGGGGGCGGTGCGGCTCAAGACGCAGCAGATGGACTATTGGGAGCGCGATCACGCCTGGTTCGCGGCCTTCGCCCCGGCGGAGGATCCGGAGATCACCGTGGTGGTGTTGAACGAGCACGGCGGGCACGGCGGCAGCGACGCGGCGCCCACGGCGGCGGCGGTGGTGAAGAAGTACTTCGAGCTGAAGCAGGCCGACGGGGTGGCCTTCGGGCCGGGCTACGTGCCGCCCTCGGCTCCGGAGGCCCCTCGGGTGCCCGCGCCGGTGCCGGATCTTCCGCTGCACGAGAGCCCAGAGACGGGCGTGGCCAGCGTGCCCGCGGCGCCGCCGGTGGTCGCCGCCTCGGGGACGGCGACGGATCCGGTGCAGCCGGGCAACGTCGGCGCCGCGCCGGTGAAGGTGCCGCCGTCCGCGGGCGCCGGTGGGGGAGCGCCAGCCGCTGCCGCGCCCGCGCCGGTGCAGGCGCCGCCCCCGGGCATCGGTGAGGGAGCGCCAGCGGGTGGCACCGCCGCGCCGTCTCAGGGGGCGCTGATGCCGGCCCCTGCGCCGGTGAAGGCTGCACCAGATGGGTCGCCCGGAGGTCAGGCGTCGGCCCCCGAGGCTCCTCCGGGCGTGCCGCCAGCCGCGGCGCCCAGGCCGGCAGTCGCCCCCGGGCCAGCCGGGGATCCTCGCCCGGCAGAAGCGGGAGGCCCCTGATGGAGCTGTCCGTCGGAGATCGCCGCCCGCTGCAGCGCGTGCCCTGGGTGTTGCTGACCGGCGTGGTGCTGACCGCGGTGGTGGGGATCTACAACCTGGCGTCGGCCTCGCGGCCTCCAGCGTCGCCGGTGTGGATGAGCCAGATCGCCTACCTCGGCGTGGGGCTGGTGGCGGTGGTGGCGGTCAGCTTCCTCGACTACCGCCTCGTCCAGCAGGCGACGGTGCCGATCTACGTCATCAACGTCGCGGCGCTCATCGCGCTCAAGTTCTTCGGCCACAAGGCCAAGGGCGCCGAGAGCTGGTTCGTCCTGGGTTCCCTGCGCCTCCAGCCGGCCGAGTTCATGAAGATCGGCATGCTCCTGATGCTGGCGAAGTACTTCCACGACGACGAGCGGCCGGCGTACGGGTTCCTGCGGCTGGCGCCCCCGGTGGTGATGTCGCTGGTGCCGATCGGCCTGGTGCTGGTGCAGCCGGACCTGGGC
>JADLDB010000170.1 GCA_020846875.1 Myxococcales bacterium | reverse complement strand
GCCTGTTGTGTGCAGCCATGGCACCAGCGACGACCACGTGGCGGCTCCAAATTGCGGCACGCCCGCGGCAGGAATCCCGTCCGCGATTAGCGGATGAATGGGAGAAGTTGTTTCGAGAAGGTCAATCTCCCGCAGAGAAGGAAGGTGGTCCTCGACGACGCGCATGTCGTCGAGATTGAGTTCGCTCTCGATGTCCCCAGTCTGCTCATTCACACGGAGGGTTGCTTGCGGTAGCAACTCGGCGAGTTTGACGGCGGCCAGCGCTGTCTCCTCCCGGACCTCCTTGAAGACGCGCTCCCGCTCCCTATCCATCTGGTCGGCGACAGTCGCATAGTCGGCATCAACGTCGGGACGCGCCACCGGCGATGTGGTCAGCTTGACCGAAATACGGACCTTGAAAGAACTGGTGGGAAACTCACGAACAAGCTCCTGCAGCCGAGCCGTGCGGGCGCCCCAGGCCTGCACCCGAAGCTCCATCTCCCGTTCCTCGAACTCCTCAAGTTCGGTGCCGTTCTCCTCTAGGGCAATGGACGCGGCAGCACCCTCCCCGTCGATGCGAGCGACCTTGAAGGACCACACAACGCCGTTTGTCGACACTAAGTCGGCCGCACTTCCAGCATTCACGATCATCGCCTCGGTGGGCGAAACGCCGAGTCGCTGGCTGCCCAATTCGAGAGCGCGGTCTTCCAGAGGCGACTGAGCTGCGGCTGTAGCCGAGAGAACTACCAACGCAGTTGCAGTGGCATTGCCGAAGAGTGGGCTCATGGAGGACTGGGCGACGCAGTTGGGAGAAGAGAAGCGTGCAACGTACGCACTCCGGCATTGATGCGCAACCGCGCTGGCCGACCCCACCGCGGCCATCCTCCCTCGAGCTGTCGACGTCAGAGTACCGGACCATCTCGAAGGTCGCCGCACTCCCGATTACGTACCAGGTCGGGCCCGGCTCGGACCGAAGTGCTCACTTCGATTGGGCCTACGGCCTCGCGACTGAGGGGGCAGCGGTCGCCTCGGCGCCCTTCGGAACGACGGCGCTCACCGCAGTACCGCCGGTGCTGTCGACGGGCAGTCCATTTCTTCCACGCTTGACACGCGTCTCGGGGCTGGCCGGCGGAGACCGAGCCCTCGTCATCGATGGAGCCGACGAGAGCCGCACGTCGGTCTTGACAAGTGCCATCATCGGATCCGGCCCCCCGGTTCCGCTTTTCAGATGTCTTCAAGCTGTCTCGATGGCTGCAGGCGCAGCGGACGGCGATGGATTCTGGCTCGCAGTCTCCTCGGCGAACCTCTGTGAACTGTGCTCGTCAAACCAGTTGGCGCTTCTGCGGATCACTACCGCCGGCGTGTCACTCAAGGAGTGCATCCCCGGGTTGTTTCAGGCGGTGCTGCATCCCACGAGCCGCGTGGGAGCAGCCCCGGTAGATGGAGGGATAGTTGGGTTTACCTTCGACGAGGCGGGCGTCAGCCTCGGCGCAACCGCAGATGTACGTGGCTTTTCGTGGCCGAATGTCGCCTTCTATCCTCTGAAGGACATTGCCCGCTTGTTTGCTCGGGGACAGAGCCTCATGCCCGCTGTGGACATCGTCTTTGACGAGGGCCAAGCGACCATCGCCACCCCACTGCTCTCGCCAGACTTCTTCGAAGGCATGACCTCGGTCGACGGCGTATCAATCGACGCGGTGAATCGGGGCCCCTCGGGAGTATTCGTACACACGAGCCTTCAGTTCGACGGGGGCATTAACACCCGCTCATTCCCCGCTGAGGTGAGCGTCAGCGACCGGGTCCGGCTCTCACCCCACCTTGGCCGGCCCGCACTCTTCACGATCTCGGACGCCGGAACCGGGACAGCCGAACTCCGGGGGATCTACCTTCGTTGACATGGCTTCAGCGCTCTCTAGAAACCAGTAGGCATCACGAAGGAAATCCGGAGGCTGGATGGGTCTGACTGGACTCAACCGCCTAATAAATTGATTAATTAATTTAGATCGATCGTCTTGCGCGCCACGTCGATCGCCTCGGGCACCTCGTTGGCGCGGCCCAACATCAGCGCCAGAGAGCTCTTCGGCTGCGGGCTGCGACGGCACACTCACTGGCGGTCGAGGGTGTTCGCGAACCCTTGTCGCCGCAACAGTTGAGTCAGCTCCCAGCCAGCCGCCTGACCGCCTGAAGCGCGGGAATCCCCGTCACGCCGCCGCCGCCGTGCGTGGCCGACGACGCGTGGTACAGCCCGGTGATGGGCGTGGTGAAGTCCGCGTAGCCTGCGGCCGGCCGCAGGTGGAAGAGCTGCGCCAGCGAGAGCTCTCCGTGGAAGATGTTGCCGCCGACGAGGCCGTAGTCGCGCTGCATCTCGAAGGGGCCAACCACCTGCTGGTGGAGGATGGACGAGATGAAGCCCGGGGCCACGGCCTCCATGCGCGCGAGGAGGCGCTGCACGTACGCGTCCAGCTCCTTCGCGTCGGGCGCGTCGGCCCACGGGTGCGGCACCCACTGGGTGAACAGGGACATCACGTGTTTGCCTTCGGGCGCGAGCGAGCGGTCGAAGACGGACGGAATGCAGACGTCCGCGAAGGGCAGCCGCGCCGCCCGCCCCCCCACCGCGTCCTGAAACGCGCCTTCGAGGTCGTCCAGCGAGTCGGCCAGCACGATGGTGCCGCCGTGCACTTCAGGATCGAAGCCGGGCTTCCCCTTGAAGTCCGGCAGGCGATCGAGCGCCAGGTTCACCTTCACCACGCCGCTGCGGCTGCGCCACGTCTCGATGCGCCTGACGAAGTCCGCCGGCAGGGCGCTGCGCTCGACGAGCTTCAGGAAGGTGAAGGCCGGGTGGCACGTCGCCACCACCGCGCGCGCCTGGCACTCGTCGCCCGACTCGGTGGCCACGCCGGTGACGCGCCCATCGCGGGTGAGGATCCGCGCCGCCGCCGCGCCCGTGCGCACCTGAACGCCCGCCGCCTCCGCCGCCCGCCGCAGCGCCTGGGTGACGCCGCCCATCCCGCCCTTCGGGAAGCCCCAGGCCGCCACCTGCCCGTGCCCGGTGTCGCCGATCTGGTGATGGGCCATCACGAAGGCCGTCCCCGGCGCGCGCGGCCCCGCCCAGGTGCCGATGATGCCCGACACGGCGAGCAGCCCTTTCAGCTGCGGCGACTCGAAGCGCTCGTCCAGCAGGTCGGCGATGGACGAGGTGAGCAGCCGCGTCCCCTCCCCCACGTCGTGCACCGAGAGGCCGCGCAGCTTCCACGCCAGCCCGAAGAGGTCGAGCAGGTCGCCCGGCGCCTTCGAGCCCACCTTCGGCGGCGCCACCGCCAGGAGCGGCCCCAGCTGTCCCGCCAGGCGCTTGAGCCACGCCTCCCAGCGCGGCAATTCGTCGGCGTCTTTCGCGGAGAACTTCGCCACCTGGGCGTGGCGGCGCTGCTCGTCCGACGGCACCTGGAGGAAGCGCCCGTCTGCGTGCGGCGCAAAGTACGGCCCCTGAGGGAAGACCTGGTAGCCGTACTTCTCCAGCTCCAGGCCCTGCACGATGGACGGCGGCAGCAGGCTGACCACGTAGGACAGCGTCGTCACCTTGAAGTCCGGGCCCCACGGCGTCTCGGTGATGGCCGCGCCGCCCACCACGTCGCGCTTCTCCAGCAGCACCACGCGGCGGCCCTGCTTCGCCAGCAGCGCCGCAGCGACGAGCCCGTTGTGCCCGCCGCCGATGACGACGACGTCGACGTGGTGCGCTGGCATGCCCAAGCCTCTCGTAGCGCACGGCGGGGAGCCGACGAAGTCGATTCAGCGCTGCTCGTAGCGCGCGTGCACCACGCCGCGCTTCTCGTCGATCCGGTTGGCGAGGAAGTACCAGCGCTGCACGCCGTTCTCGAGGCGGAAGTAGTGCACCAGGTACGCTGACACGAGCGCGAGGAGCAGCGCAGCCAGGGCGAAGCCGGCGAGGATCGGCCGCACCGCCACGAAGACGACCGAGCCCAGCGCCAGCACCGCCACGGTGAGCGTCACCAGCAGGTGGATGAGCCGCTCGTGCTGCATGAAGCGCACCTGCTTCTCGTGGAAGCCGGCCAGGCCTTCCCAGTACGCGCGGTCGTGCTCCTCGGTGAGCGCCTTCTTGATGAACGCCTCGTGGTCCTGGAGGTAGCGCCACATGCAGGCCAGAGTACCGCGGCCGGGTTGAAAGGCCCCGCATCCATCGGTTAGGAGGGCCTCACGATGAAGGACTACATTCGCCACCAGCGCGGCCGCATGTTCGAGTCGGACTTCTTCGAGTTCTTCTCGAAGGTGCACCCGGCCATGCCGTTCCTCTTCTGGATCCCCATCGGCCTGGGGGTGCTGGGCTACGCGCTCTTCCACGGTATGACCGACGTGGTGAAGGCCGTGGCCATGTTCCCGCTCGGCTTCTTCACCTGGCAGGTGATGGAGTACTTCATCCACAAGAAGGCCTTCCACTGGCTGGGCATCGGCCCCGTCAGCCGGCGCTTCCACGACATCGTCCACGGCTTCCACCACAAGTACCCGGACGACGACTCGCGCCTGGTGATGCCGCTGGCCGTCAGCATCTCCCTCGCCAGCGCCATCGGCGGCGGGCTGTACTTCCTGCACCGGCCCGACGTCACCGTGCCGTACTGGGTGGGGCTGCTCTTCGGGTACCTCTGGTACGACTTCCTCCACTGGTCGCAGCACTTCCGCAAGCCGCTCACCTCGTGGGGCAAGAAGCTGCGCAGCCACCACATGTCCCACCACTTTGCGGATCCAGAGACGAACTTCGGCATCAGCAACATGTGGCTCGATCGCCTGCTGGGCACGCTGAAGAAGCGCACCGCGGCGGAAGACGCGAACGACTGAGCGGACGGGTTGCTCAGAGCATGCACTGGGTGGCGTTGGCCGCGCACAGTCCGTCACCGCAGCAGATCCGCCCGGTCGGGCAGTGGACCGGCGGGGGGCAACTGCTGCTGCTTCCGCTGCAGCTCGCCTGTCGCAGACACACCGTCTCGTCGGCCTCCCGGCACACCGTGCCTCCGGGGAGGTACCCGTCACTCGGACACGCGCCCGAGGAGCAGACCTCGGCCTGGTCGCACAGCCCGACGGCCGGCCTGCACTCGACGCCATTGGTGTTGCGAGCGCAGCCGGCGCTGCCGTCCTCGGACGTGGTGTTCGAGGCGCACGTCCCGGCGGCACAGGTGTAGGTCGTCACCTGTCGGGAGCGGGTCCCTGAGTTGGAGCAGGTGTCCGCGTAGGTGCACGTGGTGTACTGGCCGTAGTCGGTGGGCGCGCAGCTAGTGCCCTGGGTCGTTCGATCGCACGCCGAGGAGCTGTCGGTCTCGGTGGTCATCGTCGAGTTGCAGGCGCCGGAGCCGCAGGCGTAGGTCGTCACGGTCCGGGTGCGGCTGCCGGACGCCGCGCAGGGGCTGGCGTAGGTGCACGCCGACCAACTGCCGTAGCTGGTGGCGCCGCAGGACATACCTCCGGTCGAACGCCCACAGCTCGTGGTGTCGGTCTCGGTGGCGGTGGTCGTGCCGCAGGTCATCGCCTGGCAGACCGGATCGGTGCGGGTGCGCGTGCGCGTGCCGCTCTCGTCGCAGGTGGCGGCGAAGCTGCACGTCGACCAACTGCCGTAGGTGGGGGTGCCGCAGCTCTGGTTCTCGGTGGTGCGCGCGCAGCCCGCCGTGTCCGTCTCGGTGGTCTGCACCGCGGAGCAGGTGCCGTTCGCGCAGATGGGATCCGTCCGCGGGCGCGTGCGCGTGCCGCTCGTGGAGCAAGCAGACGCATAGCTACAGGCGGTGTAGCTGCCGTAGGTCGCGCTCCCGCAGCTCACCCCGTCGGTGGGCCGCGCGCAGGGCTGGCTCTCCGTGTCGGCGCTCGGGCTGCAGGTGCCGTTGAGGCCGGTGCAGGCCAGCTCGGTGCGAGTGCGGGTCTGCACGCCGTTGGAGGCGCAGCCGGCGCCCGCGTCGCACAGGCTCCAGCCGCTGAAGGAGGTGGTGCCGCAGGCCACGCCAGCGTCGACGAAGGCGTTGGCCGGACAGGCGTCGGAGGTGCCGCTGCAGCGCTCCTCGCGATCGCAGTTGGAGGAGGCTCCCCGGCACACGCGCGAGGGCCCCAGCAGGGTGCAGGTGCCGTCCTGACTGGCGCCCTGGGCCACGCTGCACGCATCACAGGCACCGCCGCAGGCGCTGTCACAGCACACCCCGTCGGCGCAGAAGTTCGACAGACACTCGCCGGGCGCGCCACAGGAGACGCCAGGAGGCTTCTTGGCAGCGCAGTACATACCGCCGCAGTAGGTGTTGCTCGGGCACCCGCTGGCGCAGGTGATGGGGCAGTCGACCAGCGAGCCGTTGCACACCACGGTGCCGCCGCAGGCAGGGCTGCCGGGATCGCTGGCCGGCGCGGGGGAGCAGGTCCCGGTGGTGCCGCCAAGGTTGCAGCGGTCGCAGCTGCCGCTGCACGCGCCATCGCAGCACACCCCGTCCGCGCAGAAGTTGCTCGAGCACTCGGAGTTCGACGCGCAGGCGGTGCCTTGCGCCTTGAGCGGGGCGCACGAGCCGCCGGCGCAGTAATGGCCCGTCGCGCACTGCCGCGAGGCCGTGCACGTCGTGGGGCAGGCCCCGCTGATGCCGTCGCAGGCGTAGGCGCCGCACGCCCCCACCGTCGTCGCCTCTGCGAGCGGCGAGCAAGTGCCCTCGGAGCCGGCCGCGGTGCAGGTCTCACAGCTCCCCACGCAGGCGCTGTCACAGCAGATCGCGCTCACGCACTTCCCCGAGGCGCAGTCGGTGTCGGTGCCGCAGGTTCCGCCGTTGGCGGTCAGCGGTTGGCAGATCCCGGCCGAGCAGTGCGTGCCGCTGGCACACGCAGCGCACGCCACGCCCGCCTGGCCACACACGTCTTGTTGGTTGCCTCCGCGACACGCGCCGGTGTCGTCGCAGCACCCCGTACAAGAGGTGGAGTCGCAGATGGTCCCGCCGCCACCGCCCGTCACCGCGCCGCCGCCGCCGCCACCAACGCCACCGCCTCCCCCTGTGCCGCCGCCGCCCCCGCCGGCCCGCCCGCCGTCGGGAAGGACGCAGCTGCCTTGCGAGTCACACTCGAAGCCCCTGAGGGAGCTCGGATCCACACACGCCGCAGCCAGCAGGGTCACCGCGAACAGAGGCAGCCGACGCGAAGACCTCATTGGTAGATCCTGCCTCCGGCAGGGGTTTCGTTGAGTTGAATTCCACTGTCTCGGGCAGGACCCCCGTTCAAACCGTACGTGCGGATTTCCCGCATACGGCTTACCGACAGCCCTCTTCGGGC
>JADLDB010000169.1 GCA_020846875.1 Myxococcales bacterium | reverse complement strand
GTCTGGCACTGGCCCGCGGTGTCACAGCACCCCTGGCAGGTGCTGCTGCTGCAAGGCTTCTTCGAGCTGCCGCACGCGGACAACGCCGGCACGAGGACGAGGCACCCCAGCGCGGCGGCCAGGGAGAGGAAGAGCGGACGGGCCATAGGGGGCGCGCTTAAGGCACAGGTGCCACGCCGGGCGCAACCGGAGGCGGCGCGTGCATGGCGCGCTCGAGCGGCACCAGCACCAGGACGTACAGCCCCGACAGCACCACCGCGCCGAGAAACACGGGCGGAAAGCCGAAGGCGTCGACGAAGACGCCGCTCACCGCGCCGGCGGGTGCCTTGCCCCAGGCTTCGACGGCCGCCAGCACCGTGAAGTGCGTCGCTCCGATGCGCCGATTCACCTGGGACATCATCAGCGTGAACATGGTGGTGGTGAGAATGCCGCCGAAGAAGTGCTCTGCGCAGGTGACGGCGATGATCGACGCCTTCGTGGGCGCGATCAGCCCGGCGATCAGCATCCACTGGGCCAGCAGCGGCCCCACCCGCATCACCGCCGCGACCTGCACCGCGCGCGTGAGGCGGACCCTCGAGGCCAGCAGCCCTCCCAGGGCGCTCCCCGCGAGCGAGGCGATGGTGCCCCAGCTCCCCAGCCAGAGGGCCACCGTCTCCTTCTCGATGCCGTGCGTCCGCACCAGGAAGGGGCCGAACATCGCGTCGGCCATCGACTCGCCCAGCTTGTAGGTGCCGACCGCCACCAGCAGCCAGCCGAGGCCCGGCGTGCGGAAGACCTCGCGCGCGCGGGTGAGGAACTCGCGCCAGGAGGGAGGCGCCACGCCGTCGCCCTGCCCCGCCGACTCGCGGAAGAGGAGCACCACCGTCATCACCGCGACGCACAGCGCGGCCATGGAGAGGAACAGCGCACGCCAGCCGCCCAGGTAGCCGGACGCGGCCACCAGCAGCCCTCCGCCGGTGAGCATGCCCACTTTGTAGCCGACCACCTGCGCCGCGTTGCCCGCGCCCAGCTCGGACGGCGAGAGGACATCGACGGCCAGGCCGTCCACCGCGATGTCCTGGGTGGCGGCGAAGAAGTTCATCGCCAGCACCAGCCCGAGGAGGAGCGCGAGGTGCTCCTGGGGCGGGACGAAGGCGGCGGCTACGCAGGTGAGCGCCAGCAGCGCCTGGGCGGGGACGATCCACGTCTTGCGGCGGCCGAAGCGCGCGGAGCCGAAGCGATCGACCAGCGGCGCCCAGAAGAGCTTGAGGCCCCACGGCGCGGCGAGCAGCCCGGCGAAGCCCACCTGGGTCATGGTGAGGCCGAGATCGGTGAGGTACAGCCGCAGCGCGTTGGACTGGAAACCGAAGGGCAGGCCCTGCGCGAAGTAGAGCGAGGCGAGGAAGGCGATCTTCCAGGGAGCCGGGGCGCGCCGGGGCTCCACGCGTGGATCCTTCAGGCGAACATCTCGACGAACATCCGCTCGAGCTGCAGCCGCACCGCGCCGTTGCGCTGGCTGATCGCGTTGCGCGCCTCTTCCACCAGCACCGCGCGCCGCTGCACACCGGCGGGGGACACCTTCTTCGCGGCCGCGGCCGCCAGGGGCGCCACGTCGGAGTTGATGAGGCCCCCCGCGCCCGTCTGCGCCGCCGCCACGTCGCGCAGCCACACCTGGAGCACCTCGAGCGCGGCCTCGGCCTTCACCCGATCCTCACCGAGGACCTCGGCCAGCTCGAGCCAGCCGCGGGCGTCGGAGGGCGTGAGCGACTCGAACCTCTCGATGAGCTGCTTGCGCTCGGAGAGGGTGTCCGGATCGAGCTCCAGCGCGCGGGCCAGGCTCCCGCCGGACATCGCCGCGATCATCGCCGCGGTGGCGTCGTCGCACTTCCGTTCCGCCTTGACCTTCGCCGACAGGAGCGGCTCGGGAAGCGGACCGAAGGGGGCCTTGGCACAGCGGCTGCGGATCGTGGGGAGCAGCTTGTCGGGCGCGGAGGAGACGAGGATCAGCACCGTGTCGCGCGGGGGCTCCTCGAGCGTCTTGAGCAGCGCGTTCTGCGCGTTGAGGTTCATCGCGTGGGCGGTGATCAGCAGCGCCACCTTGTGCTTCGCCTCCAGCGCGCGGAAGGCGAGGCGATCTTGCAGCTTGCGGACCTGCTCGATGCGGATGTCGCGCGACGGGGTGGCCGAGAAGTCGCTGCGGCCGGCGAGCCCCCGGCGGACCAATTCGTCTTCGGGCATCACCCAGGTGACGTCGGGGTGGTTGCGCTTCACCAGGCGCGTGCAGCTCGAGCAGGTGCCGCAGCCGACGTACGGCTTCTCGGGACAGGTGAGGGCCTGGGCCAGGCCGACCGCCGCGAGCTCCTTTCCGACGCCTTCCGGTCCGTGGAAGAGCCAGGCGTGGTGCACGCTGCGCGAGGCGAGCGCGCGGGTGAGGGCGGCGACGGCGCGATCCTGTCCCTGGACGTCCTGGAGCGACATGGGTGGGGCGCTTGTACCGTCATCCGGCGCCGCCACGCCATCGATCGAAGCGATCGACTGCCCCCGGTCTGCGGAGTAGATGCGCACGCGCGACGATGAAGACCTTCCTGCAGGGCAACCTGGCGCTCGTCATCGGGACTGTCGGGCTCGTCCTCTCGCTGCTGCTCCGGCGCACGTCGAAGAGCGAGCAGCTCAAGAGCGACATCGGCGGAGCAGCCCCCTGGCTGGCCGGCTTCCTCTTCCTGCGCCTCAACGCCTTCTGGCTGCAAGATCACCTGTCGCACGAGTGGAAGATCTGGCTGCGCGTCCTGTGGATGCTGGCCTTCTCCTTCGGGATGGTGAGGCTCCTGGTGGCCTTCGGGCTGGCGCTGGTGCGCCGCTTCCGCGCGCGGCCCACCGAGAAGATCCACCGCGACGTGGCCGACTTCTTCCTCTACGTGCTGGCGATGATCCCCGTCCTCCGAGCCGAGCTCAGGCTGGACGTCACCACGCTGATCGGCACGTCCGCGGTCCTCTCGCTGGTGCTCGGCCTCGCGCTCCAGGACACGCTGGGCAACCTCTTCGCCGGCCTGTCCTTGCAGCTCGAGCGGCCCTTCCAGGTGGGTGACTACATCCGCGTGGGGGAGCACGAAGGACGCGTGGCGCAGGTGTCCTGGCGCTCCACCCGCATCGAGACCTCCCGCGCCGAGGCGATCAGCCTGCCCAACAACGTGATCGCCAAAGAGCACCTGATCAACTACTCGAGCGGCGGCCAGCCGGTGGCGATCGAGGTGACCATCGGCGCCTCCTACGCGGCGGCCCCCAACTTCGTGAAGGCGGAGATACTGGAGACGCTCCGGGGAGCGCCGCTCGTCTTGAACGATCCTCCGCCCGCGGTGGCGGTGTCGGCGTTCGGCGACTCCGCGGTCACCTACCTGGTCCGCTTCTACGTGAAGGACTACTCGGCGGCGCTCCGGGCGCGGGACCAGGTGTTGAGCCAGGTCTGGTACCGCTTCGGACGCGACGGCATCGAGATCCCCTTCCCTCAGCGCGTCGTCCACCTCCACCAGCCCGGTGGATCGTCGCCCACGCTCGCGCGCGACCTCCTCACCAGACTGGAACTCTTCCGGTCCTTCCCCAAGGCCGAGCTCACCTCGCTGGGGCGCACCGCGAAGGAGCGTCGCTTCGGTGCCGGTGAGGAGATCGTCACCGAGGGCCGCGAGGGCTCGACCTACCACGTGATCGTCTCGGGCCAGCTCTCGGTGCGGGTGGGCACCGACGGCAAGCAGGTGGCCACCCTGGGGCCGGGCGAGGCCTTCGGCGAGATGTCGCTGCTCACCGGGGCGCCCCGCGCGGCGACGGTGACGGCCCTCGAGGACAGCGTGGTGCTGGAGCTGGGGCGCGAGGCCTTCGCCAGGCACTTCGCCGAGCACCCCGAACGCGCGCAGGAGCTCGCCGAGGTGCTGGCGAAGCGTCGCGCCGCCCTCGAAGCGGTCAACACCGAAGGGCAGGCCGACGCCGCCACCCGCGACGCCGCCGGCGTCTTCGGCCGGCTGAGCTCGATCTTCAGGCTCCGCAGGTAGCCCCATGTCCTGGTACTTCGACCAGCCCTTTCACGCGGTGGTCCACTCCCCGCAGGACGCGCCGTTCGTCCTGAGCGCGCTCGCCCACCTGCTGCAGCCGCGCAGCGCCCGGCTCACCGTCGAGCGCGCGCTCAAGCACGTCTTCGTCTCCGTCGACGAGCCGGTGGGGAACTTCACCCACGTGACGGCTCAGGACCGCTCCTTCCGCGACTTCGTGCGCGGCCTGCCCCGCTGGGAAGGGCGCCTGAGCCCGCACGTGGAGACGATCACCACCGACACCGCCCACGCCTTCGACTTCGATCCCCAGGAGTTCTATCGGCGGGTGGTGCAGGTCTACGACGTCGACTACTCGAACTTCATGCCGTACGCGCCAACGGTGAAGCGCCGCTTCCTCACCGACGATCCGGTGCAGCGGAAGAACTTCGGCCACCTCTTCATCGCCTGGTACGATCGCGAGTCCTACCTCGACAAGCCCGGCGCCAGAGCCGCAGTGGAGTGGCTCAAGTCGATCCGCCGCTACCTCGCGAAGCACACGGTGGTGGGCCGGGCGCCGCCGGCGACTCCGCCGTCGCTCTCTTCCCTGGAAGGAGGCCTGACGGAGGCGCTGGCCAGGTTCCGCGACGAGCTTCGCGCTCACCTTCCGGCCAGCGCCCACGGCGATCCGCTCCGCTTCTACGCAGACGAGCTGGACCGCCTCGTCGCCCCGCCCGAGGCGGTCCACCCCCAGCGCCGGGAGGCGTTGGTGGAGGTGCTGCAGGCGCTCCTGCTTCCGCCGCCCCGGATCCACTTCTTCCAGCGCATCGCGGGCACGCGTGACCTCCTTGCGCGCTGGCGACAGTCGCAGCGGCCCGAGGTGGATCGCGCGGCCCTGCAGGAGGCCACCGCGCACCTGCGCGACGCCGCCGGGGCCGCGCTCGCCTGGGCCTGGTGATCAACCCCCGGAAGGATCCCGCAGCCGCCGGCCGATCTGGCACGCGCCCCGCAAAGGGCACCGCCGGCAGTTGAGCTTCACCGGCCGCGCCGGACAGGCCCCCGACATGCCGTAGTGGCAGATCGCGAAGTCGTAGCGGACCGGATCGAGGGGATCGAGCAGCCGCAGCGACGCGGTGAGCTCCTCCGCCGTCCGCCACGAGATCGTGCTGCGCCTCGTCAGCCCCAGCCACCGGCCGATCCGCATCACGTGGGTGTCCAGCGGCATCAGCAACTGGGAGGGAGCGATCCGCTTCCAGATCCCGAAGTCGATCGCGTCCGGTCCGCGCACCATCCACCGCAGGTAGAGGTTGAGCCGCTTCGCCGCCCCCGCCTCGGCCGAGGGCAGGAGGTGAGCCAGCCCGCGGGTCGGCCCCAGGGCCCGGACGAGCTGCCGCTGTGGCGCCGCCGCCCGAATGCCGCCCGCGAAGCCCGCCAGCGCGCCCTGCCACGTCCCGGCGGTAGCGAGCGAGGCGACGAAGTGGGACTCGAGCGAGCCGCGCGCCTCGAGCGTCCGCCCGACGCCCATCAGCAGCACGCCGAGATCCGCCGGCAGGTTGAAGCGGTACACGAAGCCCTCGAGCAGCTTCTTCGCGCCACGCACGTCCAGCGCCTGCACCGCCTTCGCCGGGTGCGCGCCCAATCGGTCGAACAGCCACGCCAGCTTCGGCTTGAAGAGCTCCGCCCGGCCGTAGGCCAGCGACGCACAGACGAGCGCCACCACCTCGACGTCCCGGGGATCGTCGTAGCGGTGCGGGAACTCCACCGGATCCGCGCGCACCCGCTCGGCCCAGGGGCGGGACTCCACGAAGGCATCGAGGAGCGGCTTGAGCGCGGCGGCCCGGGCCGGACTCAGCGCTGGGCGGCTCCTCCCCTCTCCCCCTTCGGAGGAGAGGGCGCTCATGGCAAGGGTGAGTCGGGGAAGCCGTAGACCACCACCTCGCCGTCCTCCTCCTCGACGCGGAAGGTGCGCTGATCATCGCACACGCCCGGGGACGTGACGTTCTTGCCCGTCGCGAGATCGAAGCCCACCTCGTGGCAGGAGCACACCACCATCGAGCCTTCCACCCGCCCACCCGACAGCAGGCACCCCGCGTGGTTGCACCAGTCGTCCAGCGCGCGCACCTTTCCGCCGTGCCTCGCGATGAGCAGGTTCCGCTTGCCCACCGCGTAGCCCTTCATCTCCCCCTCGGACAGGTTCACCGGGCCCAGCGTCACTCGCGCTTGGTCACTCATGCGTCCTGGGCGAAGGCCTACTCCACAACGGGCCGCGCTGTCGTTATCTACGCCCATCATGACGCCCGTGGACAAGTCCGCCGTGGTGAAGGCGCTGCGTGAGATGAGCTCCTACCTGCAGCTCAGGGGCGAGAACATGTTCAAGACGCGCGCCTACGACGTGGCGGCCGATCGCATCGCCGGCCTGTCCGACGATCTCGGCCAGCTCGTCGCCGAGGGGAAGCTCACCAGCCTGCCCGGCATCGGCGAGAGCATCGGGCAGAAGATCTCCGAGTACGTCACCACCGGCCACCTGAGCGCGCTGGAGGACCTGAAGAAGGAGTACCCCCCGCGGATCCTCGAGCTGCTGGAGGTGCAGGACCTGGGGCCGAAGAAGGCGAAGGCGCTGTTCGAGCAGTTGGGCGTGGGCAGCCTCGACGACCTGGAGAAGGCCTGCCAGAAGCAGCAGGTGAGGGCGCTGAAGGGCTTCGGGCTCAAGACGGAAGAGAAGCTGCTCGCGGGGATCGCGCTCGCCCGCCGGCAGCAGTCCGCGGGTTCCCGCAAGCGCCTGGGGGACGTGCTGCCGATCGCCACCGAGCTGCTCGCGTGGGTGCAGGCCGCGCCGGGAGTCAAGCGCGCCAGCCTGGGCGGCTCGGTGCGCCGGATGAAGGAGACCGTCGCCGACGCCGACATCATCGCCAGCGCGCCCGACGCCGCGAAGGTGTTCGCCCACTTCGAGAGGCACCCGAAGGTGGCGGCGGTGATCGCCTCCGGCGAGTCGAAGTCGTCCATCCGCCTCACCGAGCTCGACCTGCAGGTCGACCTGCGCGTGCTGCCCGACGAGGACTTCGCCTCCGCCCTGCACCACTTCACCGGCTCGAAGGCCCACCACATTCACCTTCGATCCCTCGCCCAGGAGCGGGGCTACACCATCAGCGAGTGGGGCGTACACCGCCTGGGCGCGGCCGCGGGCGCGAAGCAGGAGAAGGGCACCGCCCGCCACGAGGCCGCCGAGGAGAAGCTGCCCATCAAGGAGGAGAAGGACCTCTACGCGCTGCTGGACATGGAGTACGTCCCGCCCGAGCTCCGCGAGGACTGGGGTGAGATCGAAGCCGCGCAGAAGCACCAACTGCCCCGGCGCCTGGTGACCGCCGAGGACCTCGCCGGCAACGTGCACGCCCACTCCACCTGGAGCGACGGCCGCGACTCGCTGGAAGCCATGGCCCGCGCCGCGAAGGCCCTGGGCCTCGAGTACCTCACCGTCACCGAGCACTCGCAGACCTCGGGCTACGCCGGCGGGCTATCCGTCGAGCGCTTGAAGGCCCAGTGGGAAGAGATCGACCGGCTCAACGAGACGCTGAAGGGCATCACGCTGCTCAAGGGCGTGGAGAGCGATCTGCTGGAGGACGGCTCGCTCGACTACCCCGACTCGGTGCTGGCGCAGCTCGACGTGGTGATCGGCTCCATCCACCAGCGCTACAGCCAGGACGAAGACGCGATGACCCGCCGGGTCCTCAACGCCTTTGACAACCCACACCTGCACATCTGGGGGCACCCCACCGGTCGGCTGCTCCTCAAGCGCGAGCCGGCGCCGCTGCGCATGGAGGAGATCCTCGACAAGGCCGCGAAGAAGGGGATCGCCATCGAGGTCAACGGCTGTCCCGAGCGCATGGATCTCGCTCCCGAGTACGTCCGCCAGGCGTTGCAGCGCGGCCTCAAGCTGGTGATCAGCACCGACGCGCACTCGGTGGGAGAGCTGGCCACCCACCTCCCCTTCGCCGTCGCCGCCGCCCGCCGCGGCTGGGCCACGAAGGCCGACGTCCTCAACGCGCTGCCTGCCCGTGACTTCGTCAAGCGATTACAGCGGGTCTGAAAACACCCACGCTGGAAACGTGCAAGGATTCTGCGCCTCGAAGTAGATTCGAAGTCCTCTCATGGCGCCGCCGAACAGTGATCCCGTGGTGGGGACGACGCTGGGCTCGTTCAAGATCATCCGGGTGATCGGCCGGGGCGGAATGGGGACGGTGTACCTGGGCGAGCACAAGTTCATCGGCAGCCGGGTGGCGATCAAGGTGCTGATGGATCGGCTGGCCGGCGACGAGAGCCTGGTGGCCCGCTTCTACGCCGAGGCGCGCGCGGTCAACCTGATCGGCCACGAGAACATCGTCAACATCTTCGACATGAACGTGGTGCCGCCCAACCGCTACTACCTCGTGATGGAGTACCTCGAGGGGCAGCCGCTCAACTACCTGCTCACGCAGGCGGTGGCGGCGCGGGTGGCGATCCCGATCCTGATGCAGGTGTGCGACGCGCTGCAGGCCGCGCACGACACGGGGATCATCCACCGGGATCTCAAGCCCGAGAACATCTTCCTCACCAAGCGGGGGAAGACGGAGAACTTCGTCAAGGTGCTCGACTTCGGCCTGGCCAAGCTGCTCGACAACCCGAGCAACGCCCGGCAGACGGCGGCGGGGTTGATCGTCGGCACGCCGGAGTTCATGAGCCCCGAGCAGGCCAACTCCACGCCGGTGGACGGCCGCAGCGACGTGTACTCGCTGGGGTGCATCGCCTGGCTGCTCGCCACCGGGCGGCTGCCCTTCCCCCAGCGGGGCCTCACCGATCTGCTGGTCGCGCATCGCTCGCAGAACCCCAAGCCGGCGCACGAGGTGAACCAGGCGGTGCCGCGCGCGTGGAGCGACGTGATCACGAAGGCCATGTCGAAGGACCCGCGCGAGCGCTTCCAGACGGCGCGCGAGATGGGCCAGGCGCTCGACGCGGCGCTCCAGAGCACGGGGGAGACGGCGCCCATCTTCACGCCTCCGCCAGCCGCAGCGCCCTCGCCCGCTCCCGGCCAGCCCCAGCCCCGTCACGCGGCGCGCTTCAAGGCGGTGGTGTCGAAGCTCGACGGCAAGTCGTACGGCGAGCTCGACTGCACCGACATCTCCAAGGGGGGCATGTTCCTGTCGACGCAGGGCGAGCTGCCGCCCGTCTTCACGCGGCTCAAGATCGTGATCCCCCCCGAGAAGAACCTGGGCCTGTTGGGTGAGGTCGTGCGGCACGTGCCGGCGGATCAGGCGAAGGCCTGGGGCATGGCGCCCGGCTTCGGCGTGCAGTTCGTCGAGCTCACGCCCACGCTGCGCGAGGCGATTTCCCGGCTCGTCACCGGCCTGCCCGTCCAGCCGCGGGTGGAGCAGCCGCCGGCCCACGTTCGCTCGATGGACTCGGTGCTGCTCACCTACCGCGATCGCGTCAACGGCGATCACTACGTGGTGCTGGACGTGGAGCCGGAGGCGAACGTCGCGGAGATCCGCGGCAAGGCCGACGAGGCGCTCAAGGCTCTCGAGGGCCTCAAGGCCAGGGCGGAGGCGGCCCAGAAGGCGCAGCTCGAGGCGGCGATCGCTCGGGTGAAGACGGCGCTCGACGTGCTGGGCGCCCCTGGACCCCGCGCCCGCTACGACGCCAACCGCGGCAACTATCGGGGCGTGGCGAAGTGCCTGCTGGGGGGCCTGGGCCCGCTGGACCTGGAGCGGCTGCGGCAGGACTTCCTGGTCGAGCACCCCTCGGCCGCCGGCTCGGCGCACGTGAAGTACCTGGCGTCGAAGGCCTACGAGGCCCGCAACCAGCTCAAGGAAGCGCTCGACGCGTGCGACGCGGCGCTCAAGCTCGATCCGCTCAACCTGCAGTTGCACCAGCGCCACGCCGGGCTGGCGAAGAAGGTCCAGGACGCGAGGTCGTGAAGAGCCTGCTCCTCTCGACGCTGCGCGCGCAGTTCGCGTCGAAGGGGCTGGACGTTTTCAAGGCGGCGCACCCGCACGCCTGGCTGCTGTGGGAGCCCGGCGCGTGGAGGCCTCCCCAGAAGCGCACCATGCAGTTCGCGGCGATCACCGATCCAAAGAAGGCCGACGGCGCCGAGGCGCTGGCCCTGGCGCTGGACGGAAAGGACACCCTGGTGCTGGGCCGCGACCCGGCCTGCGAGCTGATCATCAACGACGGCACGCTGTCCGCGCGGCACCTGGTCCTCAAGCGCGCGGCCACGGGCTGGACCGTGGAGGACGCCGGCTCCTCCAATGGCACCAAGCTGCACGGCGCGGCGCTCAAGCCGCACGAGGCGACGCCCCTGCTGGAGGGCGCGCGGATCGAGGCGGCGCAGGTGATCCTCTCTTATTGGACTCCGGAGGGGCTGTGGCGGCGGCTGTCTCTCTGAAGCCGGCGTGGTTGCCGCGCCGGGCCGCGCCCGAGGCCCTCACGCTGTGGGCGGTTTGCTTCGGGGCCACGGCGATCTCCTTCGTCCTCGCGCCCGCGGTGGCCAAGGCGGTCGCCACCGTCGGCTTCCTCTACCTGCCGCTGCTGTCCATGGATCGCCGCGGCGAGGACTACCCCGACTACGGCCTGTCTTCCCGGCAACTGGGCCGCGACGTGAAGCAGTTCCTCGCCGTGGCGGCGATCGTCTTCCCCTTGTTCATCGCCGGCTACGTGGCCTTCGCGTGGCTCTACCCGGCGCTGCCGCCATGGGTGCGCGCGCTGACGCCGTACACGGGCGCGCCCCGCTTCCACTTCCGGCTCCCCGCGGACTTCGCGGTGCTGGCGGTCGATCACCTCTTCGTGGTGGCCCTGCCCGAGGAGTTCTTCTACCGGGGCTTCCTCCAGCAGCGGCTGAGCGACGCCTGGCCGGGGGGGCGGATCCTCTTCGGGGCGCGGGTGGGCCGGGCCTTCTGGGTGACGGCGATCCTCTTCGCGCTGGGGCACCTGGCGATCTTCCAGGTGTGGCGGCTGGGCGTGTTTTTTCCAGCGCTGATCTTCGGGTGGATGAGGGAGAAGAGCGGCAGCGTGGTGGGCGCGGCGCTCTTTCACGCGGCGGCCAACCTGCTGGTGCAGGTGCTGGACGCCAGCTTCTTCGGCCGCTGAAGCCGGGCTCAGACGACCTGCACGGAGAGCCGGCGATCGACGGCCAGCGCGCCCCCGTCGGGGATCTGCACCCAGCCGTCGCCGCGCTTCGGACTGGACGCCACCACCACCGAGCGCCGGCGGCGGTGATCACGCACCTTCACCTCCGTGTCCTTCGCGTCGGCAGCGAGCTGGCAGCGCGCGCACTCGGCCCGGCCTTCGAGCAGTTGGTAGCCGAGCGCCTGCACACCCCGTCGCGCCGCCACCAGGATCCGCCCGTTGGTGGCCACCAGCCCCAGCCGCGCCTTCGAGGTGCCGCCCACCTCGCCCGAGGCCTGCTCCACCACCCGCGCGGCCTTCTTGAGCAGGCTGGCCGCGAGCTGCGCCTCGAGGTGGGGATCTTCGGTGCGGCCCAGGGTGCGGAGCTCAGCGAGGAACTGGGCGAACACCACCTCCGACAGGGTGCCCCCGTGCACCACCGACTGGAGGAACTCGGGCAACTGCTCGTACAGGCGATCGCGGACCTGGTCGGCGCGATCCACCTCGCCGACGTGGGCGAACAGCCACTGGCGGAAGCGGAACGGCTGGGCGTTCTCTTCGGGCGCGAGGTCGACGGGGAGCTCCCCCGCGTGCAGGAGCACGATGTCGGAGAGGGGAACTTCCCAGAGATCGCCCTCCGCCCCCAGGCCGTACCTGCGCTGGAGCACCACCTCGTCCTGGTAGGCCCCCGCCCCGGCCACGCGGCCCGGCGCTTCGAGGGTGACGAGGGGACGGGCCCGATCCAACTCGCAGCGAACCAGCGCGGGATCCGAGGTGACGATGGCGATCAGCGACGACGACATGAAGCTCTCCTAACGAAGCGATCCTGCCCTCTCAACAGTCCACCTGGCGAGGGCGTTCCCGGCCTGTGGGGCACGTTCTGACAGCGCCAACGTGGGAGAAACGCGGTACATTCAGCGCCCATGGCTGACATCGCCGTCGGTATCGACCTGGGCACGTCCTACAGTTGCGTCTCCGTCGTGATCGACGGCCAACCGACGGTGATCCCGAACGAATGGGGCGAAATGACGCACGCCTCCGTGGTGTCCTTCCTGGAAGACGGCAGCGTGCTGGTCGGCAACGCGGCGAAGAAGAACATCATCACCAACGCTGACAACACCGTGTACTCGACGAAGCGGTTGATCGGCCGCTTCTTTTTCTCCGACGAGGTGAAGAAGGCCCAGGCGGTGATGCCGTACACGATCGTCGAAGGCCCCAACAACTCGGTGCGGATCTCGGTGCGCGGGCGCACCTTCTCGCTGCCGGAGATCTCTGCGCTGGTGTTGAAGGAGATGAAGGCGATCGCCGAGGGCTACCTGGGCCAGCCGGTGAAGAAGGCGGTGGTGACCGTCCCCGCCTACTTCAACGACAACCAGCGGCAGGCGACCAAGGACGCCGGGCGGATCGCGGGGCTCGACGTCCTGCGGATCCTCAACGAGCCCACCGCGGCGGCCCTGGCGTACGGCTTCGGGCGCGACGTCAACCAGCGGGTGGTGGTGTACGACCTGGGCGGCGGCACCTTCGACGTGTCGATCCTCGAGATCGGCAAGGACGTCTTCGAGGTGCTGTCCACCGCCGGCGACACCTACCTGGGCGGCGACGACTTCGACGATCGGATCATGAATTGGCTGGCCGAGGACTTCCTGGCCCGCACCCGGCTGGATCTCCGGCAGAACAAGTACTGCCTGCAGATGCTCAAGGACGCGTCGGAGAAGGCGAAGATCGACGTGGGCCAGGCGGGCGTGGCCACGGTGCACTGCCCGGGGATCTGCCAGGACGCGTCGGGGGCGGTGCTCGACCTGACCCAGACGCTCACCCAGGACGCCTTCAACCGCATGGTGATGGACCTGGTGCAGCGCACCTTCAAGGTGTGCGACGAGGCGCTGCAGAGCGCCCGCATGACGGCGGCCGACGTGGACGCGGTGATCCTGGTGGGCGGGCCCACCCGGCTGCCGATCATCCGCAACTCGGTGCAGCACTACTTCCAGAAGGTGGCGATGGAAGGAGTGGATCCGGACCAGGTGGTGTCTTTGGGCGCGGCGCTGCAGTCCCACGCGCTGGTGGACCAGGCCACCGAGACCTTCCTGGTGGACGTGACGCCGCTGTCCTTGCGGATCGGCACCGTGGGCGGCTTCACCGAGAAGATCATCGAGAAGAACACGCCCATCCCCATCGAGAAGTCCAAGACCTTCACCACCAGCCGCGACGGCCAGGACCGGGTGAAGATCCGCGTGTACCAGGGCGAGGCGAACAAGGCCGACGAGTGCGAGCTGCTGGGCGAGTTCGAGTTCTCCGGCTTCAAGATCGGCTACCGCGGGGACGTGAAGATCGACGTGACGTTCGAGATCGACTCCAACGGGATCGTCAACGTGTCGGCCACCGATCAGGAGACGGGGCAGCGCACGTCCACCACCATCAGCCTGTCGTCGGGGCTCTCGGAGTCGGACATCCAGAAGTCGATGGCGGACAACAAGAACGTCACCCTGGCCAAGCACCGGGATCTGCCGGCGGTGGCCCGCTGACGAGCGACGATCATGTCGAACCCACCGGACAATCGCTCGGGGAAACCGCCGGGGCCGCCGCGCGTGGGGCCTGCCCAGCCCCAGGCTCCAGGCCGGCCGGTGCCGCAGATCACCCCGCAGACGGTGTCGCAGCCGCCGGTGCAGATCCCCCGGGTGACGGCGCCTCCGACCGGCCCGAAGCTGCCGTCGATCACCGCGCCGCAGGTGGCCCCGGTGTCCGTCGCCGCGCCCGCGCGCCCACCCATCTTCCCGATCCCCGGTGCGGCGCCCGTCATCACGCCGCAGGCCCCGGCGAGGACTCCGGTGGTGACCCCACCCGTCACTTCCCCGGCTGCGCCGTCCGCTCCCCGCGTGACCGCCGCGCCCGCCGCCGCCCCGGCCCCGGCTCCTCCCGCGGCCGCCGCCGCGCGTGCCATCCCCGCGCCGGCCGGAGCCCCGGGCTCCATGTCCCCTCGGTCGATCCCCGCGCCCGCGGGCGCGCCGCGCTCCGTGCCCGCGCCGGCGGGCGCTCCTGGATCCGCCGCGCCCCGGACCATCCCGGCTCCTGCCGGAGCCCCGGGAGCCACCGCGCGCCCCGTCCCTGCGCCCGTCGGTGCCCCCGGCCCGCGATCCACGGGGCCCGCCCCCGGCTCGGGCCCACGTCCCGCCGTTCCCGCGCCTCCCGGTGCGCCTCGCCCGCCGGCGATCGCTCCGCCGGCCCCTGCCTCCACCTCGGGCGTCCTCACCCCCCCGCTCCCCGCCGCGGCCGCGCCCCGCCCCAGCGCCCCGGGGGCCGGGCCGTCCTTCCCCGGCGCCGCGCGGACCGCAGGCCACGGCCCCACGTCTGCGTCCGGCGCCATCGCCGCGCCTGCGCCGCCGCCCCTCAGCACCGCGCCGCTGCCGGAGTCGCCCAGCCCCCTCCCGCGGACCGGCAACCTCGACGCGCTGACGCCGCAGCAGACCCAGGCTGTGGCCCAGTTCGTCGAGGAAATGGAGGCGCAGGACTACTTCCAGGTGCTGGGCCTGCCTCCCACGGCCACCAGGGGCGACATCAAGAAGGCCTTCTACCGGGACAGCCGCACCTACCACCCGGATCGGGTGTTTCACCTCGCCGACGAGGCGGCCAAGCAGGACATCAACAGCATCTACAAGCGGATCACCGAGGCCTACTACGTGCTGCGCGACGACGCGAAGCGCGCCAAGTACCTCACCGACCTCAACGGGCCGGAGCGCGCCAGCAAGCTGCGCTTCACCGAGGCCTCCGAGGCGGAGCAGAAGGCCGAGGCCAAGAAGGTGGTGGAAGACGAGTTCGGCACCGTCCCCAAGGCGCGCCCCTTCTTCAAGTCGGCGCTGCAGGACATCGAGCGGCAGAACTGGGGATCGGCCGAGCGCAACCTGAAGATGGGGCTCACCTACGAGCCCGGCGCCGCGCGCTTCAAGGAGAAGCTGGCCCAGGTGCAGAAGAAGCTGGACGATCAGCGGCGCGCGTCCGGCGACGCCTTCAAGATCAAATGACCACGTTCGACCTGGTGGCGCTGCTCCTCGTCGCGATCTTCGCCGTGTGGGGCTTCTTCACCGGCTTCTCGCGCCAGGTGGCGGCGGCGGTGGCGACGGTGGCGGCGTTCGCGGCGGCGGGCCCGGGTGGCCGCTTCTTCGCCGAGCCGGTGGCCCAGCAGCTCAAGGCGTCGCTCACGGCCGGCACGGTGGTGGCCACGCTGATCGTCTTCTTCCTGGTGTGGCTGGTGGTGCGGCTGGTGCTCACCGCGTTGCTGCGCGGGCTCTTGGCGGGCAAGGAAGGGCAGCGCCGCGCGCTGGATCGCGGCCTGGGCTTCGCGCTGGGGGGCTCGAAGACGTTCGCGATCATCTTCGTCGGCGTCTGCGCGGCCATCTTCCTCGAGAACAACCTGGTGATCGCTGGCCGCCGCTTCGCCATCGCCCCGAAGGACTCCTTCCTGGTGCGCTGGGCCAGGAACTTCAACCTGGTGGAGCACCTCCAGTTCTCGGGCGTGCACGATCTGATCACGGTCGCGAAGATGTCCGGCGATCCGAAGGGCGCGGCGAAGCTCAAGGGCAACCAGGACTACGCGGCGCTGCTGGCCGATCCCCGCTTCCGCCAGGTGGTGAGCGAGGACGGGATGAGGAAGGCCCTCGAGACCGGCGACGTGCAGGCGCTGCTCAAGCTGAACGGGGTGGTGGAGCTGATCAACGATCCCAAGGCGATGCGGCGACTCGAGCGGCTGAGCGCCCAGGACGACTGACGCCCGCGCGCTGAGGCGACTGTGGATCTGCGCGGCGTTTCCCTATAGTCGGCGCTCACCCATGGCCCCCACCACGACGCCCCGCTGGACCACCGCCGACGCCCATGAGCTGTACGCCATTCGCCACTGGGGCGCCGGGTACTTCGGCATCAACGACAAGGGGAACGTGACGGTGCACCCGGGCGGGCCGAGCTCGCCCAGCTTCGACTTGAAGGAGCTGGTGGACGAGGTGCGCCGCCGCGGGATCAGCCTGCCGCTGCTCATCCGCTTCACCGACATCCTCCGCCACCGGGTGGTGCACCTGAACGAGGCCTTCAAGAAGGCCATCGCCGAGCACAACTACAAGGGCAGCTACCGGGGCGTGTACCCGATCAAGGTGAACCAGCACCGCTTCGTGGTGGAGCAGATCGTCGACGCGGGCCGGCCCTACAAGTACGGGCTGGAGGCGGGCAGCAAGCCAGAGCTGCTGGCGGTGATGGCGCACCTCGAGGATCCGGACGCGCTGATCGTCTGCAACGGCTACAAGGACGAGGAGTACGTGGAGACGGCGCTGTACGCCTCCAAGCTGGGCCGCAAGGTGATCATGGTGGTGGAGAAGCCCACCGAGCTGCCCTTGATCGCCGAGGTGTCGCGGCGCACCGGCATCCGCCCGGGGCTGGGCATGCGGGTGCGGCTGTCCACGCGCGGCGCCGGCAAGTGGGAGGCGTCGGGGGGCGATCGGTCCAAGTTCGGCCTCTCCTCGGCCGAGCTGCTGGACGCGGTGGCCTTCATGAAGGAAGCGGGGCTGGTGGACTGCTTCGAGCTGCTCCACTTCCACCTGGGCAGCCAGATCTCCAACATCCGCAACGTGAAGAACGCGCTGCGCGAGGTGGGGCGCTTCTTCGTCGAGGTGCACCGGCTGGGCGCGCCGCTGCAGTACCTGGACGTGGGCGGCGGCCTGGGCGTGGACTACGACGGCAGCCAGACGAACTTCGCGTCCTCGATGAACTACACCACCGAGGAGTACGCCAACGACGTGGTGTTCGCGGTGATGGAGGCGTGCGACGCGGCGCGGGTGCCCCACCCGATGCTGGTGTCCGAGTCGGGGCGGGCGGTGGTGGCCCACCACGCCATGCTGGTGACCGAGGTGCTGGGCAACAGCGACTTCGACGTGCCGTCGATCCCCGAGAGGCTCAAGGACGACGCTCCGCAGGTGGTGAAGAACCTGCACGCCGCCTGGCGCGACGTCACCAACAAGAACCTGCTGGAGACCTTCCACGACGCCGCCGCCTACAAGGACGAGGTGCTGACGCTCTTCTCCCTGGGCCACCTGAACCTGGAGCAGCGGGTGCTGGCGGAGAACCTCTTCTGGGCGATCTGCCAGAAGGTGCTGCGGATCGCGCGCGAGGGCGGGGAGCTGCCCGAAGAGCTGGAGCTGCTCGAGCACCACCTGTCGGACACGTACTTCTGCAACTTCTCCGTCTTCCAGTCGCTGCCCGACTCCTGGGCCATCGATCAGCTCTTTCCGGTGATGCCCATCCACCGGCTCACCGAGCGCCCCACTCGCCGCGCGGTGCTGGCGGACATCACCTGCGACAGCGACGGGAAGATCGAGAAGTTCATCGATCGCCGCGAGGTGAAGGACGACCTGGAGCTGCACGCGCTCAACGACGAGGAGTACTACCTGGGCATCTTCCTGGTGGGCGCCTACCAGGAGATCCTCGGCGATCTGCACAACCTGTTCGGCGACACGCACGCGCTGCAGGTCTCCCTGGCGCCGGGGGGCGGGTACCTGATCGATCGCGTGGTGGAAGGCGACACCGTCACCGAGGTGCTCAACTACGTCGCCTACAACAAGGACGACCTGGTCAGCCGCATGCGCAGCCTCACCGAGGCGGCCCTGCGCGCCGGGCGGATCACCCTGGACGAGTCGCGGCAGATCCTGCGCGTCTACGAGGCCGGCCTGGCCGGCTACACCTACCTGGAGCGCGAGGTGGACGCGAAGAGCTTCACCGCCGCGCAGCTGCGCCTGGTGCCCACCGATCTCGGCGGCGCGCAGTCGAACCGCACCGGCACCTGATCGAGGCTCAGGGGTACTCGAAGCGCATCGGCACGGCCACGTCGGGGTGGAGGCTCCTCGCCACCGGACAGCCACGGGCGATCTCCTCCAGGCGGGAGCGCTCTTCGGTGCGCGCCTCCTTCGGCATGGTGATCACCAGGGCGAGCTGGCCCACGCGCCGGGGCGGGCCCACCATGTCCTTCTCCACCCGCGCGCTGGCGTCGCCCCAGGAAAGGCCTTCGCGGGCTGCGACCAGCGCCAGGGTGGACAGGGCGCAGGAGGCGAGCGACGCGCCGAGGAGATCGGTGGGAGAGAAGGTCGATCCGTCACCGCCGTTGTCCCTCGGCGGCACGGTGCGGATCCGCGAACCGGACGGCTCGTGGGTCAAGCTGCACTCCAGCCCGCGGAGCTCCACTCGCATCGGGACGCCCATGACGTGTCCTCCTCCAAAGGCCTGTCCTTACCCGGCCGGCTTCCCCGGCGCACGCGCCCCGGGCGACAGCAGGGTGAAGTGGCAGCGCTCGCGCTCGGCGACGATCGCGGCGCGGTCGGCCTCGTCTTCGTGCGCCTTCGAGACGTACACCATCTCGTCCGGCTCCCAGGTGTAGGGCCGGCCGTTGAGCAGCACCCGGCCTTCGGCCACCGCGCGCGTCGCTTCGAGGAGCGTCAGGGTGGCGAGATCGCGCATCAGCGCCTCGAAGCGGCCCTGTCGCTCGGGCGCGACGAAGCGGGCGTTGTGCCGCGCCGCCCAGGCCATGTGGTACCAGGACGGCCGGAAGGCCACGCCGTCCAGCATGAGGCGCTGGGCCATCAACCCCAGCAACTGGGAGAACTCGCGCGCCAGCCCCAGCCCCGGCACCTCCTGCCCGGGCAACTGCGGCCGCAGCGCGCTGAAGTGGGCCCGCGGGTTGCGCAGGGTGAGCCAGTTGACGAAGAGGTACGCGCCGTCGCCCAGTTCCTTGCGCTCCACCTCGAGGTCGATCAGCGTCGCCGCCGTGCCGGTCTGCTTGTCGTGGCCCACGAGGCGCGCTCGATCGTACGCGCCGACCTTGTCGATCTCTACGCGCAGCCGATCGAAGCCCAGCCGCCGCAGCACCGGGAGGATCCGGTAGCGCTCCAGCGCGTACTCGACGCCCTCGGCGGTGTAGTAGTGCATCAGCTTCTTCGGGCCCGCGCGCTGCATGCCCAGGGCGTCGGCCAGATCCGCCTCGGTGATGATCGGCCCGGTGCCCAGGCTCTCGGGCTTGAGGGATCTCGAGATGCCCGACATGCGCGCCGCCAGCGGATCATAGTCGGTGGGGATCGGCTCCTCGCTGTGGAAGGCCAGCACCAGGCCGCTGCCCGCCACCACCTTCCAGGCGTTCGACGAGTAGCCGCCGGCCGGCAGCCAGACCTGCGGCAGGTGCCCCAGGCGCAGCGCCACCTGCAGATCCCGCCGCCGCACCCCGGGGAGCGTCAGCGCGAAGTGCCCGAGGCGATCGCCGTTGAGCACGTCGCCGCCGGCCAGCACGAAGGCCAGCGCGACCTCGGGCATGCGGGACAGGAGCGCGTCGAGGGCGGCCAGGTACTCCGCGTCGCCGGTGCCGTCGGGCAGCTGCGTCTCGTCCACCCCGGGCAGCGGCCCCCAGTCGGCGCCGGAGAGGCTGCCCAGCCACACCGAGGAGTCCTTCCCCAGGCACTCCGCGGTGCCGTCGGGCGGGTGGAAGTCGAGGTCGATCACCGCCACCTTCCCGCCAAAGCCGTCGGCGCGCACCTGGGCCAGCGCCACCGCCACGTCATTCAACGCGCAGAAGCCGGCGCCGCGCGAAGGGGCCGCGTGGTGGAAGCCGCCCATCAGGTTGAGCGCCGCGCCGCCGTGCTCCAGCACGTGCCTCGCCGCCCCCAGCGTGCCGCCACAGGCCAGGCGGAGGCTCCTCAACACCTCGTCGACGAAGAGCTCGGAGGGATCCGCCGCGAAGATCTGCGCCAGCGTCTGCGGCTCGTGCAGCGACTCGAGGTACGCGGCGGTGTGCGCCCCCGCAAGCTGCGCGTAGGACACCGGCTGGGGGTTGACCACGTCCTCCAGCCGCACCGCCTTCGCGTGGAGCAGGTAGTGGACAGCCTCGTCCGCGCGGCGCAGCTCCTGGTGGGAGTCGGCGCCGCCGGTGACAGGCAAGCGGTAGGCCTCGTCGTAATACAGCCGGAGCGGCCGGCGGCGGCCCCTCGACAGCAGTTCACGCAGGCCCATGGCTTCGTGGGGGACTACAGCTCGATCTGCACCACTTCGCCGGGGCGCGACCCGTCGTCACGCTCGCTCTTGCGATCGTCCTCGTCGGCCTCGGGCGAGACGGGGATCTCCAGCACCGGGCGCGCGCGATCCTGCTTCTGGCGCTCGGCCTCCCGGCGTTTGATCTCCTCGATGACGTAGGCGTCAAGCATCCTGGCTGGTACCCCTGGAAAGCGGCAGCCCCATCTTAACCGGGGCCTCCTCGTACACAACCTCACCGATCCAGCAGCCTAAACGTACGGGATCGCGAGAGGTCAGGGCCGCGACTCGATGCGTTTCTTGAAGTTCTCCAGCAGCTTGGGCAACTGCGTGTCGACCAGCGCGTTGACGATCGTCTTGGGCACCAGCGGACCCAGGACGATCTCGATGGTGTAGGTGGCCTTCGTCTTCCCGTCGCCCAGATCCTCCAAGAGCCACCCACCCTTGTTGTCCCGCATGAAGTCACCATCGATGTAGGTCCAGGTGACCTTGTTGGGCCGCTCTTCCTTGAGGTGGACGGTGTATTTGATCAGCTTCACCACCTCGGCCTCGTACTGCACGTCGCACTCGGCGCCGCGGCGGTTGGTGGCGCGCGTCTTCTTCACCTCGGGGAGGAATTCGGAGTAGCGCTCGTAGTCGACGATCACCTCGAAGCACTTCTCGACGGGGGCGTTGATGACGACGGAGCGCTGGGCGCCGGGCATGGGTGACTCCTTTCGAGGGCGGGACGGCCGCCAGCCTACGTCACATCGGCTTCTTGTCGAAGTGATGCGTGGCGGTGACGAAGCGCACGGTGCCGGTCCTCGAGCGCATGACGATGGAGTGCGTCTCGCAGCCCCGGGCGAAGAAGCGCACCCCCTTGAGGAAGTCGCTGGAGGTGACGCCGGTGGCGGCGAACATCACCTCGCCCCGGGCCAGCTCCTCCGCGGTGTAGATCTTCGAGAGATCGCTGATGCCCATGGCCCTGGCGCGCGCCTCCTCCTCGGCGTTGCGGAACCGCAGCCGCCCCTGGAAGTCGCCGTCCACACAGCGCAGGCCGGCCGCGCTGATCACCCCTTCGGGCGCACCGCCGGTGCCGAGCAGCACGTCCACCCCGCTGGCCTCGAAGCAGGTAGAGATCGCCGCCGCCACGTCGCCGTCGTCGATCAGCTTCACCCGCGCGCCGGTGGCCCGCACCTCCTTGACCAGCTCCACGTGCCGCTCGCGCTCGGTGATCACCACGGTGAGCTCGGAGACGGAGCGCTTGAGCGCCTGCGCGATCTGCTCCAGGTTCCAGGTGGCCGAGCGGGAGAGATCGATCGCCCCCTTCGCGCCGGGCCCCACGGCGATCTTGTCCATGTACGTGTCGGGGGCGTTGAGCAGGTGGCCGCGCGCGGCCAGCGCCACCACCGCGATCGCCCCGGGCCGGCCGAAGGCGCACAGGTTGGTCCCCTCGAGGGGGTCGAGCGCGAGATCGACGGGCGCAGCGCTGGTGGTGCCCCGCCCGACCCGCTCGCCGATGAACAGCATGGGCGCCTCGTCGCGCTCGCCCTCGCCGATCACCACCGTGCCGTCGATGTTCAGGGTGTCGAAGGTCTTTCGCATCGCGTCGACGGCGGCCTGATCGCTGTCCCTGACGTCGCCTCTGCCCATGGTGCGCGCGGCGGCGATCGCGGCCATCTCGGTGACGCGCACCACTTCGAGGGCGAGGTTGCGATCCATGAGCGGCTCCTCTTCAGGGCGGGCTCGACAGCAGCTTCACCACGTCGGCCGGCAGGCGGGTGGGCCTCCCGTCGCGGCCGACGCAGGCGTGGAGGGTGTAGCCGGTGGCGAGCAGCGGTCCGGTGGCGTCGCGCAGCACCTGGTACTCGAAGCGGATCGACGCGCGCTTGAGCTGGGCGACGTGCACGCGGATCACCAGCAGCTCGTCGTAGCGGGCCGGGGCCCTGTACTCGCAGTGGGCCTCCACCACCGGCAGACCGAAGCCGGTGCGCTCCAGCTCGACGTAGTTGCCGCCGCGGGCGCGGAAGTACTCGCTGCGGCTGAACTCGAAGTAGCGCAGGTAGTTGGCGTAGTAGACGACGCCCATCTGATCCGTGTCGCCGTAGATGACGCGCAAGCGGGCCTCGACGTGCACCGGCGCAGGGGAGTGATCCATGGACGACTCCGCACGGTAGCGCACCGCGGCCGGAGAAACTCTTTCGGCGTGAAGCGCGAGTCGTGAGAGGCTGCCGGCCCCATGAAGCGCCTGGCCTTGTTTACCTGCCTCGCCGTCTCGCTGCCGGTCCTCGCCAAGCCCCCCCGCCTCACCGTGATGATCAGCGTCGACTCGCTGGGCACCGACGTGGTGCAGCGCAGCCGCCCACGCTTCAAGGCCGGCCTGCTGCGCCTCAACAACGAAGGCGCGGTGTTCCCGGTGATGAAGTACGACGTGGCGGAGTCGGTGACGGCCGCCGGGCACGCCACGCTGGCGACCGGCGCCTGGCCCAGCCGCCACGGGGTGGTGGGCAACAAGCTGTTCAACCGCGCCTCCGGGAAGCTGGAGCCCGTCTTCGTCGATCCGGCCCACCCCGTGCTGGAGGCGCCGCTGGGCCACGACGACGTCTCGCCGCTCAACCTGCTGGCCGACACGCTGTCCGATCGGCTGCGCAGCGCCACCATGCTGCGAGGCAGGTCGCTGGCCATCTCCGGCAAGCCCCGCTCGGCGATCGCCATGGCCGGGCGGCTGGGGGAGGCCTGGTGGTTCCACGAGCAGGTGGGCCGCTTCGTCACCGGCACCTGGTACCGCAAGGAGTTCCCCGCCTGGGTGAAGGCCTTCAACGACAAGAAGCTGGCCGACGCGGCGCACGGCAAGAAGTGGGAGCTGCTCCTGCCGGTGAAGGAGTACCTGGGGGAGGATCAGCGGCCCTTCGAGTCCGACTGGTACGGCCTGGGCGTCACCTTCCCCCACCCGCTCAACGGCGGCGGGCCGGCCCCCGGGCCTCAGTCCTACAGCGCGCTGGCCTCCTCGCCGATGATGTACGACGTGCTGGTGCCCTTCGTGAAGGCGGCGATCGACGGGGAGCAGCTCGGCAAGGACGACGTGCCGGATCTGCTGTCGATCAGCCTGTCCCCGCTCGATCGCACCTACCACCTGTACGGGCCCACCTCCTGGGAGATGCAGGATCACCTGCTGCGGCTGGACAAGGCGGTGGGTGAAATCATCTCGTACGCGGAGCGCGCCGCCGGCGGCAAAGGCAACCTGGTGGTGGTGCTGAGCGCGGATCACGGCGGCGCCAACATCGCCGAGGAGTGGGCTTCGCTGGGCCTGGACGCGGCGCGCGAGTCGCCGGTGGCGCTGAGCCGGGGCCTCAATGAGGAGCTGGAGAAGCGCTTCGGGGTGGCCAACGCGGTGGCGGCGATCGAAGAGGTGGACGTGTACCTCGACGCGAAGGCGCTGGAGGGGAAGAAGGTGGACGGGGCTGCGGTGCGGCGCGCCGCGGCGGCGTGGCTGGCCCGGCAGCCGGGGCTGTACACCTCGGTGGCGAAGGACGACCTCTTCTCCGGCAATGGCAGCACGGTGCTGCGCGCGCTGCGCAACGGCTACCACCCGGAGCGCAGCGGCGACGTGCTGATGGTGATGAAGCCGTTCCACGTGCTGGAGACGGAGCCGCGCGGCACCTCGCACGGCACGCCCTGGAGCTACGACGCTCACGTGCCGCTGTACCTCTTCGGCCGCGGGGTGAAGCCGGGCCAGTACGCGACGGTGCCCCTGGCGATCGACGTGGCCCCCACGGTGGCGGCGCTGATGGAGCTGGACAGCCCGGCGATGAGCGAAGGCAAGCCCACCGCGGAGGCGCTCTTGCTGCCCCGGTGACGCAAATGAAGCCGCTGGTGGGCGTCATCGACGAGGTGCTGCCTTCCGCCGGCTTCCGCAGGCTGCTCCGCGCCGTCCGCCAGGTGGGCGAGGAGCGCCTCCGAGGCGGCTACCAGTTGACCTGCTGGTACGACTTCGCGTCACCGCCGTCCTGCCTGGTGGAACAGGCGGCGCGGGTGGTGCGGGCGCGGCTGCCGCCGTCGAGCATCCGCCGCGTCCGGGGCGTGGAGTGGTGGCTGTCGCGGATGCGCACCTCCCGCGTGCAGGTGGACTTCCACCGGGATCGCGACAACGCGCTGTTCGACGAGACGGGCGTGGAGAAGAACCCGGTCCTCTCGACGGTGCTGTACCTGAACCGGTGCACGGGCGGGCTGCTGGCCGTCACCGCCGATCCGCCCAACCCGGACAACCCGGCCCTGGCGCCCGATCGCCACGACTTCGACCTGGTAGAGCCCCGGCCCAACCGGCTGGCCTTCTTCGACGGACGGCTGACCCACGGCGTGCTGGACGCGCGCAACCACCTTCCCGGGGCGTGGCTGCCCCGCGAAAGGACGCTGCGGCTGGCGATCGCGATCAACTTCTGGGCGTCCCGGCCCCGGGGGGTGCCGCGCTACGCGGAGCGGGGGATCTTCCCTGCGCTCGACCCGGGGCGGCGGCGAGGCGGACCGCAACCTCCGGGCGCACGAGCGCGCTGAGCGCCGGGTTCGAATCAGCGCAGGCAGAGCGGCGCCACGCGCGTGGCGAGGTACACGTCGATCACCTCGCCGCGGCGCACCTCGCCCGAAGCGTCGGTGAAAGTGAAGGCCGCGCGCTCGCGCTCGCAGTTGCCGCGCGCGTCGCACTTCGCGTCGGCGTGGTAGCGCACCGAGAGGCTCTTCACGCCCCGCGCCCCCAGAGAGGTGAGCTCACCCGGATCCGTGCGTCGATCGCCGTTGACGTCCGCCCACAGGCGCAGGGTAGTGAAGGCCGGATCGTCCGCGTCCACCCGCCCGTCGCGGTTGCCGTCCAGGTCGGCCAACGCCTCGAAGCCGTGCTTGGCGGTGCGCCCGGAGGCGAGCGCGGTGTCGGAGCCGAACAGCTCGCGGCCGGAGGAGATCCGCCCGTCGCCGTCGAGATCGCGCACCAGCCACGGCGTCGCCGCCGCCGGCCAGTCGCTTTGTACGCTCTGCCCGGGGGTGAAGGCGAAGCTGGACAGGCCGCGGGTCAGCGTCACCGGCGCGCCGGCGAGGAACTGCAGGACCAGCGGGGTGGTGCACTCGTACCGGGTGTTGCTGGAGTTGGTGCAGTAGTACTTGGTGTAGTTCTGCCCGTCGTCGAGCACCTGGCCGTCGCAGCGCGAGTCGACCCAGTTGATGATCCAGTCCTCCCAGATGTCCGGGTACTCCGGGTTGCGCCGGTTGCACCAGGCGAAGAAGCGCCCGGGGCTGCAGCCGCCGGTGTTGTCCGAGGGCGCGCAGTGATCGCCGTAGCCCAGGTCGCCGTTGCAGCCGCCTCCCTCCTGGGACTCGCAGGTGATGACCGGAGGCGGGCAGTCGAAGTCGTCGCCGTCCACGCGGCGGTCGCAGTCGTCGTCCACGCCGTTGCTGCAGCGCTCGGGCGGGGGCACGCACGGCCCCCAGGTGTTGTTGGTGCACAGCTGATCGCCGTTGCTGCCGCAGGACGAGGTGCAGCTCCGCACCTCGTTGGGCGTGCACACCAGACCGCCGCCGCCGCCCGCGCCACCTGCGCCTCCACCGGCACCTCCGCCCGCGCCCTCGTCGATGATCTCGTCGCTGCCGCCGCCGCCCTGGCCGCCCCCACCGCCCTTGCCGCCATCGAGGATGATGATCTCCCCCTCGGTGGCGAAGGCGTGCGTGCCCGTAGTGGAGCCCGGCTGCGCCTCCAGTTCGAGCGTCGACACTCCACAACCGGCGAGGAGGGTTGCCAGCGTCCACAGCTTCAAGGCCTTGCGATCCATGCCCGGTGGCATTGCAACCCCGGTGCCCTGTCAAAACCTCTGCACTCCCTCGGCAAATTCTCGCGCCACCGCCGGCCGGGTGGTGCCTGAGCGCGCCCCTGTTGCCGGGCAGGCAACGCCTTTCCCGCCCGGACCAGGCCACGCTATGAAGGACTCGTGCAGCGGATCGCATACCTCGCGCTCCTCGCCGCCACCGCGGCCTGGGCCGACAACCCGAGCGAGGCCGTCCCGGCGGCGGAGCCGGCGGCTGCGCCTCAACCCACCCCTGCCCCGCCGCCCGCGAGCGAGGATCCCTTCACCCTGTCGGGCGACACCATCTCGGTCGAGGTGCCCCATGGTTTCTCGCGGACGAACGCCCGCGAGCGGGTGGGCTTCCTGCTCGACTACTGGCACCGGCGCTTCGGCCTGCAGTCCGAGTGGCGCGGCGATCGCGTCTTCCTCACCGGCCGCGTCTTCGGCATGGACATCAAGGCGCGCTTTGAGGTCTCCGACACCGCCGTCACCGGACAGGCAGCGGATCCAGGCTGGTTCTGGCGAGGCCGCGCGGAGTCTTACGTCAACAAGAAGCTCAAGAAGTACCTCAACCCCGACTACGCCGACCCCTGACTACACGCGCCCACCTTGCGCGCGGCTCGACCACCTGATCCGCCGATCGCGCCAGGGCCGGTAAATCGGCCTCATAAAACTCAAACTTTACAGGCGGTTCCACCTGATCAGAATGCGCGGCGCCATGTCGGAGATCGCCCGCATTCCAGCTGAGGCCGTGCTGCCGACGCCTCCCTCCATCCGCCCGTTGACGCGCTTCCACCAGCGGCTGTTGGCAGAGGAGCTGACGGCCAGCGGCTCGGATCCCCAGGCGCGGGTGATGCGGGCGCTGTCCGAGGCGCGGGTGGATCTGAATCCGCACCAACTGGAGGCGGCGGTCTTCGCGCTCGACAGCCTCTCGCGCGGCGGCTGCATGCTGGCCGACGAGGTGGGCCTGGGGAAGACGATCGAAGCGGGCATCGTGATGGCGCAGCTGGCCAGCGAGGGGAAGCAGCGGATGCTGGTGCTGACGCCGGCCACGCTGCGGGCCCAGTGGCAGGCCGAGCTCAAGGAGAAGTTCGATCTCGACGCGGCGGTGGTGGACGGCCGCACGCTGCGCGCGACGGGCAACTGCTTTGATCAAGCCTGCCCGGTGGTGATCGCCTCCCAGCCCTTCGCGGCGGGACGCAGTGAGCTGCTCGCGCAGCTCTCGTGGGATCTGGTGGTGATCGACGAGGCGCACCGGCTGCGCAACGCCCACAAGGCCGGGAACAAGACGGGCAAGGCGCTCAAGGCGGGCCTCAAGAGCTCGCCCAAGCTGCTGCTCACCGCCACGCCGCTGCAGAACGATCTCTCCGAGCTCTTCGGCCTCCTCTCGCTCTTGGACGAGCAGATCCTCGGGCCGGAGGACGCCTTCCGCGCCCACTTCCCCGTCGATCCAGAGCACGGGGGCCTGGCGGAGTCGTCGAGCCGCGAGCTCAAGACGCGGCTGGCGCCGGTGGTGCAGCGCACGCTCCGCCGCCAGGTGCGCGAGTACGTGAAGTACACCAACCGGCGCAGCGTGGTGGAGGACTTCACCCCGCTGCCCGAGGAGCAGTCGCTGTACGACGACGTGTCCGAGTACCTGCGCCGCAACGAGTGCGCGGCGATCGAGCCCGGCAAGCGCACCCTGCTCACGCTGGTGTACCGGAAGCTGCTCGCCTCCTCGACGTACGCCATCGCCCCGACCTTGCGGAAGCTGTCCGAGACGCTGGCCAAGCGGTTGGAGGCGGCGAAGAAGGGCCAGGCGGCCCAGGCGCTCCTCTTCGAGCCCGAGGAGGCGAGGCAGTACTCCGAAGAGGCCGAGGCCTGGCAGGACGACGAAAGGCCACTGGCGTCCACCTTGAAGGCGATGGAGCGGGAGGTGTGGGAGCTCGAGCAGTTCGCGACCCGCGCCGACCAGCTCAAGGTCAACGCCAAGGGCGAGGCCTTGAAGCGCGCGCTGGATCGCGTCTTCACCGTGGCCCGCGCCCACCAGTGGCCAGAGAAGGCCGTCATCTTCACCGAGTCGAAGCGCACGCTGGAGTACCTCGCGGGGCTGCTCGCCGCCCACGGCTGGGAAGGGAAGATCAGCAAGCTCACCGGCGACGCGGGCACCCCCGAGGCCCGCCGCGCGCTGGTGGAAGAGTTCCGCACCTCCACGCAGATCCTCCTCTCCACCGAGGCGGGGGCCGAAGGCTTGAACCTGCAGTTCTGCAACCTGGTGGTGAACTTCGATCTGCCGTGGAACCCGCAGCGCGTGGAGCAGCGGATCGGCCGCTGCCACCGCTACGGCCAGCAGCGCGACGTGCTGGTGCTGAACTTTCTCAATCGCAGCAACGCGGCCGACGCGCGCCTCTTCGAGCTGCTGGAGAAGAAGCTCAACCTCTTCGACGGCGTCTTCGGCGCGTCCGACGAGATCCTCGGGGCGCTGGAGTCGGGCGTCGACTTCGAGCGCCGGGTGCTGGAGATCTACCAGTCGTGCCGCCTGCCGGAGGAGATCAACACCGCCTTCGACGCGCTGCGGAAAGATCTCGAGTCGCACATCGACGAGCGGATGACGGCCACCCGCTCCACGCTGCTCGAGCGCTTCGACGGCGAGGTGCGCAAGCGGCTCAAGGTGGCGGGCGACGCGGCGAAGGAAGCCGTCAGCCGGCGCAAAGCTACGCAGAAGGACTTCACCGGGGCGGTGCTGGGCTCGTCGGGCAGCGGGCGGCGGCAGCTTCAGCTCGCGGCGAAGGAGGTGCGCGCTCGGCAGAACGACGCGGTCAGCACGCTCGCGCTGGACGGCGGCACCCTGCCCCCGAAGCTGGCGCACCTGGCGGGCAAGGAGGGCTGGTGGCACGCGTACCGCTTCGAGCTGTCGGGGTTGAAGCCCCAGGAGCGGGTGGTGCACGTGGCGCTCGTCCGCCACGGCGAGGGCTTCCGGGTGGTGCCCTGGCAGGACGTGGCGCAGCTCCCGCAGGCCGGCGCGCGCGACGAGGAGTCCCGCAAGCCGCCCGCCGTCTCGGCCACCCTGCAGCACGAGCAGGCGCTGCTGCAGGTGAAGGACGAGCTCACCCGCGCCGCCGAGCGGCTCAGCGCCCTCGAGCTGGACGCGGCGCGCGATCGCGCCGACCGCTTCGCCGAGGACTGCCTGTACACCCCCCGGCAGCAAGTGGAGCGCGCCCGCGAGGAGTGGGAGTCGAGCCGCAAGGACGTGCTGGCCATCGACGAGCCGGCGGAGCGGATGAAGGCCCGCGCGAAGTCCGAGCGGCTGGAGCGCGAGTACCGCCGGAAGCTGCAGCACCTGCGCACGGCCGAGGAGCAGCGCTACGCAGAGAAGGATCGCACCATCGCCGCGCTCGCCCAGAAGGCGAAGGTGGTGGCCGGCCGGACGTTGATCGCCTCGGCCTACTTCTGGGTGGACTGAGCCGGCGTGTCCAGCAGCTCGCGCACCCGCCGCGCCAGGCCGTCGGGGGTGAAGGGCTTGCTCAAGAAGGGCACCGCGCCGCTGGTGACGTCGTGGGTGACGCTCTCGTCCGGCGCGTAGCCGGACATGAGCAGCACCTTGAGCCCCGGGTGCCGCTCACGCAAGGCGCGGCCCAGGGTGTGGCCATCCATACCGGGCATGCGCACGTCGGTGAGGAGCAGCGCCAGCCGCGCGTGCAGCTCTTCACCCAGGGCCAGCGCCTCCTCCGCCGAGCCCGCCTCCGTCACCGAGTAGCCGAAGTCCTTCAGCACGCGCGCCACCAGGCGGCGCAGCCGCGGCTCGTCCTCCACCACGAGGATCGCCTCGCTCCCGCCGGGGTGCATGCGCATCGGCTCGGCCGGCGCCGGGAGGCTGGAGGACGCGGCGCTCTGCGGCAGGTACACGGTGAAGGTGGTGCCGTGGCCCACGCGGCTCTTCACGGCCAGCGCCCCGCCCAACTGGCTCACGATGCCGTGGCTGATCGCCAGCCCCAGCCCCGTGCCCTGGCCCTGCGGCTTGGTGGTGAAGAACGGCTCGAAGATGCGCGGGAGCACCTGCGGTGGAATGCCTTCGCCCTGATCGATGATCTCCACCGCGCCGTAGCGGCCGGCAGGCAGCTCGGGGGGGCGCACCGAGCCTCTTGGGGTGAGCTCCACCGCCCGGGCGACCAGCTTCACCGTGCCGCCGGGAGGCGACGCGTCCCGCGCGTTCATCACCAGGTTGAGCAGCACCAACTGCAGCTGCCCCGCGTCGATGCGCACCGTGGTGTCGGCCGCCTCGTCCACGACCTCGAGGCGGACCGCGTCGTTGAGCGACTTCTCCAGCAGCGGGCGCGCCGCCGCGAGCGCCTCGGACAGCTTCATCGGCCGGGCGACGGTGAGCTGCCTGCGCCCGAGGGCCAACAGCGCGCGGGTGAGCTCCGCGGCGCGCTCGGCAGAGGTGATGATCGCCTCCACGGCCTCGGCGTCGCGGTCCGCGCGCGGGGTGAGCTGCAGCACGCCCACGCCGCCGAAGATCACCGTGAGCAGGTTGTTGAAGTCGTGCGCCACGCCGCCGGCCAGGCGGGCCAGCGCCTCCATCTTCTGGCTCTGCTGGGCCTGCTCCTCCAGGTGCTTTCGATCGGTGATGTCCTTCACGCCGCCGATGATCCGCACCGTCCTGCCGGTGGCGTCGGCCTGGGGCCGGACGTGATCGCGCAGCCAGCGCACGTCGCCGTCCCGGGTGACGATCCGGTACTCGCTGATGAACGGGCGAAGGCCCATGCCCTGCGCGGCGCGCTCGACGAGCGCCTTCCGATCGTCCGGGTGGACGAGCTGGAACCACCCGCCGCGCTGGCCCACCTCTTCCGGGGTGTAGGAGGTGACGCGCTCGAAGCTGCCTGCGACGATCGTCGGGACGAGCACCGGGGCGCGCAGGTCGGCCGCGTAGACGTAGTCGCTGCCCAGCTCGTTGAGCAGCCGGTCGATCTGATCGCGCTCGGCGAGCTGCTGCTCCGCCAGGTGGCGGGCGGTGACGTCCATCACCGTACCGGTCATGCGCGTCGGCTTTCCGTCGGGCGCGCGCTCCACCCGGCCCCGGCACTCCACGAAGATGGGGCTCGCGTCGCCCCGCCGGACGACGCGGTGCTCGACCAGGTAGTCGTCGCCCGTCTGGAGCGTGGACTGGATGGCGCCCAGCACCAGGCCGCGATCGTCCGGGAAGATGCACTCCCGGTAGGTGTCGAACGTCCCGTCGTAGGTGCCGGGTTCGAAGCCGAAGAGGCGCTCGAGCTGCGGGGTCCACGTCACCCGGTTTGACGCCACTTCCCACACCCAGATCCCCACCCGCGACGCGTCGAGCGCCGCCTCGAGATCCTGTCGGGTGAAGACGCTGTGCTGAGGGACCTGCATGCGGGGAACGGCGGGCTCACCATAGGCCCGCGAAGGGCCCCGCGTCACCCGCGGGTGGGACGAGCCTCCCCAGGGTGGACCCTTTGGGCGCTTCGGGCGTGGCCCTCGAGCTTCGCGATGAGCGCCTTGAGCGCCTCGGGCAGCGGCATCTTCCGGCTGGTGGAGGGATCGAGCAGCACCACCACCGCCTCCCCTTCCGCGGCGACGGCCCCCTGCGCCTGGCTGGTGAGGCGGTACTGCATGGTGAAGCTGGTGGTGCCGAACTTCCGCACCGAGGCCTCGACGGTGACGGTGTCCGGGTAGGTGACGGGCCTGCGGAAGTCGACGGTGGCGCGGGCGAGGATCGGCACCCAGGGGCTCACGTCGTGCGCGTTGGCCGCCACCTGCTCGAAGTAGGCGATGCGCGCCGACTCGAACCAGCGCAGGTAGGTGGCGTTGTTGACGTGGTGGAAGGCGTCCATCTCGCCCCACTGCACCTTGAGCTCGATGCGCACCGGGAAGCCTTCGCCCATGTCACACCTTCAGGCGGATCGCCGCGGGGAGGATGGTCAGCTTGCAGGGCAGGCGCCCGGGCTGCTCGCCGTCGCAGTCGATCAACACGCGTTCCTGGCTGTCAGCGACCACCTCGTGGCAGCGCAGGGTGCGGGTGCCCTTCCACTTCAGGTGTTCGCCCGAGTACACGCTCGCGCTCTTGAGCACGAAGTCGGTGAGGCCGTAGCCGCTCCAGATCGTGACGTCGAACTGCCCGTCGCTCACGTCGGCTTCCGGGGCAACCTTCATCCCCCCGCCGAAGTACTTCCCGTTGGCCACTGCCAGGGTGGTGACGGACAGCGCCTCGGTGGGCTTGCCGTCGAAGGACACGTTCACCACCTGATCCTTGTACTTGGTGAGCGCCTTGAGCGAGCCCCACATGAAGGACAGCTTGCCGCCCAGCGCCTTGGAGGTGCGGTTGACCTCCTCGTCCACCAGGCCGGAGACGCCGAAGCTGCAGATGTTGGCGAAGTAGCGGACCTGGCTGGAGCCGTCGTGCCCCATGTACTCCAGCCGGCCCACGTCGAAGGGGCGGGTGTCGGGCGTCTTGAGGCGCCGCACCGCCGCGTCGAAGTCGAGATCCCACCCGAAGGTCTTGCGGAAGTCGCCGCCGGTGCCGCGGGGCAAGACGCCCAGGGCCGCGTTGGGGTTCAGCGCGCGCCCGTCCTCGAAGAAGCCGTTGAGCACCTCGTTGATGGTGCCGTCGCCGCCCACCGCCACCACGCACTCGTAGCCGCTCTTCACCGCCTGCCGCGCCAGCCCCACCGCGTCCAGCGGGCCTTTGGTGAACTCCACGCCGAAGTCCGAGAGGGTGCGGGCGATCCGCGCGGCCAGCTCGCCCCAGCGCTTGCCGGTGGCGCCGTTGGCGCTCTTCGGGTTCACCACGAAGAAGGTCTTCATGTCCCCTCCGTCCAGCGGCGCAGCAGCGTCACCAGGTCGTATGACTTCTTCCCCGCGCGCTCGAACATCCGCCGCGAGGTGGGGCACGCCGTCACCACCGCGACGTCCGGCGACGGCGTCACCTCCGCGGCCTGTCGGCGGGCCACCTCCACGGCCACGTCCGGCATGGTGCGGGGCAACAGGCCGCCTCCGCCCGCGCAGCCACCCTCACGCCGGACCGAGGCGCCTTCGGTCACCTGCCGCACGGCGCGGTGGAGCAGCGCCCGCGGCTGATCGTACTGGCCCAGCCCGCGCCCGAGGTGGCAGGCGTCATGGTAGCCGACGACCTCGTCCAGCGGCGGAGTTGCGGGCGCGTGGGGCAGGTGGTCGGCCAGCACCTCCACCAGGGTGTGCACGCGCGTCTGCAGCTTCACGCCGAACGCCGGGTACACCTTGAGGAAGGTGAGGGCACACCCGGGATCGAGCACCGTCAGCTCGGGCACGTGGCTCATCGCGTCGGCCATGGCGGCGGCGTGCTCGCGGAAGGCGTCGTGGGCGCCGGCGGCGTACAGCGGGTAGCCGCAGCAGCGGGAGGAGACCCGCGCCACGCCCATCGGGGCGCCGAAGCGGCGCGCCACCTCCAGCACGTCGTCGACGAGCGCAGGGGCCTTCACCAGCGCGCTGCACCCGGGGAAGAGCTGGAACTTCACCGGCCCCAGGGCGCGGCGCGCGGCGACCAGCGTGGCCAGCTCACGCCCGAAGGGGTTCTGCGACTGGGTGAAGGTGGCCAGGGTGGTGGCGGCGCCCCGGGGCTGGAGCCCGGCCTCCACGGTGGCGCCTCGGGCCGCGAAGAGCGCGGGGCCCACCTGGTTCTCGTGCTTGCAGAAAGTGCTGCAACGCATGCAGCCGGTGCAGGCGTGCAGGGCCCGGGCGGCGTCTTCGTCCAGGGGGCGCTGCTGCGTCTGCACCAGGTGGCCGGCCACCATCTTTCCCCAGGTGGACAGCGACTCGGACGGCGCGGCCTCGGCCACCGGGCAGGCGAAGCGGCACATCTTCGGGCAGTAGGCGCAGGTGGTGTAGGCCGGCGCGTGCCGGAGGAGCGCGTCACTCACGGGGCACCTCCCAGCACTCCGCGGGGATCGAGGGCCAGCAGGCGGCCGCCCAGAGAGCTCCAGGCGGTTGGCTCGTCGAGGCGCAGGCCGTCCACGTCGCCGCGGGCCACCACCGTGCCCAGCGAGAGGCGAAAGAGCTGCAGGGCGCGCCCGGCCTCGAGGCTGGCCTGCACCGCGGGCCAGGTGGACTCGTGCGACACCGCCACCGGGCCCTCGCGCTCGGCGTCGCCCGAGGGCCGCCCCCCTGCTTCGTCCACGCAGCGGCCGAAGAGGTCGCGGTCGCGCTCCACCGCCCCGGCGCTGCCCGCCAGGCGCACCTCCGCCACCACCCGGCCGGAGCGGGGATCGACGTGCACGCGCCACGGCCAGGCGCCCTCGGCCACCGCGCGGGTGAAGGCGGTGACGAAGGCGGCGGGCGACGGGAGGCTGTAGGTGGCGCGCACGTCGGCCTCGGGCAGTGGGAAGCACCGCACCCTCGCGCGGGTGACGACGCCGAGGCGGCCGTGCCCGCCCAGCACCAGGGCAGAGAGATCTGGACCGGCGGCGCTGCGCGGGGCCTCGCTCGTCTCCAGCCGCCGGCCGTCGGCGAGGACGGCGACGAGCCGGGTGCAGAGGGGCTCCAGCCGCCCGCCGGGGATCGCGCGCAGGCCCGCGAAGGGGCCCTCGAGGAAGTCGCCCAGGGTGAGCTGCATCGCCGAAGGAGAGAGGGGCCCCACGGTGAGGCCGAAGGTGCGCAGGCGATCGTCGAGCCGCTGCAGCACCACGCCGGCGCCCACCTCCAGCGTCATCGAGCGCGGCTCGACGGGGCCCACCTCAGTGAGACGCTCGCGGGACAGGGTGGCGTCGCGGTTGAGCCGCGCGCCTTGATCCGCCAGCACGTGGAGCGCGTTGGCCAGCGCGCGCTCGTCGCCAGGCGCCAACAAGACGCCGCCGTCGGCCGTATCGCGGGCCACCGGGCCCAGGGCGTCCGCCAGCGAGCTCATGACGAGAGCCCCAGCTTCCCAGGGTTCATCACCCCGTCCGGATCGAACAGCGCCTTGAGGGCGGCCAGGGCGTGGCGGCCGTCCCCCAGCGCGTCCTGCAGCGCCTGGGCCTTGAGCAGCCCCACGCCGTGGTGGTGGCTGACGTTGCCTCCGGCCGACACCGCGGCGGCCAGCGCCGCGCGCCAGAGCTGGTGGTAGCGCTGCTCGATCTCCTGCTCGTCCCCGCCCGAGCCCACGAAAGAGAAGTACAGCGAGCAGCCGTCCGCGTAGGCGTGGCTGAAGTGGCAGAGCACGAAGGCGTACGGCGAGGCGGCGGCGTGCACGCGCTCGTACACCTCGTGGACGCGCTCCCAGGGCGCGGCGATCTCCATGGTGTCGGCGAAGGTGCCGGCGTCGATGAGTCGCGACATGCGGTAGGAGACGTCGTAGCGCCTGGCCAGCCAGGCGCGGCCCGGGGCCTCACCCAGATCGTCCCCGCCCAGCTTCCGGCACAGCATGGTGGCGGCGCGATCGTCCGCCTCGGCGCGCTTGGCTTCCCCTTCGAACATGAGGATGAGCCGGCTCTTGCGGAACACGCGCTGGAGCTGGTTCATCACCTTCGGGCGGCCGAGCGTCTGCTTCGTCACCTGTCGCAGCATCATCGGCAGGAAGCTGCGCTCCATGGCGCTTCGCAGCGAGGGAGGGGTGACGGGCGCGTGCCTGGCCTTCCCGCCCTTGCCCACGAAGGCGGTGTCGAAGGGATCGTACAGGCGCACCACGGCGGGGCGCAGGCCTTCGCGGAAGACGAGGCGGATCGCCTCGAGGCCCTCCTCCACCGAGGCGAACTCGAAGCCGTGGAAGACTCGGCCCTCGGGCAGCGGGAAGACGCGCAGGCGGGCCCCGGTGAAGGCGCACAGCGTGCCTTCGCTGCCGATCAGCAGCGGCGCGAGATCCGGCCCGCTGAAGGGGCGCTCGGGGGTGATGAGCTGCTCGCCGGTGCCCAGCACGGCGCGCAAGGACAGCACCATGTCCTCGATCTTCCCGTAGCGGCTGGACAGTTGGCCGGCGCTGCGGGCGGCGATCCACCCGCCGACGCTCGAGCAGTAGATGGACGACGGGAAGTGCCCGAGGGTCCACCCGGAGAAGTTCAGCTTGCGCTCCAGCGTCTCGCCCATCACCCCGGCGCCCACGTCCACGCAGCGCCGCGCCTCGTCTACGGGGCCGATCGAGTCGAAGCGCTTCAAGTCCAGCGTCACGCCGCCGTGGATGGCCCAGGCGCCGCCGCACACGCCGGAGCCCGCGCCGTAGGGGATCAGCGCCAGGCGCTTGTCCCTGGCCACGCGGACCACCCGGGCCACCTCGTCCTCCGTCCCTGGCCAGACGATCGCGTCCGGCGGGGGCGGCACCTTGCCCTGGCGGATCCACAACAGCGCCAGCGGCCAGAGATCGCGCGCGTAGGAGAGGCGATCGAAGTCGGAGAAGGAGACGCGCCCGCCCACCGCTTCGGCCAGGGCGCCCTTCGCGGCCAGCACCTTCGCGCGGGGAGGAGGCAGCGCGCCCGCGGGGACGGCCCCCCAACGGCTGCCCAACCCGGAAAGCCGTGCGTCTGTGGACACCTTCGCCTCCGTCACGCGACGGCGGGTTGTAGCAAAGCCGGGGGTGAAGGGTGCCTGCGATCTGGGCCGCCCCCGTGCTAATTGCTGCTGCGTTCATGTCCCCGGTGAGTCGCATCGCGCGCAAGCTGGGCCTGCTCTTGTTCGCGGTGGTGTTGTCCGCGAGCGCGGGCATCCCGGTGGTGGGCTGCGCGCTGTCCGCTCCCACCTGGCGCGGCGAGAAGGGGCCTCACTTCGACGGCGAGCGATTCATCACCCCCGAGGCGCCGAAGAAGGTGGGGTCCTTCGGCACGCTGGGCGGCCTGTCCTCCTTCTTCAAGTGGCAGCGGGAGCGGCAGCAGGGCCCGTGGAAGAGCTACCGGGAAGAGCCGTACGGGAGCCGCCCCCCGTACGAGGTGGCGCGGGGCGCGATGCGGGTGACCTTCATCAACCACGCCACCACCCTCATCCAGTTGGACGGAGTGAACGTGCTGACCGATCCGATCTACTCGGAGCGCGCCAGCCCGGTGTCCTTCGCCGGCCCGAAGCGGGTGCGCCCGCCGGGGATCCGCTTCGAGGAGCTGCCGCGGATCGACGCGGTGGTGGTGAGCCACAACCACTACGATCACCTCGACGTGCCGACGCTCAAGCGCATCGCCGCGACCTGGCCGAAGGTGCGCATCTTCGTGGGGCTGGGGAACAAGGCCTTCCTCGAGGCCCAGGGCCTGGCCGACGTGGCCGAGCTGGACTGGTGGGACGCACAGGAGCTCAAGGGGATCACCGTGCGCAGCGTGCCCAACCAACACTTCTCCAACCGGGGCCTCTTCGACGCCGACGGCACGCTGTGGACTGCCTGGGTGCTGGAAGGCTCGGCGGGCAAGGCGTACTTCGGCGGGGACACCGGCTACGGAGCGCACTTCGCCGAGGTGCAGAAGCGGCTGGGACCGATGCGCCTGGCCGTGCTACCCATCGGCGCCTACAAGCCGGAGTGGTTCATGAGCGCGATCCACATGTCACCGAAGGAGGCGGTGCAGGCGGCGGTGGACCTCAAGGCCACGCTGGCGGTGCCGATGCACTACGGCACCTTCCCGCTGGCGGACGACGGGGAGACGGAGGCGGTGGAGGCGCTCGAGGCGGCGCTCGCGGAGACGCCGGCCCCCTTTGCGGTGCTGGGCTTCGGCGAAGGACGTGACGTCGGGGAGGAAGCGAAGTGAAGCGGTGCGGGTGGCTCTTCGCCCTGGCGCTGACGGCCTGCGGCTCGAAGGGGATCGAGCCCGGCCTGTACGTCACCATCGAGCTGGAGCAGGGCGTCACCTCGAAGGCCGTGCGACTGCTGGCCAGGGGCGAGGCGATCACCAAGCCCAGCAACTGCATGCTGACCCGCGGGAAGAGCCGCCTCAAGGTGGGCCTGGTGCAGGCGGATCTGCCCGCCACCATCACCCTGGAGGCCTCGGGGTACTCCGACGAGAGCTGCACCACGCTGACCCAACCACCGGAGACGGCCGCCCCCAAAGAGGCGCGCTTCCGGGCGGGGGTGATCCTCGAGGCCTCGCTGCTGTTGCGGAAGAACCTGCCGGCTCAGGAGACGCGCTGCGACAACGCGCTCGACGACGACGGCGACGGCGACGCCGACTGCCTCGACTTCGACTGCAACGCGCGGACGTGCACCAACGGCAACCTGTGCGTGACGGGGCTCACCTGCCAGGGCGGCCAGTGCCTGGGCGGCACGCAGGTGATCTGCGATCGCCCCCCGTCGATCTGCTTCCAGGGCGCCGGAGTGTGCGTGGTGGATGCAGGGTGCCGCTACCCGCCCAACGCCGGCGTCGAGTGCGACGACGGCAACGAGTGCACCACCATGGACACCTGCCAGTTGGACGGCGCCTGCATGGGGATGAGCACGGCGTGCACCACGCCGCCGGGGCAGTGCCGCGCCGCGATGGGCCAGTGCGTGCCGGACGCGGGCTGCCAGTACGCGGTGACGCCGGCGGCGAGCTGCGACGACGGCGACGCCTGCACGGTGGTCGATCGCTGCGACGCCGACGGCGGCTGCGCAGGCGTGCCGGTGGCGTGCGACGTGCGGGAGTGCCAGGTGCACACCGGGACGTGCGATCGAGACGGCGGGTGCCAGTACGCCGCGCTCGACGCGGGCACGTCGTGCGCGGCCGGAGGGGTGTGCAACGCCAGCGGGGGCTGCGTGCCGATGTGGCCGTACACGCCCTCCAACTTCAAGCTGACCCAGGTGCCCACGCTGCCCGACGCGGGCGTGGTGCTGGACTGCGGCGAGACGATCATCGACACCGGCGGCGCGGCGCCCACCGTCACCAACTGGTGCGCGGGCCAGCCGATGTTCGGGTGGGGGATCATTCCCCAGGACGGCGGCGTGGACGCGCTGCTCCTGTCCTTCCGCGATCTCGACGTGCTGGCCGGTGGTGCGCTCACCTTGCGCGGGTCGCGGCCGGCGATCATCGCGGCGGCTGGCCGGGTGCGGGTGCTGGGCGGCGTCACGGTGGCGGCGGGCGCGCAGCCGTGCACCGGGGACGGCCACGGCGGGACTCCGGCGTCGGGGAACGGCGGCGCGGGCGGCGGCGGCTTCGGGACGACGGGTGGAGCCGGAGGAGCGGGGGCCGCTGCGGGCGCGCCGGGGGGTGGCACCGCCGGCGACCTGGAGCTTCGGCCCCTGCGCGGGGGCTGCCCCGGAGGCGTGGGCGGAGACTCCGGCAACCGGGAGGCCGCGGGCGGCGGCGCGCTGCAGGTGAGCGCCACGGGCGACGTGATCGTCAGCGGATCCATCGCGGCGCCGGGCAGGGGCGGCAGCGGTGGCAGCCTCTACGCGGGGGGCAACGGCGCCGGCAGCGGCGGCGCGGTGCTGCTGGAAGGCCTGCAAGTGGTGCTGGTGGGCGTCGGCGCGGTGACGGCGAACGGCGGCGGCGGCGGAAAGGGAGGCACCCTGCTCAGCGGAGACGACGGGCCTCCAGGCGAGGAGACGACGGATTCGCCAGCGCCAGGCGCCACGGGTGGAAACCTCACCGGTGGAGCCGGCGGGAATGGGGCCGCGGGGACGACCGGGGCGACCAACGGCGGCGCGGGCGTGGTGGCGGCGGGCGGTGGCGGCGGCGGCGGCGCGGGGCGCGTGCGGATCAACGTGGCGCTGGGCTGCAGCCTGGGTCCGCAGACGGTGGTGAGTCCTCCGGCGACGAGCAACAAGCCGGACGCCGGCTGTCCGTGACTTCAGCGGAGTCCGGGGTCCAGCAGCTCGTCCCGCATCCACATCCTCGGCTCGAACCAGCGGCGCGGGGGAGGAGCGCGAGGGCGATCACCCAGGAAAACAGGCCCATTCCCGCGGCTTTGCGCGTCACCGCAACCAACCGGGGCGACCCGGGTTGAAGGCTGCACACCCGCTGCACTTCCGAAGGAGACACCCGATGAAGACCCTGTTCGCCGCCGCCCTGTTGCTCGCCACCCCCGCCCTCGCCGCCCCCGTGGGCGCCCGCGCCGCCCACCAGCAGGGCCGCATCAATCAGGGCGTTGCCAGCGGGGAGCTGACCCGCCCCGAGGCCGCGCGGATGCAGCGCCAGCACAACCGCCTGGAGCGGGAGATCGCCCGCGATCGCGTCGACGGCGGCGGCCTCACCGCGAAGGAGCGGGTGAAGATCCAGCACCATGAGAACCAGTTGAGCAAGCGGATCTACGTGCAGAAGCACGACGGGCAGAGCCGCTGAGTCAGCGGCCCGGCGTGAAGCGCAGCGCGGCGTCGAGGTCGGCGTGGAGGAAGCGGAAGCCCGAGGCGCTTCGGCAGCACCCGCTGGCTGGCGAGGATCGCGGGGGAGTGGTTTCTCGACTACTTCGCCGGGGGTGCTGACTTCACGTACAGCTCTCGGAGCTGCTTCTCGTCCACGTCGCCCGGCGCGCCGGTCATCAGATCCGTGCCCTTCTGCGTCTTGGGGAAGGGGATCACGTCGCGCAGGCTCTCGGTCTCGGTGATCAGGAAGGACAGCCGGTCCATGCCCAGCGCGATGCCGCCGTGCGGAGGCGCCCCGAACTTGAGCGCGTCCAGCAGGAAGCCGAACTTGGAGCGCGCGTCCTCCTCGGTGATGCCCATGGCCTTGAAGACCTTCGCTTGCACCGCCGGATCGTGGAGGCGGATCGATCCGCCGCCGATCTCGAAGCCGTTGAGCACCACGTCGTAGCGGTAGCAGTACACCTTCGACAGATCCTGCTCCGGCCCGTCGAGGTACTTGAGGCACTCGTCCATCGGCCGGGTGAAGGCGTGGTGCGCCGCGGCCCAGGTCTTCGACTCCTCGTCGTACTCGAAGAGCGGCGGGTTGACGACCCACAGGAAGTTCCACTTCCCGCCGGCGCCGAACTCGGGGATCAGCCACAGCTTCTTGGCCAGGTGCACCCGCAGGTTGGCCATGATGGTGTGCACCTTCGGCTCGGGCCCGAACTGGAAGAGGATCAGATCGCCCGGCTTCGCGCCCGTGGCCTCCAGGATCGCCGCCTTGAGCTCGGGCTTCGCGTTCTTGAACAGCGGCGCCTGCGTCCAGTCCCCGTTCTCGGCGAGCTTCGCGCGCGCCAGGCCCTTCGCGCCCATGCCCATCACGTACTGCTCGAGCTCCTCGATCTCCTTGCGCGAGAGCTCCTTCGGCGGGGGCGGCACCTTGGCGGTCGGGTTGGGGTTGGCCCGGCGGAACGCCTCTTCCTTCGCCTTCACCACGCCCGGATCGTGCTGCCCGTCGGCCACCGGGGACACCACCAGCGCCTTGATCAGCCCCTTCTGCTGCACCGTCTCCCACATCGGCGCCACGCCGCCCTCCACCCCGAACTTCTCGATGAGGCCGTTGAGGACGGTGTGCTCCATGCCGAAGCGCGTGTCCGGCTTGTCGTTGCCGTAGCGCCGCATCGACTCGTCGAAGTCCAGCCGCTTGAAGGGCGTGGGGACGTCGAGGCCGTGCACCTCCTTCCACAGGCGCTTCAAGAGCCCCTCGATGATCCCGAACACGTCCTCCTGCGCGACGAAGGACATCTCTACGTCGATCTGCGTGAACTCCGGCTGGCGATCGAGGCGCAGATCCTCGTCGCGGAAGCACTTCACGATCTGGAAGTAGCGATCGAAGCCCGCCACCATGAAGAGCTGCTTGTAGAGCTGCGGCGACTCGGCCAGCGCGTAGAACTTCCCCGGGTTGAGGCGCGACGGCACCAGGAAGTTACGCGCCCCGCCGGGCGTGTAGCGGCCCATGAAGGGCGTCTCCAGCTCGAGGAAGCCGTTGTCCACGAAGTACGAGCGCGTCGCCGCGTTCATCTTCGAGCGCGTCATGATCACCTTCTGAAGGGCCGGCCGGCGCAGATCGAGGTAGCGAAAGGCCAGGCGGCGCTCCTCTGACACGTCGATGTGATCGCTCACCTCGAAGGGCGGCGTCTCGGCCTTGTTGAAGACCTGGATCTCGGTGACCTCCACCTCGATCTCACCGGTGGCCAGGTTGGGGTTGGTGGCCGGGACTTCCTTGTTCTCCTTCTTGGAGAACTGCAGGCCGCGCGAGCGCACCTTGCCGCGAATGCCGAACACCCACTCGGCCCGCAGCGCCTCGGCGGTGGCGTGCGCTTCCCTGGACACCGCCGGATCGAAGACGATCTGCGTCAACCCCTCGCGGTCGCGCAGGTCGATGAAGATGAGCCCGCCGTGATCGCGCCGGTTGTGCACCCAGCCGAACAGCACCACCTGCTCACCGATGTGGGACGCGCGCAGGGCCCCGCAGGAGTGGGACCGCTTCGTCTTCGAGATGAAGTCACTGGCCATGGCGCGGCGCGAGTTAGCACGGTTTTTCCGGCGGTGCCGTAGTAGCGTGGCCGCCATGAAACGGTTGCTGCTCGCGCCCTTCGCGGCGCTCCTCGCGTGCGCGCCCAACCCTCCGGCCCCGGTGAAGGTGATGGCGCTGGCCCCCAACGAGTCGGGCGCCTACGCCACGGTGCAGGTCGAGCTGAAGACGGTGGCGAACTTCGCCAACCTCAAGGGCTCGGTGGCCGAGCTGATGGGCGGCAACCGGGTGGTGGTCGACGCCAACGATCCGCTGCAGAACCTCAACGGCGGGATCGCCAACATGACGGACGAGCAGCGCTACGAGGTGATCGTCAAGGACAAGGGCGCGGACGTGCGCGGCAACTTCATCGAGCAGGGCGGCGTCATGTGGCCCGCCGACTTCCACACCTGGAACATGGTGTCGGCGTATTACAACTTCGAGCGCAGCTACGACTACTTCCTGGGCGTCTACGACGGCGTCGAGCCCACCGAGTTGCAGAAGATGCGGGTGATGTACTGGGCGTACGCGCGGATCGGCACGTCGGAGCCGTCGACGGACAACGCGCTGTATCTCTCCTTCATCAAGTCCTTCGTGATCGTCCCCTTCGCGCAGCAGAAGCTGGTGCCGCTGGCGATGAACATCGGGGTGATCGGCCACGAGGTGGCGCACAAGAGCTTCAACTTCAAGGTGATGGCGGACCAGGGCATTCACCCGGTGCTCACCACCTGGTCCACGTCGTCCTTCAACCTGCTCAAGTCGCTCGACGAGGGGCTGGCGGACTTCCACGGCTTCGGCGTGACGTGCCTGGAGCCCGCCGGGTGCCGGTCCAACTTCCTCGCCGCGTCCCTGTCCGACGACACCCTGGTCCGCATGCGCGACGTGGCCCGCACCGACGCCTGCATGGATGAGAACCTGCGCAGCTCCTTCTTCAACAGCACTCCGGATCAGTGGGTGCGCGGCACCGACATGTACAAGGTGGGCAACCTGATCGCCGCGTCGCTGTACCAGGCGGGCAACCGGCGCAGCGGCGACCAGGGCGTGCAGCAACTGCAGAAGGCGCTCATCAAGGCCTACGACGACGAGTCGCCCCAGACGCCGGGCCTGCGCCAGTTGCTCAACAGCAACCTGAACACCCAGCAGTACTGGAACCTGGAGTCGGTGACCAACGTGATCGTCGCCCACGTCACCGATCCCGAGCTCAAGAAGCTGCTCTGCACCGAGTTCTCCACCCGCCTGCAGCTCAAGTGCGGCGCCTTCCCCTGCCCCGACATGCCCGCGTGCCCGGTCGGCGGCCGCGAGAACTCCTGCCCGCTGCTGCCCCCCCTGCCATGACCCGACTCTTCCTGGCCGCGCTCCTGTGCCTCTCGGTGCCCGCGCTCGCGCAGAGCGACGACGACGCCCCCATCCCCTACGACGACGACGGCGAGGACAACAAGGCCGCCCCCACCAAGATGAAGCGCTCGCGCGAGACCTTGCGCGAAGAGGAAGAGGAGGAAGTCGAGGCGGAAGAGACGCTGACCCACCTCGACGATCCCAACATCGGCGTCGGCGCCGAGTTCCTGCCCGGGCTGATGCTGCTCGAGTCCTCCAGGGGCGCCGGCACCGAGCCGCGCTTCATGTACGGCTTCCGCTTCACCTGGGAGTGGGGGCGCCTCATCCCCGACGAGTACTTGAGGGAGATGTTCTTCGCCGACGTGGCCTGGCAGTACACCGCGTACAGCGACGGGACGCCGCAGGTACACACCGACACCAACTACCACTACTTCACGCTGGCGCCGGCCTTCGCCATCCCCTTCGGCAAGTCCTTCATGTCCGCGTACGCGCAGTTGGGCATCGGCTTCAACTACAGCACCATGAGCCAGTACGTCGACACCACGCAGACCAACCTCTCGGGCACCAAGTTCCTCTTCCAGTACGGCATCGGGCTGCGCGGGCGGCCAGCGATCCTCGCGGACGGGAGCGTTCGCGTCTCCTTCCGGGTGGAGCTCACCCGCTTCATCCGCGGGTACATGCACGACACCTTCCTCGGCGTCGGCGTGGGGATGATCTTCTAAGTCCTCGAAGCCAGTTGCGCAGCGGCTCCCACCTTTCACGCCTGCAATTTCACCTGCGGGAGTGAAAGAGCCGGGAGCGCGACAAGTCGCCCCAAATCCGACGTGTTGGCGCTGGCATCCTTAGTGCTTTGTGGGGCCGCGTCGTTATTGGTAGCCGCGGTGGCCAGCGGCCCTTCGCGGTTCATCCATCTCCTGTGGGGGGCCGGTCGCCCCAGACAAACCGTGGCGGAGCAGCGGGCCCTTCGGGCCCGACGGCAGTGCTCCGCCCTTCGCCGAGAAAGCCCATGACGCCTCGCGCCCTGAGCCTCGCTGCACTGCTCGCCCTCACCGGGTGTTCGTCGCCCGAGAAGCCGCCGCCTCCCGAGGCGCCGCCGGCGATCACCTCCTTCTCCGTGGACAAGGCGCGGATCGCCCCGGGCGAGGCCGTCACCTTCACCCTCACCACCCAGCGCGCGAAGTCGGTCGAGTTGATCGACCAGGACGGCGTGGCCACGTCCGTCAGTTTCGACGCCAGCCAGGGCAGCGGCACGGCCACGGCGACGCCAGGCGCGTCTGCCTTCTTCATCCTCCACGCCGACGGCGACGGCGGGCGGGACACGGCCTTCGTGCAGGTGGCGGTGGACGAGGGGCTCCAGTCCGTCTTCCTGGTGGTGGCCCCGCCGGTGATCCACGCGGGCGAGTCGGTGGACGTGGTGTGGTCCGCCGCCGACGGGAAGAACGCGTCCCTCACCGCGGGCACGCGCAGCCTGAGCACCGACTCCTCGGGCAGCCTCACCGACACGCCGGCCCTGTCAACCACCTACACCCTGCGCTCCGAGAAGGCGGACGGCACGGCGCTCACCACCAGCGTCACGGTGCAGGTGATCCCCGTGGTGGAGTCCTTCACCCTCACCCCGCCCGCGGCCACGCAAGGCGCCGACCTCGAGCTCCAGTGGAGGACGGCCGGCGGCGAGCGCGTGGTGGTGAGCGAGGCCACCTTCGGCCCGCTGGTGGACACCACCACCGGCGTGGCCCAGGGCAGCCACACCTTCACCGTCCCCTCCGCGCTGCCGGACGGCGGCGTGGCGGTGCGCGACGGCTTCCCGCTGCGCTTCACCTTGACGCTGTCCGCCACTTCGCCCGCCCAGGCCGTGTCGCGCGCGCTGGACAGCCGGGTGGGCGCGGGCCCGCAGATCGACGCCTTCGACGTGGCCTCCGCCGGGACGCGCGGCGCGCCGCTGACGATCTCCTGGGCCACCACCAACGCCTGGCGCGTCGAGCTCTACGCCGACGGCCTCTTGCTGCACGCCCCGCTGGCCGGCACCCGGCTGGACGCGAGCTTCGACGTCCCTCCACTCACCGCGCCCACCGACTTCACGCTGGTGGCGTACGACTTCAATGGGCTGTCGACCCGCGTGACGAAGCACACGGCGGTGGTCGATCGCCCGACCGTCACCTCCTTCACCGTCACCTCGTCCGTTGCCCAGGCGGGCATGCCGATCACCGCCACCTGGCAGACCGCCAACGCCACGCGCGTGGTGATCCGCGCGAAGGGCGGCGCCAACCTCTTCGTCACCGACGCCGCCACGCAGGTCGCCTCGGGAAACCAGGCGATGTTCGTGGGCGCCACCACCACCTTCGTGCTGGAGGCGGCCAACGCGGCGGGCGACACCGTCACCGCCGAGGCGCGGACGGTGGTCGGCACACCGAGGACGATCGCCTTCTCGCCGCAGCCCGCGCCCGCCGGCGCCACCATCACCGCGTCGTGGGATCTCACCTCGCTGACCCCGAACGATCTGCCGGGCCTGCCGGATCCGACCCCGGAGTCCAGCACCTCCACGGGCCCCTTCATCGACCTGGAGACGATCCCCGAGGCGACGACGCTGTACTTCGCCAACCCGGATCGCTCGGTGGCCGCCTTCTCCGCGCCCCAGGGCTTCGTCTTCCCCTTCGTCACCAGCCGGGTGACGACCCTCACCGCGTCGGTCAACGGCGTGCTGGTGCTGGGCCCGAGCTCGGTGGGCGACACCAACGCCGACGTGGCCTCGCCGAACTACCCCGGCCCGGCGCTGCTGGCCCCCTTCTGGGACGATCTCGATCTCGGCGCCAACGGCTCGGTGAAGTACTTCCTGGAGGGCGCCACCTTCCCCCGCAAGCTGTTGGTGCAGTGGTCCCGGCTGCAGAAGGCGGGCACGTCGTCGACCGAGCTCACCTTCCAGGTGCAGCTCTTCGAGACCGGCGAGTTCCGCTTCGTCTACCGCACGCTCCTGGGCGCGGACACCTCGTCCGCCACGGTGGGCGCGGTGGAGTCCCCCGGCTCCTTCGCGGCGTCGGTCGGCTACAACGTGACAGGGACGGTGGGCGCCGGCGAGGAGCTGCGCTGGTTCGCCAACGACATCGCCCGCGCCACCGGCACGCAGGATCTTCGCCTGCGCGGGCACCGGCCCTTCGGCTTCTTCGTCGAGCTTCCTTCGGGTCAGCTGATGAACGTGTCCGGGACGGCCAGGACGTTTTCCACCGACATGGTGGTGGTGAGCGAGGCCTTGCCGCTGCCCTCGCAGCTGGTGAGCCAGGGGCACTGGATCGAGCTCAAGAACAACACCGACGAGGCGCTGGACCTGACCGGCCTGGAGCTCGCCAGCGGCTCCGGCGGGGCCGCGACCTCCTTTTTCTTTCAGGACCTGACGCTCGACGGCGGCGCGCACCTGGTGCTGGGTGAATCGACCAACCCGGCGGACAATGGCGAGGCCAACGTGCAGGTGGCCTGGGCGCAGGGGCAGTTGCCGCTGCAGCCGGCGGACAGCGTGGAGCTGCGGATCCCCGACGCGACGCCCTTCGTGATCTCCAGCCTGACCTGGACCGGTGGCACGGCGGACGGAGGCGTCAACTCCTCTCCCGGCCAGTCGGTGCAACCGGCCGAGCGCGCGATCCGCAACGGGCAGGATCCCTGGCCGTGCACCCGCACGCAGACCTTCGGCGCCGCCCTGCAGGTGGGGACGCCCGGGGCGATCAACGAGACGTGCTACTTCTACCGGCTCCAGCCGATCCCCGCGTCGTACGTGGACATCTCGTCCTTCGGGGCGCCGGTCTTCGCGCCGGGCACGTCGATGAGCGGCGTGGTGACCGCCAACGGGTACGAGCTGCCCGCGCCGCTCACCTACTTCGGCACCGTGTACTCCACGGTGTGGATCTCTTCCAACGGGTGGATCTCCGTGCGCCCGCAGCCCACCTCGGGATCCGGCAACCCGTGGCTCACCGACACCACGCGCAGCCCCCAGGGGGTGATCGCTCCTTTCTGGGACAGCCTGCGTGCCCGCGGCAACGAGCCCGAAGCCAACGTGTACGTGGCGCGGGTGGGCAGCGCCACCATCGTGCAGTGGCACCGCATGTCCGAGACCATCGCCGGCCAGGACGACGACATGAACTTCCAGGCGAAGCTCTTCGACGACGGGGTGATCGAGATCCACTACGGGAACATGATCAGCGCCAACGCGGCCCAGCCGTTCGCCACCGGCTACGGCGCCACGGTGTGGCTGGAGCGCCCCTGGTACTCCGACGCGCTGCCGATCCTGCGCAACGCAACCCAGAACCTGAACAACCCGACCGTCGCGCCCCACTCCGCTTACCGCTTCACCCCGGTGCCCTGAGCCATGAGGACCGCCATGACCGCCCTGCGCACCGCTCCGCTGTTCGCCCTCCTCGGCGCCCTCGCCGGCTGCCCTACCGCGCCGCCGCCGGATCCGATCCCGCCTTCCCCGAAGGTGATCTCCTTCACCGCCTCGCCGACGGCCATCGAGCCCGGCACGCCGGTGACGCTCACCTGGGAAGTGCAGGACGCCACCAGCGTCACCATCTCCGACGTGAACCAGGGCGCGGCGTCAGGCGTGGACAACCGCCTGTCCGGCACGCTGGAGGTGAGCCCCGCCGACAGCACCCTGTACGTGCTCACCGCCGCCAACGAGCGCGGCGCACGGGCCACCGCCTTCGTCTCGGTGAAAGTGGCGGCCGCGCCGAACGCGAACGATCTGATCCTCTCCGCCTGGCCGCCCGTGCTGGCCCCCGCAGAGACGGGCACGCTGTTGTGGACTGCGCCCGGCGCGCGCACGGTGACGATCACCCCCTCCAACGGCGCCCCGCTGGACCTGATGGGCCAGGTGCAGTCGGGCTCGGTGTCGATCGATCCCGCCTCCGCGGAGACCAGCTACACGCTGGACGCGGACGGGCTGACCCGGACGGTGACGGTGACGCGCCTGCCGTCGATCGACCAACTGACCGCCTCGAAGACCGCGGCGCGCCCGGGCGAGACGGTGACGGTGTCGTGGAAGACGCGCTTCACGGCGAAGGTGACGATCTCCGTCCCCGGCATCGGGGTGCTGCACGAGACCACCGCCCCGGCGGAGCTGGCCCAGGGCAGCTTCGCCCACGTGGTGCCGGCGCTGGCGGACGGCACCATCCTCAACTACCGGCTCGACGCGGAAGGCCCGGGAGGCACCGCGCGCCAGACGGTGCCCGTCCTGGTGGGGGTCGATCCCTCCGTGCTGGAGGTGAACGCGCCGCCCTACGCCAAGGTGGGCCAGGACTTCGCGCTCTCGTGGAAGGCGGCCAACGCTGACGTGGTGCGGGTGATCGCCGGCGGCACCGTCCTCTACGAGACGACCACCGCTCCGCAGGTGGCCCAGGGCCAGGTGCGCCTGCCCACGCCCGCCAGCGCCACCACCTACACGGTGACGGCGATCGCGCTGCAGTCCGGCAAGTCCGCCTCGAAGGACGTGACGGTGGACGCGGTGGGCGACACCCAGCTCGACCTCTTCACCGCCACGCCCGGCACCGTGGCCACCGGCGGTAGCGCGGTCACCCTGCAGTGGAACGTGCCCAACGCGCGCCGGCTGCGCATCGAGCAGGACGATCAACTCACGGTGGTGTGGCTGACCGGCCCTGCCGCGGCGTCGGGCACCGCCACCGCGTACGCCAACCGCGCCGGCACCCGCTTCAAGCTGACCGCCGACAACATGTTGGACGCGCCGCTCACCGCCACCGCCGACGTCACGGTGACGACGCCGGTGCAGCTTTCGCAGGTGGACGGCGGGCTCGTCTACCAGAGCCAGGGCAACGTCGACCTCGCCCTGCCTGTGGGCAGCGAGATCCACGGCCTGCCGCACTCCAACGTCGATCTGCTGAGCACCTCGGGCTTCGTCGACATCTCCACCACGGGGACCGCGCTCAGCTTCACCGGCAGCCAGGATCAGGGCTACGCCGAGTTCACCGCCGAGGGCTTCGAGACGACGCTGTACGGCAGTCGCCTGGGGACGGGGATCATCTCGGCCTGCACCAATGGGTTCCTGTCCCTGCGGCGCAACACGCTGTTCCCGACGTCGCCGTCCTCCGCCTACCCGGGCATCAACACCACCTACAACCTGACGATCGCGCCCTTCTGGTCCAACCTGGAGCTGGGCCCCCAGGGCAACGTCTTCTGGGAGGTGCGTGGCGAGGCCCCCAACCGGGTGCTGATCGTCCAGTGGGATCGGGTGCGGATCGTCGGCGCGCCCTACTCGGAGCTGACCTTCCAGGCGCAGCTGAGCCAGGCCGGGGTGGTGACCTTCGAATACCGGACGCTGAGCAACTTCCCGATGGTGTACGCCCAGACGATCGGACTGCAGACGACCTCGGGCCGCGGCGTCGGCTTCACGGGCACTCCGGCGGCGGGGACAGGCCTGCGCTTCTTCGGACCGAGGGCGGCGCCCGTGACGGTATCGGCCGCGCGGCTGCCGATGAGCGGCTTCGTCAAGCTGGGGACGGGCTTCACCAACGTGCCGCTGACCCGCTTCGTGAAGGCCGGTGAGCTGGCGATCGCCGAGGTGATGTACGCGACGGGGCCGTTGGTGCCCGCCGGGGAGTGGATCGAGGTGCGCAACGCCTCGAAGCGGCCGCTCGATCTCGCCGGCTTCGAACTCGACTTCGGGGGCGGCAACGTCCACACCATCGCCGGCAACGCGGTGGTGCCCGCGGAAGGGACGCTGGTGCTGGGGCAGACCACCGACACCGCGCAGAACGACGGCGTCGCGGTGGGCTACGCCTACGGCACGTCCTTCCTCCTCAACGACTTCACTGGCTCCGTCACCTTGCGCTCCGGCAGCTTCGCCACCCAGGCGTCGTGGACGCCGGCGGGCCCCGGGGCGAACGGCGTGGCGGGCGTATTCGATCCGACGAAGGTGGTCACCAGCGCCACCGGCTCCACCCTGACCGAGCGGCCATGCGCCGGGACCCAGCCGTATGGAACGCAGACGCCGCAGCAGCGCGGCACGCCGGGAGTCAACACCAGTTGCCGCGGCTACCTCCTGTTGCCCATCGACGGGGCCTTCGAGGACGTGGCGTCCCCCACCACCTTCGTCGCCCTGCAGCCGGTCAACGTGATCGCCCTGCCGACGGACGAAGGCCTGGCCTCCATCGACGTCTCCGCCGCGCCGATCGTGCTGTTCGGCACGCCCACCAACACCCTCACCGTGTCGAGCAACGGGTGGATCCTGCCCCGCGCCTTCACCTCGACGACCAACGCCGGTCCGAGCAACAAGGTGCGCCCCGACAGCTCCACCCTGCCCACGAGCGGGTTGATCATCGCGCCCTTCTGGGACGACCTGGACTTCACCGGGCGCAGCGCCTCTGGGGTGTACGTGAAGCGCTTCGCGGCGGGGGCGTCGGCGGTGGAGCCGCGGCCCCACTGGATCGTCGAGTGGAAGGGCGTAAGCCACTACCCGGCCCGCACGCACAACGACTCGTTGGACTTCGAGGTGAAGTTCTTCGACTCGGGCGTGGTGGAGTACCACTACGGAGTGATGCAGAGCGGCTCGGATCAGGACTACGCGAGCGGCCTGAGCGCCACCATCTGGCTGGAGAACCCGGCCGGCACCGAGGCGCTTGCCCACAGCGTCAACACCGCCACCGTCAACACCTCCACCGCCACCCCCGGCATGGGCCTGCGCTTCCTGCGCACGCCCTGATCACGCGCCGCCTTCGGAGAATGCCCATGTCGATGCGCCCCTTCCTGCTCCTGGCCCTGGTCGCCCTCGCCGCCTGCTCTCCGAAGCAGGCCGATCCCCTGCCGCCTCCGCCGCCCGCGAAGATCTCCGCTTTCACCGTGACGCCCACCACGGTGGCGACACCCGGCGACCCGGTGACCATCTCGTGGACGACCCAGGACGCCACCAGCGTCTCGCTCGAGCAGGTGGGTGTGGGGCCGGTGACGGGCGGGACGTCCACCAGCGGCGAGGCGAGCGCCACCGTCGCGGCCAACACGGCCTTCGTGCTGACCGCGCGGGGCGAAGGCGGCACCGACGCCAGGTCGATCGGCGTCACCGTGCAGTCGACGGCGCAGGGGGTGCTCTTCGCGGCCCTGCCGGAGCGGATCGAGGCGGGCGGCTCCGCGACCCTCACCTGGCACGCGCCGGGCGCGCAGACGATCGCCCTGGAAGAGGTGAACGGCAGTCCCATCGATCTCCGCGGCCAGGGGAGCAGCGGCGCGGTGGTGGTGGCGCCCGAGCTCACCAGCCGCTACCGCCTCACCGTCGACGGAGAGTCCCACGAGGTGACGGTGACGGTGACGCCGGTGATCGAGGCCTTCGTCCTCGACGGCGCTCCCCCGCTGGCAGGTGGCCCGGTGACGGTGGCGTGGATCACCCGCGGCGCCACCGCCGTGTCGCTGACGCGCGCCGACCTCTCCACGCCCCTGCTGGACGAGACGGAGCCGGCAGAGGTCGCCTCCGGTGACTTTACGGACACGGTGCCGGCCTCCCTGCCGGCGGGCGGAGTGCTGAGCTACACGCTGACGGCTTCCGTCGGCACGGACCGGGTGACCCAGCCGCTGGTGATCCGCACCGGCGGCACGTTGCGCTTCACGCTCACCAACATCCCCGCGTACGGGCGCAGCGGCGCGGTGGTGCCGGTGAGCTGGCAGACGGCCGGCGCCGATCAGGTCCGCGTGGAGGTGGACGGCCAGAGCGTCTTCGTCACCTCCAGCGCGGCGGAGGTGCTGACCGGAAACGCGGTCGTCGACATCGGCCCGTCGCCGGTGACGGTGACGCTGGTCGCCACCAACCAGGGCGGCGAGCGCGCCGAGGTGCAGGGCGTGGTGGAGGCGGTGGGCGGGCTCAGCTTCAACTCCTTCACGGCGTCCCCCTCCACGGTGGCCACCAGCGGCAGCGAGGTGACGCTGGCGTGGGACGTGCCCAACGCGCGGCGCGTGCGGCTGGTGCAGGTGGGCGGCGGCGTGGCGCTGGAGAGGGAAGGCCTGCTGGACACGGGCACGGTGACGGTGCGGCCCAACCGGCCGTCGGTGACGTACCGGCTGGAGGCCGACAACCAGGCGGGCGAGAGCATCACCCCGCAAACGGCGACGGTGACGGTGACGACCCCCGCGGTGGTGAGCGCTTCTCGCCGGCTGCCTGCGGGCAACCAGGTCCAGGCCACCGGCACCACGCTGGCTGGCGCGACGGCGATCTCCGGCCTGCCGCGGGTGGAGACCAACGCCCAGGGCACGGCCTTCGTGGACATCTCCTCGAGCGGCACCGAGGTCGTCGGCTTCGCCACCACCGCGGGCGTCGCCAACACCGACGACGGCACCGCGCTCCTCTCCCTGCCCGGCATGGACCTGCGCATCTTCGGCCGGGCGGTGGACGCGACGGCCGTCTCCGTGAGCACCAACGGGTGGTTCGTCTTCTCGCGCGGCAACGACGCGGTGGCGATCCCCGCGGTACCGGTGACGACCAACCTGCAGCCGCTGTCGATCGTCCCCTTCGGGCGCGACCTGCAGCTCGGCCCCCAGAGCCGCGTGCACTGGCGCCAGGACACCGTGAGCGGCGTCGAGCGCCTCATCCTCCAGTGGACGCACGTCCAGGCCAAGGGCATCGACAACAGCGACCTCACCTTCCAGGCGCAGGTCTACGCCACGGGGGAGCTCGTCTTCGCGTACCAGGCGATCCAGAACGTGCCCACGACGTTCTCGGCGGGCGTGGTGAACGGTGACGAGACGGCCTACCTCTCCGCCCCGACGCTGCCGGCCACCGGCGACACCCTGCGCTTCTTCGGCGCGGTGCCGGTCAGCGCGCTCCCGGTCAGCTACGTGGTGATGCCCGCGCCGGCATACGTGTCGGTAGCGGTGGGCGGCGGCGCGCGAGTGGAGGCCCTGCTGGACGACGTGCTGATCCTGGGAGATCTGGCGGTCACCGAGGTGAACCCGCGCCCCGCCCTCGGCCTCGCCAACGCGGAGTGGATCGAGCTCGCCAACTTCACGCCCGCGCCCATCGATCTCTCGAGCTGGTCCATGGTGGCGGGGGCGTCGTCGTACACCTTCCCGGCGGGCGTGTCGGTGCCGGCCGGCGGGCGGTTGCTGCTGGCGCAGGCGGCGGATCTGGGGAACGGCGCCGCAGTGACGGTGGGGCACCTGTACCCGTCCAGCTTCCTCCTGCCCGACGCCTCGGGACAGTTGGCGCTGCGGCCGCCGGGATCGACGCTGGCCTTCGCCCGCCTCGACTGGACCGCGACGACCGCGGTAGCCAACGGGCGCGCCGTGCAGGCGGATCGACCGTCGACGAGCCTCCGCACCGCGTCGCCTTTCACGGCGCCCACCTGCCCCGTGGCGACCACCACCACCTACGGCACGCCGGCGCAGCAGGGCACCCCCGGAGCGGCGCAGGGGCGGTGCTTCCCCTACGTGCTGGAGTCCCTGCCGGCCGGCGGCTTCGAGTCGCTGATGGCCACGGGCACGCAGATCGTCGCCGCCGCCAACCTGACCAGCGTGCAGACCTTCCAGCTCACCCTGCCGCAGCCGGTCCGCTACTTCGGAAACGCCAGCGCGGCGGTGTCGGTGTGCAGCGCGGGGTGGCTGAGCACCACCGGCACGTTGAATACGTCGGTGAGCAACCAGGCGACGCCCAGCACCGCCCAGCCGGTGGGGGAGATCGCGCCCTTCTGGGACTCGCTGGCAGCCGACAGCAGCCAGAGCGGCCACGGCATGTACTGGCTCCAGCGCGATCCCGACGGGACGCCCGACAGCGGCGATGAAGTGACGATCGTCTCGTGGGAAGGCTGGCGCCCCAACATGGCGTCAGTGGTGAACCAGTACCTCGACTTCCAGGTGAAGTTCCGCGGGAACGGCGACATCGAGTTCCACTACGGCCGGCAGGTGGGCAGCGATCCGCTGATCCAGGGCAGCAGCGCGACGAGCTGGCTGGAGAGCCCCGCGGGTGACGCGGCCCTGGCCCTCAACGTCAATTCAGCCACGGCGCCGGGGATCCGCGGCGGGACCAGCTTCCTGTTCCGTCACCTCCCGTAGAGGCGGAAACACCCGTAGGTGGCGAAGCGAGCGCCGCGGCCCGGTTGTCACAGTGTCGCGACGGAATCCTGAATCGGCGTTGACCCGGCGGATCGACGCCGCTATTCCCCTGCCCGCGTAGTACCGCGTTCAGGGGAGGCCGGTTCTCCCCTTTCACCCCGGGCTGAAACACCAGGTCGCCGGTGAGTCTCACGATCCCCGGCGCAACCTTCGCGCAGCCCTTCACAGTCGAGGAAGCCCATGACGCTTCGCCAGGGAGCCTTTGGCCTCACCGCTCTCGCCGTCGTCTTCGCCGGGTGCACCACGCCCGAGAAGCCGCCCCCGCCCGAGCCTCCGCCGGTGATCACCGCCTTCAGCGTCGACAAGGCGCAGATTTCCCGCGGCGAGACTGTCACCTTCACCGTGGCGGCGCAGCGCGCGAAGTCAGCGACGATCATCGACCAGAACGGGGTAGAGACCGCCGTCACCTATGACGCGGCCGCGGGCACGGGCACGGCCACCGCCATGCCCACCACCTCGTCCTTCTTCATCCTCCACGCCGACGGCGACACCGGCCGCGACACCGCCTTCGTGCAGGTAGCGGTGGACCAGGGCCTCCAGTCCGTCTTCCTGGTGGTGGTGCCGCAGGTGGTGAAGGCGGGCCAGTCCGTCGACGTGGTGTGGAGCGCCGCGGGCGGGCAGGACATCTCGGTGAGCGCCGGACAGCAGAGCCTGTCGATGGCCGAGTCGGGCACGGTGAGCCACACGCCCACCACCTCCACCACCTACACCCTGTCCGCGAAGAAGCTGGACGGCTCCACCTTGAGCGCCACCGTGGAGGTGCAGGTGGTGCCGGTGATCGAGTCCTTCACCGCGTCGCCCCCGGTGGCCACCCGCGGCGAGCAGCTCACCCTCGCCTGGAAGACGGCCGGCGGCGAGCGCGTCGTCATCACCGAGGCCACCTTCGGAGAGTTGGTCAACGACACCACCAACGTGGCCAACGGCAGCTACACCTTCCAGGTGCCGTACTACGTGGGTGACGCTGGCATCGATCCAGACGCAGGCGTGGACCCCGACGCGGGCGTGAGCGACGCAGGGACGAGCGCCGCTCCTCCCGTGCGCGACGGCTACCCGCTGCGCTTCACCTTGACGCTCAGCACCGCCACGCCCGCCCAGTCGGTCAGCCGCGCGCTGGACGGGCGGGTGGGCACGGGCCCGGCGATCGACGCCTTCGAGGTGCCGGCCAGCGCGACCAACAACCGCCCGCAGACGATCTCCTGGAGCACCACCAACGCGAACCGGGTCGAGCTGTACGCCGACGGCCTGCTGGTCGCGGCGCCGCGCGCCGGGCAGTCGCTCGACGGCGCCCTCACCGTCCCCCCCATCACCGCCGCCACCGAGTTCACCCTGGTGGCCTATGACTACACCGGCCTGTCGGTGCGCGAGACGAGGACGACGACGCCCGTGCAGCCCCCGGCCATCACCACCTTCACCGTGCCGGCCTCGATCACCTCGGGGGGCTCGAGCGCCGCCGCCCAGTGGCAGACCTCCAACGCCAGCAGCGTGGTGATCCGTGTGAAGGGAGGCGCCAACCTCTTCTTCAGCGACGTTCCCAACGAGGTGGGCATGGGCATGACCACCTTACGCCCCGCCGCCACCACCACCTTCGTCCTCGACGCGTACAACGCCGCCGGTGACAAGGTGAGCGCCGAGCGGACCACCACCGTCGCCACGCCGGTGGAGATCACCTTCAGCCCCAACCCGGCGGCGGAGAACACGCTGATCACCGCCGCGTGGGACGTCTCTTCTCTGGGCGCGCTGGATCTGCCCGGCCTCCCCAACACCGCACCGCAGGTGACCCCGGCGTCGACCAACTTCATCGACCTGGACACGGTGCCGGCGGCGAAGGAGCTGACCTTCTCCGACACCGACAACGGCTCGGCGACCATCCAGGCGCCGCTGGGCTTCGTCTTTCCGTTCGTCACCAGCCGGGTCAGCACCTTCACCGCGTCCACCAACGGCGCGCTGGTGCTGGGCAGCGGAGCCGCCGGTGACACCAACGCCGACCTCGGCGCCACCAGCTACGCGGGACCGGCCATGCTCGCCCCCTTCTGGGACGATCTCGATCTCGGCGCGGAAGGCGCCGTGCGGTACTTCCTCGACGGGGTCACCTTCCCCCGCAAGCTGATCGTCCAGTGGTCGAAGCTGCAGAAGCCGGCCGCCGGCGGCAGCGAGCTCACCTTCCAGGTGCAGCTCTACGAGACGGGCGAGTTCCTCTTCGTCTACAAGACGCTCACCGCCGTCGACACCGACTCGGCCACCGTCGGCGTGGTGGAGTCGTCGAAGACCTTCGTGCACCAGGTCGGCTACAACACCGCCGGGCTGTTGACCGCGGGCCAGGAGACGCTGTGGTTCGCCAATGATCTGTCGCGGGTGATCGGCACCCAGCCGCTCACGCTGGCCAGCGCGAAGCCGTTCGGCTTCTTCGTGGAGAACTCGAGCAGCCAGCTCGTCTCCGTCAACGCGGTGCCGCGGGTGTTCGCGGCCAACTCGGTGCTGGTGAACGAGGTGATGCCGGTGCCCAACGGCTCGGTGCCGGCGGGCCAGTGGGTGGAGCTGCTCAACACCACCGGCGACACCATCGACCTGACGGGCCTCGAGCTGGTGAGCGCGTCAGGGAGCACGGCGCCCTTCGCGCTGCAGGGCCTGGCGCTGGACGCGGGCGCCTACCTGGTGCTGGGCCAGTCGACGGATCCGGTGCAGAACGGCGAGGCGAACGTGTCGGCGGCCTGGGGCGCGACCGAGGTGCCGATGCTGGACGCGGATCGGGTGGAGCTGCGGATCCCCGGCAGCACCCCCTACCTCATCTCCGGGCTGACCTGGACGGCAGGCGCCGCGGACGGTGGCGTCGGCTCCGCGCCAGGCGAGTCGGTGCAGGCGCCCGAGCCTGCGATCACCGCCAGCGGCACGTTGAGCTGCGCGCGGACGATGCTGTTCGGCCTCGCCAACCAGGTGGGCACGCCTGGAGGCGAGAATGAGACGTGCTTCGAGTACAAGCTCCAGCCGATCCCCGTGGCCTTCGAGGACGTCTCCTCCTCCGGCACCCCGCTGTTCGCCTTCGGGGTGTCCATCGACGAGACGGCGCCTGCGTCCTTCGAGCTGCCCGCGCCCTTCCCCTACTTCGGCATGCCACGTTCTCAGGCGTGGGTGAGCCCCAACGGGTGGCTCGCCTTCACGTCGCAGACGTCCGCAGCGCTGAGCAACCGCACCACGCCGTCGTCGAGCACCAACCCGGTGGGCGCGATCGCCCCCTACTGGGACGACTCGCAGAACACCGGCACCGCCTCGCCCGCCAACGCCGACTCCAACATCTACTGGGCGCGACGAGGCGCCTGCACCATCGTCCACTTCCACCGTTGGCGCCACTTCGCCACCAGCCCGCCGGATGATCTGAACTTCGAAGTGAAGCTCTTCGACGACGGGGTGATCGAGTTCCATTACGGCACGATGACCAGCGGCACGACGTCGAACTACGCCAACGGCAACAGCGCCACGGTGTGGATCGAGCGGCCGAGCGGAACCCCCGCCGCGCTGGCCATCGGCCGCAACCAGGCCGTGCTCGCGCCCAACACCGCCTGGCGCTTCACCCCCAAGCCCTGAGCCATGGAGCCCACCACCATGAAGACCCTGCGCATCCTCCCGGCTCTCCTCCTCGGCCTCGCCCTCAGCGGGTGCCCCACGGCCCCCAAGCCCGATCCCATCCCTCCCTCGCCCAAGGTGGTCAGCTTCACCGCCACTCCGGGGTCGGTCACGCCCGGCAGGGAAGTCACCCTGGCCTGGACCGTCACTGACGCCACCAAGGTGACCATCGCCGACGTCGAGAGAGGCGACGTCTCGGGCGTCGACGACAAGCTCACCGGAACGCTCACACAACTGCCCACCGCCAATACGCTGTATGTGCTGACCGCGCTCAACGATCGCGGCGCCAAGGCCACGGCCTTCGTCTCGGTGACCGTCTCCGGCGCCGACCCCGACAAGTTGCTGTTCGCCGCCTACCCGCAGGTCGTCCCTGTCGGCGAGACGGGCACGCTGATCTGGGCCGCCCCGAACGCCAAGACGGTCACCATCACGCCGATGGGCAGCGCCGCGCTCGATTTGATGGGGCAGGTGGAGTCTGGCTCCGTCAGCGTCGATCCGGCGGCCACGGAGACCACCTATACCCTCAGCGCCGACGGCCAGACGCGGACGATCACCGTCACCCGCGGGGTGGCCATCAGCGAGCTCACCCTCTCGGCGCCCGTGATCGAGGTGGGCGAGATGACCACGGTGAGCTGGAAGACCAGCCACGCCACGAAGATCACCCTCTCCTCGCCGGGCGTCGGCACGCTCTTCGAGAGCACCACCGCGGCGGAGGTAGCGATGGGCTCGCACGTCTACACCGTGCCCACCCTGCCCTCCGGCTCGGTGATCAACTACGTGCTCGACGCCGAAGGACCCGGCGGCACCACGCGGAAGGTGGTGACTCAGGTGATCGGCAAGGACCCGGTGATCACCGAGGTCACCGCGCCCGAGTACGCCAGGACCGGCGAGGCCTTCACGCTCGCCTGGAAGGCCGCCAACGCCGACGTGGTGCAGGTGCGCGTCGGCACCCGCACCATCTACGAGACGACCAGCTTCTCCCAGGTCGCGACGGGCTCGGTGGAGCTGCCCGCGCCCGCGACGGACACGGTGTACACCGTGGCCGCGGTCGCCCTGCCCTCGGGCCTGGCCGCGACCAAGGACGCCACCGTGAAGCCGGTCGGCGTCGCGAGCGTGATGACCTTCACCGCCACCCCCACCACCGTCCCCAACGGCGGCGATGCGGTCACCCTCACCTGGAACGCCCCCAACGCACGGCGCGTGCAGATCGTCCAGGACAGCGAGCTGACCGTGGTGTGGAAGACGGGCGCCGCCGCCGAGTCGGGCACCGCCACCGTCTATCCAAACAAGGCGGCCAGCCGCTTCGTCCTCACCGCCACCAACACGCTTGATCCGGCGATCACCGCCAACGCAGACGTCACGGTCACCACCGTCGCTGAGCTCTCCAGCTTCGACGGCGGCGTCGTCTTCGAGGGCGGCGGCAACATCGACCTGGGCTTCCCGGTCGGCACCGAGATCTACGGCCTGCCGAGCGACACGACGGAGTCCAACCCGACCTCCACCGGCTTCGTGGACATCGCGATGACGGGCACCAAGCTGACCTTCTCCAGCACCGACAACGGCTACGTGCAGTTCCCCGTGCCGGGCTTCGAGACGTACCTCTACGGCACGCGCTACGCCGCGTCCGGGAACATCTCGGTGTGCACCAACGGCTTCATGGCCCTGCGCGCCACCACCACCACCACCGCCTCCCCGCCTTCCACCTTCCCCGGCACGAGCACCACGTATGATCAGTTCCTCGCGCCCTTCTGGACCGACCTGGAGTTGGGCCCCAACGGCGCCGTGTACTGGGAGATCCAGGGGGAGGCCCCCAACCGGCTGCTGATCGTCCAGTGGGACCAGGTGCGCATGGTTGGCACGCCCATGTCGTCGCTCACCTTCCAGGCGCAGATCTCCCAGACCGGGGTGATCACCTTCGAGTACGAGACGCTGGACAACCTTCCGTCGACCTACACCTCCGTCTCGGGGCTCCAGGCGAGCGGCGGGCGCGGACTGACCGGAACTCCCACCGCGGGCGGCAGCCTGCGCTTCTTCGGCCCGAAGACGGCGCCGGCGAGCGTGTCGGCCGCGGTCCTGCCGGTGAGCGGCTTCGTGAAGGTAGGTTCGGGCTTCACCCGCATGGCGCTGAGCCGCTTCGTCCGGGCCGGCGACGTCCGCGTCACCGAGGTGATGTTCGCTCCAGCCGCGACCGTCCCCTCGGGTGAGTGGTTCGAGCTGGTCAACAACGGCACGGCGACGCTGGATCTGAGCGGCTATGAGATCGACTTCGGTGGGGGGACGACGCACACGATCGCCGGCAGCCTCCCCTTGCTGCCAGGGGCGATCCTCGTGCTCGGCCAGACCACCGACACCTTGACCAACGACGGCGTGACCGTGAACTACGCCTACGGCACGGCGCTGACGATGCCCGACACCAACGGCACTCTGACGCTTCGCGCCGGCGCCACCTCCGTCGCGTCGATCACGTGGACAGGATCCGTGGGCGGCAACGGGAACGCGCTGAACCTCGACGGCACCCCCGTCCTGGTGGGCAGCGCGTTGGGCACCCAGCAGTGCACCACCACGCAGACCTTCGGCAGCCAGGTGCCTCCGCAGACGGGGACCCCCGGCACCCTCGTGTCCTGCTTCGGCTACGTCCTCACCTCCATCCCCGCCGCGTTCGACGACATCTCTCTGACGGGCACGCCTGCCTTCCCGTTGAGCACGCCCATCGACTGGCTGGAGGCACCGGCCTCCATCACCCTGCCCGTCGCCTTCCCCTACTTCGGGGCCCCGCAGACGCAGGTGTGGACGAGCCCCAGCGGGTGGCTGGACTTCCAGACGCAAGCGAGCGCCATCTACTCCAACCGCACCTCGACCTCGGCCACCCTCCAGCCGGTGGGCGCCATCGCCCTCTTCTGGGACGACCTGGAGAACTTCCCGGCGCAGAGCGCCTCGAACGTCTTCTGGACGCGGCGCGCCGATCACACCGTCATCCAGTGGTCGCACTTCACGCACTGGCTCGGGGACGACGACCTCAACTTCCAGGTGAAGCTCTTCGACAACGGCCGCATCGAGCTCCACTACGGCGCGATGATCAGTGGCGACGCCAGCAACTATGGCGACGGCAACAGCGCCACCGTGTGGATCGAGCAACCGACCGGGGCGGCGGCGCTGCCCATCGGTCGCAACGAGCCCGTCATCCAGTCCAACACGGCGTACCGCTACACACCCACCAACTGAGGACCGCCATGACGACGACGACTCGAAGCCTCCTCATCGCCGCCTCCGTGGTCCTCGCGACAGGCTGCCCTCCCAAGCCGGCTGATCCGCTGCCGCCGCCGCCCGCGGCGAAGATCTCCTCCTTCACCGTCACGCCGGCCTCGGTCCCCACGCCGGGTGACATGGTGACCTTGAGCTGGTCCACCACCGACGCGACCAGCGTGTCCGTCGAGCAGGTGGGCGTAGGGCCGGTCTCCGCCACCGGAGCCAGCGGGAGCGCCACCGTCGCGGTGCAGGTGAACACCATCTTCGTCCTCACCGCTCGGGGCGAAGGCGGGACGGACGCGCGCTCGGTGGGCGTGACGGTGGCCGGCGGCACGAGCACGGTGCTGTTCTCCGCGCTCCCCGCGAAGGTCGAGGCCGGCCAGTCCTCCACCCTCGTCTGGTTTGCCCCCGGGGCCCAGACGGTGACGCTGGAGGAGGTGGGCGGCGTGGCGATCGACATTGGCAGCCAGAAGGAGAACGGGACGGTGTCGGTCACTCCCTCCCACTCCACCTCCTACCGGCTGACCGTCGACGGCGACGCCTCGACCGTCACCGTGGACGTGAAGCCGGTGATCGCCGACTTCTCGCTCGACGGGGCGCCCCCTGCCGCCGGCGCGATGGCGAAGCTGAAGTGGACCACCCGCGGCGCCACCTCCCTGACGCTCACCCGGGTCGGCGCCACCAACGCGCTCCTCAACGAGACGGACGCCGCGCGCGTGGCAGCCGGCGACTTCACCGACACCCTGCCGGCCGATCTGCCGGCGGACGGCGTCGTCGAGTACACCCTGGAGGCCACCGCCGGAGCCGTCACCGTGAGCCGCGGCCTGACGGTGCGCACGGCGGGCAGCCTGAAGATCCTCAGCGTGACGGCCCCGCCCTACGTCGCGCCGCGGACGCAGGTGAGCGTGCAGTGGAAGACGCAGGGCGCTGAAGGCCTCTCGGTGGAAGTGGACGGCGCCCCCCGCTTCACCGCGTCCTCCGCCGCCGAGGTCGCCCAGGGCGCCACGCAGCTGGGCATCGGGACCGCACCCATCACCGTCACCGTGGTGGCCACCAACAGCCGCGGGGGCCGGGAGACGAAGTCCGTCACCGTCGAGCCCACCCAGACGGTCACCCTGGCCTCCTTCACCGTTACCCCCGGCACCATCGCCGCGGGTGGAGAGCCGGTCACGTTGACCTGGAGCGCGCCGGGAGCCCGCCGGGTGCGCATCGTGGAAGACGAGCTGCTCGCCGTCGCCGGCTTCGACGGTGCCGCCGCCGAAGCCGGCACCGCCACCGCTTACCCGAACAAGGCCCGCACCACCTACAGGCTGGTCGCCGACAACACCGTCGACCCTTCGGTGTTCGCCGAGGCCGTGGTGACCGTCACCGCCCCCGCTCGCTTCACCAGCGCGGACGGCGGCGCGACGCTGATCACCGGCCAGGGGAACGTCGACCTGCAGTTCGTCGTGGACGGCGGGGCCGAGCTGGTCGGCTTCCCCTTCGGCGTGGACGACACACCCGACGCCGGCACCTTCGACGACATCTCCGCCACCGGGACCGAGCTCGTCCTGCCGAACACCGACAACGGCGTGGCCACCTTCCTGCCCGAAGGCTTCTCGATGCACGTGGCTGGCCGCCTGGTGTCCGGTCCCGTGTCTGCGGCCGCCAACGGGGCGCTGGCCTTCGGCACCACCGTCACGGCGGGCGACTCGGTGACCACGATCTGGCCCAGCGCCACCTACGAAGCCAACTACTTCGCGCCGCTGTGGGTCGATCTCGATCTCGAGACGACGGGCCACGTCTACTGGCAGGTGAAGGGCGCCCCGCCCAACCAGGTGTTGATCGTCCAGTGGGACAAGCTGGCGCGCTGGGGCGCGGCCAACACCGAGGCCACCTTCCAGGCCCGGCTGCACCAGAGCGGCCTGGTGGAGTACGACTACGCGAAGGTCGAGCTGGGGGCCTCGGCGCCCACCTTCATCAGCGGGATGAACGGCCCCCGGGGCATCGGGCTGCGCAGCACCGTGCTGCCCACCACCGGCCTCAGGCGCGTGCTCTTCGGCCCGAAGGCCGGCGTCATCGCCGACTTCCCCGCCGCGCAGGCGGAGCTGTTGCGCAACGTGGGCTTCGTGAAGATGCCCATGGGCCTGATGGCCGTGGAGTTCGAGGACTACGCGCGCACCAGTGAGCTCTCGATCAGCGAGGTGATGTACGCCCCCGCGGCAGGGGCCGCCGACGCCGGCCAGTGGTTCGAGGTGATCAACCGCTCGCCCCGCCCCGTCGAGCTCCAGGGCTGGACGATCGAGTTCGGGCCGCCCGACGCGGGCAACGTGCACACCATCGGCAGCAGCCTGGTGGTGCCGCCCTTCGGCGTGAAGGTGCTGGGCCAGACGGCGGACACCGCGGCCAACGACGGCGTGCCGGTGGACTACGCCTGGGGCACCGCTCAGGAGCTGGCCAGGACCAGCGGCGCGGTGGCCTTGCGCCGGGACACTCTCACGCTGTCCGCGTCCTGGACCACGGCGATCGCCGGCGTGGCGACCGTCTTCGACCCGAACCCCGTCATCCCCGCGGGCACCGGCACCCTGGGACCGAAGACCTGCAACGCCACCCAGCCGTATGGCGCCCTGGCGCCCCAACAGCAGGGGAGCCCCGGTGTCGATCGCACCTGCCTCGGCTACCGGCTGACGCGCGTCGATCCCACCTTCAAGGACATCTCCCGCACGGGTACGCCGCTGGCCTTCATGGCGGGCCTCGCGTCGCTGACCTTCGCCAGCCCTGTCCCGCTGTGGGGCACGCCCACCGCGGCCGTCACCATCTCGCAGCACGGCTGGATGATCCCCGGCTCCTACACGGGCGCCGAGACGTCGACCAACAAGACGCGCCCGTCCACCACCGCGCCCACCGGCGGCACCATCGCGCCCTTCTGGGACTCGCTCGCCCCCGCCACCGAGCCGGGCGCAGCGGTGTACACCCAGCGCTTCGACGCGGGAGACGATCCGGTGACGCCAGCCGCCCACACCGTGATCCAGTGGTACCAATACGTGGCGCTGTCGACGCTCGATCGCCTCAACTTCGAGGTGAAGATCTTCGACGACGGCACCATCGAGTTCCACTACGCCTCGATGGAGTCGGGCAGCTCGTCCAACTACGGGGCGGGCGTGGGCGCCACCGCGTGGCTGGAGAACCCCGGCGCGACGGCGGCGATCGCCCTCGGCATCAACACCACCTGGCTGCGCCCCGGCGTCAACCTGTCCTACCGGTTCCGCCTGGATCCTCCGTAGCCGCCGGCGCCGTGGAAGCCCTCCGTGGGGGAGGGCCGCCGCTCCTTGCTGGCCCGCAGCCCGGCCAGCTTGAGCGCCACCCGCTTCACTCCGCGGAACTCGTCCATCCCCACCTTGAAGGCCAGATCCACCGGCCCCTCCGTGAGGTGCGCCTTCTCCGCCAGGCGGAAGCCGATCACATCCAGCGCCGGCGCGCCCTCCACCGTCAGCTTGAGGTGCCCCGGCTCCCCGGGCGTCTTGTTCTCCAGCACCCGCGGGCTGGTGACGAGGTGCTCGAGCGCCAGCACCGGCTCGGGGTTGCCCATGCCGAAGGGCGCCAGGGCGGCCAGCGCCTCCACCGCGGCCTCGTCCAGCTCCTTCGGCGTCACCACCGCGTCGATCCGCTGCTTCGGCACCAGGTCGCCGTCGGTGAGGCGCTGCCCGGCGACGGACTCGAAGTCGGCCCGGAAGCCCGGCAGCTTCCCCGGGTCGATGGACAGGCCCGCCGCCGCCTTGTGCCCGCCGAAGCGCGCCAGGTGCCCCGCCACCGACTTGATCGCGTCGTACAGGTGGAAGCCCTCGATGCTCCGGGCGCTCCCCTTCCCCATCCCGTCGTGCACGCCGATGAGAATGGCCGGCCGGTGGAAGCGCTCCACCACCCGCGAGGCGACGATCCCCACCACCCCGGGGTGCCAGCCCGGTGAAGACAGCACCAGCCCCTTCGCCCCGCGCTCCACCGCGTCGCCCGCCTGCTCCAGGGCCTCGTGCAACATGGCCTTCTCGATCTGCTGCCGCTCGGCGTTGGCCGAGTCCAGCGCGCGGGCCAGCCTGAGCGCCGCCTGGTAGTCCTTCGCCAACAGGCACTGCAGCCCCACCGACGCGTCATCCAGCCGCCCCGCCGCGTTGATCCGCGGCCCCAGCCGGAAGCCCACCTGCCCGGCCGTCACCTCCGCCCCGCCGAGGCCCGCGACCTCCTTGAGCGCCCGCACCCCCAGCCGCCGCCCCGCCGTGAGCTGCTCCAGGCCGTGCGTCACCAGGATCCGGTTGGCCCCGGTCAGCGGCACCACGTCCGCCACCGTCGCCAGCGCCACCAGATCGAGGTGCTGCTTCAGGTTGGGCTCGGGGTGCGTCGCAAAGAAGCCCGCCTCGCGCAGCGTCTTCCGCAGGCCCATGCACAGGTTGAAGGTGACGCCCCCCGCGCACAGCCACCGCGTCGGGTAGTCGCAGCCCGGCTGCAGCGGGTTCAACACCGCCAGCGCCGGCGGCATCGTCTCCGGCACCGCGTGGTGATCGACGACGATCACCTCCAGGCCCAGCGCGTTCGCCTTGGCAACTTCCGCGTGCGAGGTGATCCCACAGTCCAGGGTGACGAGCAGCTTCGTGCCCTCGGCGGCCAGCTTCTCGATGGCGGGGAGGTTGAGCCCGTAGCCCTCCTCCAGCCGGTGGGGGATGTACGTGCGCACGTTGAGGCCCAACTGTCCCAGCACCGTGGACAACAGCGCCGTAGAGGTGACGCCGTCCACGTCGTAGTCCCCGTACAGCGTCACCGCGTCCTGATCTCTCACCGCGCGCGCCAGCCGCGCCACCGCCTGGGGCAGCCCCTTCATCAGGAAGGGATCCGGCAGCTCCGTCAGCGCGTCCGACAGGAACTTCCGGGCCGCCTCGGGGCTCCCGTGCCCCCGGGCCACCAGCACCCGCGCCGCCACCGGGTGCAGGCCCAGCTCTGACGCGACGAGCCGCGCCGTCTCCTCCACGTCGCCCACTCCGGCTCGCTCCCCCGGGAGAATCCACTGTGGCTCCATGATCACGCCCGTGGGGATAGCACGCCGGTCTGACACCCCCAGCGCCAATCAGACGGAACCGACCGAAACCTCTGAAGAGTCTGCCGCGACTGCCTCAGGGGCGACCACGCACCGTCAGCGTTCGCCCCTCGCGCTGCCCGTCGTCCAGCCACACCAGCAGCGTCGTGCGACCCGCGCGCCGCGGCACCAGCAACAGCTCCTGCTCGCCCACCTGCCGGACCGCGCACACGTCCGCGGAGCCGACCGAGAAGCGCCGCAGCCCCTGGAACGTCAGCGACGTCTGGATGCCCGGCTCCAGCTCGAGGTCGGGCTCGCTCGACGCGGCCTGCGACGAGACGGTGACGCGGTACTCGATCCGCCGCGCGTCTCGCGTCCACACCAGGACGTTGGTGACCCCTTCCGCCCGCGCGTCCAGCAACACCTGATCGGCCTCGGGCAAGCGCACGTCCACCACCGCGGAGTTGCCGACGGCGACGCGCGCGAGGCCAGGCACGTCGAGGACGCGCTGGGCGCCGACGAAGAGCGCGTGGCTCTGGCCCACAGACTCCACCGCGGCGCGCACCGTCACCGGCCAGCGGCGCGTTCGCCCGTGCGAGGTGAGCGCGAGCGACGTCGCGCCCAGTCCCACGCCGCTCAGCGTCAGCGTGGCCTCCTCGACCGTCACGTCGGCCACCGCCGGGTTGGCGATGGCGACGCGGCTCGCCCCCGTCACGTCGAAGAGCCGCGAGGCGCCCGGCTCCACCGCCAGCGCCACGCCCTCGCCCGGCAAGGCCTCGGGCACGACGGGCTCGAGGAACTCCTCGACGAGCGCCGGCGCCTCTACAGCCGCGTCCTCCCTGGATCCCGTCGGAGCCGGCGCCGCACCCACCGCGGTCCGCGCCGCGGGCCAGTCGGAGCTGCCCGGCGTGCCGTCGGGCTGGCCTCTTCCCACGAGCGCTGCCACCACCACCAGGCCGAGGCCCGCGACGAGGCTCGCCGCGATCCACGCGCGCCCCGACGATGAACGCGGACGCCCCGCCAGGCCGTCCAGCAGCGCCTGCATGGACTCGAAGCGGCGCCCAGGGTCGATCGCCAGCCCCCGCTCCACCACCCGCCACACCTCGTCTGGCATCTGCTCCGCCGGAGGACGCGCGGCACCTCCTGCCAGCACCTTCGCGCGCACCTCGACGAGGGTGCGACCCTCGAACGGCCGGCGCCCGACGAGCGCCTCGTGGAGCGCGACGCAGAAGCTGTACTGATCGCTGCGCGCGCCTGCGGGCTTCGAGTCGAGCTGCTCGGGCGACATGTACGCCGGGGTGCCGAGGACGGCGCCCGTCTGGGTGAGCTCGACGGAGGCCAAAGCCTCGGGCGTGTCCGGGCCCTCTGCCGGCTCCCTCGCGCGCGCGAGGCCGAAGTCGGTGACGCGCACCCGGCCGTCTGCGCCGATGAGGACGTTCTCGGGCTTGAAGTCGCGGTGCACCAGCCCCGCGCGGTGCGCCGCCGCCAGCCCCGCGCCGGCCTGGAGGAAGACGGCCACCACCTCGGCTGCGGCGCGCGGCGTCTTCAGCCACTCGCGCAGCGTTCCGCCCTCGACGTACTCCATGGCGACGAAGACGCGCTCGTCCAGCTCGCCGAGATCGAACACGCTCACCACGTTGGGGTGCGCGAGCTGCGCCATCGCCTGCGCCTCGCGCAGCAGCCTGGCGCGCGCCACGTCGTCGGCGAAGTGCGGGCGCATCAGCTTCACGGCCACCCGGCGCCCCAGCTTCGGGTCGCGCGCGAGGTACAGCACGCCCATGCCACCCGCGCCGAGGAGGCGCTCCACCTCGTAGCGCCCGAGCTGCTGGCCAGGCCTCAGCACCGGCGCGTCTGGCCCGGGCGGCGCGGGGGCCGAGCCAGCCGCCACTGCCGCCACCAGCGTCCGGCACCCGTGGCAGGTGTCGAGGTGGGCCTCGAGCTGCGGGAGCGCCTCCCCCGTCACGCCGCCGTGGGCGAAGCGCACCAGCACGTCGTCGTCGGGGCAGGCCGGCGTCACCAAGGGCTCCTCGCCCCATGGACACCGCGCGGCCGGCGCCGTTGCGCGCTCATGGCTCCGCCGGACCCAGCAGGCGAGCGACGGACAGCTCCAGGCTGGAGCGCATCGCGCGCAAGAGGCTCTCGAGCGCCGGCTCGTCCAGCGAGAGGCGGCGCGCCAGCGCCTCGCGGGTGGCCGACAGCACCGCCTCGTGCACCCGCGCCAGCCAGCGCGACACCGTCGACTTGTTCACCCCATACATCCGGCCGATGGCGCCCAGCGGAAGAGCGTCGATCGCCTGCAGCCGCAGCAGGTTGCGCTCACGCGGCGTGAGGGTGGCCAGCGCAGCCTGGAAGGCCTCGCTGAAGACGGCGCGGTGCTGACCTCGCACCGCCGCCAGCTCGGGATCCGGCCCGGACAGCGGCAGGGCCTCGAGCGCCGCGTCGTCGGCCGCCACCTCTCGCGCTCCCGGCCGCCTCGCGTTGAGCGCCGTGCGCACGGCGGCCGCCCTCAGCCAGCTCATCAGCGGGCCGGCGCCGTCGTACGTGGCGATGCGCGGCGACGCGCCGGCGAGCAGCTTCGCGCGCAACTGCTGCAGCACCTCCTCGAGGAAGTCGGGGGACGGGTCGACGCGGCCGATCGCGGAGCCCAGGCGCGTGAGGTACCGGGCGTCGAGCACCTGCGCCGCGTTGCCGTCGCTCCGCGCGCACGCCCACGCGAGGAACAGCTCGTCCACCGGGAGCGTCGCGAGCGCTCCTTTGGCCCGCGGCGCGAGCCACTCGACGAAGGCGATCTCGTCCAGGTGCAGCTGAGGCCACGCGGCGCGGGCGCGGGCCAGCAGCGCGTCGAGCGCCTGGGCGAGCTGCGGCTCAGGCGGCCGGCCGGCGGGCGCGTGCGCGAGGAAGTTCTCGACCAACACGCGGGCGATGGTACCGCCACCCCGCGCGCCGGTGCTGCTTCTTCGGCGCCTCCGGCCGGGCGGCGCGGGCCGCGGGACGCCTCGCTACTTCTTCGGTTGCTTTGGAGGGGGCAGGCGCTGGCCGGCGAGGACGGACGCCACCGTGACGGCCGCGCGTTCCGCGAGCAGATCAGGATCCTGCTCGTTGCGCAGCGTGGCCGTCAGGTGCCCCGCGGCCTTCGCGACCGCCAGGAGCTCGGCCTCTTCGGGGATGACGAGCAGGCTGAGCTGCCGCGGCTCGCCGGGCGCCGGAGACGCGTTGGCCACCACGATGACGTTCTGCAGCAACGTCACCCCCACGAGGCGCTTGTCGTCCTGCAGGACGGCGACGAGGTCGACGTGGTCGCCGGGCCGAAGCACCGCCGCGCCCGTGACGGACGCGGTGTCGACGGTGTAGGCGCGCGCCTTCGGCTGGACGGCGAGGGGAGCGGCGGGCCGCGGCTCCGGCGAGGGCGCGGCGGTGAGGACCAGGGACGTCAGCGCAACGAGGGCAGGCTTCATGGCGTTTCTCCAGGGACGGCGGGTGCCCCCAGAGGACACAGGCCTTCAGCCTCCGTTGCGCGGCCGTAAGCCACCGAAATTATTCCCTCATGCGCTCCCGGCTCGCCACACCCGCGCCTGGAGCGCCAGACAGAAGGCGTCGAAGGCCGCCGCGTCCGGGAAGGCCGCGCTGGGGATCTCCAGGAAGTCCTGGGGCCCCACGAAGACGACGGCCGACTGGGGGCCGCGGCGGGTGAAGCCCACCTGGCCCCAGGCCACGCTGCGCGACTCGTCTTCCACCCCACGGCGCTCCAGCCACAGGGCGTCTTCCCGGAGCTCCAGCCGCACCCGCTCCACCCGCTGGTGCTTCGACAGCTCCGCCTGCAGATCCATCCCCTGCAGCGCCTTCGAGGTCTTCACCGCCAGCCGCCGCGTGGTGAAAACCACCCCCGCCAGCCAGCCGGCGATCCACAGCACCGGCAGCACGCCCAGGAAGACGCAGAGCGCCGAGCCCAGCGACACGCCCGCGCGCTGGGTGGCGAAGGCGATCCCCAGCGCCCCCAGCGCGACGATCGCCGCGCGGACCACCTTGATCCGCTTCGTCAGCCCCGGCACCCCGCCCGGCCCCAACACCTGGATCGCCGGCCCCGGACCTTCCGGCACCACGAAGCGGCGGTGCTCGAACTCCACAGCGATCACCGGCGGGGGCGGCTCCACGGGCCCTCTCGTAGCGGGGGAACCGGCGATCCCGCAAGCCGAGCGCGATTGACTTGGGCCGCTCCCCGCGGGACGACTCGCGCCCATCAGACGCCTCCACCCCGCCCTGGTGCTGCTGGGCTGCCTTGCCGACGTGCAGGCGTGGCAGGGCCTGCCTTCGCCCTGAAAGTCCGCGCAAGTCAGCCGAGCAGCGCCAGCAGCTCCTCGGGGCGCGCGAGGAAGCGCTTCGCCCCCGCCGCCTCCAGCTCCTCGCGGCCGCGGAAGCCCCACAGGACGGCCAGCGGCACCATGCCCGCGTTCAACGCCGTGGCGACGTCGACGGGCGTGTCCCCCACGAAGCCGATCCGCTCCGGCAGCACGTCGAGCGCCAGCGCCAGCTCCAGCGCCGCCGTCGGATCCGGCTTGCGCGGCACGCCTTCCTGCTCCCCCCGCACCGCCACGAAGGGCCACCGGGCGAAGCGGTGCTGCACCAGGTGCTTCGTGAAGTCGTCCCGCTTGTTCGACAGCACCGCCATCTTCCGGCGCCGCGCCACCACGCCGTCCAGCATCGCCTCCACCCCGGGGTACGGCTTCGAGGCCTGGTGCTCCAGCCTCGCGTACTCGACCCGGTAGCCGTCGGTGAGCGCGGGCAGCGGCGCGGGGAGGCCCGTGGCGTCAGCGCTCTTCCAGTCCCGCCCGGTGGCGGCCAGAAAGGCGCGCTTCACCAGGCTCTGCGCGCCCTCGCCTACGAATTGGCGGTAGTCGTCCAGCGGCCGGGGCGACAGCCCGTACGTCGCCAGCAGCGCGTCCATCGCCCCGCCGATATCGGCCAGGGAGTCGGCCAGCGTGCCGTCGAGGTCGAAGATCAGCGCGTCAAGCCGGACTGCCATTGCGCTGTCAGGCGGAGGCCTGGCCGTTGGGCTGTACGGGCGACCGGGCCAGGTTCAGCAGCACGGCCTCGCGCACGAGCGTGCGCAGCACCGACTCGCGCACCGAGTCCAGCGAGCTCAAGGTGACGGTGCCCGCGCCGCCCTCGGCCAGGAGGACCGCGGCGGACGGCAGCTCGCTGCCGCGGATGAACTTCACCAGCACGTCGCGCTCGTGGGGCTCGATGCGGGCGAACATCCCGCCGGCGAAATACGAGGGGCCGCCGCCTTCCACCCGCTCCACCGCCTCCGGGGCCGCCTCCAGCACCAGCTTGCGCAGCGTCTTGACGATGGGCGCCACCGGCGGAGGCAGCCGTGACAGCAGCCCTTCTACCTCGGCCCGCGCCGTGGCCTTGTTGAAGGCCGCCGCGTTCTTCCCCCTCAGCGTTCCAGCCGCTGGCCTCTTCGCCGCCGGCTTCTTCGCCGGTTTCCTGGCGACGGACTTCTTCGCCGACTTCTTCGCCGACTTTTTCGCGGGCTTGTTCGCCGCGGGCCGCTTCGCAGCCTTCCTCGCGCTGGCCTTCTTCGCCACCACCTTGCGGCGGGCAGCCTTCGCAGGACGCTTCTTCGCCGGGGTCTTCTTCTTGGAGCGGGCCATGGCGCGGGACGCTAGCCCGGCGTCCGGGTGGTCCGAAGCCGTTTTTCGCTTCAGCAGGCCCCCCTTTTGCACACACGAACGCCGCGCGACCCCGGAAGGGAGGAAGGGTGCGCGGCGTCGTGCGCCGGTGGGAGGCCCGGAACCCGCCCGGGAGGGGCCTCCTGCCGGCTGCTTTCAGAACTGGTGCGCCTCGGTGGAGTCGTCCAGCGCCTTGGTGGAGGACAGCCCGCCGGAGATCACCTCGGCCACCTGGTCGAAGTACCCGGTGCCCACCTCGCGCTGGTGCCGGGTGGCGGTGTAGCCGTGCTTCTCGGCGGCGAACTCGGCCTGCTGCATCGCGCTGTAGGCGGCCATGCCCGTCTCGCGATAGCCGGACGCCAACTCGTACATCGAGTAGTTGAGCGCGTGGAAGCCGGCCAGCGTGACGAACTGGAACTTGTAGCCCATGGCGCCGAGCTCCCGCTGGAACTTCGCGATGGTGGCGTCGTCGAGGTTCTTCTTCCAGTTGAAGGACGGCGAGCAGTTGTACGCCAGCATCTTGTTGGGGAACTTCTCGCGGATGGCCTCGGCGAAGCGCCTGGCCTGCTTGAGATCCGGGGTGGACGTCTCGCACCAGACCAGATCCGCGTACGGCGCGTAGGCCAGGCCACGGGCGATCGCGAAGTCGTCCCCGTTGCCCTTCAGCTTGAAGAAGCCTTCCGCGGTGCGCTCCTTGCTGGCGATGAAGGGCAGGTCGCGCTCGTCGACGTCGCTGGTGATCAGCTTCGCGGACTGCGCGTCGGTGCGCGCCACCACGAGGGTGGGCACGTCCAGCACGTCAGCGGCCAGCCGCGCCGCCACCAGGCTGCGGATGAACTGGCTGGTCGGCACCAGCACCTTGCCGCCCATGTGGCCGCACTTCTTCTCGCTGGCCAGTTGATCCTCGAAGTGCACGCCGGCCGCGCCCGCCTCGATCATCGCCTTCATCAGCTCGAAGGAGTTGAGCGGGCCGCCGAAGCCGGCCTCCGCGTCGGCGATCATCGGGGCGAACCAGTGCCGGTCCTTCTTGCCCTCGGCGTGATCGATCTGATCCGCCCGCCGCAGGGACGAGTTGATCCGCCGCACCAGGTTGGGCACCGAGTCCACCGGGTAGAGCGACTGATCCGGGTACATCTGCCCCGCGGTGTTGGCGTCGGCGGCCACCTGCCAGCCGGAGATGTACAGGGCCTCGAGGCCCGCGCGGACCATCTGCACCGCCTGGCCGCCGGTGAGCGCGCCCAGCGAGTTCACGTAGTCGCGGGTGTGGAGCAGCTCCCACAGGCGCATCGCGCCCATCCGGGCCAGGGTGTACTCGATCTTCACGCTCCCTCTGAGCCTCTCCACGTCGGCCTTCGAGTACGGCCGGGTGATGCCGTCGAAGCGGTGGGCGTGCAGATCAGCGAGCGTCAGGTTCTTGGTGGCGATCTCGGTCATGGCGGGCTCTCGGGACATCGGGTGAAGGGGTGAAGGGTGAACAGCGGCGCTCAAGGTGTCAGGGCTTCGTCTTGGATCAGGCGTTGGTAGGCGGGGACCGTGAGGAAGGGCTCGAAGCGCTGCGCGACGGAGAGCTCGCGGAACAGGGCCTTGGCCTCGGCGAACCTGCCGCCGGTGAGATCCTTCAGGTCCCCCTCGAGGATCGCGTCGAGCTGGGCGGTGGTCAGCACCCGGTGGTGCAGCTGGTTCCACACCTGGGCGCGGGAGATCTCCGCGGTGGCCGCGTCCTCCATCAGGTGGAAGAGCGGCACGCAGCCGTTCCCGCGCAGCCAGGCCTCCAGGTACCTCACGCCCACGCGCACGTTGTGCTTGAGGCCCACCTCGGTGCGGGTGCCCTCGGGGACGCGCAGGAGCTCCTCGCGCGTCACCACCACGTCCTCGCGCAGCACCGAAAGCTGGTTCTTCCCCGTCAGGTGCTCGTCGAAGATCGCCTTCGCCACGCTGACCAGGCCCGGGTGGGCGACCCAGGTGCCGTCGTGGCCGTCGTTGACCTCGCGCTGCTTGTCCGCGCGCACCTTGGCCAGCGCGGCTTCATTGGCGGCGGGATCGTCCTTGATGGGGATCTGCGCGGCCATGCCGCCCATCGCGTGCGCGCCGCGGCGGTGACAGGTCTGGATCAGCTTCTGGACGTAGGCGCGCAGGAAGCCCTTGTCCATGGTGAGCTGCGCGCGATCCGGCAAGAGCGCGTCCGGCTGCGTCTTGATGAAGCTGAAGATGTAGTCCCACCGGCCGCAGTTGAGCCCCGCGGAGTGCTCGCGCAACTCGTAGAGGATCTCGTCCATCTCGAACGCGGCGGGGAGCGTCTCGATGAGGCAGGTGGCCTTGATCGAGCCCCTCGGCACGCCCACCGCCTCCTGCGCGAAGACGAACACGTCGTTCCACAGGCGGGCCTCGAGGTGGCTCTCCAGCTTCGGCAGGTAGAAGAAGGGGCCGGCGCCGCGCGCGAGCTGCTCCTTCGCGTTGTGGAAGAAGAAGAGGCCGAAGTCGAACAGGCTGGCGCTCATCGCCCGGCCGTCCACCTGCAGGTGCGGCTCTTCGAGGTGCCAGCCGCGCGGGCGCACGAAGAGGACCGCAGGAGTGTCCGTGAGCTGGTAGGCCTTCCCTTCCGGGCTGGTGAAGGCCAGCCGCCGGCGGACCGCGTCGAGCAGCGCCTCCTGGCCGGTCAACACGTTCCGCCACGACGGCGCCATCGAGTCTTCGAAGTCCGCCATGAAGACGTTGGCGCCGCTGTTGAGCGCGTTGATGATCATCTTCGGCTCGGCCGGCCCGGTGATCTCCACCCGGCGGTCCAGGAGGCACTCAGGCACCTTCGCGATCCGCCAGTCGCCGGAACGCACCGACGCCGTCTCCGGCAGGAAGTCGAAGCCCTTCCGGGAGGCGCGCCGCGCCAGCAATTCCCGGCGACGCTCGCCAAAGCTCCGCTCCAACCCAGCCAGGAACTGCAGCGCCTCCGTCCCCAGCAAGGGGGAACTCTTCCCGACTACCTTCACCTCGGCATGCTGTGTCATGGGCGGTTCCGTAAATTGGAAAAGCGATAAACTCCCTTGCCATTCCCGTAGGTTCGACGGGACAGTAACCAGCCTTCGCGGCCATGACAAGTCGCGTCAATTGTCAATTCGTAGATTTCCTGTAAATCGAGAAAAGGCAGGGCTGAGCCGAGTCGATCCGCGAGCTTTGACAGATTTTCTGATTGCTGAGTCTTCGTCCGCCTTCTCAGCAAATCTGCGAGGGCCCTGGCGTGACAAAGTTTGGTGGCGGGCGCGGAGGGTGGGCGTAGAGAGCGGCCCCATGAGAATTCGGGGACTCCTCGCGGCGGCGGCGGTGGCGATTCCTTCGCTGGGGTGGGCGCAAGCGCAGTCGCTGCAGCGCTCCGAGTTCGAGCAACGGCCGGTGATGGGGCTCACCGTGTCGGGCGGCGTGTCGCTTGGATCCTTCGAGGCGGGTTACCTCTACTACCTGTTCGAGACGATGAAGCTGAACCGGCAGCTCGCAGAGCCGCGCATCTTCACCGGCGCCTCCGCGGGCAGCGTCAACGCGCTGGTGTCGCTGATGGCGTCGTGCGCGCCGCCGGAGAAGCAGCCGGACCAGAGCCTCTTCTTCCGCTCGTGGATCCCGGTCGGACTCAACGAGCTGTTCGACCCGAAGCAGACGACGCCCACCGGCCTCTTCACGCGCAAGCCCCTGCTGGAGACGGTCGAGCGGATGAAGGTGGACTGGGCGAAGGGGTTGCCGGAGTCGTGCGACGCGACGCTGGGGGTGGCCACCACGCGGCTCACCGCGGCGCGGGTCGAGCTGGTGAAGGATCGCGTCACCCTGCCCCGCACCGAGGCGAAGTTCGTCTTCCGCATCCGCGGCCAGGGGAAGGGCAAGCCCCCGCTCCTGTCCAACTACGTCACCCGCGACAACCCGCTCCAGCGCCCGCTGCTGCCCACGCAGCCCGACGGGAACATCGCCTTCGACTCGCTGGCGGAGGTGTTGATGGCGTCGGCAACCTTCCCGGTGGCCTTCCCCCCCATGCCGATCCTCCACTGCACCGCGCCCGGCATCCCCGGGGTCGGCCCGGACGCGGACACACCCCCTCCCTGCACGCCGGACAAGGCGCAGACGCTGCTCTTCATCGACGGCGGCGTGTTCGACAACCAGCCGCTGCGGCTCGCGGTGCAGTTGGCCCAGCGCGGGATCATCCAGGACCTCGGCGGGAATCGCTGGAGCCCGGTGCCCAGCCTGGACAACGACCGGCCGCCGCAGTCGTCCATGTTCATCTACTTCGATCCGGACGTGGAGGTGCTGCCCAACCTCGAGTCCACTGAGTCGGCGCCCGACGACGCGACGATCCCGTACATCTCGCACATCCTCGGGCAGCTCGTGTCCAGCGGACGGACCAAGGAGCTGCAGGCGCTGCTGGAAGATCAGTCCAGCGTGCGCCAGCACATCGGCTCGACGCGCTCGTACTTCATGCCCCTGTCGCAGCCCCTGCGGAACTTCTTCGGCTTCTTCGAGAAGGACGTGCGGATCCACGACTTCTACCTGGGCATGCACTCGGCCCACCGGTACTTCGAGGAGTCGGTGCGGCCCTGGGCCGGCGGCGGCGAGGTGAAGTTCCCCGAGGACGTGTACGCCGCGCAGTCGTCCGAGCTGGCAAAGAGCTGGCAGGCGCTCATGTGCATGCACTTCGCCTTCGACGGCGAGGGGGACGGCAAGGTGTGCGAAGGCCTGCCACCCAACCTCCGCGCGGGGATCCAGACCTCGCTCGATCGGATCTACGCCCGCTGCGATCGCATGGCGAAGGAGCTGTCGAAGGTGGGCAAGCCCATCCCGCCGACGACGCACCAGCACTGCCGCGCCGCCTTCCAGCAGCACGCGCCGCCGGTGCTGGCGGGCCTGGGGCCGGACCGCGAGTGGCAGTTCAAGGAGCACGAGTCGGTGATGGATCACCAACTGCGCCGGCTGGCGGCCAACGGCTTCGTCTTCGACGATCTGGGCGTGCCCCCCAACCGCTCCTACTCCGCCAAGCGCCAGGTGGCGGTGAAGGTGCGGGAGATGGTGAGCGCGATCTCGGAGCACCAGGCCGACGTGGGCAGCACCATCATTCCGCTGGCGGGGCGGCTCGGGGCGCAGGCGCTGGACTACAGCCCGCCGGCGACCACCATGCACTTCACCTTCGGGCGGTTCGCCGAGTTCCAGTATTCGATCGCCTCGTCGGATCCGGCGCTGGGCTGGCTGCGCGGCACGATGGGCGTGCTGGTGGACGGGGTGCTCAGCCTCGTGGGGCCCTCGCACGGGCGGTATTTCGCGCTGGCGCCGCTGCTGGGCGGCGAGGCCGAGCTGGGCCCGCTGAGCGGCTACTCGGTCCAGACGCGGCTGGGGCTGCGCGCCGGCTTCGCCTTCTCCACCGTCGACCGCTTCGCCACTGTCGGCTGCGATCTGAGCGGTCCTTGCACCCGGGCGTTCGGCGAGACGTACCTCTCGGCGACCTTCTACCAGCTCATCCGCCTGCAACTCGGGCTGCAGGTGGCCCCGGCGATGCGAGAGCTGCCATGGGCCTTCGCGATCACCCCCCAGCTGGGCGTGGAGTTCGACCGGCCCTGATGGCTGCTCCGCTCGCCGCGCTGCTCCCCGCGAAGGGTTCGCGCCTGTCCGCCGACGAGGTGCTCGATCGCTTCGTGACGTACGTGTCCGGGACGGGGCTGACGCTGTACCCGGCCCAGGAGGAGGCGATCCTCGAGCTGCTCGGCGGCAAGCACGTGGTGCTGGCCACGCCCACCGGGAGCGGCAAGTCGCTGGTGGCTCTGGCGCTGCACTTCCTGGCCATGGCCGAAGGGAAGACGAGCTTCTACACCTGCCCGATCAAGGCGCTGGTGAACGAGAAGTTCTTCGCGCTGTGCGACGCCTTCGGCGCGGAAGCCGTGGGGATGATGACCGGCGACGCGGCGATCAACCGGGACGCGCCGATCCTCTGTTGCACCGCGGAGATCCTCTCCAACCTGTCCATCCGCCAGCAGCGGCACTTCGCCGACGTGGTGGTGATGGACGAGTTCCACTACTACGGCGACAAGGACCGCGGCGTGGCGTGGCAGGTGCCGCTGTTGTCGCTGCCCGACACGCAGTTCCTGCTCATGTCCGCGACGCTGGGTGACACGAGCGCCATCGCCCAGAGCGTCTTCGACATCACGAAGCGCGAAGTGGTGGAGGTGCGCTCTGCCCAGCGCCCTGTGCCGCTGGACTTCCGCTACGCCGAGTCGCCGCTGCACGAGACGGTGCAGGACCTGCTGCACGAGAACAAGGCGCCCATCTATCTGGTCAACTTCACGCAGCGCGGCGCGGCCGAGCAGGCGCAGAACCTGCTGTCGGTGGACGTCTGCACGAAGGAGGAGAAGCAGAGGCTGAAGGAGGCGCTCCAGGGCGTGCGCTTCGACACGCCGTTCGGGAAGGACTTGAAGCGGCTGCTCCTGCACGGGCTGGGGCTGCACCACGCGGGGTTGTTGCCGAAGTACCGGCGCACGGTGGAGCGGCTCTCCCAGCAGGGGATGCTCAAGGTGATCTCGGGCACCGACACGCTGGGGGTGGGCGTGAACATCCCCATTCGCACGGTGCTCTTCACGCAGCTGTGCAAGTTCGACGGGGAGAAGTCGATCACCCTGCCGGTGCGCGACTTCCAGCAGATCGCCGGGCGCGCGGGGCGCAAGGGCTTCGACGAGCAAGGCTACGTGGTGGCGCAGGCGCCGGCGCATGTCATCGAGAACGCGCGGCTCGCGCAGAAGAAGGCCGAAGGGAAACGGAACGTCACCCTGCAGAAGCCGCCGCAGAAGGGCTACGTGCACTGGGACAAGGCGACGTTCGAGCGGCTGACGATGAGCCAGCCCGAGAAGCTCGAGAGCCGCTTCACCGTCACCCACGCACTGCTGGTCAACCTGCTGCAGGCGTACCAGGACGCGTCGACGAGCGGCTACCGCCGGCTGGTGGAGCTGGTCGCGCTGTCGCACACCTCGCCGGTGATCAAAGGCCGGCTGCTCAAGCACGCCGCGTCGCTGTTTCGATCGCTGGTGGGCGCGGGCGTGGTGCAGGTGGAGAAGAAGACGCCCACGATGCCGGCGCACGTGAAGGTGGCGGAGGGGCTGCAGAAGGAGTTCTCGCTCAACCACACGCTGTCCTTGTTCCTGCTCGAGGTGCTGCCGAAGCTGGATCCGACGCTGGAGGCGTACGCGGTCGACGTGCTGACGCTGGTGGAGTCGATCCTCGAGAGCCCGGACGCGGTGCTGTACGCGCAGCGCGATCGCGCGAAGGACGAGAAGATCCGGGAGCTCAAGGCGCAGGGCGTCGAGTACGACCAGCGGATGATCGAGCTGGAGAAGGTGGACTACCCGAAGCCGAACGCCGAGTTCATCTACGGCACCTTCGACGAGTTCGCCGCGAAGCACCCGTGGGTGGGGCACGAGAACATCCGGCCCAAGGCGGTGGCGCGCGAGCTGTTCGAGAAGTGCCAGACGTTCAACGAGTTCGTGAAGGACTACGGGGTGCAGCGCAGCGAAGGCGTGCTGCTGCGCTACCTGTCGGACGTCTACAAGACGGTGGTGCAGAACGTGCCCGAGAGCGCGCGCACCGAGGCGCTGGAGGACATCGCCGCGTACCTGCTCACCACGCTCAAGCACACGGACTCGTCACTCCTCGAGGAGTGGGAGGCGCTGCGGTACGGCCGGCAGCTGGGCCTGGTGGTGAAGCCTGGCGAGGAGGCTCCGCGGCCACGCAGGGATCTCGCGAAGGACGAAAAGGCGCTGAAGGCGCGCGTGCGGGCGGAAATGCACCAGCTCGTGCGCCTGCTGGCGAAGAAGAACTACGAGGACGTGATGGAGCAGCTGCCGCCGGAGTCGGAGCTGCTCGACGCGAAGGCGCTGGAGGCCGCGCTCGCGCCGTACTGGGCGGAGCACCCGTCGCTCGACGTCACGCCGCGCGCGAGACAGCCGGTGTTGACCCAGCTCACCCTCGCGGAGCCACGCCTATGGACGGTGCGGCACGCGCTGATCGACTCGAAGGGCGAGCAGGACTGGTACGTGGAAGGCGTGGTCGATTTGCGCGGCCGGGAGGACGTGGACGGCGCGCTGGTGGCGCTCCGTTCCATCGGGAAATGACGCCGACGTGACGTATCCCCTCTCCCGCATCGGGGGTGAGGGGGCAGACCCGGAACTTCACTTCCCCCACGTCTCGCAGCGCAGCCCTTCGACTCGGCGCAGGTGCTTCACGTTCGACGTCACCAGGGTCGCGCCTGATGCGACGGCGTGTGCCGCGATCGCCACGTCGAAGTCCTCGAGCCGCAGACCTCTCCGCTCCAGCTCGGCCTTGATGGCGCCGAAGGTGTCACTCACTTCCTCGGTCCACGCCGCGCTCGCCAGCTCCGATCGCACCAGCGCCAGCCGCGACTCGAGGAGCGCGCGCCGACGCGAGGGCGCCAGCCGGGCGATCCAGTAGGCCAGCTCGGCGAACACGGGCTCGGGGATCCGCACGCGATCTCTCCGGACGCGCTCCAGGGCGGAGAGGACGGCCTCGTCGCCGCGCATCACCGCGGCCACCACGTTGGTATCCAGCACCCAGCTCACAGGGGCGGCGGTCCCTTGCGGCTCTTCCGCTCGAGCGTGGCGGTCAGCTCCTCGACGGCCGCCTCGAGCTCTGGATCGCTGCGGCGCAGCTCGGCGAAGAAGCCGGGGGTCCACCCACCCTCGCCCCGGGCGGCACTTCCCAGGGGACTCCTTCCCCGATATGAATGAATGAATGAATAAGCGAATGAATGAGAGCGTTCGCTCACGCATCTTGCGAGTCCTGGAAATTCAAGCATCTGGGTTGAGTCGCTTGGACCTGGAGAGGGGGGTGGGGGCGGTCGCTGGGCAGCCATTCCTTCGCATCCTGCGAGCGATGGAGAAGGAGGGGCTCATCCGGTTTGAGGGGGCCACGAGGAATCGGCGCTACTTCGCGCGCGCCCAGCGGGCCGAGGAGCCGTCGAGCCCGGTCCCTCTGTCGCCCGAGAGCATCGCAGCCCTGGGCCTGGTCGCGGGTCCCGTCGCGGGAAGGCCGCCCGTGGGCTACGTGCGCGCGTTTCTGGACGAGTACGAGCCCGGCGCGACGTGGTACCTGCCGGCTGAGACGCGTGCCCGCCTGGCGGCGCTGGGAAAGACGCCTGAGGAGCACCAGCCCGCGGGCACATACGTCCGCCACGTCCTCGAGCGCTTCCTGCTGGATCTGAGCTGGAACTCGTCACGCCTCGAAGGGAATACCTATTCGCTGCTCGATACGGAGCGCCTGCTGAAGAGCGGCGCGGAAGCCGAAGGAAAGCCGCTGGTCGAGACGCAGATGCTGCTCAACCACAAAGCGGCGATCGAGTTTCTCGTCGCCGAGCCGATGGTGGCGGCGATCGACGAGCGCACGCTGAAGGCCATCCACGCGCTGCTGCTGGAGAACCTCGTGGCCGATCCCCTGGACGAGGGACGGCTGCGGAGCACCCCGGTGCAGATCAGCAGCAGCACCTACGTTCCGCTCGCCAACCCACAGGTCATCGACGACTGCTTCCGGCAGCTCGTTCGGACCGCGGTCGCCATCGCGGACCCGTTCGAGACGTCGCTGTTCCTGCTGGCGCACCTGCCCTATTTGCAGCCGTTCATCGACGGGAACAAGCGCACGGCGCGCCTGGCCGCGAACCTACCCTTCATCATCGAGAACCTGGTGCCGCTGTCGTTCGCCGACGTGCCAGGGGACCTGCTGATGAAGAGCTACCTGGTGCTGTACGAGCACCGGCGCATCGAGCCGCTGCGGGACCTGCTCTCCTGGGCCTACGAGCGATCTGCTGCACGGCTCGGCCTGGTGCGCTCATCGCTGGGGGAACCCGATCCGCTCCGACTGCGGTACCGCGCCCAGCTCCGGGCACTCATCGCCGACGTGGTCCGAAGCCAGGTGCCGGCGGGGCGCCTCGGCTCGAAGCTCGAAGGCTTCGCCCGGGAGCACATCGCTGTGGAGGACCAGCGCGCCTTCATCAACGCCGCCCGCGCGGAGGTGCACGGCCTGCACGACGGCAACTTCGCGCGATATGGGCTGCGGCCCTCCGAGTTCGAGGCATGGAAGCAGACTTGACCCCGGGCTTCCAGCCAGCGAGACAGCCCCCATGAAGCAGGTGGACACCATCATCCTCGGCGCGGGCATCTCGGGGCTCACCACCGCCGCCGCGCTCGGCAAGGGCGGCGACGTCGTCATCCTCGAGCGCGACAGCGAGATCGGCGGCTACTGCAAGACGGTGAAGCAGGCCGGCTTCGTGTGGGACTACTCGGGGCACTTCTTCCACTTCAAGCGGCCGGAGATCGAGGCGTGGCTGCGCGCGCGCATGCCGGGGCAGGAGATCCGCACGGTGCTGAAGAAGTCGTTCATCTCCTACGCGGGCCGGCAGATCGACTTCCCGTTCCAGAAGAACATCCACCAACTGCCGCAAGCGGAGTTCATCGACTGCCTGCACGATCTCTACTTCGCGCGCGCGCCGGGCATGCCGCAGCAGCCGGAAGGTAACTTCAAGGAGATGCTGTACGCGCGCTTCGGGCGCTCCATCGCCGAGAAGTTCCTCATTCCGTACAACGAGAAGCTGTACGCGACGGACCTAGCGCAGCTCGACCGCGACGCGATGGGGCGGTTCTTCCCGTACGCGGATCTCACCGACATCGTCCGCAACATGAAGCAGGCGGACAACGCGTCGTACAACGCGACGTTCACCTACCCGGCGGGCGGCGCCATCGAGTACGTGAAGGCGCTGGCCAGCGAGGTGGAGCCGTCGGCCATTCACCTGGGCGAAGGCGCCCAGTCCATCGACCTCGAGAAGAAGATCGTCCGCACCGCGAAGGACGAGTACCGCTTCGAGCGGCTGGTCACCTCGGCGCCCTTCCCTGCGCTCTTGAAGCTGTGTGGCAAGCCTGTCGACGACACGTGGACCTGGAACCAGGTGCTGGTGTTCAACTTAGGCTTCGACGGGAAGGGCCCGAAGGACGTGCACTGGGTCTACTTCCCGGATCGATCGCTGCCCTTCTACCGGATCGGCTTCTACGACAACATCTTCGACGGCCCCCGCATGAGCCTGTACGTCGAGGTCGGCTTTCCCCGCGACGCGACCATCGACGTGGCGAAGACGCGCGACCTCGTGCTGGACGGCCTCAGGCGGGACGGCGTCATCACCACGCAGCAGCTCGTCGCCGAACACTCGGTGGTGATGAACCCGGCGTACGTGCACATCACGCAGCGCTCCAACTCCGAGTTGGCGCGCGCAAAGGCGGAGCTCGCGTCAAACGGTGTCCACTCCATCGGCCGGTACGGCTCGTGGACGTACTGCAGCATCGAGGACAACATCATCGAGGCGCGGGCGCTCGCGACGAAGCTGGGCCTCGCGAAGGCCTGGCCCCTGGAGCGCTGAGGCGGGTCAGGACGCAAGCCCTCAATCATCTCCTGCCCCCAGCCACGACTCGAGTTGCCGCAGGGGGAAGCGCCGCCGCGCGCCATGGAGCAGATTGAACAACTTGTCTACCCTCGTGCGCACGACGTCTACCGCGTCGAGCGTAGGTCCCAGCGCCATGAGCAGTCCCACGGCCTGGCCGTCAGGGTTGCGCAACCAGCGGTTCACCAGGCGCGCGCGCACCGCCGCGACCCGCTTCCGCTCCTGGGCGAAGGAGTTGCTCGCCGCCCCACTCGCCGTCTCCCGGAGGTGATAGTGCGCCAGCACCTCCGGTACGACGACGACGTCGTACCGGAGCAGGAATCGCAGGTTGAAGTCCCAGTCTTCATAGAGCGCGAGTTCGCTGTCGAATGGGCCCACAGCCTCGAACGCCTGCCGCTCCAGAAGGAAGGCGAGGTTCACGAAGCAATTGTCACGCGCCAAACGCTCCAGGGCGACGGCCTCGAGCTCCGGGAAGAACGGCTCACGCCGGACCTCCACGAGGCGCTCACCCTCGAGGCGCTCGATCACGCGCTCGCTGCGGGTCACCACGCCCTTCTCGCCCGAGTCCCTCCACGCCGACACCGCGCGCTCGAGAAACCTCGGAGCCCAGGTGTCGTCATCGTCGTGGAAGACGAGCAGCCGTGACTTGCTCGCAGCGACGCCAGCATTGGCCGCCCCGCCGCGCCCCAGCGCCTGCTCCAGGTGCACCACCTGCGCCCGGCCGCCGTACCGGGAGGCCGCAACATCGACCTCTCGATCCACCGGCTCCGGATCGCCCCCGTCGTTGACGATCACGTGCACCCAATCACGCATGCCCTGACTCAGCACACTCTCGATCGCGCGCGCCAGGAAGCGCGGGCGGCCCTTCGTGCGGGTGATGATCGCGACCAGCGGCGTGCCCACGCGCGCTGCGTAGCACGTCCGGCGGCGACGCGTTGACTTCGCTGGGTCTGATGCCTACGGGGACTCCCATGGACGTGCTGGTCATCACCCGGGCGTACCCTACGGCCGCCGATCCGGTGCGGGGCGCCGCGGTGCACTCGTCCATCATGGCTTGGCGCGCTCGGGGGCACTCCGTGCACCTCTTCGCCTGGGATGGTGTGTCGCGCGAGCGCGCAGCAGAGCTCGCTGGGCTGCTCAGCGAGCAGGCGTTCGATCGCATCGTCGTGTTCGGCTTCGACGAACGAGTCGCGCACGTGATCGACCGTGGTTGGCGCTGTCAGGCGACGCCCGTCACGGTCTACTGCGGACACGACGCGCTCTTCGCCGAGACGTTCGACTTCGCCCGCCCCTACTTCACTCGCCCGACGGTCGCCCCACGCGACGACGCCCGCGGTCTCTCGTGGGGCCGCTTCGCAGCCGATCCCCGGGTCGACTGGGTCTTTCGCTCGCACTGGCACCAGTCGCGCGCGGAGCAGCTCCTCAGCCTTCGGTTTGAGCGGGCCACGGTGATCCCCGTGGCCGTCGACCGGGTGTTCCGCGCTGTAGAGAAATCTCCCCTGGCGCGGACTCGGCTGGTCTTCTTCGGGCGCTTCGCCGACGAGCGCCGCCACGGCGTGGACGTCTTCGTGCAGACCCTCCTCGCGCTCTCGAGGCGTTCTGACTTTGAGCGCCTCGACGTGCTGTTGGTGGGTGACGGGCTGAAGCACACCGAGTTGCTCAGCCCGCTCTCGCACCTCAAGAACGTGCGGGCCGAGCGCAAGAACGCCGGCCCTTCAGAGCTGGCCGGCCTCCTGGGCGACCGGGGCATCGCCGTGCTCCCGGGGCGTGCACCCCTTCAGGGCCTTCGCGCCTGTCAGGCCGCCGCCGCGGGTCTCGCCGTACTCACTCCGGCGAGTGGCGGTACGACGCAGTTCTTTCCCGCCAACCCGGGCCTCATCGCCGAGAGTGAGGATCCGCTCGCCTGGGCGAACGCCATCGAGTCCCTGGTGAGATCACCCGAACGCTTCGCGGCGGCGACCAGGGGGCTCGCGAAGCACGTCCTCGGCGCCTGTGCTCCCGAGATCGTCACCGAGCGGGAGCTGGGTCTTCTTTCGGCGACCCCGGCGCAAGCGCAGACCCTCAGGAGCACGGCCCCGCTGCTGACGGTGACCGTCCCCGCGTACAACGCCGGTCACCAGCTCGCGCGCTGCGTGGAGTCCCTCGTTCGACTGGCGCCTCCGAACAGCCTCGAGGTGCTGATCGTCGACGACGGATCGACCGATCATACAGGGGCCGTCGCGTCGTCCCTCGGGAACCGGTGGCCCCAGGTGGTGCGAGTCATCACTCAGGAAAACAGGGGGCACGGCGGCGCGGTCAACACCGGGCTGAGGGACGCTCGGGGGCGCTACTTCCGGGTGGTGGACGCCGACGACTGGGTCGACTCGCACGCCTTTGCTGGCCAGCTCGCCCAATTGCCGCGGGAAGCGACCGATCTGCTGCTCACCGACTACGCCGAGGTGACGGACGACTCGGCCACGCCCCGGCCCGTGGAGCTCTTCGGCCGCCTCACCGTCGGCGGGACCTGTTGGTTCGACACCCTCACCGACCCGGTCTACGGCCTCACCAGCTGGGGCCCAATCCTTTCGACGTCCACCTTCCGTACCGAGCTGCTCCGGAAGGCACGCCTGTCCCTGAGCGAACGGTCCGCGTACGTCGACATGGAGTACTGCACCCTGGGCCTGGAGCACGTCGAGACGCTCAAGTACCTCGGCCTCGACGTGTACCGCTACAGCCTGGGCTCGACAGCCCAGAGCGTCAGCGCCCAGAGCTTCTCGCGCCGCTACAAGCAGCACGAGGCGGTGATCTTCCGGCTCTGCGACTTCGTGCGTGACGCCCCGCTTTCCGAAGCGAAGCGCCGGTATGTCATCGATCGAGTCCTCCTCGCGCTCATCGAGGCGCACGTCGACGTTCTGCGCGAGCTCGTGCGGCGGCCGGCCGAGCTCAAGGCCTTTGAGGCTGCGCTCGCCGGCTATGCCTTCTTTCAGGGCAGGCCCCTGGGACGACCCCGGCAGGGGCTTCGCGCCGCCGCCACCGGGACGCTGAAGGCGGTGCTGCCCACGACGCTGGTCGAGCGGCTCCGCGGCGAGCCACACAGAAGCCCTCGCGCGATCGCCCGGGAGCTCGTCCGCTATGTCCTGCCGGCCGGGGTACTGCGCTTCTACCAGCGCGGGCGTTAGCCACTCCGCCTCGAGGTCCGCGCTCCAACGGGCACACCAGCCCACAACGCGTGACACGCCGGGGCCGACGGGGTAATCGAATAGGCGCAATGGCGTCACGACCCCCGCGGGTGCAGCTTTCTCTTTCTCCGGACGACGAACAGAACTCGGTTCGATGGAAGAAGGGCGCAGCGGGTACCGAGTTCACGAACGCCACCTCCGCGCGCCATTGGGTGCCGCTCAGCGTGCCGTCGGCGTGTCGAACGTGGGGCGGAAACCTGCTCGTCACGGTGAAAGGGGCCGTCACGGCCGGGGGATCTGGGGCACTGCTGCTGGATTGCGGCCCCGAGGAGTCCGCGTCCGTGCCCTTCAACTCCCGAACCGTCGTACCCAAGGGAGCCAACGAGGCGTTGGTGGTCAAGCTGGAGATCGGCCCGCACAGCACGGTGCTGCTGACCCAGGTAACGTTGGAACCGGTCGCAGCTGACTACGATCTCTTCTCCGAGCACTTCCAGAGGCAGCCGCCGACTTCGATCATCGTCTCGCCGCTGTACCCGTCGACGCAATCCCAATACGCGGCGACCTTTGCGCATGCCCGCTCGCGCGGGTACCAGAGTTCGGGGCACCGCTTCCCGGTGGTGGTCGTCTCCTACCGTCACCGGCGCCCGACGACCTACGAAATCGACGGCGTTACCGTCTTCCGTACGAACTACCAGGGCCTGACGGAGCTGCTGTCGCGCTGGAAGTTCTCGAGCGTGGTCGTTCACTTCTTCGACGAGCACCTGGCCATCGCCTTCGACCGCGCGCTGCAGCTCGACGAGAGTCATCTCATCTTCATCTGCCACGGTGCCGAGACGTTGTTCGACGATCTGGTGCGCGAGTCGGGGCCGTACTTCGCGCCGCCCCGGCGCCCGGACGGGAACGACCTGGAGCGCTCCCGGCGGCGGCACGCGACGCTGGCGAAGTACGCCCGGCACCCCAATGCCACGTGGGTCTTCGTGTCGCAGTGGCAGAAACTCCGCAGCGAGGAGCTGCTGGGCTTCACCTTCGAGCGGCATGAGATCATCCACAACTACGTTGACCCGGGCGTCTTCGTCGATCGAGAGCGGCGCCCGGAGCACCGGCACCGCATCCTGATCTCGCGGAGGTGGGACAACGAGCGGAACTACGCGCTGGACGTCTCGGTGCGGACGATCCTCGAGCTGAGCAGGCGGCCCTTCTTCGGCGACCTCGAGATCCTCGTCCTGGGCGATGGCGACACGTGGGACGCGCTGGCCGCGCCGCTCAAGCCGTTCCAGAACGTCACGCTTCGGCGCAGTTTCCTTTCTCAGGAGGATCTGTCGGCGCTCTACGCCGACTATGGCGTACTGCTGTCACCGATCCACTACGACAACGCCGGGGTCGCGTCGTCGGAGGCGGCGATGTCTGCGGTGGTGGTGGTCAGCAACGACGTGGGCGCAGTTACGGAGTTCCGCCCACTTACGCTGGGGACGATCGCCGACGCGTGCGAGCCAGCGGCCCTTGCCGACATCATTGAGCGGCTCCACTGCGAGCCGGAGTGGTACCTGCAGGTGGCAGGCGAGTCGAGACAGCACACGCAGAAGCTCTTGACCTGGGAGGCGACGATTGGCCGGGAGCTCGCGCTGATCGAGCGACGACCCGTGCCGCGCGCCTTGAGGACCGACGGTCGCCCCCCTCTGCTCAGCATCGCGATCCCGACCTACAACATGGAGACGATGTTGGAGCGCTGCGTGCACTCCATTGTGCGCTGCGAGCGCGCGCATCGGCTGGAGGTCTTGATCGTCGATGACGGCAGCCGCGATCGCTCGGCCGAAGTCGCGCGCGCTCTCGAGGCTCGGTACGCCGGGATCGTCCGGGTGGTGAGCAAGGAGAACGGGGGCCATGGATCGGCGGTCAACACCGGCCTCGCCGAGGCGCGCGGCAGGTACTTCCGGGTGATCGACTCGGACGACTACGTCGACTGGGTCGGGCTCGACGTGCAACTGGAACGCCTCGAAGCTGAGACGAGCGACGTGGTCCTCACCGACTACACCGAGGACTGGCCCAGCTATGACTGGCTGGACCCTCAGGATCTGTATGGGAATCTACCGCCCTGGCAGAGCCTCAACATCGACGACATGGTCGACATCAACTACGGGTTCCGGCGCTGGGGCCCGCTCCTCTCCACGTCCACCTACCGGACCGACGTGCTGCGCCGCGCGGGGCTGCGCCTCGACGAGCGGTGCGCCTACGTCGACATGGAGTACAACGTCCTCGCGCTGCACGAGGTAGAGACGCTGCGCTACTACCCGGTGGGTGTGTACCGCTACTCGCAGGGCCGGGCGACGCAGACCGTAAACCGCGAGGCGTTCATCAAGAAGCACCGCGATCACGAGCGGGTCATCGTCCGCATCGCCGACTACATCGACGCGCGGCTGATGGAGGGCACCGCCCGCCACCGCTACGCCCTGCACTTCGTCCTGAAGCCCCTGGTCGTGCTCCAGTATCGGATCCTGCTCGAGTGGATCTGCGATCCGAAGCTCGCGCGCGATTTCGAGAACAAGCTGAAGCGCTACTCCTTCGCGAAAGAGGTCATGCGGCCGTCGGCGAAAGAGACCTCGCGCAAGGCGATCATCTCGATGGGAGAGATCATCAAGAACGCCTTGCCGCACGCTTTCGTCGACGGCATCGAGCCCGCGCCACCGGTCGAGCAGGTGCGCGCACTCAAGCTGCTCAAGCGCGTCGCCCGCTACTTCGTCCCACACATCGTGGTGAAGACCTACAAGCAGCAGACGTGACTCCCGCAGCACGCCGCGCTTGACCGGTCACGGGCTCCCCACTACGCGCCCGAACATGAACGTCCTCGTCACCGGTGGCTGCGGCTTCATCGGCTCCAACCTGGTCAAGTACCTGCGGAAGCACCGCCCGGCGTGGACGGTCGTCAACCTCGACAAGCTGACCTACGCCGGCAACCTGGAGAACCTCACCGAGCTCGAGAAGGACCCGAAGCACGTCTTCGTGAAGGGCGACATCGGCAACCGGGAGCTGATCGACCACCTGATCTTCCAGCACAAGGTGGACGCGATCATGCACCTCGCGGCCGAGAGCCACGTGGATCGCTCCATCCTCGGGCCGGAGGCCTTCATCGTCGCCAACGTGCTGGGCACCAACGTGCTCCTGGAGGCCGCCCGCCACGCGAAGCTGTCCCGCTTCCTCATGGTGTCCACCGACGAGGTGTACGGCTCGCTGGGGCCTACCGGCCTCTTCACGGAGACCACGCCGCTCGATCCGTCTTCGCCCTACTCCGCGTCGAAGGCGTCGGCGGATCTCATCACCCTGGCCTACGAGCACACCTTCGGGCTCGACGTCGTCGTCACCCGCTGCTCCAACAACTACGGCCCGTACCAGTTCCCCGAGAAGCTGATCCCCCTGATGATCGCCAACGCGCTCGCCGACAAGCCGCTGCCCGTCTACGGCGACGGGAAGAACGTGCGCGACTGGCTGCAGGTGGAAGATCACTGCGCCGCACTCACCCTGGCGCTGGAGAAGGGCCAGAAGGGCGGCGTTTACAACATCGGAGGGAACTCCGAGCGCGAGAACATCCAGATCGTGAAGATGATCCTCGCGGCGGTGGGCAAGCCGGAGTCGCTGATCAAATACGTGACCGATCGCCCCGGCCACGACAAGCGGTACGCGATCGACGCCTCGAAGATCAAACGCGAGCTGGGGTGGACCCCTGCGCACACCTTCGAGAAGGGCCTCGCCGAGACGGTGAAGTGGTACCTCGACAACCGCCCGTGGTGGGAGCGCGTGATGTCGGGCGCGTACAAGACGTACTTCGACTCGCAGTACGCGCACCGCCTGCAGGGGTGAGCGATGCGGGCCCTGGTCGTCGGCGCGAATGGGCTGGTGGGCAGCCGCCTGGTGGCGGAGTTGTTGCGGCGCGAGCACCGTGTCACCGCCATGGGCCGCGGCCCTGTGCGGGTGACGTCGAAGGTGCCGTGGGTGTCGCTCGACCTGTCCGAGGCCGAGCGCGTCACCATGACCATCGAGGTCACCAAGCCCGAGGTGATCATCAACTGCGCGGCGATGACCGACGTCGACGGCTGCGAGCGGGAGCCGGCGAAGGCCTGGACCGCCAACGTCGAGGGCGTCGCCACGCTGAGCAGGGCCGCGCGCGTGGCCGGCTCGCACGTCGTCCACGTCTCCACCGACTACGTCTTCGACGGCGACGCCGGGCCCTACGACGTCGACGCCCTTCCCAACCCGCGCGGCGTGTACGCGCTCAGCAAGCACGCGGGCGAAGCGGCGGTGCGCGCGCTGTGCGAGAAGGACAGGTGGGCCATCGCCCGCACCGCCGTCGTCTACGGCTGGCCGGCCGCCGGGCAGAAGAACTTCGGCAGCTGGCTGGTGGACACGCTGTCGAAGGGCCAGACGGTGAAGCTGTTCGAGGATCAGTGGGTGTCGCCGTCGCTGGCGCTCAACGTGGCGCAGATGCTGGCGGACCTGGCGGAGAAGGCGCTGCCGGGCATCTGGCACACCTGCGGCGCGTCGGTGGTGGACCGGGTCACCTTCGGGAAGAAGCTGTGTGAACGTTTCGGCTTCGACGCGGCACTCATTCAGCCCAGCCGCATGGCCGACGTGAAGCTCTTGAGCCCCCGCCCCGCAAAGAGCGGCCTCGTGGTGACGAGGACGGCGGAGGCGCTCGCCCACCAGCCGCTCGCGCTCGACGAGTCCCTCGAGCGCTTCCACGACGAATTCCGAAAGGTGTCCACATGAAGGGCATCGTCCTCGCGGGGGGGTCCGGCACCCGCCTCTACCCGCTCACGCGCGTCGTCTCGAAGCAGCTCTTGCCCATCTACGACAAGCCGATGGTGTACTACCCGATCAGCACGCTGATGCTGGCGGGCATCCGGGAGATCCTGATCATCTCCACCCCGCAGGATCTGCCGCGCTTCCGGGAGTTGCTCGGCGACGGGAGCCAGTGGGGTGTGTCCTTCAGCTACGCGGAGCAGCCGCGGCCTGAAGGCCTGGCGCAGGCGTTCATCATCGGGCGCGACTTCGTGGGGAAGGACTCGGCGTCGCTGGTGCTGGGTGACAACATCTTCTTCGGCGATCGCTTCACCGGCATCGTCCAGCGCGCGGCGAAGCTGACGAAGGGCGCCACCGTGTTCGGCTACTGGGTGAAGGACCCGGAGCGCTACGGGGTGGTGGAGCTCGACGCGAACTACCGCGCGGTGTCGATCGAAGAGAAGCCGAAGGCGCCGAAGTCGAACTACGCGGTGACGGGCCTGTATTTCTACGACAACGACGTGCTGGACATCGCCAAGCACCTGAAGCCGTCGGCGCGCGGCGAGCTGGAGATCACCGACGTCAACGCGGAGTACCTGCGCAAGAAGCAGCTGACGGTGGAGGTGATGGGCCGCGGCTTCGCCTGGCTGGACACCGGCACCCACGAGTCGTTGATGGAGGCGTCGACCTTCATTCAGATCATCGAGCAGCGCACCGGCCTCAAGGTGGCGTGCCTGGAGGAGATCGCCTGGTTCATGAAGTACATCGACGACGCGCAGCTGGAGAAGCTGGCCGAGCCGATGAAGAAGAACGAGTACGGGAAGTACCTGCTGAGCCTCCTGAGCGCGAAGGCGGCCCTCAAGTGAACGTGTCCGACACTCCCCTTTCGGGGCTCAAGGTGCTGGAGCCCAGGGTCTTCGAGGATCCCCGCGGCTTCTTCCTCGAGACCTTCAACGCGGCGAAGTACGCGGCGATGGGCGTGCCGGGGAACTTCGTGCAGGACAACTGGTCGCGCTCGCAGAAGGGCACCCTGCGCGGGCTGCACTTCCAACACCCCAGGGACCAGGGGAAGCTCGTCTGGGTGCCGCGCGGCGCGGTGTGGGACGTGGCCGTCGACGTTCGCCGAGGATCCCCCACCTTCGGGAAGTGGTTCGGCCTGGAGCTCTCCGAGTCGAACAAGAAGCAGCTGTGGATTCCGCCCGGCTTCGCCCACGGCTTCTGCGTGCTCAGCGACGTGGCGGACTTCGTCTACAAGTGCACCGAGGTGTACGCGCCGGACTGCGAGCAGGCGGTGCGCTGGGATGAGCCGGCGTTCGGCATCGAGTGGCCGGTGAAGGAGCCGCTGCTGTCGAAGAAGGACCTCGCGGCGCCGTTGCTCAAGGACGTCGCTCGCCTGCCGGCCTTCGCGTAGTAGCGTAGTGTTCAATTCGCTCGACTTACTCTCCGCGCGCTGGCGCCAGGGTTAGACCGGCGGCTTCCGCTCGCCTCGCTCCTGGTCCGAGCTCGAGCGCACCCAGTCGAGGCCTCGTGCGTTGAGCTCCACGTACACCCGCCCCACGTACGTCCCGACGATCGCCAGGAACAGGAACAGCACCGAGAAGAGCACCGAAGTCATCAGGAACAGCGACAGCCACCCCGGTGGCGCGCCGCCCTCCACCAGCACTCGGATCAACTGCGCCAGCCCGATCAGGAACCCCAGCACAGCCACGACGAGCGAGCCGATGCTGGCGACCTGCAGCGGCAGGATCGTCAGCAAGGTCAAGTGCGACATCCACAGCTTGATCAACTTCCACAGCGTGTAAGTGCTGGCCCCGTCCGCCCGGGAGCGCTGCTCGACCAGCACCTGCCCGATCCGCTTCGTCGACCTCCACAAGAGCGCGTCGATGTACGGCGTGCTGTTGCTGGCCTGCGCCACCACCCGTGCGAGCTGGCCGCGCACGGCCCGAACGTTGGACAGCGCGATGCCCTTCAGGTTCCCCAGCGTATGCTTCGTCATCCACCGGTTCGCGCCCGAGGCCAGCCGCCGAAACGCCGTCTGGGCCGTCGCGTGAAACGCGCCGTACACCACGTCGAGGCCTTCGCCGACCAGCTTCTCCGCTACCAGCTTCACCGCATCGGGCGGATTCTGACCGTCGTCATCCACCGTCACCACGCAGTCGCCACGCGTCAGCTCGAAGCCCCGCAGCGTCGCGAAGTGCTGCCCGTGGTTGTTGCCCATCTCCAGGTAGCGGATCCGCGGCTCCCTCTTCGCCAGCGCCTCGATCACCGTCTGCACGTCGTCGGGCGAGCCGTCGTTGACCAGGACGATCTCGAACGGACACCACCCGTCCAAGGCCTTCACCAGCTCGTCGACGGTCTTCTCCAGGTAGCCGACGGATCGATAGCAGGGGATGACGACCGACAGGAGCTCAGGCCGCGCCATGCAGGAACTCTTGGGCCGCGGCGATCACCCGTTCGAGGTCGGCGTCGGTCAGGTTGTAGAAGAGGGGGAAGCGCACCAGCCCGTCGGACAGCCGCTCGGTCACCGGCAGCGCGCGTCCGTCGTGCAGCTTCGCGCCCATCGGCGACTTGTGCAGCGCCACGTAGTGGAACGGCGTCATCACTCCGCGATCCTTCATGTGCGTGATGAAGCGGCTGCGCTGCTCGAGCGAGTTCATCACCAGGGCGAAGAGGTGCTGGTTACCCTTGACGTGCGGGCTTGGGCTCACCACATGCACCCCCAGCTTCGCGGCCAGCGGCCCCAGCTCGGCCTCGTAGCGCTCGTAGATCGCCCGGCGCCGCGCCTGGATCTGCTCGAGCGCCACCAACTGGGTCCACAGGTACGCCGCGTTGAGATCCGACAGGACGTAGCTCGAGCCCTCGTCGACCCACGTGTACTTGTCCACCAGGCCGTTCAGGAACCGACGACGATTGGTCCCCTTGTCGCGGATGTACTCCGCGCGCTCGACGAAGCGTGGATCGTTGACGATCAACGCCCCGCCCTCCCCCGAGCCGATGTTCTTCGTCTCGTGGAAGCTCAAGGCCCCCATCGCACCGAAGGTGCCCAGCGGCTTGCCGTCGAAGGTGGCGGTGATCGACTGCGCGGCGTCCTCCACCACGGGGATCTGCCCGGCGAGCTCCAACAGCCGCCGCATGTCGCACGAGCTGCCCGCGTAGTGCACGGCGACGATCGCCTTCGTGCGGGGGGTGATCGATCGCTGCACGTCGGCCAGATCGATGTTCCCGTCGAGGTCGCAGTCCACGAAGACCGGCTTCGCGCCGCGCAGGAGGAAGGCGTTGGCGGTGGAAACGAAGGTGAAGGACGGGACGATGAACTCGTCGCCGGGCTTCAGGCCCAGCAGCATCCCCGCCATCTCCAGCGCGTGCGTGCAGGAGGTCACCAGCAGCGTCCGGGCCTTCAGCAGACCTTCGAGCCGCTCCTCGCACTTCTTGCCGAAGGGACCGCCACCAGCGGTGTGCGCGGAGACGTGGATCGCCTGGGCGATGGCGTCCAACTCCGTACCCAGGTGCACGGGCTTGTTGAAGGGGATCGACGCGCTCACGGAGCGTTCCGCGTAGCACAGCCTCCCCGAGGACCGAAGCACGGCGGTTGTGCCGAGGGGTCCACTGTGGCAGCACCCCCTGCCCATGAGCCTCTCGATGAGCAAGCGGCAGGAAGCAGGGGGCATCGCTGCCGCTTGCGCGCTGGTGGCCGTCTTCACGCTGGGGCAGGCCATCCAGGCGTCGAACGGCGCGCTCCATCCTGTCGCCATCCGGCACCTCGCGGTCGCCCTGGGCATGCTGGTGATGGGGGTGCTGCTGTCACAGGCGCGCGGGCCAGCGCTCTTTGAGAAGGGAGTCCTCGTCGGACTCGGCGGCCTTGCCACCGCGTACCAACTGAGCCAGCTCGCTTCGGCACCCCCGGGCATCTATCTGCGCGGCGTCAGCTTCACGGACTACACCGCAACGTTGCTGCCCTTCGCCGTGCTGGCCGCGAGCCTGCTGGCGAAGGGGCCATGGCTGGGACGTCTGCATGGGGTGGCGTTCCTGGTGGCCTTCTGGATCCTGGGATCCTGGCTGATCAAGGCCTCACCGGATCCCTTCATCGACGTCTATGCGTGGACCCACCACGCCTTGAAGGCCCTGGCCCACGGCGACAACCCCTTCGTGGTGTGGATGCCCAACCTCTACAAGCACACGCTCTGGTACGCGCCGGACATGGCGGACTCGGAGTGGGTCCGCACCGGTTTCCCCTACCCGCCGTTGTCGCTGATGCTCTCGGGCATCGGCTGGATCTTCGGCGACATGCGCTGGGCCAACCTCGGCCTGATGGTGCTGGCCGGCGCGGCGCTGCTGTGGGGCCGTGGGAAGTACGGCGTGCTGGCGGCGGTGCTGCTGCTCACCACGCCCCGCGTGCTGTTCGTCCTCGAGCAGGCGTGGACCGACGCCTACATCATCGGCCTGATGGGCATCACCCTGTGGTGTGCCGCGAGGCAACCGAAGTGGACCGCCTTCGCCTTCGGCGCCCTCGTGTGCGCCAAGCAGTACATGGTCTTCCTGATGCCGCTGGGGCTGCTCCTCGTCCCTCCGCCCTGGGACCGGAAGAAGGTCCTGCGCTTCGTCGGCGAGGCCATCATCGTGGCGCTCGTCATCAACCTGCCCTGGCTGCTGTGGAACCCGAAGGCGCTGATCGGCTCCAACACCGTCAGCGGACACCCGTTCAGGCCCGAAGCGCTGAGCTTCTTGGCCGCGACGGCGGTGAACGGCAAGCCAGTGTGGCCGCTCTACATCCAGTTGGTGCTGATGATCCCCGCCTATGCGCTCGTCGCCTGGAAGGGGGCGCGGGGGCCGGCGGGGTTTGCGCTCGCCTGCGCTCTGGTCCTCTCCGTCTTCTTCAGCTTCTCGAAGCACGCGTTCTGCAACCACCACTTTCTCGTACTGGGGTGTGCGGCGCTGGCTTTGGGCTTCGCGAGCGCCGGAGCCGCAGACCCGGCACCGGCAGCGGAGAAGAACTGATGCGGGCCGCGGCCTTCCACGAGAGCAAGCACCTGCAGGCCACTGCGCTGATTTCGAGTTCGACCTGCCCCGTGTGCGGCGCGTCGGATCGCCGTCGCGTGGCTCCGATTCAGGCAGAACCAGACGTGTGGTTGTTGACCTGCCGCCGGTGCGGCCTGGCGTCTGCTTCCCACATGCCTACCCGGGAGGCGCTCGAAGAGTACTACTCCCGCTACTACCAGCAGAACGAGCTGGGTGTGACCTTCGTGGGCAAGCAGGCGTTCGCCAAGAATATCGCCAAGCGCTGCACGCCTCGGCGGATCCTCGACTTTGGCGGTGGCGACGGCTCGCTCTCGAAGGCGATCTCCCCGACAGCGGAGATCGTCGTTGTCGACTACGCCGCACCCACCGGCGACTCGCGCGTGACACTCCTCAAGGAACTGAGCGAGGCGAGCGGATCTTTCGACCTGGTGATCGCCTCCGCCGTGCTGGAGCACGTCCCCGAGATCCGGATCACCATGGAACGCCTCTTCCGACTCGTCGCGCCCAGAGGCCTCTTCTACGCACGGACCCCCTATGTTCAGCCCTTCGCGTCCTTCGGCCGGGTCGACGTCGGCTTTCCCGGCCACCTCCATGATCTCGGACCGGACTTCTGGAACCGGGTGATCGAGACGTTTCAGCTCCAGGCCGTGCTCGAGGCCTCACGCCCGTCGATCGTCGAGACGTCGTTCGCGAGCCACCCGGTGCGCACCCTGGCCGCATACGCGCTCAAAGCCCCGTGCCACCTCGAGCTGCTGTTCCACAGGAACCCGTGGTGGCGCTTCGTGGGAGGCTGGGAGGTCTTCCTGCGCTTCCGGTAGTCATTGCCACGTCACGACGAGCCAGTCGCCGTACTCGGATCCAAACACACGCGTCGGCCGCACCACACTGGCAGCCGCCGACCATGCGCGGACGCGATCAGCGCCCACCGCGCCCATGTGGAAGATGACGGCCTTGAAGCCATCCGCGTCCAGCCTAGCGATCGCATCCTCCGGCTTGAGATTCCACACCTGGTAGGGGTACGCGGCTTCCGGCCGGCCCTTCATGCCGCCGAAGCTGAACCGGAACTTGCGGGTATAAAGGTATGGGCGGAAGTAGTCATAGTCGGGGACCCCGCCGACGCCGCCACCTTCGGGGAAGGCCATCGGTGGCCACTGCATGACGCCTACTCCCTCGGGAAGCTCCTGCTCGAGCTTCTCGACGAACTTCTCGTCACTACGCACGCGCGCATCCGTCACCTTCTGCTCGCGCGCCATGTCGCCCAGTTTGAGCACGTCCGGAGACTGCTCCCACAGCCCGAAGAGCATGATCGCCGCGCAGCACCCGGCAGCCACAACCGGTCTGCGCCTTCGCAGCAGACGATCGATTCCCCGTCCCCCGTAGAGGAGCGAGAGACCGAGAATCAGGATCGACACGCGGTTGTTGGAGCGAAACGCCGTGAAGCCGACGATCGTCTGCACGAACTGCATCAGGCCGCCCGCCACGCCGACCCACATCAGCCAGAGGGAGAAGCCGAGGAAGCGGGACGACATGCCCCTCCCCTCTGCGAAGAAGAGTGCACGCAGCCCCTGAACGACCAGCAGGATGAAGCCGATAGTGCCCACGAAACCGAGAAAGGGCGACGGAAACTCGCCCGTGCCCTGAGGCCGGTAGGCCCGCCCGAGCAAGGACAACGGGAAGATCCGGTGGAGGTCGCCGGGGATCAGCAACTCCATGGGGCGCAGGCCGTAGCGGATCGTGTCGCTGATGGGCCGGTTCACCGCCTCGGGGTTTGTGCCGAACCGCGCAAAGGTGATGAGCGTGTCGGCGTTCGCAAACAGGAAGACGCCCAGCGAGATGAGCATGAGCCAGAGACCCGCGCGCGCCGACCCCCAGTGGCCTCGCGCGGCCTGAAGCACGACGATGAGCAGCAGCACCTGTAGCGCGTAGTTGAGGTAGTAGTTGCTATGAAACCCGGCGATCACCATGACGCCTGCGGCAACGGCGAAGCGACGGGTACCCGGCTCGAGCCCTTTACGACTGCTCGCCCACAACCACACCAGAATTACGAGCGGCAGGTACCAGAAGACAGCCAGGTTGATGTGGTGAATGTTGCGCCAATAGTAGTACGGCGACATCGCAAACAGAGCGCCGGCGAGGGTTGCCGTCATCCGCGACAAGCGCAGGCGCCTCGCCACCAGGTACATGCACCAGGCTGCGAGGATCGCCAGGCCCATGAACGACAGGTTCATGCCCAGGTGCGGGCCAAGGACGCGCGAGACCAACCCGATCCCGAGATAGACGATGTCCTCCGACATCGGGAAGTCGGTCCAGCGTGCACCCGCGGGGAAGCCGAGGTATGGATTCACGCCGCCGACGAGCGAACTCAGGCCGCGGTCGGCAGCGCCCTTCACCATGCCCAACTGCTGCACGGCGTCGAAGGCGTAGGCATAGAGAATCGGGGTGTTCAACTCGGTGGGGTACTTCCGATACGTACCGAGCCACGCGGTCGCGCAAAGCAGCGCAAGCACCGCCATCATTGCTGCGTCCCGGCGCCGGAACGCCACGCCCAGCACCCGAAGAGGACGACGAGACGTCATGCAGGGCGCAGACGGTATACCCGGGACGAACGCAGCGCGACGCCAATCACCTTCGCGCTTACGACACCCAGTCGGCGTGCGTGAAGATCCACGTCATCATCCCCTGCATCAACGCACTGCCCGCGATGAGCCCCACCGTCACGCGCGGTCGATGCTCAAAGAGCAGCGCCAGGCCAATGAAAGTCGGGAACAGCACTACCAAGTAGCGCGACGCCGAGTACCAGACCCACCAATAGACGACCAACGTCGTCGCCGAAAGGATCGTCAGCGGCCATCCCACTTTGCGGCGCGCGGCCACGCAGACGACCGAGGCCAGCGCCAGTCCGACAAGGTGGGACAGATCCGCCATCGGCGCGATGCCACCACGCCAACCCGAGAAGGCCTGCCAGAGCTTCTGAAGACTGTGCCCGGCGCCCCACCCCGCAATCGACTGTCCACCGAGAAAGAGCCACGGGCTCCCCAGTGCTTGCTGCAGGAACAGCATGTACGCCAGCACTCCCATGGGCGCGAGGCCGAGGAAGAGGACACGCCAGTTGAGCGCCTTCAGCTTCCACCCGGCGTGCTCCAGCGCCATCACCCCCAGTCCTACGCCGGCGATCGGCCCGATCAACCGCGACGCCCCGGAGAGCGCCACGCACACACCAGCGATCAGCCATCGCTGACGATGCGCGGCATAGAAGGCCCCCACCCAGCACAGGAGGAAGAGTGACTCCGCATACGCGGCGCTGAAATAGACGGCGTGGGGAGCGCACGCCAACAGCGCGGTGGAACGCGCGGCGACCTCCTCGTTCCAGCGCTCGGAGACGAAGCGGTACAACACGATCGCCGCGGCGACGAAGCACAGGTTCGACACCAGCACAGCCGCGAGCACGACGTCGCCCCCCAGCAACTTGCCGACCGCCCTCACTGTCATCGGGTACAAGGGAAAGAAGAAGGTGTTGCGCTGGCCGGGCTCTGGCTCGACCAATGAGTAGCCGCTGCGGACGATCTGCATGTACCAGCCGGCGTCCCAGCGAAACCATGCGTCGAACCACGGACGCCCGACGTTCATCGAATAGCGCGACGGACCGATCCACATCAACCCGGCGAGCCCGAAGAGGAACATCGAGGCACGCGACGCGACCGCAATCGCGATCGGCACCTTTGCCCAGGCCCAGAAGTGGGCCCACGTCCCAACTTGAGGGGCCACAGCGGCGCTCGGCGCGGTCGGCTCGCTCACCCGCGGTCCCCCGTCCAGAGCCAGGCGTCTTCCGTGGAGACGAAGCGCGCGCCCAGCTTCGCGTAGATGTTCAGCACCGGGGTGTTGTGCACGCTGAAGCTGGCTTCGCCCAGCGAGAAGCCCTTCTTGGCGTAGGCCACGCCCGCGGCCAGGTAGAGGTGGAGCCCCGAGATCTTCGCTCCCTCCGCGGTCATCGCGAGCGTCAACTGCAGCTTCTTCCCCTGCGGGCTGGACAGGAACCAGCCCTGAGGCTCGCCTTCCACCTCCACCTGCAGGCACGTGGACGGCGAGGACGACACCAGGTTCTTCGCCCAGCGTGCGTACCGCTCGTTGAGGCGCACTGCGGTGACACCCGGCACGTGCTGGAACCGCTCGTGGTGGAACGCCGCCATGCCGGTGGAGGGCACCTCGAAGGGCGCCTGGTCCGCCCAGCGCAGGGTGAGGCCTTCGAGGCTGGGTGTCGGCTCCAGTGCGCTGAGGCCCAGGCGAAAGTGCACCTGCGTGTCGGCGAGGAAGAAGCCGAAGGACGCCAGCCGGCGGCGTTGAGCCACCCCGGGCGCGCAGCGGAGCTCCGCCCACGCCCAGCGCGAAAGGGCCGCGCGCACCTCCGCGTCCGGCTGCGAGAAGAAGGCCGGATCGCGCACGATCCCCACCGGCGCGCCGAACCACTCGGAGTTGAAGCGATGCTCGTCGATCACGCGCTGCACTCCATCACGTCGAAGAAGACGGCCGGCAGGAGGTTCCCGTCCCAGACGGGGCCGAAGTGGTGCATGCGACCCAGCGGCACCACGCGACGGGCGTTGGTCTGGCTGGCCGCCGCCACCACCTCCGCCAGGCGCGCGCCGACCGACAGGCCCAGCGTCTGGATGTTGGCGGGAAGCGCCTTCACCGCGCTGGCGAGGGGCGCGGCGCTCAACACCAGGGTCATCGGCCCGGACGGCACCGGCGTGGCCAGGGGCGCGCGCACCAGCACGGCGCCGTGACCGGGCGTCAGGGACACCTCCACGCCGGCGTGACGGCACACCTGCGCATGCAGCACGTTCTGCGAGGCGATGTGCATAGGCACCTGGCGCCGCATCACCTGGGGCCAGCGGGCAGAAAGGCGCTCCCCGAGTGGCTGGAGATCGCCCGCCGTCCCATCCAGCAGCACCACGCGGCGCGGCGAGGTACAGCCCGCCTGGCCGTAGATGGCGAACACCTTGATCAAGGTGTCGAGGACGTCGTCGCTCACCGCGCCCGCGAGCCACGCCTCGCTGTACATGTCCCCGAAGCCGAGGAAGCGACTCGTCGCGGGGTGCGCGCTCGCCTCGACGGCCTTCACCGCCGCGTCGCTGCCGAAGGCCACTCGCACGTCGGACGCGCCCAGCCATGACTTGAGGGTTGGGTGTTCCCGCTCCAGCCGCTGCGCGTCGACCCGGGCCAGCACGGCCTTCAAAGCGGGTGGGGCATGGCGCTTCGCGAAGTCCAGGAAGGGCTGCACCACGTCGTCGCCGCGGCTGCCCACCTTCACGAAGACGCGCTCCGCCGACAGCGTGGCCACCGCGAGCATCAACGGCCCCAGGAGCGAGACGTTGTTGGGCAGCACCAGCGTCACCGTCTTTCGCCCGGTGGCGAGCCGGGAGAAGCCGGCGCTGCGTCCCCCCACGAAGCGTCCGAAGGCGGCCTCGACAAAGCTCAGCAGCGCGCCCCGCTCGAGGAACTGGATCAGGTAGGCCCACTCGTCGCGCGTGAAGGCGTCGGGCAGCTCGCGCACCATCGCTTCCCTCAGGGCACTCCACGCGCCCGCCACCTCGGACGGACGCACCGCCGAAGCGATGCCGGTCACCCCCCACGGCCCCTCGAAGGCGTCGAGCTCAGACATTGGCGCACCCCCGCAGCTCGGCCTTCGGCACACGCCCGTGCAGCGTGAAGCGCGGACCGCTGCGGCCGCAGGGACAGGGCCCCGGAAGAAGCGAGCCCAGGTCCTCCGTCAGCACCGAGTGGTACGGCGCGCCGTGCGCCAGCACGTTGATGAACTGCAACAGCCCCTGCTGGCCGGGCTCCGCCGGCTTCATCGTCCAGGGATCGCGGATGATCACCGTCGCCCAGCGTGGCACGTGGCGGGCGCCAGCCTCACACAGAGGAAAGATCACCCCGTTCTGCTCGACGAGACCGTAGAAGTCGATCACCCGGCTGCCCGCGGCCGTCCCGGAGAGCAGCGCCCCGTCGAGGGCCTCGCGCGACACCGCCTCGGCCTCCAGCTTCTTCCAGCCACCGCTGTGCACGAAGTGGATCTGCTTGTGGGCCAGCAGCTCCTTCAGCGAGGGAGGAATGCCCCCCTGCGCCCAGCGCTTCCAGAGCGCCCAGGTGAAGCCGTAGACGAAGAAGGCGGGTTCGGCGCGGACTGCGTCCCCCACCAGGCTCCACTGCGGCTCCTCGCCCTTGAGGAGGAAGGTGGTGGTGGTGGCGAGCGGCAAGAGGCTCAAGGCGGCCGCCACCCGCGCGGACACCTGCCCACGCTGTCTCAAGGACGCCGCGTCGTCGATCACCACGAGCGGGCGCTTCCCCTCGCCGACGAAGTCTTTGAGGATCGCCAGCGAGCTCTTCGCCTGCAGCTGGGCGCTCACCTCGTCCAGCGCTACCTGGCTCGACGTGCCGCTGGTGGTGGCCGAGGACAACAACACCCGCTGGTGTTTCACGCCCTCCGTGCGAAACGCGATGCGCTTGAAGAGGCCGACGTGCAGGTACGGAAGGCCTTCCAGCGATTCCGCGCCCGAGAAGTCCGGCCAGATGGCGGCGTAGTCGCGGCAGCCCGCCAGGTGCTTCCTCGTCAGCTCGACCGCCTCGCGCAGCAGGGCGGCCTCGTCGCGCGGGCCGTACGGCGGAGCGTCGAGCAACGCGCTCACGGCGCCTCCAGGAAGCCGAGGAACGCGGACAGGCTGTCGGGGCGAACCAGCGTCGAGTTCGTCCGGGAGCAGGGATCGCGCAGCACCAGCTTCCAGTGGGTGCTGACGTGCGGAGCCAGGGCCTGCCGCGCCTCCCGCCTCGAGAGCTCCCCCACCCGCGCGAGAATGCCCGCCGCGTCCAGCCCGTGCTCGGCCGTCAGCGTCGCCCACTTCTCGCTGGTGCTGGCGTTGAAGCGCAGCACGGGCAGAAGGAAGGTGGCGCACAGCCCCGCGTGGCTGGTGCCCGGCACCCGAGGCTCGAGCACGTGCGCCAGGCCGTGCACCAACCCCACCGACGATTCCGCCTGGCCCGCCGAGGCGCGCGCGCTCACCGGAAACCAGCGCGGATCCGCAGCGATCGGCAGCGCCTCCAGCGCGCGAAGCACCTCCGCCAGTTCGGAACGCAAGGCGTCGCTGGCCAGCGGAGAGAGGAACCCCTCCAGCGCGTGGGCCCACACGTCTCCGCACGCGGCGCGCACCTGCTCGGGCGACAGCGTGGCGGCGAAGGCGTCACAGAAGGCCATCGCGTGCGGCCGGAGCGCCTCGTCCAGCTTGAAGCGCTTCTGCCCATCCTCGGTCCACACCGCCACCGGCGAGGCCTCGGCGCCGCTCCCCCACACCGTCGGCACGGCGGTGAGCCGCGAAGCGCCAGTCTGCCTCCAGCGCAGCTTCACGTGATCGAGGTGCGCGCCGCCGCCCACGGCGATCACCGTCTGCACACCGGGCACCGCCACCTCGGAGTCGATCCACCTCGCACCCGCCCAGCCGAGCTGCCTGCGCGCCCGTGGCGTCGCCCAGGTCAGGGTGCTCGCGTCCCGGGCCAGGGCCTCCACCTCGGCCCAGGGCAGCGTCGGCGGCTCACGCATCGAACGAAATGCCCTTCGTCTCGAGCAGCTTGATCACGTCGGCCACGGACTGGATGGACGTCGCCTCCTCGGGGGTGAAGTGGTAGCCGAAGGTCTGGTGCACGCCGACGGCGAGCGACACCACGCCGAGCGAATCCCAGGTGTCCACCTGCGCGCGCTGGAGCTCGAAGGAGAACTCCGACTCGTCGAGCAGGAAGACATCAAGGATCAGCTTCTTCAACTTCTCTCGGTTCGACATGACGCCCTTCTACGTGGGTTGCTGCCAGTGCACCTGCCGGTCGGCCGCCGCCAGCGCCGCCGAGTCGATCTTCCCGTTCGATGACACGGGGATTTCGCGGGTCGACTCAACCCGAAGTGGCCAGTGGGCGCGAGGGAAACGCGCGCGAAACACCTTGAGCACCGCGCGAACGTCCTGGTCGGCCGGAGGTGGAGAGAGGATCAGCACGTGCCCCGGCTCCCCCTGGCCGTCGCGCTCCGGCAGCGTCGCGGCCTGTCCGGACCACACCTCACGCACCGCCTGGAGCTGCTGCGCGGTGCTGATCTTCTCGCCGTACCGCTTGTAGACCTCGCTCCGCCGACCCACGAGGTGGAAGCGATCGCCCTCGGCCTGCGCGAGGTCCTGCGTGCCCAGCCAGTCCTCCGGCCCGACCGCGCGGTACGTCCCGCTCTCCACCACGCCCACCGCGCCGTACTCACTGCGAAAGCGCAGCTCACCCTCGCCATCCACCCGGAGCGTGATGCCCGGCAGCGCGCGCCCGATGTCGCCGGGGCCGCTGAGCTCGCGCGCCGGCGTGATGGTGAGCCGCGGGAGCGCCTCGGCGCAGCCGTAGTTGTTGATGATCTCTGCGCTGGGAAAGGCGGCGCGAACCGCGTCGAGGTGCCCGTGCGGAAACGCACCACCAGCGAAGTTGACCCGCACCACCGACTCCAGCCTGGCGCCTGGCGGCAGGGCCTGGGACAGCAGCGTGAAGAGCGGCCCCACCAGGCACACCATCGAGGGCGGGCCATTCCTCAGGACATCGATGGTCGCGGGGAGATCCGCGGCGCCGCGGGTGAGCACCACGCTGCGCGCATGCACTCGTCCCCACACCCACTGGTTGACGAAGGCGTAGCTGTAGGTGAGCGGCAGCAGCACCGCGGTGCGCTCGACGGGCTCGTTCTTCTGCGCGGCGTGAATGACGGCCGCCAGGCGCTCGGTGCGCGCGCGCGATCCGACGATCAGCTTGGGCTCTCCGGTCGAGCCGGAGGTGAGCAGCGCGTAGTGGCCTTCCCGCAGGTCGGCCGGAACGGCGGCAAGGGCACGCTCGAACCAGGCTGCGTCCACGCCGCGCCGAGAGGGCGCCAGCAGGAGCGACGACGGGCGATCCCAGGCGCGATCCAGCACCCCGGGCGCCGACGCCTCGTCGTCCGTCACCACGGTCCACCCGTGGATCCTGTCGTCCAGACCCATGTGGGCGGAGCGAGTACCGCTCACCCGCCGGAGCGTCAACGCCACAGGGGCCACGGCCTCCCCGGGCGAGGGAAGAAGCCGAAAACCCGCTGGCGAGCGGTTAAGGTGTCCCGCCCATGAGCGCCAACGACTCGCTCCCCACCGACGGCCGCCGCCTCCGCGCTGTGCGCACCCGCGCGAACATCCTGGACGCGCTGCTCGAGCTGCTCGACGAAGGCCACCCGGAGCCTACCGCCGCGGAGATCGCCGAGCGCGCCGGCGTGGCGGTGCGCTCCATCGCCCAGCACTTCCAGACGCGCGAGCAGCTCCTGAGGGCGCTGGCCGAGAAACACCTCGCTCGCCAGCCTTCACCGGACGGCATCGACACCTCGCTCCCCTTCTCGCAGCGCCTGTCCGCCTTTGTCTCCCGCCGCGCCGCCGCGCTGGAGGCCAGCGTGCCGATGCGCCGCGTCGCCCGCATGGCGGAGGGGCGCAGCAGGGCGATCGCCGCCGCTTTCCGGGAAGTGGGCCGCGTGCGGCGAAAGGAGCTGCAGGACATCTTCGGCGCCGAGTTGGCCCGGCGCCAAGGGTGGACGCTGGAGGCGGCGGACGGCGTCACCTCCGGCGCCTTCTGGGACGCCCTGCGCGAAGGCCAGCGCCTGTCCGACAAGCGCGCCCGCGAAGTGCTCGAGGCAACGCTGCGGGTCCTGCTCGGCAGCTGACGCCGAACGACGTCCAGACGACACCACCGCCCCCCGCAAGGTACACTTCGCTCATGTCCAAAGTTCCGGCAGAGCCAAAGTCGTAGGCGTCCGTCGAGGACCGTGAACCTCAATGCTTTTCGATGGCGCTGAGCCGAGCCTCAAGTCCCGCGAGCTGCTTTCGCTGGGCCTCGATCACCGCGCGCTGCTCTTCTACGACTTGAGCCAGCCCCTTGATGGCCGCGAGTGCGACTCCGTCGGCGTCGACGGTCGCGATGTGCTTGTCGTCCTGGCCTAGCGAGAACCGGGCAGCGAAGTCCTGGGCAGTGGGACCGATGTGGCGAACCCCGTCACCCTCGCTCTTGTAGTTCCAGGTGTAGACGGGCAAGGACTTGACTGCTTCGAGGACCTCCTGACCCTTGACGGGCGCGAGGTTCTTCTTGAGCGCGACGTCCGACGCGTTGGTCCATGCGCCACCCGTGGATAGCGTCGCGCCAGTCGAAGTCGCAATGAACGCGCCTGAAGGGACCGTCGCGACGGCTGTAACGCCTCGCCCAAAGTACACACCGCCCGCCGCATTGATCGCAAACTGGTTGATTGCTCCGCTGGCGAAGGTGGTTACCGACCCATCGGACCAAACGAGGGAGTTGTTGTGAGCTGCGTTGGCCCGAACGCCCATGGCGATCGCACTGATTCCGCCTGCTTGATTGTAGCTGCCGGCCATCGCCGCAGAGTGCGAGCCGGAAGCAACGTTGCCCTCACCCCCAATAACCGCGGCAGCCCGTCCCCTTGCCTCATTGAAGGTACCGCCCAGCACAGATGCGTACTCGGCATTGGTAACGGTCGCATCATTGCTCCCAGCCGCGTTGCCATAGCCGCCGACCAGGGCCACGTTGTTGTCGTAAGCGCGGTGCCGCTCGGCAGCCACGCCGACGCAGTCGGCGTAAGTCCCGATGGCGTTTCCTCCCCCGACAAAGACGCCCTTGACTCCGGCGGTCAACGACGCGGGGCACTCGGAGCCGCCAACGACCACATTGGGGGCGCTTGCCGTTGGCAGAATCTGCACTGCGCGTGACGTGTTGACGCGCAGCTCCAGCCCCTGGTTGTCGGCGGTGCCGATGTAGTCGGTGGCCATACTGGTGCCTGTATTCCCGCCCCGCTTCCAATTCTGGCCATTCGCGGTCTGGAGCGTAGCGACCGAGGTCTCCACGGTGGACAGACGGCCGTGGTTGTCGTCCACCGATGACTTCACGGCGTTGAAGTTTGCATTCACCTCGCTCGCCCGGGCCGGGCTGTTCGGCTGAAAGGCATGCGGCAGCGTGACGTTACTTGCCATCACACCGCCCGCGACAACCAGTCCCACAAGAAGGGACGACCACAGGTGCTTGTTCCTGATCGTTTTCATTACGTGACCTCTCGAGTTGGCTACTGCCAATTTCCTTGATCCCACCCCATCTCGTCCCAGTAGTTCCGCGGTCCCGCATCCGGCACGCCCGAGTCGAGTGGGCCGCCGTCGGGGACACCCGCATCGGGGACACCCGCATCGGGGACACTCGCATCGGGGACACCCGCATCGGAGGCACCCGCATCGGAGGCACCCGCATCGGAGACACCCGAGTCGCCTGGTCCGGCATCGAATACTCCAGAATCAGGCAAGCCCGCGTCAGGAGGACGTCCGCCGTCAATGGTCCCCGCGTCTGCCCCCCCGTCAGTTCCGGGAAGGCCGGCATCCATCCCCCCGGCGTCCTGACCCCCATCCGAAATGGGCCCAGCATCTTTATTCGCCCCCGCGTCGACCGCGACGACACAAATGCTGGTGGTCAAATCGCAACGCTGGCCAGCCGGGCACGCCAGATCGTCCGCGCAGGGTTTCGCATACTCGCCGCAGGACACCAGGAACACACCCGCGGTTAGAGCCACCGTGAATTTCACGACTCCTCCCGACACTATCGCGGAAGATTTCCGTAAGTACGAAAACTACCGAAAGCTGCAGTCGTAAATCTTGAAAGAGGATCTTCTGGATCCATTTCCATGTCAAGGACCAATTTCGGGGTTCACTTCGGCTGCCCCAGGAACACTCTTCCGCCCCACCACCACGCAATTGGTCGCCGGCCACGGCAGCGGCTTCCCCGCCTCATCGAACACCGCCACCGTCCCCTGGTAGCGATTCGCGGCGATCCACGCATTCACGTACTCCGTCAGGTGCACCTGCTCGAAGCCGGCGCGGGTGAGCGCCTCCCGCCACCCCTCCAGCGTCAGCGGGCCGAACTCCTCGTGCACCTCGATGTGCCAGTTCTTCAGGTAGTCCTTCTTGCAGAGGAACTCGTTGGCGTCGTGCGAGGACAGCCGCACCGTGCGCTCATCCAGGCGCACGAAGGAGACGCCCTGCCCCTTCTTGAACTCCTTCGCGAAGCGCTGGAACGTGTCCCGGCTCGCCTCGGTGAGCAGCTCGAGCCGCCACGTCGCCGGCGGAGGGCTGACCCCCTCCCGCACCAGCACGTGCCCGCCCAGCACCAGCTCGGCGAAGGCGTTGGACAGCGCGCGATCGATCTGCTTCACGTCGTAGCTGGTGTAGCTGTGCACCTCGTGCATCACCGACGAATAGATGACGGTGGTGGCGCTCCCCGGCGCCACGTTCCGCTCGATGATGTTGCCGAACACCAACTCCACGTCGTCCGAGGCGTAGGTGTTCTCGTCGCACAGCCGCAGGAACTCGCGCGACAGATCGACCCCCACCAGCTTCGACTCCGGAAACAGCCGCGCCAGCTCCACCAGCAGCTTCCCCGTGCCACACCCCTTGTCCACCACGCACCCCGGCTTCACCCAGGGCACCAGATCCTCCAGCTTCTGCCGGAGCGACGCGTCCATCTGCGCGCCATAGCTCTTGAAGTCCCGCGCGTGCCCCAGCTCGCCGTCCTCGGTCAACAGCGTCTGCGAGAAGAGCGCCTGGAGCCGGGCCCTCACCGCCGGCCGGCTGTAGACCTTCACCGTCTCCGCCGACGCCTCGGCCTCCCACTCCTCCCCGGCCACCACCCGCTGCACCAGCTCGTGCGGCGTCAGCCCCTTCGCCTCGTCCGACACCACCGTGAAGCCGCGCCCGCGGAAGAGCGCCTGCACGTCGCGGTTCGCCGAGTACACCGTGGTGTCCGCGCTCGTCAGGTCGACGCCCACCGCGCGCTTCACCTCCGCCACCACGTGCGCCACCCACTCCTCGCTGTTGGGAATGTCGTCCACCCGCACCAGCTCAAACGGCTTGCCCGCCCGGGCCAGCGCCGGCCGCAGCATCACCTCCCGCGTCGCCGCGTCGAGCGGGTTGCGGCGCGTGCCGGAGTGGTTGGCGCTGGTCAGCACGCACACCAGCCGCTCCACCGGCGCGCCCGAGAGGGACTCCAGCCACTGCGCCTGGGCGCGGGTGACGGCGTGAAATCGGCCCAGCACCAGCGCGCAGCGCATGCGGCTTTTCAGCGACCGAAGCGATCGAGGGCGGCCGGCAGATCCTTGAGCGGCTTCATCCCCGGGCGCGGCTTCTCGGGGAACGGATCCACGCTGATCCCGCCCAGGCGCGTCTCAAGATCGTACTCGCCCACCGCCGCCTCCAAGAGCAGGAAGGTCGCGCCCCGCACCGACTCTTCGTTCTCCCGGGTCAGGCCCTTCACGTACAGCCTCACCGCGATCTGCCCTTGACGCGCCTCGTCCTCAGCCAGGGTGAAGGACACGTCCGTGCCCGACACCGTCGTCTCCCCCACGCTCAACTTGAGCGACGGGTCCTTCCTCGGCCGGAAGGCGACCACCTTCACGCCCTCCAGCGGCGGCGCCGAGGCCACCACCTGCTTCACCAGCTCGAACAGCTCCTTCTTCCCGTCCGCGCTGATGATGATCTCCATCGGCTTCTTCCCCAGCCCCAGCTCGTAGGTGAGCCCCGGGTCGACCGCGTCCAGCTTCCGGGCCAGCTCCTCCGCCGCCGGCTCCTTCCCTGTCTGGACCTGGCCCAGCTCGTCCAGGTGCGCCCCCACCCACGTCCAGAGCTCGGTCACCGCCTCGTTGAGGTTTGCCTTCTTCGCGCCCGGCTTGCCCTTCTCCGGCGTGACGGTGGGCGCGACCACTGTCGGCAGCGACGCCCCTTGCGCCCCTGCGGGCTCCACGGCAGGCCCTGGCACCGTTGAACCACTGGACGACGACTCCTTCTTACAGGCCGTGAGCCCCACCAGGATCACCGCGGCGCACCCAAGCAACGAACGCATGACGCTCCCCTCTCCGCGGCCCGGTACGGGCTCTAGCGGCGCTTGAAACGGTACACCGTCGCGGGCTTCGACGCCGTGATCCGCTTCCCCGGCGCCCGCTCGATCACCCCGTCCTCCAGCATCCGGTTGAACTTCCGACGGAAGTTCCCCGGGTCCATCTCCCGATCCAGGACGATCGCGTAGACGTGCCGCAGCTCGGGGATGGTAAAGGTGAGCGGCACCAGGTCGAAGGCGATGTTGGAGTACTCCAGCTTCCCGCGGATGCGGCTGAGCGCGGTGTCGACGATCTCCCGGTGATCGAAGGCCAGCTCCTGCTTCTTCAGGCTCTCGATGGAGAACCAGTCCGCGTCGGACACGTCCCCGCCCGCCCGGACGATCGGTGCGAGATCGGGCCGCACCAGCGCCACGTACGCCACCGAGATGACGCGCATCCGCGGATCCCTCCCCGCTCGGCCGAAGGTGTAGAGCTGCTCGATCAACACCCGGTCGGGATCAAGCCCCGTCTCCTCGAGCAGCTCGCGTCGGGCCGCCGCGTCCAGATCCTCTCCCTGCTCCTTGCCGCTCCCCACCCGCACGAAGCCGCCCGGCAGCGCCCAGCCGCCCTTGAAGGGGTGCTCCTTGCGCTTCACCAGCAGCACCCGGACCTGCGCGTCTATGATGGTGAGGATCACCAGATCCACCGCCACCGCCGGACGCGGGTAGTCCTGGGGCCGGTACTGCTCGAGGAAGGCCTTCTCCTCGGCGCTCGGCTCCCGCTTCACACCGACTTCCTCGACGAGGCACCCTTCTTCTTCGCGGCCTTCCCGGGCTTCGCCGCCTTACCTGGCTTCGCCGCCTTCGCTGGCTTCGCCTTCTGGGGCGCGGCCTTCGGGGGCTTCTCCGGCGCCCTGGCGCGAGCACCCTTCCCGCCCTTCCCACCGTCTGGCGCCGCGGCCTTCGGCGCAGCCACCTTCTTCGCTCCCCGCTTCGCCGCCTTCTTCGCCCCGCGCGCCGCCGCCTTCGCCTGCCCCTCGGGAGACGCCAGGTACTCCCGCCGCTGCGCGAGCAACTCCGACGCGCGGTCCGCCGTCAGCTCAGAAGGCTCGTCGCCCTTGCGCAGGGACGCGTTCGTCTCTCCGTCGGTGACGTACCAGCCAAAGCGCCCTTCCTTGAGCAGGATGTCCTTCCCGCTGGCCGAGTCCTTCCCCACCACCGTCGCCGGCTTCGCCTGCCCCCGCCCGCGGAACTGCTTGGGCTGCTTGAAGATCTCCACCGCCTCCGCGAGCGTGATGGTGAGCAGCTTCTGCTCGTTCTCCACGCCCAGGTTGCGGCTCTCTTTGCCCTTGGTGAGGTACGGCCCGTACCGCCCGTTCTGCGCGGTGATCGCCTCCCCGTCCTCCGCCACGCCCACCACCCGCGGCAGCGAGAGCAACTGCAGCGCGACCTCCAGCGTCACCTCGTCCGGCTTCAGGTGGCGGAACAGCGACGCCGTCTTCGGCTTCGACTCGTCCGACACCTCGCCTTGCTGCACGTAGGGCCCGAAGCGGCCCTGCTTCACGTACACGTTGAGCCCACTGGCCGGATCGACGCCGATCGGCGTGTCCCCCTTGGGCGCCGAGAGCAGCGCCAGCGCCTTCTCCACCGTGAGCTCGTCCGGCGGCAGCGCGTCCGGCACCGACACCGTGTCCTCGCCGCGCCTCACGTACGGCCCGTAGCGGCCGGGCTTCACCACGATCTCCACGCCCTTCGGGTCCTTCCCGATGCGGATGGAGTTGATCTCGGCGGCGTCGATCTTCTCGATGTTCTGGGTCACCTGCTTCTTCAGGCCGAGGTGCTTCGCCGCCCGGTCGCCGAAGTAGAACTCCTTCAAGAAGGCGACCTTCTCCCGCTCGGCGCTGGCGATCTGATCGAGGTCCTCTTCCAGCTCCTTGGTGAACTCCAGATCCACCAGGTCGACGAAGTGCTTCTCCATCAGGTTGACGACCGCGAACGCTTCCCAGTTGGGGATCAGCGCCTGGCCTTTCTTCCACACGTACTTCGCCTGGAGCGTCCCCATGATCGACGCGTAGGTGGACGGCCGGCCGATGCCGAGCTCCTCCAGCTTCTTCACCAGCGAGGCCTCGGTGTAGCGGGCCGGCGGGCTGGTGGTGTGGCCGACGGGCTCCAGGGCCTCCACCGGCACCACGTCGCCTTCCTTGAGGATGGGCAGCGGCGACTCCTGGTCGTCGCGCGAGGCCTCGGGATCATCGCTCGACTCCACGTACGCGCGCAGGTAGCCAGGGAAGGTGATGGTGCGGCCCGAGGCCGAGAACTCCACCGCCTCGCCCGAGCTCGCGGAGGCGGCCAGCTTGAGCGTCACCGACTCGCCCTCGGCGTCGCTCATCTGCGAGGCCAGCGTGCGCTTCCAGACCAGCTCGTACAGCTTCAGCTCCGCCGGCCCGAGCTCACCTTCCAGCTCCTTCGGGGTGCGGAACGCCTCGCCGGCCGGGCGGATCGCCTCGTGCGCTTCCTGCGCGTTCTTCACCTTGCGGGTGTACAGGCGCGGCTGGGCGGGAAGGAAGCGCTCGCCGAACAGCTCCGTCACCTGCGCGCGGGCGGCGGACAGCGCCGTCTCGGACAGCGTGGTGGAGTCCGTACGCATGTAGGTGATGTAGCCGCGCTCGTAGAGGCCCTGGGCCACGCGCATCACCTGCTGGGCGCTCATGTTCAGCTTGCGCCCGCCCTCCTGCTGCAGGGTGGAGGTCATGAAGGGCGGCTTGGGAGAGCTGCGGTATGGCCGCGTCTCCAGGCTCTTCACCGTGAAGCGGGCGCCCTCCAGGCCCTTCGCCAGCGCAAAGGCCCTGGCCTCGTCGAGCCACACCGCGTTGGGCGTGGCCAGCTTCCCCTTCTCGTCGAAGTCCTTGCCCGAGGCGACCCGCTGCCCGTTCACCGAGTAGATGGTGGAGCGGAACGCCGGCGTGGTGGGGTGCTGCGCGGTGAGATCCCAGTAGGTGACGGAGCGGAACGCCATGCGCTCCCGTTCGCGCTGGACGATGAGGCGGATCGACGGCGACTGCACCCGCCCGGCGGACAGGCCCGACTTCACCTTCCGCCACAGCACCGGCGACACCTCGTAGCCGTAGAGGCGATCGAGCGTCCGGCGGGCCTCCTGCGCGTCCACTAGGCCCATGTCGATGTCGCGGGATCGTTCGACGGCCTCCTGGATGGCCTTGCGGGTGATCTCGTGGAACACCATGCGCCGCACCGGCACCCTGGGCTTGAGCTGCTCCTTCAGGTGCCAGGCGATCGCCTCTCCCTCGCGATCTTCGTCCGTCGCCAGGTAGAGCTCCGAGGCGCCCTTGAGTGCGTCCTTGAGGTCGCGAATGACGTCCTTCTTCGTCACCTCGTAGGTGAGCTTGAAGTCGTTCTCCACGTCGACGCACAGGCCGGAGGACGGCAGATCGACGACGTGGCCCACCGAGGCCCTGACCGTGTAATTCGTGCCGAGGAACTGCCCGATCGTCTTGGCCTTCGCCGGAGACTCGACGATCACGAGGGGCTTGGAAGCCATGGTTCGCCCGTCGCTATTCGCTTTGGGCGCACCACGTCAAGGACGGCGTGCGCAGCGACTGCTCCTTCGCGCGGCGATCACCTGCGCCGGCGACGCAGGAGAAACGCCAGCGCTCCGAGGGGAAACACCGCCGACCAGGCGGCGGAAGTGCACCCGAAGGCGGGCAACGGCGGGGCGCGCAGAATCGGGAGCATGATGTCCTTCACGCACACGCCGAGGTCGGGATCGTCGTTGGACGTCGTGCAGGAATAGCCGCCCAGACACCCTTCTCCCAGGTAGCAGCCGCGCATGCAGCGGGGCGTGGAGTCCTTCGCCCAGGTGGTGCAGCGGAGCTCGGGCCCCCCGCAGTATGTGGCGCCCACGGTGCACGGATCGCCTTCGTTGGCCGCGGGCAGCACCGGGTGCTGGCACTGGCCGGCCACGCACTCCAGGCCGTTGGGGCAGGCCGTGGTGCCGCTGCACGGCACCGAGCAGTACGGCCGCTCGTGCTGCTCGCTGGTGATGCACAGCCGCGAGTTGCAGTGCCCCGCGTAGCCGCAGAAGCTGCCGGGCGATTGACAGTCGGGATCCGCGCTGGCGCAGGCGGCCTTGCTGCACACGCCGTCTTGCGCACAGGAGGCCGGGCAGTCGGGATCGGACGTTGCCGCGCCGCACGCGTCATTGCACTGGCCGTCCTCGAGGCACGCGCAGTCGGGATCGGGCGTGGTGCAGCCCTGCGTCTGGCAGCGCTTGTCGGCCGAGCACGATCCCCCTTCGAACTCGTTGAGCCACTCGTCCACCTTGGTGAGGAAGCGATCGATGCGCGCGTCGGTGTTGTTGCCACAGGAGCCGGAGTGGAAGGAGTGCACGCCGATGATCCGCTCCACGCCGTCGGGGAAGCTGAAGAGGCTGGGGCCACCCGAGTCGCCGCTGCAGGTGCCGGAGCGCTTCACGCCGGTGCGCCCGAAGTCGAACTGATCCGTCCGCACCTCGTTGATCTTGGTGATGCCGCTGCGCTTGAGGCCCGAGTCGTCGGTCTCGGTGTTGGTCAGCCCGTACCCGACGACGCGCATCTCCTGGTGCATGAAGTTGTCGATCGACTCCCGGTTCACCTGCTTGAGCGGCACGGGGGGCTCGAGCTCCAGCTCGACGGCGGCCACGTCGAACTTGCCGATCACGTCGTCCCGGTAGAAGGGGTGCGCGTGGGACTTGGTGGCGTTGATCCAGATGGAGTTGGGCGCGAAGTCGAAGCTGGGGTGGTTGGTGACGTAGATCTCCGGCGGTACGCCGTTCTCCGGAGCGACACAGTGCGCCGCGGTGAGCAACGTGCGCCGGCCGATCAGGGTCGCGGTGCAGATCGCCCCGCCGGTCGGGTAGTCCATGAACATCACGAAGACTTCCGGGTCGCGGAAGTTGAGCCGGCCGCCGACGATCGCGTCCATGCGGGAGGCGACGGTGGGGGCGCGCGGCTCGGCCTCTTCGAGCGGGCCACAGGCGGTGAAGAGGCACAGGGTGGGGACGAGCAGACGGCGCATGGATTACCTCGGGGACGACCTGTAGCGATCGGTGGCGGAGACGAGCTCGTGGACGTTGCCGGGCTCGAAGGCGGAGTGGCCCGCGTCGGGGGTGACGCGCAGGTCGGCTTCGGGCCAGGCGCGGTGCAGGGCCCAGGCGGACTCCATGGGGCAGACCACGTCGTAGCGGCCCTGGACGATGACGCCGGGGATCTTCCGCATCCGCTCCACGTTCTTCGGCGCGAGCAGCGAGCGATCGCCCGTCACCCACCCGCCGTTCATGAAGTAGTGGCACTCGATGCGGGCGAAGGCGGTGGCGAACTGATCCTCGCCGGCCCTGGCGACGTACGCCTCGTTGATCAACAGGTAGCTGGTCTTCGCTTCCCAGGTGCTCCAGGCCTTCGCGGCGGACAGGCGCACCCTCTCGTCCGGGCTGGTGAGGCGCCGGTAGTAGGCGGCCACCAGGTCACCGCGCTCGGCCTCGGGGATCTCCGCCAGGTACGGCTCCCACGCGTCGGGGAAGAGGTGGCTGGTGCCGTCCTGGTAGAACCAGTCGATCTCCCACTTGCGCAACAGGAAGATGCCGCGCAGCACCAGCTCGGTGACCCGCTCCGGGTGCGTCTGCGCGTAGGCCAGCGCCAGCGTGGAGCCCCAGGAGCCGCCGAAGACCTGCCAGCGCTCGAGGCCCAGGTGCTTGCGCAGGGCCTCGAGGTCGTCGACCAGGTCCCAGGTGGTGTTGTGCTCGAGGGAGGCGAAGGGCGTCGACTTGCCGCAGCCGCGCTGATCGAAGAGGACGATCCGGTACGCCTGCGGATCCCAGAAGCGGCGCTGCTTGCCCTCGGTGCCGCCGCCGGGGCCCCCGTGGAGGAACACGGCCGCCTTGCCCTGCGGGTTGCCCGACTCCTCGAAGTAGAGCTCGTGGCCGTGCGACACGGGGAGCCGGCCGGTGCGGTACGGCTCGATCGGCGGGTACAGCTCTCGGCGGGGCGTCGGCGTCATGGAGCCGAGGGGCTAGCACGGGAGGTGCCATCCGCGCATGGGGCCGCGTGCACCCCCTGAGCACGGCAGCCTTGTCACGGTGACAAGAAACTGGCGGCGGCCAGCTCAGCTGGAGCCGGTTCAGCGTCGGGGCACTGCTCGTTGCCTTGCGAACGTTCCTGCCGCCGCGAGGGACTCAGCCCTTCGCCTGCTCTTTGGCCCAGGTGTCCTTCAGCGTCACGGTGCGGTTGAACACGAGCCCGCCGCTCTTCGAGTCGAGATCGACGGTGAAGTAGCCCAGCCGCTCGAACTGGAAGCGATCTCCGGCGGCCGCGCCAGCGAGCGACGGCTCCACCTTCGCGCCTTTGAGGATCTCGAGTGAATTGGGGTTGAGGTCCTTGAGGAACGGCCGCTCCCCCTCGTGGCCCTTGCCGGGGAACTCGGCGGCGAACAGGCGATCGAAGACGCGCACCTCGGCGTCGACGGCGTGCGCGGCGGACACCCAGTGAAGGGTGCCCTTCACCTTGCGGCCGTCGGGCGAGTTGCCGCCCTTCGTCGCGGGATCGTACGTGCACTTGAGCTCCACCACCGTGCCGGAGGCGTCCTTCACGAACTCGGTGCAGGCGACGAAGTACGCGCCGCGCAGGCGCACCTCCCGTCCCGGCCCGAGGCGGAAGAACTTCTTCGGCGGATCCTCCATGAAGTCGTCGCGCTCGATGAACAGCTCGCCCGAGAAGGGGACCTTGCGGGTGCCCGCGGCCTCGTCTTCGGGGTTGTTCTGCACTTCGACCTCTTCCACCTGCCCCGCCGGCCAGTTGGTGATCGTCACCTTGAGCGGCTTCAAGACACCCAGGCGCCGCGGCGCGTGCTTGTTCAAGTGATCGCGCGCGGCGTTCTCCAGCCGGCCGATGTCGATGACGGACTCGACTTTGGTGACGCCGACGTCCTCGGCGAAGGCGCGGATCGCCTCGGGCGGGAAGCCACGCCGGCGCATCGCGGACAGGGTGGGCATGCGGGGATCGTCCCAGCCGCGGGTGATCCCGTTCTGCACCAGGTACAGCATGTTCCGCTTGGATAGCACCGTGTAGGTGAGCTGCAGCTTGGCGAACTCGATCTGCTGCGGGTGGTGCACGCCGAGCTGGTCGAGGAACCAGTCGTACAGCGGCCGGTGGTTCTCGAACTCCAGGGTGCAGATGGAGTGGGTGATGCCTTCGATCGAGTCCTCGTTCCCGTGCGCCCAGTCGTAGGACGGGTAGATGCACCAGGTGTCGCCGGTGCGGTGATGAGACTCCTTGAGGATCCGGTACATCACCGGATCGCGGAGGTTGATGTTCCCCGACGTCATGTCGATCTTCGCGCGCAGCGTCTTCGCGCCGGGCTCGAACTCGCCCTTGCGCATGCGGCGGAACAGGTCGAGGTTCTCTTCCACGGAGCGATCGCGGTACGGGCTGTTCTTGCCGGGCGTGTTCCAGTCGCCGCGGTACTCCTTCATCTGATCCTGGTTGAGATCGCAGACGTACGCGACGCCCTTCTGGATCAGCTGCTCGGCCCAGTCGTACATCTGCCCGAAGTAGTCGGACGCGTAGAAGAGCCGGTCCTCGAAGTCGCCGCCCAGCCACTTCACGTCGCGGATGATCGAGTCGACGTACTCCTGCTCTTCCTTCTCCGGGTTGGTGTCGTCGAAGCGCAGGTTGAACTTGCCGCCGTACCTCCGGGCGAGACCGGAGTTGAGCACGATCGACTTGGCGTGCCCGATGTGGAGGTAGCCGTTGGGCTCGGGCGGGAAGCGGGTGTGCACCCTGCCCTTCCACTTCCCGGACGCGTTGTCGGCTTCGATGATCTCTTCGATGAAGTTGAGCGGTGCGTCGCTCATGGCGTGGGTCCCTTCGGTTGGCGGCCCTCGTATAGCCGCTCCTGACGCAGGACCTTACGGGAAACAGACTTTGCGGTTGGCCGAGCCGCCACCGGTGGACCGGCAGGTGAAGCTCTGCGCGCTGAACCTCGCGCAATACGCGTTGGCGTCGGTGATGCCGGCGTCGGAGGCGGCGATGTCCGCGGTCTCGCACGAGAGGAAGCAGTAGTTCTTCCCGGTGGACTCGAAGGGCGAGCACACCTGCTTGAAGCCGGGCTGGCACTCGCCGGGCAGCGCGCAGCAGTCCGCGTCGGTGGCGCACTCGTGCGTGCAGTAGCCCTCGGGCGCCTTGTCGAGGCACACCGCCGGTCCAGAGAGCGCGCCGGCGTCGAGGCCGGGGTAGCACTGGGAGGCGCTGGTGCACTTCGTGCCGGTGTTCGTCCCCGAGGAGCACGCGAGGAAGCCACCGGCAGCGAGGGCGAGGATGAGGAATCGAGACGTCATGGCGAGACGCTCGCAGGCCGCAGTGCAATCCGCAACGAATCGCGCCCGAGTCTTCAGCGGCCCATTCTCACCACCACGTCGAGCCGACTTCGCCGACGAGGGGAAAGAACCACGGCGTCGTCGTTCCATCCGGTCTTGCCTGGAAGTAGCCCGGGTTGAGCTGAAGGAGAATCACCACGGAGTGGCCTGCGCTCGTGGGAAGCCCGTCCAGCTCGAAAGGAACCTCAATCGCGCCTCCAACTGGAGCTTCCACATCGAGGTGAAATTCACCTCCTGCGAAGGGAAGCAGAGCGCAATCCAACGTCGCGATGAGACGGTAGCGGCGAACCGTGCCAACGCAAGTGGTCCTCGCTTCTTCGGAGTCCTCCTCGAGGTGCGCCACCCAGGAGAAGCGACCGCCGGCAGGAACGTGGCTGTTCGGCAGGGCGACAATTCCGCCGTCCGAAGTGACGACCTGGCTGCCGTTGCCCGTCCTGGCAACCGCTCGCCCACTCACGGCGGCGCCAGGTGGCACGATGGCGGTGCTGTTGAACACCCAGGCCTGTGCCAAGCCGAGCACCCCTACGGGCTTTTCGCGAGCAGTGATCGCTACGAGATCGTGCGCACCCGCTTCGACCGGCGCCGGAATGTTCACCTCGAAATCCGCGATCCCGTTTGCTGCGGCAAGTGGCCGCACAACCGTACCGCCATCTTGCACCAGGGTCGCGGGCCACGGCTCGCCATCGAGCAAGACCTGGAATTGGAACGGGGCAAACCCGCCATCGGACGCGACCGACTCGACAGAAACCGGGAACCTGAGGCTGCCGCTGGAAATCACGACCGCTGGAACGGGCACACGTTGTGCTGTCCACACAGCAGGCACGCCGAGCCGAGCACTTACTCCGTAGCCCTTGGGCCGAAGAGACGTCAGGGGAGCCTCCTCAACGGTCAGCAGCGACACAGCATCGTCCGACCAACCTTGCGTGGAACTGCAGTCGACCGGTTCGGTGCCGGCGCCGCAGCCAGCGAGTACCAGCAATACGACTGCAGTCCACGCGCGGGTCATCCGCCTAGAATCCTCCTGCCCTGCACACCGTGCCGCCGACAGATGTCGGCTCATTGGAGCGAGCAAACGTAATCTCAGGGGGCGAAACACTGAGCGTTCCCATGCTGGATCCGCAGACGCCAGACGCGCTGTAGACGATGCCCCCAGGGCTACCGGGACCCACACCACTCGACGAATTCTGCGTCCACGCGGAGCACGTTGGTGCCACTCACGGTGCGGCGACACCCGGGGCAGGACAGAACCAAACCCCCAAGAGGCGCCACCAGCCCACCAGAAGCGCTAAGCACGTTGGGGGAAGTGGGCAGCCCAGTGCACTGGAGCATCCACGGAATGAACGGATTGCCTCTGCAGGTGAACTGGCTGCGCGCCTGAAAGGTGCTCGATCCCCAAGCACGATACATGAAGGGGAAGAAGCCGGACCAGGTCGCGTTGGCGATGCAGAAGCCGCCGCTCGAGCAGCCGCCGCCTGCGCCAGCGAGAGCAATGGTGCCGCGCCGAACTCCCGTGAGGTACTCGGTGGCCTCCTCCCAGCACGGCTTCCGTTCGATGTACACGCGCTCTCCAGCAACCTCGACATAGCCGAATTCACCCACCAGGTAGTCCCCGATGAAGTCGCAACTCACGCGCACGGCGTCCCCGAGCTCGGTCATCCAGTAGGCGTCTCCGATCAGGCTGCCCCTCATCGTGTAGCCGAGTGTCTCGCCATTCTCTTCGACGACCTCGGCGTTCATGCGGGTCTTCAGGAACTCGACGAACGCGTCCTGGCTCTCGAAGGCCCGCGGCGACGCGGGCACCGGGAACTGCGCCTTCGTACCTGAAGCATCGAAGATCACGCCGCCGTTCTCTGTGTCGAAGGTGATGGTGACCGGCTCGGCGTCCCACCACTCGCCCTCCGCGACTGCCACCGCAGCTGATAGCACCAGCACCACTCCGGCCAATCGTCCGACCAGCATCGTTCGCTCTCCCATCACGACGAGGAAACGGCGAGCGAACGTGTTGCATGTTTTTTTGCTCCGGTGTCAATGCCTCGGCTAGGCGCGCAGTCCGCCTTTTCGGCCCACAGTGGGATGCAAACACGCCAGCCGACTGGCAACGCTACTGTGACGCGCGTCGCGAACGCCCCTCGACTCTCCGCCGCAGCGCCTGGCCCATCGGGTTGCCGTCGAGCGCGAGGACCTCCAGCCCTTTCAGGAACGGCGACTCGAGCAGCGCCTCCACGCCCTTCGCGCCGATCCGGTTGCGCACCAGCCGCAGCGCCTTGAGCGTCGCCAGCCGCGGCGCCTGCGCCAGCGCCAGCGCGCCCCCGGTGCCCATCGCGTTCCCGGACAGATCGAGCGACACCAACTGCCCCGGGCGCCGCGCGAAGGCGATCACCTCCGTGCCACCTTCTCCCAGCCGGTTATCCGCGAGCGACAGCGTGTCCAGCGCCCCCAGCCACCGCGTCGAGGCCAGCCCTTGCGCGCCCACCTCCGACACCTCGTCCTGCTCGACGATCAGCGCGGTCAGGGACGGGAGGGCCCACGGCACGTTGGCCGCCAGCACCAGCGCGCCGACGTCCGCGAGGCGATGTCCGCGCAGCGCGAAGGAAGACAACTTCCTCAGGTAGCGGGACTCGAGCAGCGCGCCCACCTCATCCGCCGTCAGCCCCACCTCCCGGTGCGCCGCGCGCAGGCCCAGCGCGTCGATCCGCTCCAGCCACGGCGCCGCCGCCAGGCGCGGCACGTCGAGTCCGCGCGTCGAGGCGAAGGTGAGGCTGCGCACCGGCTCGCGCTCGAAGAGCACGCCCACGGCTGCCAACGCCCCCGCGTCCAGCACCGTCACCTGCTCGACGAAGCCGCGCCGGAGCTGCACCTGCAGCGTCTCCTGCGCCAGCGGCCCCACCCACTCGGCGCCGTGCGCGGACAGGAGCGCCACCTGCCGCGCCTCCAGCTCGAGGAAGCGATCGGGATCGCGCGTCTTGTCCAGCTCGCACTGCACCGAGATCAGCTCACCGCGCGGATCGCCGCGATCGCCCAGCCAGTCCGCGTAGACCAGCCGCGGCGCGTCGTCGTCCGGGTGGGCCAGCACCTCCTCCAGCAACGCCTCGCGCGACGCCGCGGTGGGGCGCTTCGGCTTCACGTACGAGAGGTGCGCGCGATCGCTCCGGCGCCGGCCGGCCCAGGCGAGGCACCGCGGGACGTTGGCCGCGTCGTTGAACCGCACCCACGGCTCCAGCTCCGACCAGGCGCGCCCCGGCGTCACCGCTTTGGCGCGCGCGGCCACCACCCCCACCGTCACGTCCTCGGGCCCCGCCACGGCCAGCACCACCGAGGTGAACTCCCGCGCGTCATCCACCTCTCCGCCGTGCCGCCAGGAGAACCCCAGGGAGCCCGCCAGCGCCCCCTCCACGCAGGCACGCACGTCCGCTGCGTCGAGCAGCCGCGCCGTCCTGCGCCCGTTCGCCTTCGCGAGCAGGGTGCCCACCGCCGCCGCCGCCCCGTCGTCCCAGACGACCTGGCGCGCGTGCGTCACGGTGGAGTGGACCCCACCTTCGCCAGTGCCTCGAGCTCCTCGCGGTCGATGGTCTCCTTCTCCAGTAGCCGGGTGGCGATCGCGTCCAGCACGGGGCGCCTCGCCACCAGGAGCTCCTTCGCCCGGCGGTGCTCTGCTTCGAGGATCTTCCCCACCTCGGCGTCGATCCGCTTCGCCGTCTCCTCGCTGAAGTTGCGCTCCTCGAAGGACACTGGCCCGCCGAGGAACGGCCCCCCGCCCGGCCGCCCGAAGGTCTGCGCGCCCAGCTCGGACATGCCGAAGCGGCACACCATCTGCCTCGCCAGCTCGCTGGCCCGTTCGAGATCGTTCTGCGCGCCGGTGGACACGTCGGTGAAGACGACCTCTTCGGCGGTGCGGCCGCCCATCAGCACAGTGAGCGCGTCGACCAGCTCCTCGCGCGTCATCAGGTAGCGATCTTCGGTGGGGAGCTGCAGCGTGGCGCCCAGCGCGCCGATGGAGCGCGGGATGATCGTCACCCGGTGCACCGGATCGGCGTGCTTCACGCTCAAGGCCACCAGCGCGTGCCCCGCTTCGTGCCAGGCCACCCGGCGGCGCTCGGCGTCGTTCATCACCCGGCCTTCCTTCTTGAGGCCGAGCTGGATGCGATCGATCGCCTCCTCGAAGTCCTTCGCCTCGACGGAGGTGCCGTCGCGCCGCGCGCTGGCCAGCGCCGCCTCGTTCACCACGTTGGCGAGGTCCGCCCCCACCATGCCGGGCGTGCGCTGGGCGATCACCTTGAGGTCGACCGACGGCTCCAGCTTACGCCGCTTCGCGTGTACCTGGAGGATCGCCTCGCGGCCCTTCACGTCGGGTCGGTCGACGAGGATGGTCCGATCGAAGCGCCCTGCGCGCAAGAGCGCCTTGTCGAGCACCTCGGGCCGGTTGGTGGCGGCCAGGATCACGATCCCGCTGCCGGCGTCGAAGCCGTCCATCTCCACCAGCAACTGGTTGAGCGTCTGCTCGCGCTCCTCGTTGGCCGCGAACACGCCTCCGCCGGCGCGCGTCTTCCCCACCGCGTCCAGCTCGTCGATGAAGATGATGCACGGGGCGCGCTCCTTGGCCTGCACGAAGAGATCGCGCACCCGGCTGGCGCCCACGCCCACGAACATCTCGACGAACTCCGAGCCGGACATGGAGAAGAAGGGCACGCCCGACTCACCGGCCACCGCACGCGCCAGCAGCGTCTTCCCCGTGCCCGGCGGGCCCACCAACAGCACCCCCTTCGGCACGCGCGCCCCGACGGCGTGGTACTTCGCGGGGCTCTTGAGGAAGTTCACCACCTCCATCAGCTCGGCCTTGGACTCGTCCACCCCGGCCACGTCCTCGAAGGTCGTCTTGTTCTCGCTGGAGCGGTCGTAGATCTTCGCCTGACTCTTCCCGAAGCTCATCGGCCGCGCCGCGCCCGCGCCCTTCCCGCCGCCCAGCATTCCGCCCCACGCGCGAAAGAGGATGAACAACATCACCAGCGGGAAGATGGACGACAGCACCGCCGGCCACAGGCCGCCCTGCTGCTCGATGTGCCCGGAGAAGGTGACGCCGTTCTTCTCGAGCCGCGCCAGCAGGTCGCGCTCGTCGAGGTCGGGCAGCCGGCTGGCCACCACGGTCTGCTCGCGGCCCTTGTCCGACTTCTCCTTCAGCTTTGCGACCACCCGCTCCTGCTCGATCAGCACCTCCGTCACCTTCCCGGAGTCGATGGTGCCGAGCAGCTCGCTGTAGGGGACCACCTTCGACTCAGCGGCCTGGGTGGAGAGCGCGCGGAACCAGAGGAAGCCGGCCACCGCCAGTGCGAGGAGGAACAGCCCGACGCGGATCCAGGTGTTCTTCATGTCCTACCGATGCGGCAGCCGAGTGCGGAAAGCAAGGTCAGACGCTCGGCGCGGCGGGGCGGTGAGGCAGCCCGTCCAGCGGGTAGATGAAGAGCGCCAGCCCTCCTCGGCCCACGTGCAGGTAGATGCTGGGCGAGAGCGCGCGGACCATGGAGAACTCCACCTGGTAGCGGTCCTTGAGCCTCGCCAGGAGCGCCTTCGCCTTGTCCTCGACGTCGCCGTGGGCGATGCCGAGCCACACCGCCCGGCCCTTGTCGAGCCGCTCGCCCATCCACTCGTCCAGCTTCTCGGCCGGATCCGCCTTCGCGCTCACCCGCGCCACGGACACCGGCTTGCCGTTGTCGAAGGACAACAGCGGCCGCACGTTGAGGAAGTTGGCCACCCAGCCCTGGAGGAAGGACGCGCGCCCGCCCTTGATCAAGTTCTCCAGCGTGGCGACGGAGATCACGCTGCGACCGGCGAGCGCGAAGGCCCGGCAGAACTTCGCCGTGTCCTGCAGAGAGAGGCCCGCCTTGCGCGCCTGGACCGCCGCCATCGTCACCAGCCCCGCGCCGACGTCCGTCACCGTGGTGTCGACGACTTCGATCTTCGCCGCCTCGAGCGCCGGGTCCGCCGCGGACTTCAGCGCAGCGGCCGCCGCCACCGCCGCGTCGTGCGAGCCGATGATCTGCCGCGACGTCATCACCGCCAGGATCTCCGGGTCCTTCTTCGCCAGGCGCGTGAAGTGCTCGGTGAACTCGACCTCGGTGGTGCCCTGGACGAAGGGGTGCTGGCTGGCGTTCTTCACCCAGCGATCGACCTGCGTGAGGTCCATCGCGTTGCGCGTGTCGTGCGAGATGCCGTCCACCACGATCTTCTGCGGGGTGAGATCGACGTCCAGCGAGTGCGCCAGGTCGTCGCCGATGTTGGAACCGGGGTTGGTGAGGATGCGCATCGAGCCTCCTCCAGCGAGGAGCCGAGCGTAGAGGACCCGCGGGTCAGGTGGTGAAGAAACCCGCCGCCACGCCCGGCGCGATCTTCCCCTGGCTGGCGCGGATGGCCGAGCGGCTCACCAACTGGAACGCCCGCCGCAGCCCCGACGGCGTCGCGTCCTTCTGCACGAGGACGCAGCCCGCCGGCACGCCCATCGCCTTCGCCACGGCCTCGAAGTCGACGTCGGTTCCCACGCCCACGAAGGCCAGGGTGAAGAGCTCGGACGCGAGCAGATCCCTCGACAGCCTCGCGCAGTGGCCCGCGTTGCGCTTGCTGCCCACGTCCTCGCCGTCGGTGACGATCACCACCACGCTGCGCGCCGGAGTCCCCCCGTCCCGCAGCCGCTGCGCGTACGCCACGTTCGCGGTGAGCGCGTCGCACCAGGTGTCGTAGAGGCTGGTGGCACCTCCGCCCCGGTAGTTCTGCGCGTCCAGCCGCGTCGCCTCGTCCACCGGCACGTAGCTGTGCAGCACCTTCGCCGCTTCGTTGAAGGTCCAGCAGGCGAGGAGGATGGAGTCGCGCTCCCTCGCGCCGGAGAAGGCGTCGATCAGCGCGTTCTGGCCTTCGCGCACCGCGCCCTCCAGCCGGCGATCGGCGATGGAGGAGGACGCGTCGATGAGGACGGTGACCAGCGTCACGTCGGAGGCTTCGAGGTCCTCCAGGTCCTTGCCCGCTGCGCCCGCCAGCACGAGCGGTCCGAGGTTGCCCGTCACCATCGATTGCGTCTGCGGAGTGAGCACGCCTTTGGTGGTGGCGCTGGTGAGCAACTGCGTGGCTTCGTCTTGCGTCAGGGTCTTCTTCGTCATGGCTCGTCTCCTAGATGGTCACGGCGTCGGTCGTTCGAGCGACCTTCATGCCCGCCTTCCGCCACTGCTCGATCGCCTCATCGGCGATCTTCGGGAAGTTCAGGTGATCCGGCAGCGGATCGAGCGGCGGCGCCGGCACCGGGCTCATCGCGTCCTCGAGGATCCAGATCTTCTCCGCCAGCTTCGGATCCGTCGCCATCACGTGCTTCTGAAGGTCGTTGAGCGTCGACAACACGCAGTGGCTCTTCGCCTGCCCGAAGACGTACACGCGGTCGTAGTCCATGAGCAGCTTGAAGAAGGGCGCGTTGAAGGCCCCCACCACCTGGCCCGACAGCTCCGTCACCTCCGGCGACATCACCGAGTAGTTCTCCGTCAGCGCGTGCGTGCCCTTGGTCTCGAAGTGCGTCTGGTGCCTGCGCGCCGCCGCGTGGAAGAGCGCCGCTTCCATCACCGCCGGCACCAGCGCGTGCGACAGGCCGCCCAGCAGCGTGTGGTACGGCCACACCGTCAACACGTATTTCCCCGTGGCCTCCAGCTTCTTCACGTACTCGAGGCTCTCCTTCGGGTGCGCCACCGCCGTCCACTTCCCGGCGCGGACCTCCTCGTGGAAGATCGGCGTGAAGGGCGCCGGGTGCTGCCCCTTCGCGTCCACCCACCACGAGGGGTGGAAGATCTGGAACACCCGGTGCGTGTCCATCGAGAAGAACAGCCCGGTCAGCTTGTCCAGGTTCCGGTACAGCCACTCGGTCGTGCGCTGCGTGTCCTCCACCGCGCCCGGCACGAACAGGCTCGCCCCCGGCGTGCAGAAGCCCACCTGCACGTCGATACCGAAGGCCGCGATGCGGAACTTGTCCGAGCCGCTCGGCTTGAGGGCGTGCTTCGCCGCGTACGCCTCGCCCGCCTCGATCACCAGGCCCGCGCGCTCGAGGTACAGCTGGGAGACCTGCTTTGGGTCGTAGAAGTCGGGGAGCGGCAACATGGTGGACCTCCATTACGTCAGGGTGAGCTGCGTGATGTCGCGGGCGCCGACGACGAACAGCGAGCCGTCGGTGTTGGCCAGAACCTCATCGCCCGCGGAGACGAAGTCCTGAGTGTCGGGGAACTGCACGGCCTCGATCAGGTGGCCCGAGTCGCGCTTCAAGGCCACCAGCCCGCCGTCCGTCGCCAGCACCACCCGTCCCCCGAGGAGCGCCGCGTGACCCGTCGAGCCGCCCTCGCTGCGGCCGAGCGACGTGCCGGCCTCGTCGAAGAGCCAGCGCCGCACCACCTCGCGCCCCTGCGCTTCCGTCACCACCGTGAGCAACGCGTGCTGGGCGTCGAAGACGGCGTCTGCCTCGACGATGCGGCCTGACCAGGTGACGCCGTCGAGCTGCTTGAGACCCGACCTGCCCGCGCGCAGGAGGAAGGCCACCGTGAGGCCACCCGCCCGGTAGAAGCCCAGGCCCAGCCGCTCGCCCGTCCACAGCCACGTCTGCCCTTCCAGCGCCTGCCCCACGCGCGCACCGGTGCGCTGCTCGACGAGCCACCCCTGCTCCTGCCGGTACGCCACCGCCGCGGACGCCGCCAGCACCGGCGTGGTGAGCCGCACGTCGGTCCGCGCGCGCTCCACCACCTGCCCCCCTTCGACGCGCAGCACGCGCCCGCTCCCGTCCGCCACCCAGGTGGACGCCCCGCTGATCGCAAAACGGAGTCCCGCGCCCGCCACCTGGGGCAGCACCACCGCGCCGTCCTCGCGCCGCACCAGGCCCTGCTCTTCGCAGACGTAGCGGAGCCCCCCCTGCAGCGCCGCGGCGAGGATCCTCCCGCTCGTCTCGAAGGCCACGCGCGCCGTACAGCGGCCCTTCGTCCGCAGCACCTGGCGGGTCACCAGCGGCCCCAGCGCGTGACAGTCGGGGCACACCGCGCGCGCGTGCTCGAGCCCGCAGTTGCAGGTGGTCCACGGGAGCTCCAGAAGCGCCCTCGGGAAGGCGGCGCGCTCGTCCTTCTCCAGGACGGACAGGAAGTGGTGAGCCAGGTCGTCGGGCAGCACCTTGGGCGTGGCGGCCAGGCGCGGCAGCGTCACGTCGCTGCGGAAGACGGAGTGGCGCGCTTCGGCCCGGCGCAGCAGCGTGGGCAGCGTCGCGTGCATCCCGCCGAAGGGGTGCACGTAGAGGAGGCTGGAGCAGAGCAACACCGCGAAGGCGTACCAGTCGGTGCCCGCGTCGAAGCGCGGCGTGGTGGTGAGGTCCACGCCGTACAGCCGCGGGTCCAGGTACTTCTCGTGGCCGACCGCGCAGGGGAAGCCGCCGAACTGCATCGAGTCCGCGTCGATGAGGAAGGGCCGCGAACCGGAGAAGAGGACGTTGCCGTCGTTCAAGTCGCCCACCACCACGCCCTGCCCATGCAGGCCGGCCACCGCGTCGTGCAACGAGCGGAAGAGCGCCATCAGCGCGTCGTTGGACACCGCGCCCGCCCGCCACTTCCGGCTCGACAGCCGGCCAAAGTCCTCCGCCCCCGAGATCAACGGCATCTGGTAACCGACGAGGCGCTGCCGGTCGTCGCGGACCAGGCCGGTCGGCGCCACCACCTCGCGCGGGAGCCCCAGGGGGAAGCGCCGCAGCTTCGTCACCTTGAGATCGAAGAGCCGCCGGGTGAGCGCGTCCGTGGCCGGGTGGAAGAGCTTCAGCGCCACGCCGCCGTGCCGGTACACCCGCGCCTCGCCGCCCTCGCCGACGAGATCGCTGTCCTTCAGCGTCACCCGCTGCTGGTCGACGAAGACGTGCATGTCACGAGCCCTCCAGCACCACGAGGGTCGCGTCGTCGGACAGCTTCTCCGCTTCACCCAGGACGTTGAGCCGCCGCTGCAGGGTGAAGGCGTTGCGCCACAGGCCTTCGGCGAAGAGCGCCTGCACGCGCGAGGGCTCCTTCGCCAGCAGCGCTTCGAAGCCGTCGGTGAGGATCGCGAGGCGCGCCGCGCGGCCCATGAAGTGCACCTGGGGATCAGGCCGGCGATCGGAAAGCAACCGGTACGCCGCGTACGGAGGCGCGTTGTCCGGCCCCGCCTCGAGGCGAATGATCCGCCCGTCCACCAGCACGCCGCCGTCGCCCAGTCCGAAGACCAGGGACTCGCCGCCCACCCGCACCGCGCAGAGGAAGGTGAAGAGGAAGTAGCGCTCCAGGACTTCGGTGAAGGTCGCCGGCGTCTCGTTGAGCGCCCAGGCCGTGCGGTACATCCACGCGCAGAGGGCCTCGGTGGCGCGGAGCGGCAGGTCGGACAGGCAGATCGCGTTGGAGGTCACCCAGTTGGCGAGGAATCGCGCCGCCAGTTGCGCGCCGACTTCCGAGCTGGGTTGAGAGGAGCAGCCGTCGGTGACGACGCCGACGAGGACGCCTGGCCGCTGCGACAAGGCATACCCGTCCTGGTTGTTGCGGTTGGTGCGCACGTGCTCGCGCCCGATGAGCGATGCGGCCGTCAGTCGCCCCTCTCCCCGGCCCTCTCCCAAGGGGGAGAGGGAAACCGTGTCGCCAGGCACCGGCGTCATGTCGGCGCCCTCCACCGGGTGAGCTGGTCGACGAGCGCCTGCGTTGCCTTCGACGGCGCCAGCGCCTGCGGGCCCGCCTGCAGCTCGGCAGGCTTCGGGATGGACGAGGCGGGCGCACCGGTGAGCAGCTCGTAGCCTTCCGGCACGGCCTCGCCCTCCTGCCCCACGACGCCGAATGGGCCGCTGGCCCCCGCGCGCCGCCGGAAGAGCACCGGCCGCCCCGGCACGGACTGCTTGCCGTGGCCCGCTTCGTTCCCGAACTTCATCGTGGGCCGCGGCCCCGTCTGCGTCAGCTTGTAGACCGCCGCCACCCGATCCCTCGTCAGCGGCGTGCCCGACGTCTGCGCCACCAGGTACCCGCCGTAGCCGTACACCTGATCCGAAGGCGGGAGGCCCACCTCGGCCCGCAGCTCCTCGAAGCGCTTCGTCTGCGCCGCGTCGAAGCCGTCCTCGAGGATGTGCACCGGCGAGAGGCCCATGGCGCGCGCGAGGCCCACCGCGTGCCGGTATTGCGCCTCCTTGTCCCCCGAGTCGTAGCGGATCGAGTCCCGCTCCTCCGGGCGCTCGCGCATGATCGCGTAGGCCGTGGGCAGCCCCGAGGTGATGGTGTCGAAGGTGTCGAGGAGGAAAGACGAGCGCTGGTGCCGGCGATCGACCATCGCCCGGAAGGCCGCCTCGTCGCTGCCGTAGCGCTGCACGTGCTCGTGCCCCATCGTCCCCACGGGGATGAGCCCCTTCTCTTTCGCGCCAAAGACGTGGCTGGTCCGGGTGAGCCCCGCCGCCCTGCACCCGTCGAGCGCCAACAGGTGCTGCTCCAGACAGCTCGCCGCCCGCAGGCCCACCTCGAAGAGCCTGGCCGGCGTGCCGACGATCGCCGACAGCTCGTCCACCTTCGCCTCCACCCGCGCCACGTAGGCCTCGGGCTGCACCTCGATCCACGGCGCCTTCACCCCCACCGCGTCCAGCGTCTCCAGAGCCAGCGCCCGCTGCCCCTCACAGGTCAGCACCGCCAGCGCCCCGGCCAGCGCCTGGGGTTCGCGCAAGGCCAGCGTCGCCACCTGGATGCGGAAGCTCCACTGCAGCACCAGCGGCTCCAGCCACGACACCAGCGCCGACGGCCCCGTCACCGAGAAGACCGGCTCGCGATCGGAGAAGACGGAGAAGCAGGGCAGCGCCCGGACAGAGATCTTCGTCTCCGGCGCCCGCACCGCGGCCCGGTAGCCCGACCCCATCTCGTAGTCGTGAGTGGCCAGGTACTCCCAGTCGCCCTTCTCGGCGTGCGGCAGCACCTTCGCCAGCTCGGCTTCGACGTCGAAGGGCAGCACCTGCAGCCCGCCCTTGCGGTGGGAGTAGTAGAAGGTCTCGCGCCGCAGCGGCCACCCGGCCTCCGCCATCGAGAACTTGTAGCCATCGGTCGCCAACAGCGGTGCCGTCATCGCCTCACCCTCGTGAACAAGTATTAGCCACCACAGAAAGAGTCGTCAAGACCCTTCGTTGCGGATCCTCTGACACCCCGCGCAGCCCCCAGCGCAATCGCTCGTCCTTCCACGCAGTTGCACGCCGTGGCGGATTTGGTCCGGGCTCCTGGCGGGCCCGGTCCGAGTCGATGATTTGCTGTGGATTTTTGTAGGATAAATCGGGCTAACGATCCCGTAAGGCTGATAAGTGCGCGTGGCCACAGCAGATTCGCCCTGGTGCGAGGTCCTTTTACGCGGCTGGTGCGTCGATGACGCAACGTGCGCCGCCCGGCACCGACCATGTGCGCACAAGGCCAGCGGCACCGGCCACCACAAGGGGAAACGAGCCATGACGAAGGCGATCGACATCGGAGCGCTGTACGGCAAGTACGGGCCCGCCATCTACGCGCGCTGCAAGCGGCTGCTCAAGGACGCCGCGGCCGCGGAGGACGCCACCCAGGACGTCTTCGTCAAGGTGATGAAGGCCATGGACAGCGCCCCCTCGGAGGAGGCGGTGCTGCCGTGGATCCACCGGATCACCACCAACCACTGCCTCAACCTGATCCGCGACGGCCGCCGTCACGCCGAGCCGGTGGAGGAGGTGCCGGAGCAGGCGGACGACGAGTTCGAGGACAGCGTGGTGACGCGGGACTTCGCGCACCGGGTGCTGTCCAGCACGCCGGAGGAGCTGAAGGCGCCGGCGATGATGTACCACGGCCGCGGCATCGAGCAGGCGAAGGTGGCCCAGGCGCTGGGCGTGTCGCGCCGCACCGTGCTGTACCGCCTGGCGGAGTTCACCCGCCGCGCGATGAAGCTGAACGACCTGGCCGATGCCGGCCGCGCCTGATCCCCCGGTGCCACCGCTGAAGTGGCGCCGCGCGGCGCGCTTTTGGCTAGGCTTTCGCGCCATGCGACGGCTCGCGAAGGCGGTGGCGCTGGCGGCAGTCCTCCTCCTCCCCGGCGCGGCCCACGCGGTGGAGGTCAGCCTGGGCGTGGGCGCCGGCTACTGGTTCGAGAACGCGGCGCAGTTCGACTTGAACGCGCGCGTGGACTGGCGCCTGGCGAAGTACTTCAGCCTGGGCGTGCGCCCCGGGGTGGTGATGAACGTGCGCTCCGGCGTGCAGTTCGGCATCCCGGTGAATGCCGTGGCGCGCTTCCACATCCCGCACATCAACTTCGACATCGCCGGAGGGCTGTACATCCTCTTCGCGGATCCGGTCGCGACGTTCCGAGGCCACATCGCCGCGGGCTTCAGCGTGCCGGTGGCCAAGCACATCTCCCTTGGCGGCGAGGCAGGGTACCTCTGGAACGGCGCGCAGTTGTTGTTCCGCTTCTCCTACACGTTCTGATGCGCCTCTCCCCGCTGGCGCTCCTGCTGCTCGCGGCGTGCCCAGCGCCTCCGAAGTCCGCGCCGGGACCGCAACCGCCGGACATCCGCATGGAGCAGGTGACGCTGCGCACCTTCCAGGGCAGCCAAGCGCAGGCCGTCCTGACCGCCCCCACGCTGGAGCTCTCGCGCTCGGGCGGCACCTTCACCCTGTGGGACGCGTCCGTCCGGCTGGAGGCGCAAGGGCTCACCATCGACGCGCCCCGGGTCGACGGGAGCCTCACCGGCGGCGTGTTGCATGGATCCGGGGGGCTCGTCGCGCGGACGGACCAGGGCGCGCAGGCCACCACGCCGAGCGCGACGTTCGATCGAACGCTGGGGCCGCAGGGCGGCGCGTCGTCGGACGCGGGCGTGCGGCTGGAGGATCCGCGCTTCACGCTCGAGGCCCGGGGCTTCCAGGTCGACTTCGCGGCCGAGACGGCCACCTTCGACGCGCCGGTCACGAAGAGCCGCTGAGGCAATCAGGGCGCCGAGCTCCCTGGCCGAAGCATGGTCGGACGGTCACCTGACGGTCTCGACGAAGCCGGAGCGCTCCGACTCGGCGAGGCGGGCGTTCCTCGTGGTACAAGCCGCCCGCCGTGGTGACTGCGCTGCTCGTCTCGTTGTGCCTGTCCGCGCCCGACGCTGGCGCCCTGCTCGCCCGCCCGGTGGAGCTGCGCGCCGATCGCCTGGAGGTCGCGAACAAGGAGCTGCGCGCGACGTACTCCGGCCACGCCAACGCCGTCCGTGACGGGGTGACGCTCACCTGCGACCGCCTCGAGGTGCAGCTCGACGCGCACCGCGAGGTGAAGACGATCACCGCCTCCGGTGAGGTGGTGGTGGTGGACGGAGATCGCCGCGCCACCGGGGACACCGCCAGCTGGGACAACGCCTCCGGCGTCCTCGTCGTCACCGGCCACCCCACCGCCCGGCAGGGGACCCGCGAGGTGGAAGGCGAGAAGGTCACCTTCACCACCGGCGTGGACCGGGTGGAGATCGAGAAGGCGCGCACCCGCGTGGAGGCCACGGACGGGGGCACCGGCGGCGCGGTGGCCATCGACGCCGACCGCCTGGTCCTCGAGCAGCAGCGCAACGTCGCCACCTGGTCGGGCCACGTGCGCGTCACCCGCGGCGCCACCGTCCTCACCGCCCCGGAGATCACCGCCCACTACGACGAGCGGGGAGAGATCACCCGCGTGCAGGCGAAGGGCGGCGTCGAGGCCGCCGAGCGCGATCGCTGGGCCCGGGGCCAGCGCGCCGACTACGACGTGAAGCGGGGCGTGCTGGTGGTGACCGGCAACCCCGAGGCCCGCCAGGGGAAGAATCGGATGAAGGGCTCGAAGGTCACCTTCCTGCCCGGCACCGACTTCGTGGAGGTGGAGAACGCCACCACGGTGATCGACGTGGCCCCGAAGCGAGGCGGACAGTGAGCGGCGAGGCGCTGGAGGCGAAGGGGCTGGTGAAGGCGTACTCGCGGCGGCGGGTCGTCGATGGGGTGAGCTTCTCGGTCAGTCCGGGGGAAGTCGTCGGCCTGCTCGGCCCCAACGGCGCGGGGAAGACGACCAGCTTCTCGATGGTGGTGGGCCTGGTGCAGCCCGACGCGGGCCAGGTGCTCCTCGGCGGCCGCGAGCTGGCCGGCCTGCCCATGCACGAGCGCGCCCGCGCCGGCCTCGGCTACCTGCCGCAGGAGGCGTCCATCTTCCGCAAGCTGACCGTCCGGCAGAACCTGATCGCCGTGCTGGAGCTGGACCGGGCGCTGTCCGCGACCGAGCGCGAGGCCCGAGCCGACGCCGCCCTCACCGAGTTCGGCCTGGGCCAGGTACAGCACAACCTGGGCGAGCGCCTGTCCGGGGGCGAGCGCCGCCGCGCCGAGATCGCCCGCTCCCTCCTCCCCCGGCCCCGCTTCATGCTCTTCGACGAGCCCTTCGCCGGAGTCGATCCGATCAACGTCGCGGAGCTCCAGAAGGAGATCGCCCGCCTCAAGGAGCGCGGCCTGGGCGTCCTCATCACGGATCACAACGTCCGCGACACCCTGCGCATCTGCGACCGGGCGTACATCCTCGCCGCCGGGCAGATCCTCGAAGAGGGCACGCCCGACGCGATCGCCGCTTCTCCGAGAGCCCGCAGCCTCTACCTCGGCGAAGGCTTCACTCTTTCATAAGTCATTCCGGTGGCTTGAGCCTTCGCCTGCACTTGGCAAGTGACGTGCCGGGCTCAAGCGACTACCCTTGGCACGCCTCTTGATGGGCCGGGGCATCCACCGGCCTGCATTGGAGTCGACGACGTGGGCATGGAGCTCAAACAGAGCCTGAGGATGTCGCAGCAGCTGGTGATGACGCCCCAGCTGCAGCAGGCGATCAAGCTGCTCCAGCTGTCGCGGATGGAGCTGCTCGAGCAGGTGCGGGAGGAGATGGAGGGGAACCCGCTGCTCGAGCAACCGGACGAGACCGTCGAAGGCGACATGACGGACAAGGCGCCGGGCGAGGCGTCGCTGGAGGCCGGCAACCTGGAGGCGCCGGCGGACACGGCCCCCCGCGAAGCCGACAACGCGCAGGAAGTGAAGCCCGAGAGCGGCCCGGCGGAGATCGACTGGGACGCCTACTTGAACAGCTACCAGTTCAACGAGCCGACCGTCGCCTCCAACAAGGGGAACGTCGATCTCGACGACCTGCCGTCCTTCGAAGCCAACCTGGTCAAGCGCGAGGACCTGGTCGATCACCTCCACGAGCAGCTCTCGGGCATCACGCTCAACGACGCGGAGGCCCGCGTGGCGGAGCTGATCATCGGCAACCTGGACGACGACGGGTACCTCAAGCTGGCCGACGTGGAGGGCGACCCGCTGATCCGCCTGGCCAACGAGGCCGACGTGCCGGTGCGGATCGCCGAGCGGATGCTCAAGAAGATCCAGTTGCTCGAGCCCAAGGGCTGCGGCGCGCGCGATCTGCAGGAGTGCCTGCTCATTCAGTGCCGGGCGCTCGCCGAGCCGCACGCGGCGCTGCTGGGTACGATCATCAAGAAGCACATGAAGCTGCTGGAGTCGAAGAACCTCCCGGCCATCGCCCGCGACCTGGGCGTGACGCTGGACGAGGTGATCGACGCCTCCAGGCTGCTGCAGCGGCTCGATCCCAAGCCTGGCCGAAACTTCTCGGGGGACGACGCGCAGTACATCACCCCCGACGTGCAGGTGGTGAAGCTGGGCGACGAGTACACGGTGGTGTTGAACGACGACGGCCTGTCGAAGCTGCGCATCTCCGACGCGTACCGGCAGGCGCTCAAGAAGGGCATGCTGCCGTCCGGCCAGACCAAGGAGTTCGTCCAGGACAAGCTGCGCAGCGCGATGTGGCTCATCCGCTCCATCCACCAGCGGCAGCGCACCATCTACAAGGTGACCGAGAGCATCGTGAAGTTCCAGCGAGAGTTCCTCGACAAGGGGATCGCCTACCTGAAGCCGCTCATCCTGCGCGACGTGGCCGAGGACATCGGTATGCACGAGTCCACCGTGTCCCGCGTCACCACCGCCAAGTACGTGCACACCCCGCAGGGGATCTTCGAGCTCAAGTACTTCTTCAACTCGTCCATCGCCCGCACCGGCGGGGACGACATCGCCAGCGAGGCGGTGAAGAACCACATCAAGCAGCTCGTCGCCGGCGAGGACTCGAAGAACCCCTACTCGGACCAGAAGATCGTCGAGCTGCTCAAGGCCCAGGGGATCGAGATCGCCCGCCGCACCGTGGCCAAGTACCGCGAGGTGCTGGGCGTGCTGCCGTCGAGCAAACGGAAGAAGTACTACTGAGAGGAAGCCTGAAAGCATGTCCCTGCCCGAGGTGTTGATCGTCGACGACGATCGTCTCTTGCGGACCATGGTGAAGGACGCGCTGGCCGACGTGCCCTGCGTGGTGCGCGAGGCCGACTCCGGTGACGAGGCACTCAGCGTCATCACCGAGCGCGAGCCGGCGGTGGTGGTGCTGGATCTGGTGATGCCCGGCAAGAGCGGCCTCGAGCTGCTCAAGACGCTCAAGTCGAAGGGGCTGCGCACGCGCATCCTCGTCCTGTCCAGCCTGGACACCGAGGCCCTGGTGCAGCAGGCGATGGCCGACGGCGCGCACGGGTACCTGGCCAAGCCCATTCACCCGCTGGACGTGCAGAACGTGGTGCGGGCGGCGCTGGAGGCGGTGGGGGCGGCGTCGTGAGCGAGTACTGGCTCGCCGACAGCGAGGCGCGCGTGCTGGGGCCGGTGAGCCTCACGGTGGTGCGCGATCTGGCCCTGCGGGGGAAGATCCACGACGTGCGCGCGGTGTCCAGGGACGGCCGCACCTTCGTCCCCTTGCGCGAGATGCCGGAGTTGATGGAGGTGCTGTCGCTGCCTCCCAGGCAGGGCGAAGCCACCCGCGCCCAGGCCGAGGCCACCCAGCAGATCCGCGACTGGCTGGCCTCCATCAAGGACCGGCCCAGCCACGAGGTCTTCCGCGTGCCGGCCAACGCCTCGCGCGACGCCTGGCGCGCCGCCTTCTTCGCGTTGATCCACCGCTACGTGCCCAGCCGGCTGCCCACCGACGCCACTTCCGAGCTGCGCCTGGCGTGCGAAGACGCCTTCCTCGCCCTGTCCGAGCGCATGGTGGCCATCGAGCGCATGTTCCGCCCGGGCGTGCCGGTGCCGCCTCCCCCTCCCCCGCCCTCGGCGCCGTCGCCCCTGCCGCCCGTGGCCCCGGCGCAGGTCACCTGGCGCGGGGGGATGATCCACGTGCGCCTGCACCTGGCCCGCGGCGACGCCCGCCCCTTCACCATGGATCCCGAGGCCACCTGGAAGCAGGACAGCCTGGCGGTGCACTCCAACGAGAAGGTGATGGTGAGCACCCCCGCGGAGGTGACCTTGTCCTTCGAGGGTCACGTCACCCAGATGCACGCCACCGGCCGGGTGGTGGGCGTGAAGACGACGCACCCGCTGGGCTTCTCCGTGCGCATGCTCGACCTGGGCGAAGATCAGCGCGCGATGATCCGCGCCTGGGTGGCTCGCGCCCAGCCATGAAATGCCCGCTCGAGCTCCGCTGTTTCACCGCCGTGCCACCGGCTGCTGGATCCGATGGCATTGCCCGCGCGCTTCTGTAGGCTGGTCTTCACCGCGCAGCTCGGAGGATGCATGCAAATGAACATCACGTTTCGTCACCTCGATCCGATCGACTCGCTGAAGAACTACGCGCAGGAGAAGGTGGCGCGCGTGAACAAGTACCTGGACAGCGCGACCGAGGCGCACGTGGTGCTGTCGCTGGAGCGCCACCTCCACCACGCCGACATCACCATCCACTCCGGGACGTACGTGCTGCGCGGCCGCGAGAAGAGCGAGGACATGTACGCCTCCATCGATCTGGCGATGGACAAGATCGAACGCCAGCTCAAGCGCTACAAGGAGAAGCTCAAGAGCCACCACGCCCGGGAGCGCGCGCACCACCGGCGTGAGATGGTGGAGCGCACGGCCCGCTACACGGTGCTGGAGGCTCCGGAGCCCGAGCAGGCCGATCCCCAGGCGAAGGTGGTGAAGACCAACGAGATCCTCGCCCGGCCGATGGCGGTGGAGCAGGCGATCATGCAGATGGACCTGCTGAACAACGACTTCTACGTCTTCACCAACAGCACCACGATGGAGATGAACGTCGTCTACAAGCGCAAGGACGGCACCGTGGGGTTGATCGAAGCCTCCGCGGCCAGCAAGAAGTCGCTGGTCAACGCCGACTGACGGCTCTTACGGAGTGCCGCTGGTGGTGGGCCCCGGCGTCCCCGCCAGCCGCTCTCCGCCGGGATCGAGACCGAAGCCGTACGGCCACTTCCCCGTGGCCACCGGCAGCCGCCCCGGCGTCCCCTGCGCTCCGGTGAGCGCCGCCGCCGCCGCCTCCGACGCCTCGGGCCGCGAGGAGTAGACGGCGACGATCGACTTCGCGAGGTGGGCCTGCGAAGCGAGGTAGGGCGCGCCCATCACCACCGCCACCACCGGCTTGCCGGCCAGCGAGGCATTCACCACCAACTCCAGCTGCCGGCTGTTCACCACCCCCACCACCACCACGTCCACCTTCTGGGCCAGGGCGCGGGCGCGCAGCTTCAAGGCCTCGCGGGCCTCGGGCGCGGGCAGCGCGGGCACCTCCTCCACCTCGAGCGCGGCCACCCGGCGGGCCAGGGCGGCGGCCAGGGAAGGCTCGGCGGTGATCAGGCCCACCCGCTGGCCGTGGGGCAGCGGGAAGAGGCCCGGCTGCGCGCGCAACAAGGTCACCCCGGCGCGGGCGATCCGATCGGCCACCTCCCTGCGGCTGCCCAGGGCGGCGAGGCGCTCGGCGCGGGGCGGCAGCGCGGTGAAGAGGCCGCGGCGCAGCTTCACCTCGAGGATCCTCCGCACCGCGTCGTCGAGGCGCTCCTGCGGCAGTTGGCCTGACTGGGCCGCCGAAACGAGGGCCTCCCACACCTCCAGCTTCTTCTCCGAGCGCCAGGGCACCAGCACCATGTCGGCCCCGGCGTTGACCGCCAGCACCGCGGCGCGGCCCACGCCCCACCGCGCGTCGATCGCGTCCATCTCCAGCTCGTCCGTCAGCACCAGCCCGCCGAAGCCCAGCTGCTGCCGCAGCACCGTGCCCAGCACCTTCGGAGAGAGGGTGGCCGGAGTGTCGTCCCCGCTGAGCGCCGGCGTGGCGATGTGGGCCGTCATCATCCCGTCCAGGCCGGACTTCATCGCCGCCTCGAAGGGCTGCAATTGGCTCCACACCTCGGCCAGGGGCGCCTTCACCACCGGGAGGCGGCGGTGCGAGTCCGCGTCCACCGCGCCGTGCCCGGGGAAGTGCTTGGCCACGGTGACGATCGCCGCGTCCTGCTGCCCGCGCACGAAGGCCGCCCCCAGGCCGGACACCAGCTTCACGTCGTCCCCGAAGGCCCGCACGCCGATCACCGGGTTCATCGGGTTGGAGTTGACGTCCAGCACCGGGGCCAGGTTCATGTTGAAGCCCAGGCGCCAGAGATCCTCCCCCTGCGCCCGGCCGGCCTCGTAGGCCAGCGCCTCGTCCCGCGAAGCGCCCAGCAGCATGTTCCCCGGCAGCACCACGTTGCCGTCGTCCACCCGCACCACCGTGCCACCTTCCTGATCCACCGCGATGAAGGGAGGGACGGTGTCGGCCAGCAGCGCGCGCAGATCGTCGTTGAGCTTCGCGATCTGCGCCGCGTCAGCCAGGTTGCGGTTGAAGAGGCACACGCCCCCCACCCGGCGGCCGCGCACCAGGGCGGCCACCTCGTCGCCCACCTCCTGGCCCTTGAAGCCCACCATCATCAGCTGGCCCACCTTCTCCTCGAGGCTCATCGCCTGGAGCAGGGCCGTCGCGTCCAGCGGGGCGGGGACAGCGGGCGGGGCGAGGGGGACGGCAGCGCGGGAGGCGGCAGCGGAGGCGGCCGGGGCCGGCGCGGGCAAGGCGACGGGGGCGCGGGCGCACGCCGCCACCAGCACTGTCACCGCGATGAGGGCCCCTCGTCTCGCCATCCGCTCGAAGTGCACCCTACACCATCCCACGGCTTGCGCCGCCTGAAGTGCTCGGGTATTCCGCGGCGCGATGCGCATCACGGAGTTCCTCAAGCCGGAGGCCGTCGTCGCGGAGTTGCACTCCAGCTCGAAGAGCGACGTGCTCAAGGAGCTGGCGCAGGCCTTGTCGAAGGCCGCCCCCCAGGTGTCGGCGGAGCGCCTGTGGTCGGTGCTGGATGAGCGCGAGAAGATCGGCAGCACAGGGATGGAGAAGGGTGTGGCGATCCCTCACGGCCGCCTGCCCGAGCTCGCCGGCCTGGTGGCCAGCTTCGGCGTGTCCCGCGCCGGGGTGAACTTCGAGGCCCGCGACGCCCGGCCTTCCCAGTTCTTCTTCGCCCTGGTGGCCCCGGAGAACTCTGCCGGCGTGCACTTGAAGGCCCTGTCGAAGATCAGCCGGCTGTTCCGCAGCGACAGCCTGCGCGAGGCGCTGCTGGCCGCGAAGACGCCCGAGGAGATCTACGCGTTGATCTCCCAGGAAGACGCGCGCGCCTAACTCGTTCGCGCCGCTCGCGTCCACTGTCGCGGCCGTGCGCGACTTCCCCACATCGCATTTGAGTGGCTTGGGTGAATCGCCCGGGGGCTACACTCCGCGCTCGCCCGCATGGAAGTCGTCATTCGTCCCGTCAACGACGTGTTCCTGAAGGAAGTCGTCTTCCCGGCGTTCGAGCTGGGGGTGGTGGACAAGGTGCCGGCGATCGAGGGCCTCCTGCACCACTTGAACGACGAAGAGACGCGGGTGCTGCTGGAGCTGGTGCTGGAGCACTCCACCTCGCCCACCTTCTTCGGGATGCACGACGAGCGCTGGAACGAGGCGGTGTACCGGCTGCTCTTCTACGAGTGGATCGCCGACTCCGAGGGCTGGTCGCTGTCGCAGCAGTACCTGGGCTACGCCGCGCCGTGGGAAGAGAGCTTCCACCTCTCGCTGATGCTGGAGGACGGGGACTACCCCTACTTCGACGAGGAGCGGGCGGATCTGTACCGGCGCGCCTTCTGGGGCCAGCCGAAGAAGCACGTGGGCCTGTCCTCGCTGATGTGCGGCGCGTGGGATCCGGTGCCCAGCTTTCCCCCCGACCAGGTGCTCACCACCGAAGGGAACGGCATCTACAACCCGCAGGCGGGCATCGCCCGCGCGGACTGGGCCTGGCGCCCGATGTACACGGTCAGCCAGTGGGCGGCGAAGCTGCCCAGCGCGCTCAACCGGCTGCTCGATCGCGAGGTGAAGCGGCTGCACCCCATCGATCCCCCGGAGCGCTTCGAGCTGATCGACTTCTGGCTGGGGCGGGTCAAGGAACCGCCGGTGCTGGCGGTGTCCTTCTCGGGGCTGGGGCCCCGCGCCCACGACTGGCTGCGAGAGATCGGCCAGCTGGCCCACATGGTGCGTGACGCCGCGGCGGCCCAGCAGGGGCTGACGGCGGTGATCACCCGGCGCGCGGTGCAGCAGCTCGGGCAGTACCGGGACAAGCCGGAAGACGACGAGTGAGCCGGCCTTTCAGACGTACAGCGCCCAGGCCGCCACCGCCAGGTAGAGGGCGATGGTGGCCAGCAGCGCCACGTCTCCCAGCACCACCTTCTCGGGCGCGCCGCCGGCCCCGCGCTTGTGCACCAGGAAGAGGTAGCGGAACACCGCGTACACCACCAACGGCACGGTGAACTTGAGGCGATCGCTGCCCACGCGCTCCACCGTCTCCCGGGACACGGTGTACAGGCCGTAGCCGAGGATCGCGCTGGCCGCGCTGATGCTCATCATCTGGTCGATCATCGGCAGCGAGTAGTCGGCCAGGTTGCTGCGATGGGCGGTGGCCATGTCCTCGAGGCTGGACAGCTCGGCGCGGCGCTTGGCGAAGCCCAGGAAGACGGCGCCCAGCAGCGTGCAGAGGAACAGCCAGTTGGACACCTCCACGTTGATCGCCACCGCGCCGGCCACCACCCGCACGATGAACCCCAGGGCGATCGCCATCACGTCGAGGATCACCAGCTTCTTCAAGGCGCCGGTGTAGAGGACCTGCAGCACCAGGTAGCCGCCCATCACCCCCAGGAAGCCCTGGCCCACGTACCAGCCGATGCCCGCCGCGCCGCCCCAGCAGAGGACGAGCAGCAACAGCGCCAGGGTGCCGTTCAGGTGCCCAGCGGCGATCGGCCGCTTGCGCTTCTCGGGGTGCAGCCGGTCCTTCTCCCGGTCCACCCAGTCGTTGACCACGTACACGCCGCTGGCCAGCAGGCTGAAGGCGGCCACCGCGGCCAGGGCGTGGAAGACGAGGCCCTTCTCCAGGACGCCCTTGGCGAAGAGGAGCGGCACCAGCAGGACGGCGTTCTTCGCCCACTGCCGGGGTCGCAGCGCCCGGATCATCGCGATCGGGAGGATCGGGGCCTGGGTGTCGAGAGCCGACGTCGTCACGGGCGGCCCACCCCGTACCACGTGAAGCCCGCCTCGCGAAGCCGCGCGGGGGCGTACACGTTCCGGCCGTCGAAGATCACCGGGCTCTTGAGCAGGGTCTTCATCCGCGCGAAGTCGGGCGCGCGGAACTCGTTCCACTCGGTGGCGAGGAAGAGCGCGTCGGCCCCTTCCAGCGCGTCGTAGGGCAGCGCGGCGAAGGAGATCCGGGCGCCGTACAGCTTCTTCGCGCCCCCGCTGGCCACCGGATCGAAGGCGGACACCTGCGCGCCGTGGGAGAGGAGCGCGTCGATCAGCGCCAGCGCCGGGGCGTCCCGCAGATCGTCGGTGCGTGGCTTGAAGGACAGGCCCCACACCGCGAAGCGCCGCCCGGCCAGGCTGCCGAAGTGCTTGAGCGCCTTCTCCACCAGGCTCTTCTTCTGGCGCTCGTTGGTGGCCTCCACCGCGGCCAGCAGGCCCAGCTCCAGGCCCACCTCCCGCCCGGTGGCCAGCAGCGCGCGGACGTCCTTGGGGAAGCAGCTGCCGCCGTAGCCGAGGCCCGGGTAGAGGAACTCGCTGCCGATGCGCGAGTCGCTGCCCAGTCCCTGCCGCACCTGCTCCACGTCGGCCCCCAGCCGCTCGCAGAGCGCCGCCATGTCGTTCATGAAGGAGATGCGGGTGGCCAGCATGGCGTTGGCCGCGTACTTGGTCAGCTCGGCCGACCGGGGATCCATGAAGAGGATCCGCGCCTCGCGCCTCAGGAAGGGCAGGTACAGCTCCTCCATCACCTGCTTCGCGCGCTCCGAGTCGGCGCCGATCACCACCCGATCCGGCTTGAGGAAGTCGCCCACCGCCGCGCCCTCCTTGAGGAACTCCGGGTTCGAGACGACGTCAAAGGGGTGGCTGGCGTGCTGGGCGACGGCGGCCCGGACGCGATCCGCGGTGCCCACCGGAACGGTGCTCTTGTTCACCACCACCGCGTAGCCGGTGAGCGCCTGGCCGACGGCCCTGGCGACCTCCAGCACCGGGCGCACCTCCGCCTCGCCGTTGGACAGCCCGGGCGTGCCCACCGCGATGAACACCGCCGCCGCGCCGCGCACCCCTTCCGCGAGATCGACGCTGAAGGCCAGGCGCTGCTCGCGCGCGTTCTTCTCGATCAGCTCGCCCAGGCCCGGCTCGTAGAAGGGGACCTCGCCCCGCTCGAGGGCGGCGATCTTCGCGGCGTCGATGTCGACGCAGGTCACCTGGTGGCCCGCGTCGGCGAAGCAGGTGCCGGCCACGAGGCCGACGTAGCCGGTGCCGATGACGGCGATTCGCATCGGCCGGGGCCTCTACCAAGGCGAGGAGGCCCCGTCACCCAGCCAGCAGCGCCCGCAGCGCTTCTTCGCCCTTGAAGGCGTGGGTGCGGTCGAGGTCGGCCTTGGGCTGCACCACCAGGCGCTCGAGGAGCTCTCGCACCGGCAGGGACAGCGCCGGCCTCAGCCGAGCCACCGCGTCCTTCGTCTCGGGGAAGAGGCGCTCCACCAGGGCCAGGGCGGCGTACAGCCCCCGTTCGGCGCCCCAGGCCTTGGCGCGCCGGTGCAGGGCGTCGGCGTCCACCGCCCGGGAGTACGCGCCTCCCCTCGCCGGGGCCCCCAGCACCAGCTCGCGGAGATCGACGAGCTCGATGAGCGGCGCCTCGAAGCCGGCGCGGGCCAGCATCAGCGCGTGCACCAACAGCGCGTCCTCCAGCTCCAGCCTGCGCACCGACGGGCCGTACACCTTGAGCGGCGCGGAGCGCGTGAAGAGCCCTTCGTCTTCCGCAGGATCGCCCACCAGCGCGCCGTGCAGGAAGAGCAGCGTGCGCGTGTCGGTCAGCACCCGGTCGGCCCTGAGGGGATCGACGATCGCCTCGTCGAGGCGGAACTGGCTTCTGCGCAAGAAGCCGGCGAAGGCGTCGACGTCGGGCCTGGGGAGGAGGAGCCGCAGCTCGATCACCGGGCGGAAGGCCACGTGCGGGTACAGGCTCTCTGCGAAGTCGCCCGCCCCCAGGAGCACCACGCGCCGGCCCTCCAGCGCGTCCACGGCGCGCTTGAAGTTGACCAGCTTCATCACGTTGTCGTTGGCGGTGCCCTGGTAGATGGACAGCAGGCGATCGCGCACCCACTCGGGGGCCCTGGAGTTGGCCAGCCGGTACTCGAGGTTGTAGGCGGCCAGCGGGGCGAGGCCCTGGGCGATGGCCCAGTCGGCGTAGCGCTCCCACGGGGCGTCCTTCAAGTCGACGCGGGCCGGCTCGAAGGAGGCCAGCACGCGGAACAGCTCGAGCAGCGAGGCGGCCATGGCGGACGTTCCTATGCCGAGCTTGTGCTACAGGCGGCAAGCGAAAATGCGCGCCGCGGCGTTGCTGATGAGGCCCGACTCCCAGGTGGAAGCCGCCCTGGCTTCCCGCGGGTGCGAGGTGTCGGTGGCCGGGCGCGACGTGGCGCAGGGCTGGGGCGCGGCGGTGCGGCAGGTCGTCCTGGCGACGAAGGCGGCGGCGCTGGTGGTGGATCCCCAGCCCGGGGAGCTGGACGCGCTGTTGGGGCCGGTGGAGCGAGACGAGGCGGACGTGGTGCTGGGGCGCCGCCCTCGCGTGTCGCTGGCCGAGCGCGCGGCGAACCAGGTGGCGGGGTTGGCACTCCAGGACGAAGGGCGGTGGGACGCGCTGTCGCCGGCGCGGGCCTTCCGGGTGGCGGCGCTCAAGGCCGAGCCGGTGAGGGCGGACGGCGACGAAGCCGAAGCCGAGGCGCTGGTGAAGCTCGCGGCGCAGCGCTACCGGCTGGCGGAGGCGTCGGTGGCGCCTCGCCCGGCCCGATCCCTGGGGCTGGTGGCGCGACTGGCGCGCACCTTCGGGCGCTACGCCGCCCTGCAGAACGACGCGGACAACCAGCACGAGGGCTACTCGACGCTGGCCCACCTCGAGGCGGGCGCACCCAACTACAACGCCTGGCTGGGGGACACCTTCTCGAGGTGGGCGGGCCAGCGCGTGCTGGAGATCGGCGCCGGCATCGGCACCATCACCGCGCACCTCGCGCCGGGCAGGGAGTTGATCACCGCGCTCGAGGTGGAGGAGTTCTACGTCCGGCGGCTCCGCAACCGCTTCCGCGGCCAGCGCCAGGTCGAGCCGTACCAGTCCGACGTCGCGCTCGCCGACTGGCAGGCGCTCAGGTCGCGCCGCTTCGACACCATCGTGCTGTCCAACGTGCTGGAGCACATCCCCGACGACGGGGGCGCGGTGCGCACGTTCGCGAAGATCCTCCCCGTGGGCGGGAGGGTGATCCTCTACGTCCCGGCGCTCCCCGCGCTGTTCGGCAGCCTCGACGAAGCGGTGGGGCACCACCGGCGGTACACGCCGCGATCCCTGCGCGCGGTGCTGGAGGAGAACGGCTTTTCCGTCGAACACCTCCGGTGGATGAACCTGGTGGGGATCCCGGGGTGGTACGTGAACGGGAGGATCCTCAAGCGGCGGGTGCTGCCGCCGCTGCAGCTGCGCGTGTATGACCGCGTCGCCCCGTGGCTGGCGAGGGCCGAGGCGCACGTGAAGCTGCCGGTGGGCTTGAGCCTGCTGTGCGTGGCGCGGCGCCGCCCCTGATCACCGGGACGGACGCTTGAGGCCCAGCTTCCCCATGCGGTAGACGACGGTGCGCCGTGGCATGCCCAGCCGGGTGGCCGCGGCAGTGACGTTCCAGCGGGTGCGGGCGAGCGCCTCCAGCAGTACCTCCCGCTCCGCCGCCTTGAGCGCCCCCCGGTAGTCGTCCGCCGGCGCGTCCGCCCACAGTCGCGCCGGGAGCGAGTCCCGCCCCACCTCGTCGCGCACCGACAGCCGCGCGGCCCGCAGCAGGGCGTTCTCCAGCTCGCGCACGTTTCCCGGCCACCGCCACGTCCCCAGGAGCGATCTCGCCTCGGCGCCCAGCGTCAGCCGGGGCCGCCCCAGCAGCCGCCGCGCCCGGCTCACGAAGGCCTCGGCCAGCGCGGTGATGTCCAGGGGCCGCGCGTGCAGCGGGGGGATCTCCACCACCGTCTCGAACAACCCGCGCGCCGGCGCTGCCTTCGCCGTCACCAAAAGCCGCGCCCGCGCCCGCTTCACCATCGCAACAACCGCCTCCGGAGGTGCGCTGTCCACCTCGCGCACCAGCAACCACTCGCCTGGCCGGCCTTCCTCCCGGGCCGACGCGCCCCGCCCCCGGGCGCTCCCCTTCTCTCGCCGATCGGCCTCGCCCAGCGCCGCCTCCAGCGCCGGCCCGTCAGCGGCGCTCACCTCGCGCACCTCCACCGCGGCGGCGCGGGAAAGAAGGCCCAGCAACGTCCGTCGCCCGGAGCCGGTGGGCCCCACCACGCACACGGGGCCGGCCGCCCCGGCCAGCGCGTCCGACTCCATCAGCGCCGCCAGCCGCACCATCACCGGATCGACGAAGGTGGGCTCCGCCGGCTCGGCGCCCGCGTCCAAGAGCCGCTCCCACGCCACGCCCACCAGCGTCTCGGCGTCGAAGCCGTCCAGTGGCGAGGTGGCCGTCACCACCTTCGCCCGGGGCCCCGCCACCCCGGGGAGTCGCCCGGTGACGAAGGTGAGCAGCTCTGCGCCCGCCTCGGGCAACACCGCCAGCAGCAGATCGTTCGCCACCTCGCCCCAGGTGGCGACGATCCCCGCCTTCGCCACCTCGTCCACCACCCGCCGCGTCAGCGCCTGCCGCGCCGCCACGTTGAGCGCGGGCGCCGACACCAGCACCACGCCCACGGGCCTGGCCTGGCCCGCGCGGACGAGCTCCTCTTCCAGGCGGCTCATCACCTCGTCGTGCGAGGCCAGCCGGGCCCGCGCCGTCGTCAGGGCCGGCACCGCCATCGCGATGAGCCGCGCCTCGCCCAGCCGCACCTCGTCGCCCGGCTGCACCAGCGCCTGGCCGCTCAGCGGGACGTCGTTGACGAGCACCTCGCCGGCGCCGCGCAGCGCCTCGAGCGACAGCCCCTCGTCCCGGGCCACCAGCGACACGTGCCGCTCGGACACCGAGGCGTCGGGGACCTCCACCGTCGCCTGCGCGCCCCGCCCCACCACCGTCGTCCGCCCGGGCTGGAGCTCCACCGGGAACGTCTTCCCCGGCGTCACCACCATGAGCGTCCAGCGCACCATGTGCGGCGTTGTACCGCACCCCACCCTGCTTGAATGCGGTCAGCAGCAGCGGCGTCGTGAGGGGCATGTTGACCCTGGCCGCCCTGCTCGCGCTGAACCTCGTCAGCCCCACCGCCGCCCCGCGCGCCGACAACCCCGACGGGGGCGAGAAGAAGAAGAAGAAGGGCACGGGCGACGAGAGCAAGGAAGAGGAGTGCCGCTTGCGCTTCGTCGTCGCGGCTACTTGAAGAGATCGGCCTTCAGCACCACGTTCCCTCCGGGTGGCACCTTCACCGACACCTTGCGCGTCACCCGGAGCTGCTTGTTCTTCAGGGTGAAGGTGGCGGTCCCGCTGGGCACCTCGATGGGGGGGATGGGCGTCACCCCGTAGCTCTTTCCCGCGAAGACCACCTCGGCCCAGGGGTTGACCCGGACGGTGACCTTCCCCGGCTTGGGCGTGGGGGGCGGCCTCTTCACCGGGCGCGGCGGCTTCTTCACCACCTTGGGGGGCTTGGGAGGCCTGGGCGGCGGCGGCTTCGGCGGCACCTCGGCCGGGCCTGGCCTCAGCACCAGCTCCGGCATCACCCGATCGTTCGGCCCCACCTCGGTGAGGGGGAACGGCTCGGGCTCCGCGCGCGGCCACACCGCCAACAGGCTGATGAAGCCCACCAGGAGCGCCGTGCCGCCGCCCACCACCAGCGCGACGATCAACTGGGTGCGCGGACTGGACTGGGGCAGCGGCTGGGAGGGGACGCGGCGCAGCTGCCCGGTGGCCGTCCGGGGCGGCGCGGTGCCACCCGCCGTGAAGGGCTGGGTGGTGCCCTTGAGGATCGGCACCTGCTCGGTGACGCCCACGCCTTCCTCCAGCGCCACCACGCCCACGTTCAGCTCGGCGCTCTGCCGGCCGAACAGCTCCACCAGGAAGTCGGCCACGTCGGCGGGCTGGACGGTCAGCCTCGAGGCTGAGAGCCACGCGTTGAGCGCGTCGATCATCTCCTGCGCGCTCTGGAAGCGCTGGGCTGGATCGGGCGCCATCGCCTTCACCAGCACCGCGTTGAGGCCGTCGGGCAGCATCGGATCCGGCTGGAAGGGGGCGCGGGCCTTCACCGCCTCCTCGGCGGAGGTGGGCGCGTTGGCGGGCCGCTTCAGGGTGAGCGCCTCGTACAGGACGATCCCCATCGCGAAGACGTCGGCCCGGCGATCGATGGCCGCGCCGCTCTGGGTCAGCTCCGGCGCCATGTAGGCCACCTTCCCCTTGGGCTGCCCCACCCGCGTCTGCGCGCCCGTCATCGCCCGCGCGATCCCGAAGTCCACCAGCTTCACCGCGCCTGAGAAGCCGACCAGCAGGTTCTCTGGCGTCACGTCCCGGTGGAGGATGCCCAGCGGCTGCCCGCGCTCGTCGGTGAGCTCGTGCGCGAAGTGCAGCCCCGCCAGCGCCTGCACGGCGAGGTGCGCGGCGATCCGCGGCGGCACCTTGAGCTCGCGCCGGCCGGCCTCGTCCAGCAGATCGCGCAGGCTCTTGCCGTGCACGTACTCCATGGCGATGAACCAGCTGTTCCCCTCGTGCTCGAGGCCGAACACCTGGGCGACGTTGGGGTGCTGCAGTTGCCCCGCCAGCTTCGCCTCGTTGAGGAAGAGATCGATGAAGCCCTGATCCTGCGCGAGGTGCCTCAGGATCCGCTTCACCACCACCACCTTGGCGAAGCCCGCCGGCCCTTCCTGCCGCGCGAGGAACACCTCTCCCATGCCGCCGGTGGCGAGCAGCTTGAGCAGGCGATAGCGGCCGAGCTGTTCGTACACGGGAGAGGGGCTCCGGGTGGCCCCACCCTACACGAGAGGAGACAGGTGGCGCGCCGCCTCGGCGAGGGTGACGCAGCGACGATCCTCCGCCAGCCACGAGAAGAGCCGCCGCAGCCGGGCCAGCTTCTTCCTGGCCGGCACCTTGAGATCCCGCTGCTGCCGCGCCAGCACCGGCGGGACGCCGTCGCTCTGGTCCAGCACGTCGACCGCGTGCAGCTCGAAGTTGAGCAGCTCGTCGCGCGAGAGGGTGCGGAAGGTGAGCTCCACCGCCGCCCACGGCGCGGTCGTCACGAAGGTGCCGATGAAGGGCACGCGCGTCAGCGGGGCGACCGACATCGGCAGCTCGATGAGCGGCGCGTCTCCCTTCGCGTAGGGGGCGCTGAGGCTGGGCCGGTACGGGGTGCGCGGCGCCAGGAGCACCCTCGGCGAGTCGAGGATCGCCCGCGACGGCCGGCCCAGCGCCGCCAGCGCGCCCATCACCGACGCCTTGAGCAGGTAGTACGGCGCCGCTGGGAAGACGGAGGAGTCGTAGGCGTAGCCGCGCTGGGCCACCGCCTGCAGCAGCTTCGCGGACAGGGTGTAGCCCGGCGCCCGAAAGCCCACCGGCCGCGCCCCGGTGGCTTCTTCAATCACCTCGTCCGCCTGCGCGAGATCGCGGGCGATCGCCTCCCCGCTCTGCCGGGACAGCGCGTAGTCGTGGGAGAAGCTGTGGCTGCCCAGCTCGATCCCGGCGGCGCGCGCGGTCAGGAGCGCCTCCCTCATCCCCGCCTGGGACAGATCCGCGCCGATCACGAAGAAGGTCGCAGGGACGCGCGCCCGGTGGAAGAGCTCGAGGAAGCGCGGGATGGCGGCGCTGGCGACCAGGGCCCGCGCCCGCTCATCGAGCACCGCCTCGTCCACGCCCTGGATGCGGCAGTAGTGGGGCAGCGAGTCGAGGTCGACCGAGATGGCGCCCAGGCGGCTCACCGGTGTCCCCCCAGCAGCGGTGTCACTCCCCGCGGACGCGGATCACGTACACCAGCCGCGCCACGTTCTTGAGCACGTTGGGGACCCGCCGGAAGAGGTGGATCGACGGCTGCCGCTTCTCGTGCAGTTGGATGGGGATCTCCCGCACGAGGAGGCCGTCGCGCCAGGCGCGCACCACGAACTCGGACGCGAACACGTCCATGTCCACCACGCACTTGTGGATGGTGGGCAGCAGGCGCTCCCGCCGGAAGGCCTTGAGGCCGTGGGTGTCGGTGCCCTTGAAGCCCAGGGTCACCCGCAAGAGCCCGTTGTGCATGCGGGTGGCCACCCGCCGGACGAGCGGCCGTTGATCCGACGCCCCGCGCGCCGCCTTGGAGCCGACGATCAGGTCCGCTTCCCGCCGCTCCAGCCGGGGCACCGCCTGATCGTAGAAGACGAGGTCGCAGAGATCGATCTCGTCGCAGATCACGATGTCGCCCCGGGCCTTCTCGATCCCCGCCTTCAGCGCCACCCCGTAGTTCGGCCGCTCGCTGTGGAACCACCGCAGCCGGGGGTTCTTCCGGCACATCGCCTCGAGCAGCTCCTGGGTGCGATCCCTCGAGCCGTTCTCAGCGAAGATGATCTCGTAGTCCCACCCGCGCGCGTCGAGGCCCTGGGTCAGCTCGGCCGCGGCCTGCTCGACGATCGCCTCCTCGTTGTACACCGGGATGACGATGGACAGGTGGGGCGACGACGGTTCCATGGAGGCGCGGCGCACCTAGCACGGACAATCGCCACCGTCACGGCCATGAAGTAACGTCGCGCGGCTGCCGAAAGCTCTCAAGGAGCCTCATGAAGGTCACGTGCCCCTCTTGCCAGTCCGGCCTCAACATCGACGACAAGAAGATTCCGCCGGGCGGCGCGCGCATCAAGTGTCCCACGTGCCAGAACGTGTTCCCGGTGAGGCCGGGGGCGCCCGCCGCGGCCTCGTCGCCGTCGGGTGCGGTGCCGCTGCCGGGGATCAGCGCGGCGGCGCCCCAGCGCCAGGCGTGGGAAGACGAAGCCACCCGCGT